>NZ_KB913034.1:1185713-2052877 GCF_000384195.1 Allobaculum stercoricanis DSM 13633 | reverse complement strand
CATGAAATAAAACTGTAAAGCTGTAGCGCCGTATACGAGAACCGTACGTACGGTGCAATGAGAGGGGCGAGGCTCACAGATAGTCTCCCTCTACTCTATTTCATGATTTTGTGAATCGCCTTAGCCATCCAACGTTTGCGATTCGCATAGCGAAATGGCGTATCGATCCATAATGCTTTATTTAAAATTCCTTTGGTGTGCGAGAACGTTTCAAATCCCCAACGACCATGATATTGGCCTATACCACTTGCGCCCATGCCTCCAAAAGGCAAGCGTTCACTCGAAATATGCAGAACTGTATCGTTAATACATCCCCCACCAAACGGTTGGACATATTTCATATACGATTGATGTAACTCATTGCGTGAGAACAAATAAAATGCGAGAGGTGTCGGTAAAGAGGCTAATTTTCGCATCAAAGGTTTAAATTGACGATAGGTCAAAACGGGTAAAATCGGACCGAATATTTCTTCTTGCATAATCGGATCGTCCCAACTTACCCCTTCTAAAACGGTCGGTTCAATTTGGAGTGTTTCCACACTCGCCCGCCCGCCAATCACAACTTTGTTTTCATCGACTAAAGAGATGAGATGTTTAAATCGTGTTTCATTAATGATCTTTCCAATTCGAGAAGGATTGGGATATTGTTTTTGAATTTCGTGTTTCAAAGCCGCCATAAATGGTTGCACAACGGATTCATGAACCACCACATAATCAGGCGCAACGCAAGTTTGTCCCGCATTTAAAAATTTTCCAAAAACGATGCGTTTCGCTGCCAAAACTAAATTGGCACTTTCATCCACGACAACTGGCGATTTGCCCCCTAATTCTAAGGTCACTGGCGTCATATGCTTGCTGGCAGATTGGTAAACAAGAGAACCGAGATCTTTTCCACCGGTGAAGAAAATATAATCAAACTTTAATTCTAAAAGTTGGCTAATCGTTTCTCTTCCTCCTGGTGCAACACAAACAAATTCGGAAGGATAAATCATTTGAATGATCTTTTCAATTACCGCATTGGTCGCTTTGGCCGCATGTCCTGTTTTCACAATCGCTGTATTTCCTGCCGCAATGGCTTGGGCTAAAGGTTCCATGACCAATAAAAACGGATAGTTCCATGGGGCCATGATCAACACATTGCCATAAGGAACGGGCACCGTTTGACTTGTTGAGACTAATTGATGAAGAGGGGTTACATGATGTTTCGCTTGCGTATTACTTTTCAAATGACGAATTTGCCAATCGATTGCACTTAAAGTTAAACCCACTTCAGACATATAGCCTTCAGTAGACGATTTTCCTAAATCTTCGTTGAGTGCTTCTAATATATCTTGTTCATGCAGTTGAATGGCTGCTTTTAATAATTCGAGCTCTACTTTTCTTCCGGGAATAGAAATTGTTTTGCCCGATTCAAAATAACGTTTTTGTTGTTCTAAAATTTCACCATAATCCCGAATTGGATCAACATTCGTGCTTTCGTTTATGGATTGCACTTCTTCTTTGATGATTGTTTCCATATACGGCTCCTACTTAATCTTTTGGATTTCATTGATATTCTCTATGTATCATTCTAGATCAAACTCGCCTTTCAATCGGACTCATTGCTCCAAATTGAGTGATCATTGCGATAAATTGAATAAAAAAGATCTTCATCAAAGAACGAACATATTGCGTTCAAATGACGAAGACCTTTTTGTGATTTTAAATGAGTTGAATGATTGATTTTGAATCGTTTTTATTTTTCTTTTGCAGTGTCGATAAAGCGCATCAAACCAGCTTCATCCATGTAACCAGCAGTTGCTAAAACAGCTTTGTTGTCTTTGAAGAATACTAAAGTTGGAACGGATTGAACGCGGAATGCATTAGCGAGTTCTTGGTTTTCATCGATATCTACTTTAGCGATCACAACATCGCCTTCTAATTTTGTTGCTGCTCCTTCTAAAACAGGGGCTAACATTTTGCATGGTCCGCACCATGTCGCAAAAAAGTCGACTAAAACTTGATTATTGGATTCAACGATTTCTTTAAAATCATCAACACTTTTAACGTGACGAATTGCCATAATAAATATCTCTCTTTCTTTAAAATTAGTTTACATTAACTTTATCATAAGCACTTCTATTTTGCTCATAGATTATTTTGTTCCTATTGCTTCATCAGCACTCTTTGTATTTCATCTTCAGGATCTAATTCATCTTGGCTTGCTATAGGTTGATCTATGTCTGGCTCTTTAGCTTCTTGCAGATTCTCTTGCTCTTTTTGCGCTTGTTTTTGTAGTCTTACTTCCGCTAAGTAGTTATTAAAGATTTTATACACCGAGGCCATTAATGGCACACCGAGCACCATGCCAAAAACACCAAACAATGAACCGCCAACAACGATGGTCATCATGACATAAATTCCCGGTAAACCGACTTTATTGCCAATGACTCTTGGAAAGAAGATATTCGATTCGATTTGTTGGATCACGCAAAGGAAGACTAAGAAGATCAAGCATTTCATCGGGCTAATCGTAAAGATAATAAAGGCTCCAATACCTCCACCAACAAATGCTCCGACCATCGGAATCATATTGATGACCCCCACTAAAACGCCAATCATCGTGGCATACGGCAATCGTAAAATCAGCATGCCGACAGTACACATCGTACTTAAAATACAAGCTTCTATAATTTCCCCGGTAATAAACGATTTAAACGATTCGTAGATAATCATCAAAGAACGCGTAAGATGAGCACGTTTTTCTTGTGACATGAATAAATCAGTCAATACGAAATAAGCTTTAATAAAGCGTTCTTTTTCCGACAAGATGTACGTTGCAAAAACGACCACAACAAATAAGTTCACCACGCCGCCAATTGCGCCTGACACAATACTCATCGTCGAATTGACGACGTTTTTATCGCTATTTCCATTGAGGATAAAGCCTAAAATCGCTTCCGTTGTTTTTTGCCAGTTCAAATCAATATTGCCTAGCCATTTACTAAATTCTGGATATTTCACCATCAACTGATCAATAGCCGCTTGAATTTCTTGAAAATAACGCGGAACTTCACGCGCCAACATTTGTACCGCATTGATCAAGTTTGGAATAACGATCGACAAGATCAGCGCAATGATACAAAGGGCTACTAAAAACGCGACAAGCATCGCAAATGTTCGTGCCCGTTTTGCGAAAAAGCGCACGTTACAATTTCTCAGTTTTTCTTCTACTGGAGCCATGATAAGGTTCAAAATGAACGCTAAAGCGACACCACCCATTAAAGACGTAAAGGCGCTTAAAACATATTTAAACCCTTCAGCAAAGTAAGAGAAGTTCGTAATAAATAAGATTGCAAGCACCACAACAAAACTTGCCATCCATAGTGTTTTGTATTTTCGAAAGAGCTTCATACATTCTCCTTTCGTTCTATTTATTCACTTGTCTGTGATCTGATTACAATGACATATAGTGTCTCAATGTCAAAAAACCAATCACAAAGAAAATAGCCGAGATCACAAGCATGAAAGGATCTCCTTTAAACATCGCGTACATCGATAGTGCGCATGCTACAAATAGCATAATCCAGCTTATGCATAGTGCTGATTTTTTTGTCAATTTTTTCATCTATAAGCCTTTCCTATCGTTTTTTCAGATTGTTAACATTCTAACACGTTTCAAGTCAATGAAAAATCATCATACATATGACCAACAAAACTGTCAGAATTTAAAGTTTTCATCTCTTTTTGATTTTCTTTGTTTACAATGATAATCGTGCTCTTCTTACCCCAACAATTTTGATCGCAAACGATCCTATTTTGAAACAGAAAGACGCATGAAACAAAAGAAAGGAGATTTGAATATGGTCAAACGACAGCGAATGTCTGAAGATGATAAAGCAAAGCGTCGCCTGCAAAATAAACAAGCCAAACAACTTGCTTATGATCAAAGCGAGTCGATTAAACAGACAAAAAAATCTCACTTTTCTTTAATTCCTTTACTCCTGATTGTCCTGCTCTCTTTTGGCCTAACTTTTTTCATGGAATCCCGAAAGTCCAATGCCCCACATGGTTTAACTCCTCTTGAATTAAATCAACGGATCGAATCTGCCGCATTACAATATGATATTTTGGACCATCTCGATGAACTCAAAGCCATTGTTGAAGTCGAGTCCAATGGCCAAAGTGAAGATGTCTTTCAATCCAGTGAATCGGCTGGACTACCACCCAATTCGCTAGGCGTCGATGAATCGATCGACCAAGGGGTTCGCTACTACCGATTATTACTCGATAAAGCAGAACTACTCGGTGTTGATCAAGATGCCGTTTATCAAGCCTATAACTATGGAAGTGGCTATTTAGATTTCGTTGCCCAACACGGAAAACAACATACCCAAGAATTAGCCGAAGAATTTTCACGCATCCACAGCAACGGTCGTATTGTGACTTATCCCAATCCAATTGCGGTCGAATCCAATGGCGGATGGCGTTATGACTATGGCAACATGTTTTATGTCAAACTCATCCATCAAGCTCTAGATAACAATCCATCCCTTTAACTTGAATTTCCCTTTAAAATCATTCTCATGAAAATGGACTAAGATGCCCCAATAAAATAAATAAAATGAGAGATCTTTAGATACATCCGTATCGTTGACCTCTCATTTTTATATTGCTTTATATCATTTTTTATTTCATAGGTGCAGTTAAGAACGCGATTCCTTCATTCTTCCAACCCATGGAAATAAGGGCTAATGCTTCATTCGCATCCATCGTGTAATGATGGTTTCCATCATTTCCATTATAAACACGATAAACTGGTGTATCTTTTGGATTCTTTGAAGTATAGAATGCTACTCCTTCATCATTCCATCCTAAAGACACGAGAGCATTCTTTTCATTTACATTCGTTGTGTAATGATGCAATCCACTATTTGGATTATAAACGCGATATACGGCTTGTCCTTTTTCTTTGGATTCGCTCATAAACGCAATTCCTTCATCATTCCATCCATTTTTAGTAATGACTTTAAACTCACCATAGTTTGTTGTATAGAGATGTTCACCATTATATGGATTATAAGCACGATATACAGCATTTTCTACTTGTTGTGTTGGCGCATTAGAATCTGTTGAAGATCCACCACTCGTTGAACCACCTGTGGAGCCTCCGCCAGTTGAAGATCCACCAGAACCACCTGTAGATCCTCCTCCGGATCCGCCACCTGTTGGAATGTCATCTTCAGATTCAACTACATTCATAACAAATGTACCTTCTAGTTCAGTATTAGGAGCTACTTCATTGATAAATCCACTTTCATTCATCACTGCTGGAGTTTCTTCTTTTTTTGTATAAGACGTAGTGATTTTTGCTTGTCCTTTACCTACAGTCTTAACAACAACTTTTCCCTGTTCATCAATTTTTGCTGTTGCAACGCTAGGATTAGAACTTGTTACACTGCACTCATATTGTTCAAAATCCATCTCTTGATCTTTTAATGGATAAGGAATCAATTCAAGACTTTCATTCTTCACTTCATAAGTTGAATTCGATTTAAATTCTTGATCTTCATTGATTCCCATAATAATTGAAGGCAAATCATCAAAATCATCAAAATCAAAATCATCAAGATCAATTAGACCCTCTAATAATTTTAAATATGATGGAATTTTTATTGGCTCGTTCTTCTTACCACAGCCTCCCTCACATTTTTGATACATAGATCCTGACTTAAAGAAGTCTGGGAAACTTGTAATCTGCCATACATATTCATGATCCACGATAACCTTGAATGTGTTATTGTCAGATACTAGTTCTTGACCCTTGAGTACATTGACAAAGCTAATGTTTGTTTCACCTTTTGAATAAGCTTCAATAATTCCGTAATTATAAGCACCATTTGCTTCAGCTTTAGCCACCTCAGCATTACTACTTGTAAATTTTCGTACAGTAGATTTGCTTGCTTCATCTCCGTAATAATACGGGAAGTTGTCATAAATTGGAGAATGGCCTACACTTTCTGGACATACTTGAATTGACTCATACTCTTGTTCAACGGATGAATCAAAATAATCAGGATTAACAAGTCCTGCTGCTACAAAAGGAGAATCCTTTCCTGCAAAAGCTTGAATTGCTTCTTTCGTATTCGGAAAAAATATAGCAGGTTTATTATTTCCTTTCGCAATTGTGTTCAAGAAGCCTTCTTCCATTGTAGGCAACTCATTGCTTTGGAAAGCCAACGATACTACTTCTTTACCCTCTTTAACTTGTCCGAAGTAATCCTCTATTCCAAAAGGACTTTCATTTCCAAAGATTGATCCTAATGTTTTTACAGAAGAAGGAATGTTGATAAAACGCAGATGTGGAGACATTTTATCTGATGTACTTTTTCCCAAAGCAAATGCCAAATCACCGATCGTTGTTAATCCTTCTGGTAATTCAATACGTCCAAGTTTGGTGCAACCAGCAAAAGCTGATTCACCGATTGTTGTTAGATGTTGTAGTTCGCTAAAGTCAATATCCCACAGCGAAGTGCATCCTTCAAACGCTGAATTTTCAATTGTCTCTAGTTTCATTAATGAAGGTTCCTCATATTGGTCAAGGGCGAAACTAATGTCATTAAGTTTAGTACAACCCGCAAATGCAGATTCGCCAATTGATTTAAGTCCTTTAGGCAAACTAAGATTCTTTAGCGCAGTACAATCTTTGAAAGCAGATTTACCTATCTCTAAATTAACGCAATAGTAAAAATTGATATCAACTAGTGATTTGAATCCTTCAAATGCGGATTCACCGATTCTTAAATTACTAGGTAATCTGATTTCTTTAATTGAGGAATATTGGCAGTCTTTAAAAGCATTGTCACCTATGCTTGTTACCGTGTAATCTTCGTCAGATTCATCTTGTTTTCGAACAACATCTGGAATATCCAATGTGTATCCAGTTGGCTGATAACCATCCGCAAACCCAATTACTTCCACTTCTTTTTTATTTTCATCAGTGATTTTATACTTCAATCCTTCATACTCGAAGTCAGCTGTAACTGAGTTCTCTGGGCTTGCTTCGACATTTTGTTTTTCTTCTTCAAATGTAGCTTCTTCGAATTCAACTGTTGCTTCTTCAAATTCACCCACTTCTTCTGCTTGTATGGGTTGTGGTATAAAAGTAGTACCCATCATTGCAACCAAGCATAATGACATGAGTTTATTCATTCTTGATTTCATAATAGCCCCTTTCTTTAATCGTTCCTTTTCTTCATGTTCTTTCTATCCATAAAAAATCTTCATTGGATCGAAGTATTCTCAAATCAATGTCTTTTTAAATGGATTTTTTTGTTTTGATTACTCAAAACCATTAACAATTAAATACTAACACTAACACTGTTATATATATATATATATATACGGTTTATATTTCATCTTTATAGTGTTGTATTAGAAATATATTATCTAATTTGTGTTATAGCTTTGCCTCAAAAGGTATACATTCAGCGTGAAAGAAAAAGTTTTTATTCACCTTAAAATTTATTTTTGTCGATTATTTAGGGGTTTTTAGCTAAAAATCATTTTTCTATTTCTCACTTAGAATCTCGATTGGCAAAACATTTGAGCTTTCTAGGCATAAAAAAATCCCTTTTCGTGACGACTCGAATTCGTTATTTCGAGTGTCTACGAAAAGGGATTCTATTTTTATGAAGATTTTTTCTATATTAATATTCTTTGTTCAACGATTTAATAACCAGCTTGTTCGCCATAAATTGGCTCTTCTACAAATTCTTGTTCTTCGCCTGGGTAATATGGATATTGTTCTACCGGTTCTTGAACAGGAGGTTGTTCCACTGGATACTGTTCTGTTGGATATTGTTCTACACCTTGATTCACATTTGGATCTGCGTTTTCTGGTGTTTGTGGCGTCTGGGTATTCGACTCTGTGGTTTGTCCGGATGGGTTTGCGACATCAATCGTTTTGCCCTCGAATAAATCTTGAATAAAGGTTTGGGCATTTGTCACTGTTTCTGCGTAGTTCATCAAAACAGAGGCGTTAGATCCGATTGCTGGGCAGAATGCTGTTGCTGAATCTCCGCTTAACGCATAACTTTGAATATTCCAGCTTGGGAAAGAGGAAATTTCTAATCCGATCAATTCTTTAATCTGTGTTCCGCTCATATTTGTCGTAAATGCTGTGGATAAAGCACGGATAAAGTTTGGATAATTGACAACCATGGTAGGAGACATCATTTTTTCCAATAATGCTCTTAGCACGATTTGTTGGTTGATAATTCGTTGGTTATCTCCGGTCAAATAAGCATGACGTTCACGCGCAAAGGCTAAGGCTCTTTCCCCTTCTAAATGGTTCATCCCCGCTTGAACGCCTGGCATACCATTCGCATAGAAGGTTTCAACTTCTAATCCTGGTTCAACATAAACATCAATTCCACCAATGGCATCGACGATATTGATTAAGGAAGAGAAGTTGACGCGAACTGTGTAGTTCACTTCGATTCCCAGATAATCTTCAATTGTGGATTCTGTTGTGCCAATTCCATACCAACCGGTATGCGTTAATTTATCGCTTTGTCCTGCGATTGCTGCACACGCCGTTTCATTTTTCTTACAAGAGACTGGGATATAGGAATCTCGTGGTAAAGAAATCATTAACACTTGATGTGTTTTTGGATTTACACTGACGAGCATGTTGACATCAGAGCGGCTGATTGTCGATAAGTTCCCATAACTATCGCTTCCTGAAATCAAAACCGTGAATGGTTCTTGGGTAATGTCCATGACATCATCCGCTGGGTTTTTCATTTCTTCAGGAACTGGAACGTAGTAAATATATTGATCCACTTTATTGGTCATTGTCGTTAAGGCATTGTATTGGTTGTAGTCGTTTGCGGCTTCCAATAATTCTTCGTGGAATTGTTCTGGCAAAATGATCGCATTGACTTCGCCTCGATATAAAGCATCGACAAGCGCAAAAGAACTTTCATATTCTTGTGTGACTGGTGTTGCCCCTGCTTTACGCAACTGTTCAAGCGCACCATTAGTTCCGCGTTCATCTAAAGCAGTCACTACACCTGTTACGGTTCCATTTAATTCGCTAGGTTGATGGATATTGCTTCCTTGCATCGCATAAGTCGTCACACTTAATGCCATTTGATTTAAGACATCTGCGGAATTGAGTGTATCCGCATTAGGGTCATCTTTATCTTGTTTGTCTGCTGTGCCTGTTGGTGTTGAAATCGATTCAAAGAAGTCACCTGTTTTTTGCATGTAGTAACCACCTAATACACAAGTGCAGCTCAGCGCAAACGTAAAGACCATCACCACGCCTTTAATCCAATGGCGATAGTAGCGTTTTAACAACAAGCAAATGAATAACACTAAAAGTAAAGCGAGTACGCCATAGCCGATAATTAGTTGAATCGTTGAGAAGATTTCCAATCGGAATGCTTGGTATGCGATATAACCGGCTGACGCAATAAATAAAAGAACAAAGATCCAAGACAATACTGTCACAGTCTTTGATTGATGATTCGTATATCGTCTCATGTTTCACCTCATGAACTTAAAAATGCGCTTATTATAGTAACATAGACCAGACTCAAGTCCCATACAGTTTTGTCACTATCCCTTTCAATTGTTCAAATAACCCAATAATAAATCGTCGTATCTCATTAAAGAAATCTTCAATTTCTTGCTAATTTTCTCTATACCCTTGTTCATTTTTGTTTAGATTTTCTTTTTTCGCATACAAAAAAAAACGTTTTGAATTTTCCAGTTAAGGAACATCAAAACGTTTAAATTTCGATTGATTTTCTTATTTTACAAAGAAGCCAGCGATTGCGCCTTCAGGTCCAGTGTGCGTTGCTAAAATATAACAACCTTCCATATAATCTGTTGCGAATGTTGTTTCCAATTG
The DNA here is from genome assembly GCF_000384195.1 of Allobaculum stercoricanis DSM 13633. Taxonomy (GTDB): domain Bacteria; phylum Bacillota_I; class Bacilli_A; order Erysipelotrichales; family Erysipelotrichaceae; genus Allobaculum; species Allobaculum stercoricanis. The sequence goes on along the minus strand of NZ_KB913034.1, from coordinate 2,042,976 downwards.
ATTTTCAAAAGCCTCTTTGAGGGTTTGGGCTGGTTGTGAATCTAAACCCGTATAACCAAATATCACGGGACGATCTAAATCGATATTCCACTCTTTCGCCAGTCTAGCCATACTGTTGTACGCTTTTTTCATCCCCCGAACTTTTAATGGCACCGCAATTTTTCCTTCTTCTAAAGTCAGGATTGGTTTAATTCCAGCAAGTTCTCCAATTGCTGCAGTTGCTGCTGAGATGCGGCCTCCGCGTTTTAAGTATTCCAAAGTTGGAACTAAGCCTAAAAGGCGAACTTTCTTTTTATCTTCTTCTAAAATATCCACAATTTCTTGGGCAGATTTTCCTTGATTCCGTAAATTCAAAGCTTCTTGCACAAGTAAGACCATCGGAAAACTGATCGTTTGGGAATCGATTAAATGAATGCGTTTTTCATCTACGCTCGTTTTCGCTAAACGAGCAGAGTTATAACTTCCTGATAGTCCAGAAGCTAATGAAATCACGATCACTTCATCTTCGGGATTTTTGAGTAAGTCTTCAAAAATATCCATATAAACCGCTGGGGAAACTTGGCTTGTTGTCAGAGTTACCCCTTTCTGTTGTTGCGTACGGTAAAAATCTTCACTCGTGAACCCCTCTTCCATTGGCTCACCACTGGCAATGATGCCAAGTGGAGCAACGACAAGTCCTTTGTCACGGTCTGTTTTTAATTCTTGTGCGCTATCGGCAACGATCCAAATCATATTGATCTCCTGTTCTGTTTCGTATTTTGTGTTGATCTACTCCACTCTTCTCATTCAAAGCGGGGTATTCTACTTTTCTTTTGTACTGACATAATGAACGAAATATCAAAATCACTTCGTTTGGCTTGATGGATTGGCGTGATCTATTGTCCTATGGCATTCATTCGCCTTTTTCGTTCTTGGGGACAGTTTATTGACGTTTTGTTGACTTGTCAACATTATTGTTGATCAATCAACAATAATGTTGAACTCCTTCTCTTTCCCACAAAAAAAACGTTTCGATTGTCGTGTTTTCACTTCAATCAAAACGTTTTCGTCATCTATTTTATTTTATAAAAAAGCCGACACCCGCACTATTTGGTCCGGTGTGTGTAGCCAAAACAAAACTTGCTGGCATGATTCGTTCTGGAAATTGATGATCCAGCTGTTTATCAAACGCCTCTTTCAAAATATGACCTGGTTCTGGATCTAAGCCGGTATAACCAAAGATCACTGGACGATCTAAATCGATTCCCCATTCACTCGCAAGGCGAGGCAAACTGTTATAGGCTTTTTTCAATCCTCTAACTTTTTTCGGAATGCCGACAACTCCATCCATGACGGATAATAAAGGTTTAATTCCAACCATATCGCCAATCGCGGCCGTTGCAGCCGAGATGCGTCCGCCCCGTTTTAAATATTCAAGTGTTGGCACAATTCCGATAAAGCGAACTTTTTTAGCATCTTCTTCTAAAATAGCCGCAATTTCTTTGGCGGATTTTCCTTGTTTCCGTAATTCAAAAGCTTCTTCAACAAGTAATGTAATGGAAAAACATACTGTCCCTGAATCCACAATATGGATACGATCAGCATCCAGTCCACTCGCTGCAAGATGTGCCGAGTTGTATGTACCAGACAATTTTGCGGCTAAGGAAATGTAAATCACTTCATCTTCAGGATTTTTGAGAATTTTTTCAAAAATATCCATATAAACCGCTGGAGCTACTTGGCTAGATTTGATAACAACGCCTTTTTCTTCCATTTTTGCATAGAACTCTTCGGCTGTAAATCCTGGTTGAAACGGTATTCCATCCGCATTAATCGTTAAATCTGCAACAATGAATCCATTCTCGCGATCGGTTTTTAATTCTTGCGCACTATCTGCAACAATCCAAATCATATTCTATCTCCTGTTCTTTTCTTTGTTTTTGTTTATCTTATTGGGCTGCTTATGCTTTAGAGGTTTCGATTTTTTCTTTCATCTGAGTCTCGATTTCTTGAGAAAGAGTGGAACAAAACGCATAAAATACCGCCCATTCTTCTTCATCGATCGCAAGATGCGCTTTTTCAAAAATGGTTGATGCTTCTTGTTCAAGATAGCTCGTTAATTGCTTTCCTTTTGTACTCAACTTAAAACGAACTTTATAGGTTGTTTCTCCTTCAATCACTAAAAGATCTTGTTCTTTTAAGTGTTTTAAAGAACGAGAAATCAACGCTTTATCCATTCGCACGATCTGACAACATTCATCAAAACGATAACCGTTTTCTGCCTTGTTGAGTGCTAAAAGCACAGATAAGTCTGCACCTTTTAAGCCTTTTTTCTCCATATAGAACGATTTAAAACGGTTGATCTGGCGATTTAAGGTATTGATCGTCGCGAAAAAATGTAAAAACTTTTCTGTTTGATCCATAAATTAAGTGTATTTCCACTTTGTTGACTCGTCAACATTCACGCCCGTTTTATTATGTCGCTTACAAGACAGACTCATTTTTTATTCAAGAGGATAGATCTTAGCTCTATATTTTCATTTCGAAACAATTATAGAACCGTTCCCACATCAATTTATCGAGTTATTAACGGGCAAACACTTTAATATTCCAAATAATTGAAGATTTTAACTTTTAATATTTTTTATTTTTGAACGTTGACACGGTACCGGTTCCATACTATACTTTGATTGTGAAATCGGTTCCATAACTAATTTCATCAGAACTCACTCAGAAAAGAGAAAAAAACAAGGAGAACATATGGACTACTCGAAAATCGCAAAAAGCATCATTCAAAATGTTGGCGGTCAAGAGAATATTCTTTCTGCCGTACATTGCGCTACCCGTTTACGTCTGCGTCTAAAAGACTACAACAAAGTCAATGAAGACAAAATCACAGATATCGATCAAGTTAAAGGCGTATTTTTAGCAAACGATCAATATCAAATCATACTCGGTTCCGGAACTGTGAATCTCGTAACTGACGAAGTCTTAAAACAAGCTCACTTATCCACACACGTTCAAGTTGAAGAACCAAATGAATCTAAAGAAGGAAATCCGATCATGCGCTTTGTCAAAGTGCTCTCAGATATTTTCGTTCCAATCATCCCTGCCATTGTTGCTGGTGGTTTATTGATGGGATTAAACAACGTTTTAACCGCAGAGGGTTTATTCGTTACCGGTAAATCTTTAATTGAAATCATGCCGGAATTTGCGGGCGTTGCAAGCTTCATCAACTTATGTGCCAACGCACCTTTCACATTCTTACCTGTATTAATTGGAATTTCTGCAACAAAGAAATTTGGCGGAAACCCTTATTTAGGTGCCGCAATGGGTATGATTATGGTTCACCCAGAATTATTAAATGCTTATGCATTAGCAGGTGCCCAAACAATTCCATCATGGAACTGGTTTGGTTTAGAAGTTCAAGCCATTGGTTATCAAGGAACTGTTCTTCCTGTCTTAGTGGTGTCTTGGATTCTTGCCAACATTGAAAAACGTTTACGCAAAATCACACCTAGTTGGTTAGATAACTTAACAACTCCTCTTTTATCTATCTTGATCACGTCCGTCTTAACCTTCTTATTTGTCGGACCTGCAATGCGTATAGCCGGTGACTGGCTCGCTTATGGATTAAGTTGGATTTACTCCACATTAGGATTTATTGGAGGCGCTATTTTTGGATTATTGTATGCCCCTATTACAATCACTGGAATGCACCACTCTTTTTCCGCAATTGAAACCCAATTGATTTCCGCGGCACAAACAACTGGTGGATCATTCATTTTTCCGACCGCTTCAATGAATAACGTTGCTCAAGGTGCTGCGGTATTAGCGGTATTGTTAGTGACAAAAGATGAAAAGATGAAATCAATCTGCTCTGCATCTGGTATATCTGCATTACTCGGCATTACTGAACCCGCTATGTTTGGGGTCACATTGAAATTGAAATACCCATTCTATGCCGCAATTATCGGTTCTGCTGTTGGTTCTGCATGGATTGCTGGAACCCATACTTTAGCATTAGCACTTGGTGCTGCTGGATTACCTGGATTTATCTCCATTGCCCCTCAAAGTTGGCTCAACTTCTTTATCGGTTTAGCCCTCTCCATGGCAACATCTTTCATCCTGACTTTAGTTTTCACAAAACACCAAGCACGCAAAGAAAAACAAGTCGCAGTCCAAGAATCACAAGAAACACAAACTGCCAAAGTTCCTTCCATCGTTATCGATCAAGCTCAAGATCATGCGATTTATGCCCCATTTGTTGGTGATGTTAAACCTCTCGATCAATGTCATGATGAAGCATTTGCTTCTAAAGCTATGGGAGATGGCTTTGTGATCATTCCTACTGAAAACAACTTTTACTCTCCTGTAACTGGGGAAGTCACCTTTATCTTCCCTACTCGCCATGCCCTTGGCATTCAAACAGAAAATGGTACCCAACTGCTGATCCATATTGGGATGGATACAGTCACACTTGAAGGAAAACCGTTTGAAATATCGGTTCAACAAGGCGATAAAGTCCAAGCTGGTCAACTGTTAGGTCATGTTGACTTTGCACAAATTAAAGCCGCTGGCTTATCCATTGAGACACCAGTAGTGATCACAAATAAACCAATTTCCACCCCTGTAAGCACAAGTCCAGTTTGCGCTGGCCAACTTGTCCTCACTCTCGATTAATCCAACTTTCCCGATAGGAATATTTCTCGATCCCCCTATTTTGATTGAAACGCCATACAGTCTTATTTACTGTATGGCGATCAATCTATTGAAATTTACTCTTAAGGAGAATTACCGATGAACCAAGTCCGTCAAGAATTCACAGCTCCCCAAACTCAAGAAAACCGCAATAAAGTTAAAGCAGACCCGAATCGTCTTGCTTATCATCTAATGCCGCCTGTTGGTTGGCTTAATGATCCGAATGGTTTATGTCAATTTCATGATACTTACCACATCTTCTACCAATACACGCCAGGCAATCCCACTGGTCAGGACCATCGTGGTTGGGGCCATTACACCACCCAGGATTTCATCCACTATCAAGAAGAAAACGACCCCTTTGTGCCCGATCATTTTGGCGACCTCAAAGGTTCTTATTCCGGAAGTGCTTTGATTCAAGATGACATCATGCATCTGTTCTATACTGGAAATAACAAATTAGAAGGCGATTATGATTACATCAATTCCGGTCGTATTCATTGGGTCATGCACGCTATGAGCCAAGATGGTTTCCACTTCACACCAAAAGAAGTTCTTCTTGAAAATAAAGACTATCCGCAAAATTTGTCTTGCCATGTTCGCGATCCAAAAGTGATTGCCTACAACCACGCGTACTATATGGTTGTAGGGGCTCGAACCAAAGACTCTTGTGGCCAAGCAGAAATTTTCAAAAGTTCGAATTTACACGATTGGACTCACGTTTCCACGATCACGCCTATCCAACGCTTTGGCTATATGTGGGAATGCCCTGATCTTGTTGAACTTGATGGTCGTCTCTTTTTGTTTGCTTGTCCGCAAGGTGTCGATCAAGTTGGCTACAACTATGAAGCGAAATATCAAAACGGATATTTTGAACTCGATCGTAATTTAGATATTGACCAACAAGTCGACCTCTTTCACGAACAAGATCATGGTTTTGATTTCTACGCTCCCCAATCATTTGTCGATCAAGCAGGACGGCGAATTTTGATTGGTTGGATGGGACTTCCCGATGTGGATTACACAAAACCTACGATTCAACAAAACTGGCAACACGCGCTCACTTTACCCCGCTTATTAACTTTGCATCAAAATAAGATTTTTCAATATCCAATTTCAGAAATTGAAGGGCTACGCAATAAACACATTCATTTCGACATCCAAGAAAACACCATCTATACACCTGGCTCAGTGGTCTGTGAGCTACAAATCAGACCCCAAGGCAACGCTTGGACACTCCACCTTCGCAAAGATTGTACAATCACGTATGATGGAAAACTGTTCACCTTGGCTTTAGGTTCTTCAGGCTATGGCAGAAGCTCTCGTCATATTGAAATCGATACGATTGATTCTTTATCGATTTGGTCTGATACAAGTTCTCTAGAAATATTCATTAACAAAGGGGAATATGCGCTCACAACCCAATTATTCGATGGTGAAACCGAAATGCGTTTAAGCAGTGATCTGGGCATGGATATCGATTTCTATAGCTATGATCATTTTGAAATTCGCGAAAAAGTGGATAAAGAAGACCCAACATTGGCTTAAACTTATCTTCTCTATCGGTTACAATATTAAGGAACCGATCCCAATAAAAATTCACGATACCTATCCAATCGTTTAAATAAAATATAAAAGGAAATACAATGAATATGAAAACCGATATCACTTCATTTGGAGAAATTTTAATCGACTTTACCCGCGAAGGGAACAACGAATCAAATGCCGCCCTTTTTGCCCAACATCCCGGTGGTGCACCCGCTAACGTTTGTGTCGCCATTCGGCGCCTTGGGGGAACACCTGCTTTTATTGGTAAAGTCGGCATGGATATGCATGGTGCAATGTTAAAAAAAGTATTAGAAGATGAGGGCATTGATGTTCATCAATGCATTGAAGATCCAAACTTCTTTACCACATTAGCCTTTGTGAATATTAATGAAGAAGGCGAACGAGAATTCTCATTCAGTCGTAAACCCGGCGCGGATACCCAAATTCGCATGGAAGAAATCGATCCTGCCACTGTTCAAAACACAAAAATCTTCCATTGTGGATCTTTATCCTTAACCGATCAACCTGCTCGTTCCACGACCCATCAATTAATTGCTCTTGCTAAAGCGAGTGGGGTTGCGATCTCCTATGACCCAAACTATCGTGCTTCATTATGGCCAGATGAACAAACGGCAATTGAACAAATGCGCTCTCTAGTGCCCATGGTCGACATCATGAAAATCAGTGATGAAGAATGCGCACTGCTAACTGATCAAACTGATCCTCAACAAGCCGCCACTGCCCTTCTTGCTCAAGGGCCAAAAGTTGTTGCGATTACGCTCGGTAGCCAAGGAGCGCTCATTGCGAATGCTGCTGGATCTAGAGTCGTTGCTGGATTTAAATCCAAAGTCGCTGATACGAATGGCGCTGGTGATTCTTTCTGGGGTGCCATGCTCTATCAAATTGCCCATTGTGATCAAGATCTCGATCAAATCGATTTAGATACTTTGGAACAATTTACACGCTATGCCAATGCCGTTGCCGCATTAACCGTTCGCAAACATGGCGCAATCCCGGCTATGCCAACCGCAAAAGAAGTTAGCGAATTTTTAGACCATTTAGATCAATAAAGTTTTTTCAATCGCTGTTAAGGCATTCTGTCTTAGCAGTTTTTGTGTTTTTTGAATCATCCAAATTTTGAGGAGTGTTTTATGTCCAAATATACAATTGCCGATATTGCTCGCGAAGCTGGCGTATCCAAAAGTACTGTTTCTCGCTATTTCAACAATGGTTATGTCAAAGACGAGACGAAAGAGAAAATCAAAGCCGTTATTGAGCGCACCGGATTTGAACCCAGTGCTGCCGCTTCCAATTTAAAATCGAAACAAACGCGCATGATTGGTGTAGTTGCCCCGACTATGACTTCTCCTTCTACTGGCCGACTCTTAAATGCGATGGATAATGCCCTAAGAGAACTCGGTTATGCCTGTTTGATCATTACAACCGATCATCAATCAACAAGAGAGATTGCAGCAATTGAATATTTACGCTCATTACGCGTCGATGGCATTGTGTTAATTGCCACCAATCTTGGTCAAGAACACCAAGCTCTACAAAAATCGAGTTCCGTTCCATTTTTGGTGATGGGGCAAAAATTCCCCTATGGCATTTCAATCATTTATGATGATTACCAAGCTGGCTTTACGATTGGGGAATATGCCTCAAAAATGGGTCATCGCAACATCACATATATTGGCGTCAATGGCTCCGACTTTGCGGTAGGTCATGAACGAAAACGTGGCGTCATGGATGGCTTATCTCATCATGCCCAAGTCGAATCATTATCATTAAATGAAACGACATTCTCCTATGACCAAGCTCGAGAAGTCGCACGTTCCATTTTAGATCAACGAACTCCTGATTTGATCATTTGTGCGACAGATCAAATCGCCTTAGCTTGTTTTAAAGAAGCGCGCTTACACAATCTGTCTGTCCCAGAAGATGTCTCCATTATCGGTTTTGGTGGCCACGATGTCGGCGCTTTAATCACCCCTGCTCTAGCCACAGTCCATTTTCCCAACGAAGAAGCGGGGCAACTTTGTGCTCGCACTATCGTTCAAATGATCCTAGGTCAGGCCGTTCCCAAACTCCAAGTCCTCGGTTTTGAATTCGATCCCGGACAATCAGTCAGCAAACTTGAAAAATAAAGAAAATATGAATTTTTAAAGGTATAAATCAAAAAATGACTTTTCCCTCTTCAATCGAAGGAAAAGTCATTTTTAATTTTTTAAAATTTTGGTCGCATACCAACAAGTTGATTGTAGGTTTACACCTTGTTTTTGTGCTTCTTGTTCAACCAACAAAACCATTTTTTTAGCAATCCCTTGTCCGCCATATTCATCTAAAACATGCGTTGTGAAAATTGTCCATGTTTGATCCTGGACATCAAAGCGACAAAAGCCGACTTGTTTTTGGCCATCATAAGCCGCACTTTGTTGAAGTGCGGCTTCAAATGTATAACGAATATTCATTGATCTTATCCTCTTTAAAAAAAGAATAGAAATCACACTTTTCAAAGAATCCATCTTTCTTTTTCTCTATTTTAATCGTTATCTTTCCAACATGCCCAAATCAAGCCCCATCAAAGCTTTAAAAAACTCTTCTTGTCTTATTTTGGCAAGAAGAGTTTAGCGATTATCTAAAAATATGCGTTGCGATCTTGTTTTCCTTAAACAAGCGATTTCGTAAATAGAAATAGCCTAAGAATAAACACATCGCGATCCAAACAACCGGTTCCGTAAAACAAATACCGAGATAACCTGCTGTTGGAACGATAAAGAGCGTAAATATAATTTTGCCCACTAATTCGATCACACTTGAAATGATGGGCACGATTTTTAATGACATACTCTGCAAGGAGATTCGTAAGTCCAATAAAACAGCCAATACAGGGAAGAATGGAATATTTGTTCTTAAATACAACGCTCCCGTATCTAAAACAACATCCGTTGTACTTCCTGAAATCATAGCGATTAAATAACGCGCAACAAACATGACGATCACACTTAAAAGAATGGAATAATACAAACCAAAACGGTTCACAAAGGCAATTCCTTTTTCTGCTCGTTCATATTGTTGGGCACCAATATTTTGGGCCACAAAAGAAGACAACGCCTGCATAAGAGCAATCACAGGTAAGTTCAACATCCCGACTAATTTACGCGCTGCCGTATGACCGGTGACGATTAATGTTCCGAGTTGGTTAATGCCGATTTGTAAAATCAATGTGCCGGCAGAAACGATACTCGACATGAACGCCATCGATAATCCCATTTCTGTTAAATGACGCGCTAAAGTGGAATCCCACTTCATTTCGGATAAACTTGGCAATAATTCCCGTTTTTTCAACAACATCCAAATCACGCAAATCACTAACGATAATAATTGTGCCAACAATGTCGCCCATGCTGTTCCAGCAACACCCATATTGAATGTCGTAATAAACAATAAGTCTAAAACAATGTTTGTCACACTAGAGATCAATAAAATTACCAATGGCGTAATGGAATCTCCGGCTGCGCGTAACATGCCGGCACATAAGTTATAAAAGATCGTGATCGGTAATCCCCAACAAATCACAATAATATAGGAGTAAGAAAGATCGAAAATATCACTCGATGTATGCATGAAATTTAAGATCGTTTCCATGTTCAATCCCGCCACAATTGCTAAAACAAACGAGACCACAAGCGACAATTCAATCGATAACCCTGCAACTCGTCTAAATCCTTTCATATTTCCCGCACCAAATTTTTGGGCGGCAATTACACCGAGACCTTGGCCAAATCCTGTACAAAAGCCAACGATCAATTCAAATAAACTAGCCACCGCACCAACTGCCGCCAGAGAAAAATCACCCAACACATGACCAATAATAACTGTATCCATCGTGTTATAAAGAGTTTGGAATAATTGAGAGAAAAATAACGGAATCGCAAAAATCACAATAGCTCGTTTTAAATCACCTTGAATCAAAGACACTTGATGTTTCATTTCATTCTCCTTTCACTTTTTCTTTTCGTTCTAATCCTGAAATCATTTCTATTTTATTTTTTTGATATTTTTAAGCCGCAATCCATTCTATCAAAGAACTGATATGGTTACGTCTATTTTTTGTTGTAACGATTTATCTTGTTCAAATCGCAAATATTATTCATGGCACATCCTTTAAAATATGTGTCTTTTCTTTTCCTTGCCCTGAATCTGATTCGCGATATATAGAAGATTCATTTCACTTTCATTCAAAATCGTTTTGTTCTTTTTCGTTGAATCGCCTACAATGGACTTACGCGTAAAATGCGATTACTATATTCAATTCAGAAAACGAATCCAAAAAGGAGAACATGATGAAGAAATATAAAGGAATTATCTACGACATTGATTGCACACTTTTAGATACTTTTCGCATGAACATGGTACCTCTACAAAGAATTATCCAAGAAGAACTAAATGAAGACTGGCCAATTGAAAGACTCTATCATTTCACAGGTTATACTGGAATGAAAGTCATGGAAGAGCTGGGCGTCCAAGACAAGGAAACAACATATGCCCGTTGGGTTAAATATGTCAATGAGTTTGAAGAAGGGGCAACACCTTATCCTCATGTTGAAGATGTCTTGAAAACATGCCAACAAAAACATATCGTTCAAGCAATTGTCAGCTCCAAACTTCGTGATCAATACGAAATCGATTTTGTCTCCAAAGGATTCGATCAATATATCGACGTAGCTATTTTAGCCGACGATACGCCTTACCAAAAACCAAATCCGATTCCAGTCCAACTGGCGATTGAAAAAATGAATTTAAAACCAAGCGAAGTGATTTATATCGGGGATTCAATTTCCGACTATAAAGTCTGTCTCAATGCCGGCATTGATTTTGGCTATGCGACTTGGGGCAGCGTTAGCAATGAAGGCATCCATGCGTCTCTTGTTTTACAAGATCCATTAGAAATTTTAGAACTCATTTAATTTGTACCTTGATCTGATCTTCAAAGAAGATCAGATTTTTTTAATGCACTGCCTGACTAGCGTTTATTCAAATGATCGATCTAGCTTATTATTTTGATCCAACATCCATTTCCGCTTTTGTTTTCGCAAACGTTTACATTGAAATGTGTTTTGTAACTTTTAACATCTTCTTTCCTTATATTTCTTTTCGGATTACGTTGTATGAGGTCATCACCAAAAAACTTCCATCATATACTTTTAAATCACAGTTGAGGGAAAAAATGAAGAAATATAAAGCCGTTTTATACGATTTAGATTGTACGTTATTAGACACTATGAAGATGAACTTAGTTCCTTTACAACGCATTATCAAAGAAGAAAAAAATGAAGACTGGTCCATCCATGACCTACGTCCTTTTATGGCTTATACCGGATTAAAAGTTTTAGATCTTCTCCATATTGAAAATAAAGAACAAACATATGAACGTTGGGTCAAATACGTCAACGAATTTGAAGAAGGCGCTAAAGCATTCCCTCATGTTGAAGAAGTATTAAAGAAGTTGCATAAAAATAATATTAGACAAGGCGTCGTCAGCTCTAAGTTCAAAAACCAATATCAAATTGACTTTGTCTCTAAAGGATTAGATCGCTACATGGATTTAGCGATTCTAGGCGATGATACAAAATTACACAAACCCAATCCCGAACCAATTGAACTCGCAATTCAAAAGATGAACCTCAATAAAGATGAAGTCATCTATATTGGGGACGCTTATTCGGATTATCAAGCTTGCGTCAATGCCGGCATCGATTTTGGCTATGCAGCATGGGGTTCTTTTAGTGATAAAGGAATCCATCCTACGATCCGTTTAAACAGTGTCCTCGATATTTTAAAACTCGTTAACCTATAACCATAACCCTCATCCCCCATTTATAAAAAACGTGCTCTTGTTCATCAAAGAGCATGTTTTTTATTGAGAATTTGAATGTTATATATCCTGTAATTACACATTGAATCAAAAGAAAATAAGTCTTTACATGAAATCTCATCACTTGTATTGTTCATGATCTGTTATATGCCGAAATGAATTATGACTTGGCCATTCATATACTTCTGATTTATCGTGAACAATCGACGAGTTATGATACAGTGCTCGTCTTCTTCTTCTCTTTAAAATGAGCGCATTGACTTCTCCACCCATTAAAAAGATGACACTTGTCAAATAAAGCCACAACAACAAGATAATAAACGTTCCTAGCGTTCCATAAATAATCGAGTAGCGAGCAAAATTTTCTACATAAAAAGAAAACAGCGCACTAGAAGCTAACCATACGATTAACACGGCAATAATCCCTGGTAAAATCGTGCGTAATGGTTGATGACGATCTAAAGCAAGTTCATATACAACAACAAGCGCAAAGACTAACATTAATCCGGCAATCGCAAAACGCGCATATTCCCAAATGTTTAAGTGAGCATCTGAAATCGTGATCAGTCCTGCGGGCAGAAAACTCAACAATTTCAAAATGATGTTGGGTCCAAAGACAATTAAAATCAACGAAACAATAAGACTCAAAGGAATAATAATGGCCGCAACGAGCTCTTTGAACAGTTGCTTGAATTGGCTTGGTGCTGGGGGCAGTTCATAAGCGATGCGAATCGTTGCCATAATTTCATGGACTACTCGCCAAGGAAAATAGATCGAGAAAAACATCGCAAAAGTGAACATGATTGTCGATGGGGTTTCTTCTACATAATGAATATAACCACTCAACAGTTCAAGAACTGATTTTGGCAATACATTATGCATCGCATCAAACATCGGCTCAATTTGAATATTCAACGAACCGACTAAAATCGAAATTAAAATCATCAAAGGAAAGAGCGAGAAAATTAAATAATAGGTCAATGCTGCTGATCGCGTTCCAATATCATCAATAAAATAGCGCACACTTAATTGCACGATCAATGATTGTGACAATCGTCCTTTTTTAACATGCTTTTTGTTGTCGGCCGCTTTCATTCCCTCATCCCTTTCTAATTCCTTTGTAAAAATCTATAATCAACAAATCCATTGCGCTCTTCTTGTCCATTTTCGCATATTTATGCACTAAATCCACATTTGCTTCAATTGTGTTATCCCCAAATAAAAATCTCCACCTCTTCAACAAGGTGGTATCGTCTTAAATCATCAATTTAAAATTCATTCAAGGGGATGCTCTATGGAAATATCTTTAACGATCCGTTCTGGTTTTCCTTCATCCAAAATTCACCAATCGTTAAGAAAAAATCATACAAAAAATCATTGCCAAAGACAATCGCAGCCTTATGTTCACCAATCATACTTGTGTTGTTCTCGTTTTCAGGTCTCAAATTAAGTATTCTTTTGAACAAAAGATTTGTGAAAATCATACTTTCTTTGCATATCTATAGGCGATAGACTAAATTAGTTTTTGGTTCGTCTTAAAAAGACACATCCAATACCTGTATTCCATCACCCTTTTGATTCGAAACTTGTAATTTTGCCCTTCGATTCAAGAGTTTTACATCGACAAGGAGCATTTATGTCTGAACAAAAAAATTCCAAACAAAAATTAAAAGACTTGATCAATCAAATTCTTCGCTTTGGCCTGATTGGGGGCTTAGCCTTCGTGATTGACTATGGATTAATGATTTTCTGTACAGAAGTCTTAGGAATTTACTATTTAATTTCTTCAACCATTTCTTTTACGGTATCCGTGATCTTTAACTATATTGCAAGTGTAAAATGGGTCTTCCAAATCAATAATGGTAAGAAACAATCGCAAAACTTAGCCTTCTTTATCACATTCTCGGTAATCGGCTTAGGGATCAACCAATTGATTATGTGGATCGGTAGTGATTTCATGCACATCAGCTATATGATCGTTAAATTATTTGCGACATTCATCGTTATGATTTTCAACTACATCACTCGAAAAATGTATTTTGAAAAATAACTATATACGAAAAACCTCGTGTTTTACGCTCTTGGCGTGATGGAACACGAGGTTTTTGATGCCTTTTTCGGCACATGCCACAAATTTTTATTTTATCTTCTGCCATTTTGTGGCTTCTACTCTTGGCTTTAATTGTTCAATCACTTGGCGACTTGCCGGTGAAGTCCCTTCTGACATGCATGCCCCAGCACTTGTCGCAACAGACCACGAAACCAAATCGTCTAAACTCATATTTTGTTCTAATCCCCACGCAATGGCTGCGACCATCGCATCTCCGGCTCCTACAGCTGAGCGATAATCGATAGTCAACGCTTTAGCAAGGATCACTTCATCTGCCGTCAAAAAGATTGATCCCTCAATTCCCATGGAAACAACAACCAATTTCGTTTGATCATTTAAAAACGTAGAAGCGAGTTCAATGACTTTTTCATTAGACAGCTCTTCTTCCACTCCAAAATATTGGCTGAGTTCAAAACGGTTTGGCTTAATGAAGTACGGTTTGGCTTTCACGCCATTTTTGAATAATTCTCCATCTGCATCGAGTATTGTTTTGATATTTTCTTGTTGGAAACGCGAAATAAGATTTTGATAAATATCTTTGTTTACCCCCGGTCCTACATTGCCACTCAGCACAACCCAAGTCTGATCGGGATCCTGCTTTGCGATCGTTAAAATTCGATCGATCAGTTTTTCGATATCTTGATCCGTGACAATTGGCCCTGGTTCATTGAGTTCCGTTAACTCCATGTTTTGATTGAGCACTTTCAAATTGGTTCTCGTTTGCCCTTCCACTTCAATAAAATCCGTTTGAATGCCAAGATCGTTTAAATTGTTCAAGATAAATTGGCCGGCACTGCCCCCAAGAAAACCGGTCGCAATCGTTGCACCTTGTAATTGTTGGATCGTTTTGGAAACGTTGACCCCTTTTCCTCCCGCATCTGCAATTACATGTTCTAATCGGTTAAGACCGCCAACAACTAAATTGTCCACATATGCTGTTTTATCAATTGCAGGATTAAATGTGACTGTAATGATCATAGATTTTTGTCCTTTCGCCTCTTTGATCCTAGATGAATACGTCATCCGGTTAAAAAGTTTTCCGTATTTATAAGTGCACCTATTGATTCATGTTCTTTTATTCCTCATTGAAATCCTTGAACCCTAAAAAAGATGGACCCATGCACTTTGTATATTTATTTTATCCTTTGTTTGAAACATTTCGGGGATTCGATTTTCTATCTAATAAAAAAGGAACAACGCTCATTAAACTTTTGTTTAATTGGCTGCTCCTTAAATTTTGCTTCTTTTATTCTTTTACTTCTTCTTGTCCTGACGTTTCTTCTTGAACTGTTTCAAGTTCATCATTCGTTTGAACTTGTGGATTTGTTTGAATGACTACACCTTTAGCTTCTTCGATATCCATCACAATCTCATCTTGGACATAAGGTACCGTAATCGTTCCTTCTAATGGATTTTTGATACTCACAATTGGGTCTAGTAAAGTTGCTTCTACAGTCGAACGTTCAAAAGCTAAATCTGTATCAACCATCTTACAATCGATCATTTTTAAGTTTTTCACATAACAAAGTGGTTGAGTTCCAATAATTGTGCAATGTTCAAATGTAATATCTTCAGAATACCAAGCTAAGTATTCTCCTTTAACGATACTGTTGCGCACAACAATGTTTTTACCATGCCAGAACGCATCCTTTGTATCAAACTTACAATCTTCAAATACCGCATCATGAATGTATTGGAAAGAATATTTCCCTTTAAATTCTAATTTTGAAAACTTTAACCGTTCAGAATTCATCATGAAATATTCACTTTGCGCTTTCACATTATGCATACTCACGTTATGGCAATTCCATCCGAATTCCGGGGAAATGATATCCGAATTTTCAATGTGCGCATTTGAGCATTCACGTAATGCTTTAATCCCATGCAGTTTCGTATTGTTGATTTCAATATCTTGGGAATACCATAAAGCAGCTCGGCATAATTCCGTTAAATTAGAATTTTCGATTTTCAAATGCTGATCATGCCAAAACGGATAGCGAAGATTGAAGAAGCAATAATTGATTGCGATATCTTTAGCTTCTTTAAATGCACTTTCGCCATCAGCTGGTCCATCAAAGTTACAGTGATCTAAAGATACGCCATCTACACCATAAAAGGCGCGCTCTTGATCATACGTTTCATTCCAAAATTGTTGCATTCTCTCTACCTCTCTTATTTTGGATTTTTTAATCAATTTCATGATCCAAAATTAATTATTTTTTCGTCTTACTTTTTTTATATCAAATGTGTCAAGTCTGTACATTGTTAAAAAACATTTGCAGAAAACTGAGGTTGATGTTAGTATAACAAAGCACAATAAATTCATTGGCAACATGCGGACGTGGTGAAATGGCAGACACGCTGTCTTCAGGCGGCAGTGGGGCAACCCGTGTGCGTTCGACTCGCATCGTCCGCACCATTTCGTAAATCAACCCGAGATCATTTGATCTCGGGTTTTTTCTTTAACTAAATTTAAAAGGTAATGATTAGAAAAATGTTTCGTTATTATACAGACTCTACTTTTTAAGGACAGATCACTCTAAATTCCCATCAAGTTTTATATGGCCTTTTTATTGGCGATCATGAAGAGAATCAACAAATTGGTCTCGCCCCAAACAATATATTGATATGTTTCAGTAATCGTTAACAGCTTATTTCCTTTGGCGGCAAGATCTTGCAGAAAGCTCGGATTAACAAAAGCCAAAATTCCAATGACAGCCCCAATCAACAGTCCCGCACCAATATATTTCACGTCTTTTTTGTGACAATCAAACCAGAATAACAATAAGCTAAATCCCAACATACAAGCTATAGGGAGCAAGAGTGCAATTTGTGAAACATTCCCTTTTCGAGCTTCCCAGAGGTTTGCTGAAGTAAGAAAAACAACACAGAGAATCACAGGAAGGTAGATCAAATAGTAAATCCTCTTACATACTTCAATTACAGATTTATTATTATCGTTCTCTTTCATATTATATCCTCCTAAAGAATCATCGAATTTTATGCCTATAATTTTCATATAAAGCACAAAAACCAAAAACAACAACAATCGCGCTATTGACTATAGCTGCAGTTAGAATTGGATAAAGATCAATTAAATACAATGCAGCACCTGTATTTAAAACTCCAATCAAAAAGGAAATGGCAAAAAGCATATCAATTCCTTGGGTACCTTTATATGAAAAACCTATATATAAGGCGCAAAGAATTGCAAGAGACGATATGAGGCCAAATTGTTCGGTATTCAAATGATATGTAAAAACACCGATTCCTTCTATACAGATAATTGCAGTTAACAAAATCCAGACCATTCTCCTAAATTTTATGTTTTTGATCTTTGTTGGTTGAACAGTCATATGCGTATCCATCCTTTATCTTTCATGACTTTGATCTGATTTCAAAGAAGATACGATAATCAGTCCTGAGAAACAAAGAACTGATACCAATCCTATAATTTCAATCCATCCTAATTGGCCTTGAAAAAGTAGATAGATATAAGCAATCACATAAATCATTACAATTAGAAAAGCTAATGCGACAAAAAACATATTTTTTCGATTGATATCGTTTTTTTGACGCCACATGTAATACAACATTAAATAGGTAAATAGTGTTTGAGTAAGAAATGTCATAATTTATCCCTCCTTCTTCTTTTCTTTTTACGAAAATCTTATCCAACACAATAAATGTCTATTTCTTTTTCAACAAAACTTATAGATTGAAATTAAACTTTGTTCTTTATTATATTTTATAAAACGGATGAAAAAAAACAAACAAAATCAACATAATCAAATAGATATATGGAACACTCTCAATTCTGTCATAATCTTATAAAATGAATATCTAAAAATCTCAAAAAGCATCGCCAAATTCGCTTTTGCTTAACTCTAACGTCTGTCTTTTCGTATATGTTTTTACGGATTCTATCCGAATCTTATCTCCTAAATCCGGAACTTTACGGATTTCATCCGGATCTTACCGATAAAAAAATGACAACAGGTTCTATGGCAAGAACTTCTGTTGTCATTTTAATTTTTCTAATATTATGCTTCTTTTTGATCCGCTTCTTTTCCAATATCTGTACGATAAATTAAATCTGCACAATGGATATGTTTTGCTGATTCAAGAGCTTGTGTCGCTGCATCGAGTAAATTATGTCCCATTCCCGATACAATTAAAACACGGCCGCCATCGCTTACGAGTTGTCCATCTTTTAGAGCAGCATGGTTTCCATAAATCACGCCTTCAAAATCTTCATCCACTTCGATCGGCTGATCTTTAGAATCTTCTTGTGGATAGTCTTTTCCCACCAACACAAGGGATACGGAATTGCGATTGCGCCATTTTATTGTTGGTTGTTCGCCATTTTTGATTTGTTTCCATGCTTTCAACAAATCAAAATTCATCAATGGGAAGAGCGCACATGCACCTGTTTCGGAAAGTCCGGCTTTAATATTCACGCAAACAGGACCTTGTTGACTCACAATGAATTCACCAGTAAGAATCCCTTCATATTCAATTCCTTGTTCATCTAACGCTTTTAAAAATGGAACAAGTACGTCTTGAACAGCTTGTTGTGCATATACTGTCGCAATCTCATCATGAATCCCACAAACACAGCCAAGACCCTTTGCTTGTGGATCATCTTCATTTTCATAAACGCCACGTGTGACCACAAATGGCAATAATGGGAGTACTCTTTCCTTCCATGCAAGTACAGGTAAGTTAAAACGTACACCACTTAAGAATTCAGAGAAAATAATTCCCTGGCATCCACTATCAAACCATTCATTGACATCATCAATTGCTTCATCTTCATTATAAGGAATCGCAAAACGTTTGAGTCCGTTTGCCTCTTTTAAGACAAGGGGTAGACCAATTTCTTGAATAAAATCGATTGCTTCCTGTTTCGTATTTTTTTGTAGAAAATCAGCAACGGGAATATTGCGTTCTTTCATCAAAGTTGCCCATTGCACTTTATCATCAATCACTTCAACAGCCGCTTGGTTCGGGGCAATTACGTCCCAACCCCGTCTAGCTAAATCTTGTGTCATTCCTTGACGAATTAAATGTTCGTCCAAAAGAATAATTTCGTCAGGATCTACTGCAGTAATCGTTTCTAGGACTTTTTCAGGATGATAAGGTTCTGGGAGTTCTTCCATGGATTGTTCAAACTCATGCGTGAACGGATTTCCAGGACAGACTAATACTTGATGATTCCCATTTTGTTCCAAAGCGTATGCGAGCGCTTGCTCTTTCGCATTTTCTCCAATAATGATTACTTTCATATCTATAACGCCTCTCTGAAAATCATGATACCATGCACCCTCATGAATCTTTTTTAAACTTGCCGCTATAGAATTAAGATGCTATTGGAATGCTTGTTTCTATGTGATTTTTTACTTTTTTGATCTAAATTCGACACTCCAAAAAGATTCGATTTTTCCGCTTTGGTAACCGCTTTATTTCGAAATCGAAAACTTTATGACTTCATTCCAAATTTTATGTAAACTTTAAATTTGCATAGAATCGATCCAAATGAAGAGCATTTCTACTTCTATTTTCAACCCGTTTTGGGCGAGTTGAACTTTATGATTTCTTCATTTTTTAGACCGAAAATCTTTTCTGACATTTCGCACGATTTAATCATTTATCGAGCATGATTTTGATAGACTTAAACATAGATGCCATCCTGATGATGGAAGCGAATTGAAAAACAAATCCCAAACGACAAAACGATGATTCAACTTCATTGTTTATGCATATAAAATATGGAGGACTTATGACGAACACACCCAATACCAATCAAAAAAAACGAAAAAAGCGCATTCGCTATGATCGAGTTGCGATTTTACTTGTCGGTATTATCGGAATTTTTGCTTTGATCTGGGGTGTATTTAGATTTTTTAATCCCCTCTCCATAAAAACCGATCATTACATTGCTGAATATGGTGAAACATTTGATCCTTATGGAAATATCAAATCCCTTTTCTTTGACTCCAAAACAAATGTGACATTTCAAGGTGATGTCGATTCAAATGTTCTTGGCGAAGTTGAAGCTTCTTATCAATACAAAAATAAGACTTATCCTTTCACTGTCGAAGTCAAAGACACGAAAGGTCCTGATCTCGTTTTAAAAGATATCAAAACCGATACGACCCAAGTCGTTTCTCAAAACGATTTTATCGAATCTGTTTCTGATGCTTCTGAATACAATTTACGAATCGATGGCGATATCTATCCGGGCCAATCGGGTAAAAATCAAATTACGATTACCGCAAAAGACTCTCATGGCAATACCACAACAAAAACAGCAACCTTAGAACGCACGATTGATAAAAAAGCACCTAAAATCGAAAACTTCGAAGAAAAAGTCGATCTTATCCAAGGGGATCACTTTACCGTTCAACAATATAAAGCAGTCGATGACATCGATCCTGATCCGCAAATCACTGTTGACTCTTCTCAATTAAATACTGATGTTCCAGGAAATTATACCGTCAATTACACCGCAATTGATCGCTCCGGAAATATGAAAACCTATAAACAAACGATCAATATTGCCGAAGATCCTGACTTTGGTAAAAAAGTTTGTTACTTAACATTTGATGATGGACCTTCCGCCTTAACGGGCGATATCTTAAAAATATTAAAAGAGAATGATGCAAAAGCGACTTTCTTCGTAACCGCCTTTAACCCAGAAAGTTATGGCTTCATGAAAGACATTGTTGACGATGGTCATACTATTGCCCTGCACACCTATACACACGATTATCCAACTGTCTACTCGTCAACAGAAGCTTACTTCAAAGATTTACAAGACATTAGTAATCTCGTTGAGCAACAAACAGGAGTAAAAGCCGATATTATTCGTTTCCCGGGTGGTTCTTCGAACTCTATTTCTGCTTCTTATTGCCCAGGCATTATGTCGACTTTAGTTCAAGAAGTGCAAAATAAAGGATATGCCTATTTTGACTGGAACATCGATTCCACCGATGCTTCCGCTAATGGTGTCCCTGTGGAACAAATCGTTGAGAATTCCACAGCCGGTATTGGCATGGATGATGTTGTGATTTTAATGCATGACACAGATGCAAAACCAACAACTGCGCAAGCTTTACCACAAATTATTGCGGCCTATCGTGACGCAGGTTATGTCTTCAAACCACTTACTCGTCGTTCTGCTCCCGTTCATCACGGTGTAGTCAATTAATCTTTTCCACTTAGAATCCGATTTCTCATCGGGTTCTTTTTTTATTTCCCTTCTTTGGCACAACGAGATCTTCATACTTGGCACGCTCTATCTCATACAATGAAAGAGAAAAGAATATCTTTGTGGCATTAAAATTCAAACTCGACATTTTAATTTATATACACTACAATTTTATTAACAATCAAATTGTAGATAAAGGAGAAAATAGGATGAATATCAAAACGTTATCTTTATTTGCTTTAATTTTATTTCTCTTTTGTGGATGCTCTTCTACAGATCAAAACGAAGATACAATGATCAGCCTAAAAGATTACAATTCATATTATTCTGAAGTCCTCAATTCATCTGAGCATTAAACTCTACGCACAATCTACATTGGCTTTATACCCGCATTAATTTCGCAAAAACGCCCGGTTCTATACTCAGTTCCGGGCGTTTTTCTATTGATTTAAGTAATTTTCTTTAAGGATTTTAGGATTGAACAAAAGTCATTACATCCCAGTAATAGCGTGGAATGCATTGGTTGCGGCAATTACACCATCTGCTGTTGCAGTAACGACTTGGCGTAAATCTTTTTCTTTGCAGTCACCGGCAACATAGATTCCTTTGACTGCTGTTTCCAATTGCTCATTGGCAATCACATAGCCACGTTCGTTCAAAATTCCTAAGTCTTTCACAAATGATGTTTCTGGTACTTGGCCAATAAAAGGGAAAATTCCTTGGCATGCTAATGTTTGTTGCTCTTTTGTTTGCACATTTTCTAAAACGATGCCAGACACTTTTCCATCCGTTAAGACAACTTCTTTTGGAATATGATGGTAGATCACTGAGATCTTTTCGTTTTCTTCAACTTCTTTTTGTGCTTTAACAGATCCTCTAAATACATCACGACGAATCACGATCGTAACATGACTCGCAAATCGAGTTAAGAATTGCGCTTCTTCTAATGCGGAATTTCCACCACCGATAACGACAACATCTTTATTTCTGAAAAATGCCCCGTCGCAAACTGCGCAGAAGCTTTCGCCATGGCCAATGGCTTCTGCTTCATTGGGAATCCCCATTTCTTTTTCTCGAGCTCCTGTGCCAATGATTACCGCTTTAGCTTCTAGAACGGTGCCATCTGCTAAACGGACTTTTTTATCCTGAGTGACTTCTACGACTTCGCCATACAGAAATTCAGCGCCAAATGCGATAGATTGTTGATACATTTGCATTGCTAAATCTGGCCCACTTACTGTTCCGACACCAGGATAGTTTTCAATTTGATACGTTTTTAATAATTTTCCACCAGGAGCAGATGCATCGATCATCACTGTAGATAATCCTGCTCGTGATCCATATAATGCAGCAGCCATACCGGCAGGTCCTGCACCAATAATTACCAAATCGACTTGTCGATCCATATCTGATCCTCCTTTAATAGCTTGGTTATTTTTCTTAAATCATCAATAAACGCACATGGTTTAGCGTTGAGTAATGATTGTTTTTGTATGGTATCTAAAGTATAACCTACGGAATAAAAAGCCGCCCCTTTCGCCGCTTGAATATCTGCCGCATTGTCACCAAAATAGAGCACTTCGTCCAATTTGTACCCCATTTGTTTGGCAGCATGAATTAATCCATCGGGCTTTGGCTTACATACCGGTTGGTCTTCTTTGCCATAAACTGCATCCATGTAAGGTTTGAGTTTACTTTGTTCTAATCCAAGTTCCACGACCGCATGCCGTTTATTCGAAACAATTCCCAGTACATAACCTTGCTCATGCAATTGAACAATCGTTTCTAGCGCATAAGGCATTTCCTTTAAATATTCAGCATGCAACTGGCGATTGATTTGTTGATACAACTCAATAACATCGTCAATTTCATCGGGATGAAAGTAACGTAAAAATGTCGTTTCTAATGTCGGTCCAAAAAAGGAATACAACTCTTGATCACTTAATGGATAGCCCGGTTTTAGTTTGGCAAACACTTGGCGAAATGTTTCAAAAACAAGAGGTTGGGAATCGATTAATGTTCCATCCAAATCAAACAATAATAATGGCTTAGCCATTTGTTTCTTGTTCAGGCCAACATACACAAAGCCAATCATACTCAGTGCGATTAAAATCAGATTGAGCCAATACGCCAACATGTTTTCTTCTGCTTGTAGACCAAAATAAGTAGCCCCACATACAAGTAGAATCGAAAGCATCCCGACTTGTCCAAAGCAAGAATAAAATTTACGCGTAAACACTTGGCGAATAAAAATAAATGCACCAAATAAGAAAAGAGTGCTGATGATCCAAATCATCATCTCGGCTTTTGTATTCGTCCATAAAACAAAGGCAGCGCCGATGATTGACCAAAGGCCCCAAGCATCCAATGCCCGTAGCGCATGAATCTCCATCGGAAAAACAAAGGCAACTAAAATTGCCGCGATGATCATAGCGAGCATCACTTGGTGTAATAAAGCATTCAACAAAAAGACAACAATCAAATAGATCGCAATTCCTTTTTGTCTTTGCTTTTGGGTAATTCCCCATTTTTGAAATGTGCTTTCCACACCCCAAATCATGAAGAATAAGCCAAATCCCGTATCCAATGCCCAAAGGATTGTCTTTTCCATACTGTCTCCTTTCGATGTAGAAAAGGAACAGGAGTTGTCCTGTTCCTTGAACGTTTCATTCTAAATGCGGTTTTTTTCGATTTCAGAAAGAACGAGTTCTTCAAACTCTCGTGCTGAATCAAAACCATCTTGTTGTAATAAATAGTTCGTCACTGCTGTTTCAATAACGGTTCCCATTGGGCGACCATACGTCACAGGGATTCTTAACTTTGGAATTTTGATACCTAAGTATTCGTTATATTCGTCATGATCTAATCCGATACGATCGTAATCTCCATTCGGATCAAAGGGCTCAAGACAAACTTCAAAACTGATCTCTGTCGAATTTGCGACTGACGTGATGCCGTATAAGCGTTTCACATCAATAATCCCAACGCCTCTTAGTTCCATATAACCCGCAATGATTTGGGCACTTCGTCCAATCAATGAGTTATGCACGCGATATACATCGACGCGATCATCGGCAACTAATTGATGGCCTCGTTTAACAAGATCCAAAACGATTTCACTTTTTCCCATTCCACTTGCTCCGGTGATTAAAACACCCACACCATGAACACGAACAAGTTCGGCATGGATTAATTGAGCAGGCGCTAATTGTCCATCTAACCAGTTCGTTACATTGACCACTAATTGACTCGTTTTTCGATTTGTTTCGAAAACAGGGAAGTCTTTCCGATCCGCAATTTCTTTTAAAACGGGTGGACAAGTATGATCCCCAGTAATCAAAATACAAGGCGTATCTTCATTTGTTAAAAATTCAAATGCCCGCCGTTGAGAAATTTCATCCATTTCGTCGGTGATATAGCGGTACTCTTTTCCCCCGATGACAATGACGCGTTTCGTTTGGGAATTTGAAAAATAACCGGCAAGTTCTAATCCTGGTCGGTTAATATCAGGCAAAGTGATTGCCCGATTTAACGAAGCGGGCGAGCCAGTTACTTGGTGATAATGAAAACGTTTATTGAGTTCTTCTACAGTCGTTCTAGGCATGCCTGCTCCTCCTTTATTCAAACTTTTAAGGTTTGACGTATCTAGTTAAACATATAACTGCGCATTTGAGCAGTAAGTTTCTAAATTTTACTCTAAAGTGTAAACACCAAATGAAAATCTTAACTTGTTCTTAATCCTATATCGGTTATATACATAATTCGATCATTCATCATCGAGATAAAAACAAGCTGAAATCGCATGGTTGATTTCAGCTTATTTGTTTGATTCTTTTATTGTTCTAAAAGGGGTTTGAGGTATTTTCCCGTATAACTTTGTGGACATTGCACAATTTCTTCCGGAGTTCCTTTGGCAACAATTTGTCCCCCTTCATCGCCACCTTCTGGTCCAATATCAATGATATAATCGGCATTTTTGATCACATCTAAATTGTGTTCGATGACAATGACTGTATTGCCTGTATCCACAAGGCGCTGTAAAACCTCAATCAATTTACGCACGTCTGAAGAATGCAGTCCCGTTGTCGGTTCATCTAAAATGAAGACTGTTTTTCCAGTTGGTTTTTTCTGCAACTCACTGGCCAATTTTACACGTTGGGCTTCCCCACCCGATAAAGTCGTTGCCGATTGTCCTAATTTAATATAAGACAATCCCACATCGGAAAGGGTTTGTAATTTATGACGAATTTTGGAAATAGAAGAGAAAAATTCAATTCCTTCTTCAACTGTCATTTCAAGAACATCCGCAATTGTCTTATCTCTATATTTCACTTGCAGCGTTTCTTCGTTATACCGTTTGCCATGACAAACATCACAATCGACATAAATATCGGGTAAAAAATGCATCGAGATCTTGCGAATTCCATCCCCTTGGCAAGCTTCACAACGTCCCCCTTTCACGTTGAAGGAGAACTGTGATTTCGTAAATCCTAAAAGCTTTGCTTCTTTTGTTTGCGCATAAAGATCACGAATGTCATCAAATACGCCAACATAGGTTGCTGGATTGGAACGCGGGGTGCGTCCAATTGGTTCTTGCGATATTTCGATGAGTTTATCAATTTCTTCTAAACCTTTCACTTCTCTCGCTTGGCCTGGTTTTGTCCGTACTTTTCCTAAATGGTGCTGAATCGTATGGGTAAGAACTTCTGTGACTAAAGACGATTTTCCTGAACCCGATACCCCCGTCACGACGGTTAGCGTACCTAACGGGAATTCAGCATTCACGTGTTTTAAGTTATTGTGCGTCGCATCAATCACTTGTAAACTCTTCCCATTTCCCTTACGGCGTTCGCTTGGTACAGGAATTTTTTCTTTTCCTGATAAAAAGCGACCCGTAATGGAGTTGTCGTTATTCATCACTTCTTGTGGCGTTCCCATCGCAACGATGTTTCCACCATGAATTCCTGCACCAGGTCCCACATCAACAATGAAATCACTCGCCCGCATCGTATCTTCATCGTGCTCAACAACAATTAAGGTGTTCCCTAAATCGCGCATGTCTTTAAGCGTTTCAATAAGGCGATCATTATCTCGTTGATGCAAACCAATGGATGGTTCATCTAAAACGTACATCACTCCGGTTAGTCTAGAACCAATTTGGGTTGCTAGACGAATTCGTTGGCTTTCTCCCCCTGACAAAGTAGAAGCCAAACGATCTAGCGTTAAATACGTTAAACCGACATTTTTTAAAAAATTCAAACGAGAGCGAATTTCTTTTAAAACGAGATCGGAAATTTTGCGTTGGGTTGGGGTGAGTTCTAATTGATCAATAAATTGAATACTTTGAACCACACTCATTTGCGTCCATTCATAAATATTTTTTCCGCCAATGCGAACAGCTAGCACTTCTCGATTCAAACGCGCTCCATGACAAGATGGACATTCTTGTTCGGATAAAAATGTTTCATACCAATCTCGACTCCAAGAAGATCCCGTTTCTAGATAACGGCGTTCGATCATATCGACAATTCCTTCGATCGGTTCATCGTATTTTCGTTCTAATCCTTTGGTGTTATAAATTGAAAATTGAATCGGTTCTTGGGAACCATATAAAATTTTATCGAGTTGTTTTTTCGGTAAATCTTTGATGGGGGCATCCATATCAATGCCAAAGTGATCGCAGACTGCTTCTAGACGCTGCCACAATTGGTTGCTCGATTGCGTCATGTTTTTATAGAACGTAATCGCTCCTTCATTGAGCGATAAATTCCAATTCGGAATCAATAAGTCAAGATCGACTTTTTGAATTGTCCCAATCCCTTTACATTCTGGACATGCGCCCATTGGGGCGTTAAAAGAAAACAGACGTGGTTCTAGTTTTGGCACTGTAAAGCCACAAATATTGCAGGCATAATTGGAAGAGAAACGTAATGTTTCTTCATCGGTAACGACTTCTGCCATTCCTTCTCCAATATTTAATGCCGTTTGAATCGAGTCATAATAGCGACTACGATTATCCCGACGGACAATACGGTCAACCACGACTTCAATATCGTGTTTTTTATTTTTTTCTAATGGTTCAAGTTCTTCTAATAAACGAATTTCACCATCGACGCGGACACGTAAATAGCCCTCTTTCATCAATCGGGCAAATGTATCTTTAAACGTTCCTTTTTTTCCTAAGGCGATTGGGGCTAAAACTGTTGTTTTTGTCCCTTCAGCCAGTAACATGACTTGGTCAACCATTTCGGTTACGGTCATGCCTGTAATCGGTTCACCATGTTCTGGACAATAGGGCACACCGATGCGCGCATATAAAAGACGTAAATAATCATAAATTTCCGTCACAGTTCCAACTGTAGAACGTGGGTTATGGGACGTTGTCTTTTGATCAATTGCGATTGCCGGAGAAAGGCCATCGATTTGATCCACATCGGGTTTTTCGGAATTTCCTAAAAACTGACGGGCATAGGAAGATAAAGATTCCATATAACGACGTTGTCCTTCAGCATAAATCGTGTCAAAAGCCAAGGACGTTTTTCCACTTCCAGAAACACCCGTCATAATGATGAGTTTATCTTTAGGGATTTCAAGGGAGACATTTTTGAGGTTGTTTTCTCGTGCCCCTTGAATTTTAATTGTGGATCCCATAAATTCCCTCCTTTTCTTCTATTGTTTCGTGAGAATTAATCTTTGCCATTCTATCGAGATTTATATTGAATGGAAACTCTTATTTTTTTCATCAGACTTTACGTCTGTATTTTAGCGTATATTTTGCGTACAAACAAAACTATATTTTTAATTCATTTGCGTAAATTGTGCATTTATACCCAATTGAGCGTTCTAATCGATTGAATTTTACTTCTCGTTAGAGCTTGCAAATCTCTCTAATCCATAAATTTTCAATTATAATAAGGTTATCAATAGATTGATCCCGACAATTCCTTTTATTTGAGAATCAATCCAACAACAAAGTAGATAGGAAAATCATGATGAAAACTTTTAACCTTACCCACACTGATTTAAACGTTTCCGAAATTGCCCTTGGCTGCATGCGCATTTCTTCTTTAAACGAAGATCAACTTGAAGAACTGATTCGTTGTGCTTTAGATCTCGGCATTAACTTCTTTGATCATGCCGATATTTATGGAACAGAGCCTGCTTTTGGCCAAGTGCTCGCTAAACATCCAGAACTTCGCAAGCAGATGATTATTCAATCGAAGTGCGACATCGTCAAACAAGTCAATGGTGGTCCTCGCTATGACACCACAAAAGACTACATCATTGGCCAAGCTGAACAATCGATCGCAAATTTACATTGTGATTATCTCGATATTTTACTTTTACATCGTCCTGATCCTTTAATGGATCCCCAAGAAGTCGCACAAGCATTCCAAGAACTCCATGATCGCAAACTCGTTCGTTATTTTGGTGTATCGAACTTCCCTGCTTCCAAAATGCGCATGTTACAAAAATTTATCGATCAAGACTTAATCGTCAATCAAATTCAACTCTCGGCTGTCCATGCTTTGGCCATTGATGAAAGTGTATTCTTCAACATGACAGATGATCATGCGATCAGTCGCACCGATCAAATTCTCGACTACGCTTTAGAGAACGATCTCGCCTTACAAGCTTGGTGTCCTTTCCAAGCAAGTTGGCAAGATGGCACATATTTAGATAATCCAAAATATCCCAAACTCAACGCAGTATTAGAAACATTAGCGACGAAATATCAAGTCACAAAATCTGCGATTGGAGCGGCGTGGATTTTACGTCTTCCTGTAAAAATTCAAGTCATTGCCGGTACAACAAATCCGACACACTTAAAAGAAATTGTCGATGCAACAAAGGTCGAACTCACTCGTCAAGAATGGTACGACATCTACACCGCCCAACATCATCCCCTCCCTTAATATTTCATTCGTTTTGACTTAAGAAATATTGACTCTAAATGAATTTGGCCAGACATCATTGGGTGGCTTTTTTCTTCAAAATATTCAATATTTCCACCTAAACAAACTGTAAAAAAGCCTCTATTCCACCTTACATAAAAGGAAATAGAGGCTTTTGTTTATTGTTTTGCTTTTAACATTTCTTGATACACTTCATTTTTGGAATAGGCACTATTTTGACAAGCTTGACCTGCTGCTTGTTTTGGCTTCATTCCTTCTTGGACAAGTTCGAGCGCTTTTGTGACAATCTCTTCTAAACTTTGGGTTTCACTTGTGGTATTGCCTTCTATGACAACAACCATTTCCCCTTTTAGTTCTCCACAAATTTCAAGTACTTCTTGAACCGTTCCGCGAATGTATTCTTCATGGATTTTTGTTAATTCGCGAGCTAAAACGATTTTACGATTTCCGAATACTTCAAGCACATCACTTAAAGTCGCTTCAATACGATGAGGTGCTTCATAGAAAATCATCGTGTACGGAAAATCTTTGAGCGCAAACAGTTCTTTTTTGCGTTTTGTTGATTTTGCATCTAAAAATCCATAATACAAATAATGTTGGGTAGAAAGTCCCGAGGCAACCAAGGCATTTAGGGCTGCGTTTGGTCCAGATAAAGAAATCACAGGAATATCTTGTTCAATCACAGCTTGCACCAATCCGCTTCCCGGATCCGAAATTAACGGATAACCGGCGTCGGAAATGATTGCGATTTTTTTACCTTGATCGAGCAATTTCAAAATTCCCGGAATACTTTGTTGGGTGTTGTATTCGTGATGGGCGATTAGCGGTTTATGAATGTCGAGCGTTTTTAATAACTGACCCGAATTGCGTGTATCTTCACATGCGATCACATCCACAAGATTCAATGTATCCAAGACACGCTTGGAGATTTCATTACGGTTACCAATTGGGGTTGGCACGAGGTATAGTGCTGCACCTTGCTCATTCTGGAAGCTCTTCTGTCGATTCATGGATATCCTTTCGATCTGGGAATAATTCATCAAAAGAAACGAACAATGTTTCTTCTCTATTTTCAAGTTTGGCCTGTTTTTGTAAAACGTTCATCGAGCTAATGCGATAATGCTTGCCATTAAATTCGATTTGCGAATTCAGTTTTGGTAAATCTTTTCGCAAAACCGTATAGTCGTCGTTTTCAAAGCGTAGGCAACATTTTAATTTCCCACACTGACCTGAAAGTTTTGAAATGTTTAGGGCGAGCAATTGGTTTTTCGCCATATTGATCGACACGGTATCGAAGTCGGTCAAAAAGCGACTGCAACAACATTCCATTCCACAAATGCCAATTCCGCCGACTAATTTTGCTTTATTACGTGGACCGACTTGGCGAAGTTCAATGCGACCTTGCAGCAAGTTGGATAATTCTTTTAATAAACCACGGAAATCCACACGATCATCACTGACATAAGTGAAGATAATTTTGGAACGATCAAGCGTATATTCGCATGAAATCAAATGCATATCTAATTGCAGACGATTGATCGTTTCTTGACAGATCTCCATCGCTTCAATTGTTTTTTGGTTGTTTTCTTCTTTCCGTTTTAAATCTTTTTCTGTTGCTTTACGCAAAACAGGTTTGATTTCTCCTTTTACTTTTGTTTCATCAAAAGGCAAGGATGGAACATAAACGGTACCGATTTCTTGGCCTCGAACAGTCTCCACGACAATCGCATCACCAGTTTTGTATTCTTCAAAGCATCCAAATGAATAAGCTTTTTTGGAGCCATCAAACTGGATGTAAACCATATAAGGAAATGGTTTTGTATTCTCTGGTTTTTGTTTTACCGGTTGAGGTTTAGACATGACAATCCTCCTAATATATCGAAACAGAAGTTCACCATCGCTTATTGATGATGCATTCTGTTATTGTTTCATTTGCCGATCAAGTGTTGGCATTTCTTCTTTATTATAAAAAATCTGATTTCAATCTGCTTGTTTCTTTTTCTTTCGATTTAGGCAAGCAAATGTATCGGCTTTGATTGTATCAAATCCTTTTCAAAATCAAGGTATTCTTCCTTTAAAATACGCAGTAAAACGCAAAAAAGGTTTTGAATGAGACGACTTAAGCATTCACCAAAACCTTTAAAGTCAAAAGTTCTCTTTTATTTTATCCTTGTAGCGTCCGCTTTCTGATCTGCATGCAGACTCGATCCAATAATAAAGCGGGATCAAGTGGATAACGACAAGCATCTAGTCCTTCTAATAAAATCATCCGTAAATCTAAATGCATGAGGTCAAGTTTGTTTTCCATTTCGAGATGATACAACAAGCAATGGAAGAAAAATTCAATCCCCATTCTTGATAATTGGGCATTTTTTGAAAACACTTGGGTTTGAAGATGATAGATTCCGATATGTTTAGATCGTTCTTTCCAGTATTGAACACTCGCATCTAAAATTTCAAATGCAGCCTCTCCTTCCATGAGTTTTTGTGCAGACAATAAGTCATAGCCACTATACGCAAAAACAGAGACTAATTCTTCATCGCCAATGAGAGCTCGTAATTCCTCTTTGCGTGATTCCATACTGGCCATGCGAAAAGGAATGAGCTGACATCTAGATACGATCGTGGGCAGCACGTTGGATAATTCATCCACAACTAAGATCCCCATCAAGTTTTCTCGTGGTTCTTCCAAAAATTTTAATAACGAGTTAGAGGCATAAGCATTTGCTTTGTCGTATTGTTCAATAATATACGTTTGCTGGTTAACATACCCAATCGAATTGGTTTGAAAGGCTTGTTGAATATTTAAAATGTCTTGTTTGCCAATACTCCAGCTTTTTAATTGAGATAACGAAACGACTGGTTCTACTTCTTCGTCTTTCTGTTTCCACTTTGCTTCAATTTGTTTGCGGGTAAGCGGTTTTCCACTATACAACCCATTTGGGCGTAACCAATAGAAATCCGGGTTTTGTTCATGGGCGATTTGTTGGCAAGCCGAACATTCTTGGCAAGCAAAACCATCTTCATCACAATTTGGACAAACTCGCGATTGAGCGAGTAATAAAGCCATTTGATTTTTAATCGGGTTATGTGGCCCATAAAACAAATAAGCATGAGAGAGTGTTTGAGTTTTGAGGGCATGCGATAACGTTTGCCAAGCAACAGGTTGTTCTTCTTGAAGTCGCTTTTTATCAATCATGGAATCGACCTTTCCACAGTTCTTCGACTTGTGCAAGGGTTGCTTGGGCAACTTCTTCTTTCGTTTGAGAAGCATCGATCACATGAATACGTTGGGGATTTTGTTGACACAAACAAGTAAATCCATCACGAACTCGCTGATGGAATTCTCTAGATTCTAAATCGAGGCGATTCATTTCCCCACGCATTTCCATTCTCTCTTTTTCTGTTTCTAAATCTAATGAAAAGAATAAAGTGTAGTCCGGACGAAATCCTTCTAAACCAAAATCGTTCAGTTGTTCGATTTCTTTTTGTCCTAACTTGCGGCCATGCCCTTGATAAGCCAAAGAGGAATCTAAATAGCGATCACATAAAATCAATTTACCTTCCTGCAATGCCGGTAGAATCGTTTGGACTAAATGTTCTCTTCGGCTAGCGGCATAAAGATAAGCTTCTGTTTTCGCATCCATTTCATTATTCACATCCAAAATTAATTCTCTAATTTTTTCAGCTAAAACAGATCCCCCAGGTTCACGAGAAACCACGATCGGATATCCTTTTTCTTTTAAAATAGCGGCAACGGACTCTAATGCGGTTGTTTTCCCGGCCCCATCATTTCCTTCAAATGTGATTAACATTCCTTTTGTTTGATTCATGGCTTCTCCTTTTTAATATAATTTCATCCTAGACTTTTCCTATTATACAATTTCCTGATCCCTTTTGTATCCAAGCTCTATGCGCTATTAATTGCCTACTGGATGTTAAACTGAAATCAAAGGAGTAAACAGATGTGCGGTGCTTTTTTAGTTCAAGATCATGTCATTCCATTTCTTTCTGCTTTTGGATCCACTCCAAAATGGAAACAAGAACAGTTTGAATTTGGCGATATTTATCCAAGTCAACAAGCGATTGTTATCGATCGCAATCTCCATCAACAATTTGAAACGAACCTCTATTCATTTGGTTATCCCTACCCATATCAAGGTAAAAAGAAATTGATTATCAATGCGCGAAGCGAAACGCTAAAGCAAAAAACGCTTTTTCGTCATGCTTTACAAAATCACCGAGCTGTTGTGATTTGTTCCGGCTTTTATGAATGGGATTTGTTTAAACAAAAAGTCTTTTTCGATCAAGATCAGCCGTTTTACCTTGCCGCTCTCGTGATTGAAAATTCATTTGTGATTATTACGCAAGAGGCTAATGAATCCGTCTTATCGATTCATCCGCGCATGCCTGTTATTTTCAATGCGCAACAAGCAAAACAATGGCTATGCGATGAGTCTAAAATTTTTGATTTGCTCCAACAAAACAATCCTATGCTAAACGTGCATCAAGCTTTCCAACAAATTTCTCTGTTTTAAGGGATTTCAAGAGATTAAATTGAATTCTCCTTTTCTATATATAAGTAAAACCGTTATGATGTTAGAAATGCCTTTACCTATCTTTTGAACTGAACAAGAAAGGAGAATCGATGATGAATCAAAAACTCATTGCTCAACGTCTACAAGATCCTCGTGCCAAACTCGTTGCAGTCACAAAAAAACACACTGCTCAAGAAGTTGATGAATTATATGCCCTCGGTGTTCGAACCTTTGGTGAAAACCGAGTTCAAGAATTTTTATCCAAATACAATCCTGATTACGATTGGCATATTATTGGTCACTTACAAACAAACAAAGTGAAATATATTATCGGGAAAGTGTCCTTGATCGAATCGGTCGATTCTTTAAAGCTTGCCCAAGAAATTGAAAAACAAGCCGCAAAGCATGGCTTGGTTCAAGATATCTTAGTTGAAATCAAAGTTTCTCAACAAGATGAAAATAAAACCGGTCTTCCGATCGCCGAACTAGATGATTTACTTGCCGAAATTGCTAAGATGGAACATCTTCGTTTAAAAGGCTTAATGACGATCGCATCCAATACGGACGATCAAGATTTAATCGCATCAGAATTTGATCAAGCCAAAGCGCTTTATGATCAAGCTTGCCAACTCTATCCGACTATGGATACTTTATCAATGGGCATGAGCCACGACTATGAACTCGCCATCGAACATGGCAGTAACCAAGTACGAATTGGCACGGCCTTATTTGAAGCAGAATAAATTCTCTTGCCAAATTGAAAGATTGAGTCTGATTTTTCCCGTGGTAGAATAACAGACGGCTTCACATTCGGAGGTAAATATATATGAAAACAGATCCAAACGTTCGAATGAGAATGTCTGTTCGAACTACACTTTATGCTTTAGCCTTATCGGCTGTTGCTTTTGGCTTATATAAAGGTCTTTTTGAACGAACAATCACCATGTCCAATGCAACGCAAACAAACACGGTTGCGACTGCTTATGCGATTAATGGTGAACCATTAGTCCAAAGCACCACTCCAATCTCTGCAGATCCAAATTCTTCTTTATGCAATGATCAAACAACCGCAAAAGTAGAAGATTCATCTTCTGCAAATTCTATAAACGAATCTTTAACAAATGATCAAGATTCACCTGTTGATTCCAATACGCAAGAAGATTCTTCTGTAAATCATCCATCTGAAGATTCTGCGACCAATGATTCACTATCTGTAGAAAATGAATCCAAGCCCGTTGATGATTATGGTTTTCCGATCGTTGCGAAAAGCGATGATGCGATCGTTAAAACAATTTTAATTGATGCTGGTCATGGGGGAAGTGATCAAGGGGATGCAGCAAGCGATGGAACAATCGAAAAAGACGTCACATTAAAACTGGCTTTAAAAGTCAAAGAACACTTACAACTGCAAAACCCAAATTTGAATGTAGTCATGGTTCGTGAAGACGATACTACTGGTTCCAATACAACCGGTTGGGAAGATCTAGTTTGGCGACGCCAAGTATTAGAAGCTACACAACCTGACTATTTCCTTTCTTTACATACTCATGCCAAAGACAATCAAGCTGGCGTTCATTTCTACTACAACGCCAATGATTCTTTAATTGAAGCACTTGCGACTGTTATGGCTCAAAACTTAACAAACCAAGGCTGGTCATCCTTAAACGCAATGACGACAACCGATAAATATCCTTTACAGCTCATTTCTATGGCTAATTGTCATGCCTTGATGGTTGAAGTCGGTTCCTTAAAAGATAGCCAAGACTTGCAATTGATGAACAATGAAGAAAGTTTAGACAAAGCAGCTGCTGCTATTGCCGGATCTCTGAATGCCAATATTTTAGAGAACCCTTATGCTTCTGCTTATTAATTGATTCAAAATAGCGAAACAAATTTCCTTAACATTCGTTTAATATTGAGGAAATAAAACGTTTTATATCACCCAAACACTTTACGTATATTGATGAGGAGGATTGTTGTGAAATTTCGTTTACCTAAAAATAGAAAGCTGAACATCAGCCTCTATATCGGGGGATTGTGTATGATCTCTTTGGTTTTATACAGCACCATATTTGCTGGAACTTATCACTCAAACTACACTTCCTCAACACCTACCGGAACTCCATCTGTCGATCCAACTACAGGATTGGTCTATAAGACTTATCCTGAAAAAGGAAAGAAAACTACGATTCTACTCGATGCTGGCCATGGAGGAATGGATGGGGGAAATACCGTCAATGACACCATTTTAGAAAAAGACATCAACCTGTCGATCACAAATAAAGTTGCTGATTACTTGAATGAATTAAATCCGAATATCATCGTTAAGATGATTCGTACTGACGATAGCGTTCCTTGGTTAACAGATGAACTTTCCGATTTAAACTATCGTCTTGAACAACAAACAAAGCAATCTGCTGAATACTTCTTCTCGATCCACTGTAATTCTTATGCGGATCCAAGTATTGAAGGGGCAGTCTTCTTCGTAAACCCAACAGATGAAGTCATGAAAGACTTAACCAATAAAATGGGTAAAAACTTCCAAGAAATTCAATGGTGTCAACAATACAGCATCGTGGACAACCAACTTTTACAAGTCGTTACGATGTCAGAAATTCACTCCACTTTAATTGAACTTGGTTATATGTCTAATGCTGAAAACCTCGCTCATTTAACGAATTCATCTGAGCAAGATAAAGTCGCTAAAACAATTGCCGCAACGATTTCCGATTTCGTTATGGAAAATCCAGACGCGCCAAAATATGAAAAACCTAAACCTGAAAGCACAACACAATCTGCTTCCAGTATGGCATCTGCCGAAAGCCAAGCTGGTAGCCTTGTGGCATCCAAACAAAGTGAGCAAGACGCCAATTCTGCTCAAGATTCTGCTGCAAATTCCCAGACAGATCCTAATCAACCAAACAATCCGGATCCCAATCAAGATGTAAATCAACCTACAAATCCGGAACAACCACCCGCACAGGATCCAATCCCACCAGCAGAAGAAACGCCCCAACCTCTTTCCTAGCTTCTTAAATCAATCAAATCTAAAAATCTAATTATTTTATTCAGTCGTTATGATTCGTCGTTGTCTATTCAAACACGAATCATAACGACATTTTTATGGTTCTAAGTAAAACTGTGTGGGATTTGTCTTTTGGATTAAAAAAATTAATCTCTTTTTTCACAAAAGAAAAGAGATCTCTTTAAAATTGTAATAACCACAAAACAACTTAAGGAGATCTCATATGCATACTAACTGTTCTGTGACCATCAGTCAAACTATTCCTGGAGCTATTGTTTATCCTGAATCACTGACTGGATTCATCAATCAAACAACTGATCTAATCGTCAGCGATTCCGGACAACTTTTTTATCATATTTATGGTGAACAATTCATTACTCCAGAAGATTCTGTTTGTCCTTCTTGCAAAACAGCTATGCATGTTCATGGTCAAATCACTCGAGTACTCAAGCATGAATCCAAGGGAAATTCAACTTGCAGAATTTTTGTGAAGGTTACTCGATTCAAATGTCCAAAATGCCATAAAACCCATGTGCAACAGATCCCTTATGAATGCCCCAATCACAGAATGACCACTGATCTTTATAAACAGATCGTATATCATCTTGAACGACACGATTTATCGCTTAAAAAGATCGCACAGATCTGTGGAGTGGATCCACATACTGTAAAAGCGATTGATAAAGATCGTCTCTCAAAGCTCTACACGACAGAAGATGGATCTCATCGCAAACTCAAGAAACCTATGGAGTATTCTCGTTATCTAGGCATTGATGAATTTAAACTTCATAACCATCATCAATATGCCACTCATATTATCGATCTGGATACAGGACATATCCTATGGATCGCTTTTGGAAAGAAAAAACAGATTGTATATGATTTTATCAACCATGTAGGATACAACTGGATGCGCCACGTTAAAGCGGTGAGCTGTGATATGAATGCCTATTTCTACTCGGCATTTCATGAAAAGTGTCCTTGGATCCAGGTTGTGTATGATCGTTTTCATTTGATCAAAAACTTTAATGACAAGGTCATTTCTATGGTTAGAAAAGACGAGCAGCGCCGCTTAATNGAAGAAGGTAATCTTNGNAAGGCTCGTTCATTAAAACAAACCCGATATATTCTTCTATCCTCTCCAGAAACACTTGAAAGGAAGGATGCGTTAGCGAGTCAAGGAACTCTTCTTGATTCTGGTCATGTCCTATTTCGAAAAGAACCCAAAATTCGCAAAGGCGGGTTAATGAAGAAATATAAACAACTATTGAAAGAGAACGAACTATTTTTCGCCATAGATCTCATTAAAGAAGAACTAAAAGAGGCATATGCGACAAGTGACGAAAATACAATGGCAAATCATCTTACGCATATTGTAGAAATCTGCAATGCGACAAAGAATGAACATTTTAAATGGTTCTCTAACTTAATCCTCAAACACTGGAATGGATTGATTAGTCATGCGATTCTACGCTTGTCTAATGGCAAAATAGAAGGGATCAATAATAGAATCAAAACGGTTCGAAGAATGTCTTATGGTTTTCGAGATGACGAATATTTCTTCTTGAAGTTAATTGACATGAGTCGTTATCGATCAGCTTAATTCATAGATGATCCCACACGATTTTCCATAGAGCCATTTTTATTGTTTTTTCGTGCGATGTATCCAACTAAAAAAAAGCCCAAATGAATCGCAATTTAGATTCATTTGGGCTTTCTATTTATTTTAAATATCTGATCAATCCGATGAAAATCAGATTTTTTGATCCTGCCACTCTATTTTTTAGTTGGTTCCGAGCGCAACATATGACGTTCCTTTACTGGTTTTTCGTCCGATTTTGGTTCTTGATTTGGTTCTTCTTTTGGCGGAAGTTCTAAAATTACTTGTTCAATTCGATTTTTTTGTAGGTTAATGACACGGGCTTTTACTCCATGTTCGAGTTCAACGGATTCTCCAAGTGTTGGGAATCGGCCTAACGATTCGATGATCAAACCACCAATCGAATCATAATCTTCACTTTCTAATTCAAGATCCAATTCATCATTCAAGTCATGCAAGGAAATATAACCTTTGACTTTGAATTTATTCGGTTCAATTTTTTGAATGTTTTCGTTTTCCGCACCATCGAATTCGTCTTGGACTTCGCCAATGATTTCTTCAATGATATCTTCGACTGTTAAAATTCCAGCTAATTCTCCATATTCATCTAAGACAATCGTCATGTTGTATTGGTCTTTTTGAAGTTCGGATAAAAGCTCATTAATTCCTTTATTTTCAATTGTGAAATAAGGTTTACGCAATAGCTTACGTAAATCAAATGGCTCATTGGGATTTGTGAACAATAAATCTTTCATATTCACAATTCCGATGATGTTATCAGGAGTCCCTTCATAAACAGGTACTCTCGTATAGTGATCACGTTTATAAATGCGTTCAAGCTCATCACGGGTTGCATTCACATCAATCATCGTCACATGGACACGAGGGACCATAATTTGACTTGCTTTAGCCTCTGTAAACTCGAATACGTTACGAATCATATCGCGTTCTTCTGTTTCGATGACGCCTTCTTCATGAGAAACATCTAAAATTGTATGCAGTTCACTTTCTGTAATCGCCGCATTTTTGGCGGTTTTCTTCATACCAAGCAAGCGTAAAATGATCGATGAAAAGATATTCACAAACCAAATAACCGGAGTCATGATGCGAATCATGAATAAAATCACTGGCGCATAAGCAAGCGCAAATTTTTCCGGTTTACTTGTTGCAAATGTCTTTGGTGTAATTTCACCAAAAACTAAAATCAGAAACGTGATTAAGAATGTCGCAATCGATACGGCATAGCCACCAAAGTTATAAGCAATCATCGAAGCTAAAGAAGCCATGAAGGTATTGACTAAGTTGTTCCCGATCAAAATGGCCGACAACATCTTTCCTTCATCTTCATAGATTTTCAAAACGATTTGGGCACGTCGATTCCCTTGGTCGGCAAGGGTTCGAATTCTGATTTTGCTGACACCAACTAATGCCGTTTCAGCTGATGAGAAAAATGCCGATAATAACAATAAGACAATGAGAGTGGTCACTTGTACTACTGTTGATCCAGACATAAGCACCCTCCTTGATTCATCATTGTTACATCGTGATTAAGCAGCGGGTCATCCGCTTTTTGAGAATCACATGTACTGTGGTAGTCACTACTATTTTCCATTTTTAACTTTATTTCTCCTTTTTCAATTTAGTAATTGCCATGCATTATCTAATAAACTTACACTTTTCGCAAATTTGAAGCGCAGGTTTTCTTGGGGATCCTTAATTCGTTAAGTCTTCAATACATTTTGCGGCCATCGCTAAGCCTGCACTTGCAGGAACAAAAATTGAAGATGGTAAACTTTGATCCGGTTCCATGTCCATCGGCAATTCTTTAGAACAAACGGTCATAATTTTAGTTTTGATTTTTTCTTTCCGTTTCCATTGGCGAAGTCTTCTGGCCATTGGATCGTTTTGCGTTTGTTCTAATTCGCAAAGTTGGATTTGTAAAGGATCTTTACGTCTTGCCATGCCCATACTGCAAATAATGGGAATTTTCTGATCGAGTGCAAATTTGATGAGTTCTTGTTTAGAACGCATGGAATCGATACAATCCAAAATATAGTCTGGATGACATTGTTGCAACCAATCGTTGAGGTTTTCATCGTACCATCCCGTATGAACAATCACCTTGGTTTGTGGGCGTATTGTCGCAATTCGCGCTTTAAAAATTTCTGTTTTGGGCTGATCGATAGTACTTGTCAAAGCGCAAAGTTGCCGGTTGAGATTGGTCGGTTCAACGACATCTTTATCAATTAAAATCAATGTTCCCACACCACTTCTGGCCAAAGCTTCAATCGCAAAGCCACCAACACCCCCACATCCAACTACCGCGACAGTTGCTTGTTCGAGTGTTTCAATTGCCCGTTTGCCGTATAACAGCGTTGCTCGATCTAAACTATCTGCCATACCATTCCTCAAGATCTTGTAAGATTTCTTCTTTTTGACTTGGTTTATACCAATGTACTGGCATTTGATGGTTAAACCACGTCATTTGTCTTCTGGCATATTGACGAGTATGAATTTTGATTTGTTCCCGAACAGAATCCAAATCTTCTTTTCCTTCTAACCAGCCTAAAAACTCTTTGTAGCCAATGCCTTGGAAACTATTCCAAGAACGACTTTCTGGAGTACTGAATAAACGTTTGACTTCATCGGCCAATCCTTGTTCGAACATTTGATCTACACGTTGATCAATTCGTTCAATTTCGATTTGGCGATCGTCTTTTAAGCCAATCATATACACATCATAAATTGGTTCATGTTTTTGATTCGCTTCTCGATCTGATTTTCGTTTACCCGATTTTGCCATCACGACCGCGCGCAACAGTCTCTGGCGATTGTTGGGATGTATTTTTTCGAGGGATTGTGGATCTTCTTGTTCGAGATAAGCAAAAAGTTGTTCATTACTCCAACTCGAAATTTCAGCCATAATTTTGGCTTCATTAGGATCTTCTTCTTCAAAAGCGTAATCATATAATGCCGCTTTGACATATAAGCCTGTTCCCCCACAAAGAATAGGAACATGATTGCGTGCTTGAATTTCTTCTATTTTTTGACGGCACATTTGTTGGAAGAGCTTCACGTTCCATGCTTCATTTAACGGTTGAATATCGATTAAATGATGCGCAACTCCTTCCATTTCTTCATTTGTAATTTTGGCCGTTCCGATATCCATTCCTTGATAGACCTGCATTGAATCGGCAGAAATAATTTCTCCGCCAAGTCGTTTTGCGGCGAGGATGGATAACGAACTTTTCCCTGATGCGGTTGGCCCAACAATCGCAATGACTTTAGACACGTTCAAACTCCTTTGCTAGTTCTTTTAATGACATGGAGACTACAGTCGGTCTGCCATGTGGACAATGATACGGTTGATCGCATTGCACGAGATCTTCAAGAATACTTTCCATTTGATCCATACTGAGCGCATGGTTAAAACGGATCGAGGAATGACAAGCGCAAGTGGCAATCATATGCCGTCTTAATTCTTTGACATCAACAATTTGATGTTGCTGAAACCAAGTGAATAAATCTTCGAGTGTTTTTTGTTGATCTACCAACGTCATCCAAGAAGGTTCTTCCCTCAATTCAACGGTATAATCATCTACGACATGAAACTTCAAACCATAAAAAGCAGTCTTTTCATTTAAATCACCGATATTCGCAATTAAATCACTCGAAAGTGGAATAGAAATCGGCACTAATAGCGGTTGCGTCACTGTAACTGGCTTTTCAAATTCTCTTTGAATGCGCTCAAAATTCGCACGTTCGGCTGCCGCATGTTGGTCGACAATAACTAATCCATCAGGACCTTCGCACAAAATGTAGGATTCTTTTAATTGTCCGATGATTTTCAGATTCAAGAAAAATTCATTTGCTTTATGTTTTGGTTCTTGTCCAGTTGGATAGCCAATTTTTTGTTGAGGTTCCATATTGGAAACAAGTTGTGTTGTTGGTTTTACAGTCGAATTTACTCGATTGAAATTGCTTTGAACTGACGCTTTTGATCCATAAGATGGTGTATTTGCAACCGGTTTGGATTGTGGTCTATTCCACCCTTCGTTTTTTTGATCTTGAATCAACATTTTGGCCGGATCTTGTAGCGTTTCTTTTAAGAAAATGGGTTCTTTATCTTTCTGATTAAAAATCTGATTTTCATATTTTTTCGTTTGTTGCAAGTCGAAGAGTTCTTCAGCGCGATTTGGCTCAAGTCCATTAGGATAACCTGGTTTAGTTTTCGATACCGGCATTTGAATTGTCGAATTCATTTCCCATTGTCGATGTGTAGGATAAGTCAATTCTGCTTCTAATTGTTCGGAATTTGGCTTAGCTGCGCGAATTTGTGGAACTTGGATCTCTTCTTCAAACAATTCATGAATCGTATCAACAATCAGTTGGGTTAAATATTCTTCTTTAGAAATACGAACTTCTAATTTATTCGGGTGCACGTTCACATCTACAAGCTGATAGTCCGTTGTGATGTTGATGTAACAAATCGGATAACGATCTTTGGGCATATATTCCCGATAGCCTTCGATCACTGCTTTGGTGACTGGCCATGAACGAATCGTTCTGCCATTCATACAAATGTAAATATAGTTTTTAGAAGCCCGGTTTACACTAGGTTGCATTGCATAACCATTAATCGTAAAGTCATCCGATTGTTTAAAAAATTCCACCGCTTCTTTGGAAGGGACTAAACCAAACATCTGATACAGAATTTCTCGACGATCATTTCGGCCACTCGTTTGAAACACTAAACGATTGTCGTGGTGTAAAGTAAAGCGCACTTCCGGATGCGCTAAAGCGAGGCGATTGACCGTATCGGCAATGATCGAAAATTCATAAGTCGGCTTTTTTAAATATTTAAAACGAGCTGGCGTCTTTAAAAATAAGCCACTGACTGTAATGCGTGTTCCTTGTGGAGCATCGACATGATCCCAGCTTTTGAGTTCCCCATATTCGAATTCAATGCGTGTTCCTTCTTGCCCATCGCAAGTCGTACAAACAACTTTAGCAACTGAGGCAATGGAAGGTAATGCTTCGCCTCGAAATCCCATTGTCGCAATGGCGAATAGTTGTTCTTCGCTTTTGATCTTGCTTGTGGCATGACGACGAAAAGCGACTCTAGCATCGTCATAACTCATTCCACAACCATCATCTGTGATTGAGATTGAGGAAATTCCTCCTTCAAATACTTCGATATCAATTTTCGTTGCCCCTGCATCTAAGGAATTTTCTACGCATTCTTTAACGATATTTACTGGCCGATCAACGACTTCGCCTGCCGCAATCATATTCGTTAAATGCGGATCTAATACATGAATCAGTCCCATAAATACCTCCTCTTTTACAAGAAAATCCAGTGATCCATTCACTGGATTTTCTTAGATTGTATTGTTTTAATCACTGACTTTTTCAGCTTTTGTTTTCAATGAATAAATCAAATCCAACGCTTCTTTGGCACTTAATTCATCTGGATCAATGTTTTTGACTTCTTCAATAAAATTCAGTCGTTCTACTTCTTTTGGATCCATCACAAATAAGCTTGGTTGGAAGTTTTGATTTGGATTATTTTGTTCAAATTGTTCTAGTAACGCACTTGCCCGACTAATCACTAGTGGCGGTAGTCCGGCAAGTTTTGCGACATGAATACCATAGGATTTATCCGCTTTGCCATCGACGATGCGATATAAAAAGCGAATATCTCCTCTTTTTTCTTGCACATCCACATGGACGTTTTGGATCGATTGGAAATCTTGATCGAGTGTCGTCAATTCATGATAGTGCGTGGAAAATAGCGTCTTCGATTTCAAAACTTGGACAATATATTCCATCATCGATTGGGCAAGAGCCATTCCATCAAATGTAGCCGTTCCGCGACCGATTTCATCAAATAAAATCAACGAGTTTTCAGTGGCATGACGTAAAGCATTATTGGC
This sequence comes from Allobaculum stercoricanis DSM 13633, assembly GCF_000384195.1. Lineage (GTDB taxonomy): Bacteria > Bacillota_I > Bacilli_A > Erysipelotrichales > Erysipelotrichaceae > Allobaculum > Allobaculum stercoricanis. The sequence continues at coordinate 1,998,532 of NZ_KB913034.1, read as the reverse complement.
TTCCATCATTTCCATCATAAATGTCGACTTTCCTTGAAGTAAGTCATCACTTGCTCCAATGCGAGTAAAAATTCGATCAAAAATTGGCAGCGTTGCTTGTCGAGCAGGAATAAAGCTTCCCATTTGAGCCATGACAACGAGTAAAGCGTTTTGACGAAGCCATGTCGATTTACCGCCCATATTGGGACCAGTCACCAAACATACGTCTGTTTTTGTAGGCATTAGCCAGTTATTGGATACAAATCCCGACATTCTCGCCTCTAAAATGGGATGACGTCCTTCAATGACTTCTACGTTGCGATCGCTAGAAAAAACCGGTCGAATATATCCTCTTTCACTAGCGAGGTTGGCAAGTGAACAAAGTACATCGATTAAAGCGAGTGCTTTAGAGAGTTCATGAAGGGTTGCTAGATTTTCTTTAATCGTATCGAGCAATTGATCAAAGATTTCTTGTTCTAATAAAATCTTTTGATCTTGGGCACTCAAGATTTTTTCTTCTAGTTGCTTGAGTTCATCAAATGTAAAACGACTTGCGTTTGCTAGCGTTTGTTTTTGAACATAGCCATATTCAGGAAGAATTTGATCTAAAGATGTTTTACGCACTTCAATGTAATAACCAAATACACGGTTATATCCAATCTTTAATGCTTTAATTCCGGTCCGTTCCCTTTCTCTTTCTTCCAATTCCCGTAAAGCTTGGTCACTTTCATTGGCGTAACGACGGATTTCGTCGAGTTTTTCGTTATATCCTGGAGCAATGAACTCTCCATCTTTTGTCGTTAAAGGTGGTTCCGGAACAATCGCACTTTTGATTTGTTCATAAAGTTCATGACAATCCGGTACGTCTTTCAGTCCTGGATAACTCGTCAAACATTGCGCCATTTCTAAAATAGGTGCAGCGTGTTCTAGCGATGTCGATAGCTGCAATACATCACGTGGAGAAGCTGAACGATAGCTAATCCTTGCTGCTAAACGTTCTAGATCATAAATGTAAGCTAAGTGATCCCTAAGATCGGTCCGCACTAAAAATTGATCCAATAACGTTTGTACCGCATCTTGGCGTTGCATAATTTGCGTTGGATCTAGTAAAGGTGCTTCAATCCATTCGCGAAGCAAACGACTCCCTAGTGCGGATTGCGTTTGATCCATAAATGCCCATAACGATTGAGCATGAGCATTACTCGAAAGCGAGCGGGTCAATTCAAGATGAAGTCTTGTTTCCGGATCTAAAACCATAGCGGTTGAAGGAAACATCGGTGTCATGGGACTTAAATGATCGGCATGCTGCATTTGGGTAGATTGGAGATAACCCATTAATACTTCTAATGTCGATTTCATCAAAGGATCTTGAACCGGTAATAGCGATTCATCTTCTGGCGCTAATGGCTTAGCTTGTTGTAAGGAGAAAACAAGGGGACTTTGTTCTAATGCTTTCTGCCAAGTTTTATTCAAATTTCGTGGCGCAATTAACTCTTTGACTTCAAATTCATTCAATAAGTTTTGAAGTTGACTCAAAGATTTTTCTAGCTCAATATAGCGCAGTTCCCCTGTGGATAATTCACAAAGCAACAACAACGCTTTCCAGCTATCCGTTGCCACAACACCTAAGTAGTTCACATACTGACGGTTATTTTCATCTTCGAGTAACGTCCCTGGTGTGATGATTTTCACGATTCCGCGTTTTACTAACCCTTTGGATGCTTTGGGATCCTCAAGCTGTTCGCAAATCGCAACTTTATATCCTTTCTTCACTAATCGAGAAACGTAACTCTTGTATGCCCGATGGGGAATACCACACATCGGTGCTTTTTCAGCGCCTGCGTTTTTTCCAGTTAAAACGAGGTCAAGTTCGCGAGATACAGTTACTGCATCTTCAAAAAACATTTCGTAAAAATCTCCGAGACGGTAAAACAAGATTTCATCTGGATGCTCTTCTTTTAGTTCAAGATAGTGCTGCATCATCGGAGAATATTGAGATTTATCGATAGACATTGATTTTATTATATCAAAACGTTTCGATTCACTTTGAATCACAATTCGTTTGTGTCCTGGAATTCCTTTCAAAACAAAACATATTTGGTGAAATCAAACAGATCTAGCTTGTGGGTCGAATCTGTTTTTAATAATTTGCCTAAGCTTGCCGTTTTTCAGATTCGATTCCTTTCATTTTTGGCATGCCAATCCGCTCATGAAATGAGTATGATATACTGAACTGTACGAATCAATGAACGAAAGGGGGACTTATATGAAGCAAACGATTCAAATTGGACGAAGAACGATCCGTTGTGATTTTGGATTTATCTTCATTTTACTCGTCTTATTCGCCACGAGTTGTTTTGCGATTTATAACGCATTTAACTTAATCCGCTACAATGCCGGTCCTTTTTATCTAAAACGACAAATCATGTGGTATATCATCGGTTTTGCGATGTTAATGCTCATTAGCCGTTTTCAAAATAAGGCACTCTTTGCATATATTCCCATCGTTTATAAAGCTTTGATTTATGTTTTAATTTACTTGTTGTTATCAAAACTTCTTCACCGCTTTACAGGATTTTCCTTACCTTTTGCCGGACCTGTCAACGGTGCCTTTTCTTGGATTCAGTTACCTGGACTCGGATCATTCCAAGCCTCGGAATTTATGAAAGTTGTTTTGATTTTGCAAACGAGTAATATCATTGCTGATTTCCAAAAAAAACATCCAAACCCTTCTGTACAAGATGACTTGCGTATGTTTTTACAAATCGCAAAATGGGCTGTTTTGCCGATGGTTCTCATTTTGTTAGAACCAGATACTGGTTTGTTTATCATTATTGGCTTTACGATTTTAGTTTTATTGTTGTGCAGTGGAATTCGAAAAATTTATATTTGGATCGCATTAGCCCTCGTCGCTGTATTGTTTGGAGGATTCTTCTTCCTCTACTTCTATCAAAACGATTTACTTGCTTCTTTAGTATCTAGTTATCAGTTACGAAGAATCGATGCTTGGCTATATCCAGAACACAACTACTTAGGTTCTTCTAACCAGCTTTATACCGCTTTACTTTCACTCGGTTCTGCTGGTCTGACTGGTCATGGTTTACAAGCGAATATTGTAGCGATCCCAGAAGCCCATACTGACTTTATCTTTGCTGCTTTTGGTCAATGTTTCGGTTTAATTGGAACTTTATTTATCATCGTCATTTGTTTAGGACTTGATTTATATTTATGCAAAATGGCATACAATGTAAAAGTCCCAGCTAACCGCTTAATTATCATCGGTACAATTGCCATGTTGTTCTATCAACAATTTCAAAACTTAGGCATGATTATTGGACTTGTTCCAATTACTGGAATCACCTTACCTTTAATCTCCTATGGTGGATCTTCTACTCTTTCCTACTTCATTTTGTTTGGATTGATTATGAATATGTCCCCAACAAGTTCAAGAATAATCAAAATTAGCTTCGACATTCTGCCGCATTGGATCGCATTTAAAGAACGATTCAATCTTCACTAAAAATCTGATTTTCATATATTAAAAAGCTGTCACCGTTTTTGCGATGATTTGAGTTCTAGCTCACTCATCCAAATCATGGCAGCTTTTTTGTCCCATTCACTTCAATCTTGAATCAAAAAAGCATTCTTCTTTCCATCCTTGTTTACCAGATGAAAAGAAAAATGCTCTATTGTTGATTACCACTTTGAACAGTTTTTTAAAATAAATTTTTCAGTCGTGTCAGATAGCTGTATGGTCGAAAACGGGCAAAATTGACTTTACGATTTGATAAACGCACTGTTACTTTTTTGACGCCTGTTAGTTTTCCCGTTTCCAAATGATCATAACAAAGGTTGGAATGTTCTAGTGATTTTCCATAAAAATCAACGATTCGATCCCGTTTAAGAATGTAAGGTGAAGTCATTGAATGTTGGTTCACGTGGGAAACAGGCATAATTTGTGTAAGTTCCATCACTTCTAAACCATTATCCACAATTGCCCCCTGCAGTGCCCGGTTAGCACCTGTCGATCCCGCTTGTGTCGATACACTTACCCCTGAGCTACATACAGATTCAAAATATTCATTATCAATGTAGACATCATAAACAACCGTTGTTGTAAAAGAACCGAGTCGAATTTCATTTAATGCAGAATATACTTTCGATTCATCATCATCAAGAACTGCTTCGATTAGAGGATATGATTCAGTTTTTATTTCGTTGTGATGTAAATCATATACAAAGTCTTCTAAATCATGTTTTGTATAGTCGGTAAAAAAACCGAGTGTTCCTGTATGAATACCAACAAAAGAAATAGTATCTAATTGATCTTCATAGGCATGAATCGCACGAAGTAGCGTTCCATCCCCACCAATACAAATGACAATATTGGGAGATTCTTCACAATAAACATCTTGAAATTGTTGAGTTAACACGTCTTTTAACTCATTTCCTATTTGTTTTGAGAAAGAATCATCACGTGTATAAATTGAAAAACAGATTGGATTCATACATGCTTTTTCCTTTACTTACTTAATCCGATAATTGGGATTTCTTTTATGCATTCTAATACGAATCTAGCGTTTTTCAAAATTTGAACAGTTGTCGAGACAAATCCTATGCAATAAGTCAGTCAACTCATTTTTTATACACAATAGACCCCCTGCATTTTTCATCATTGCTTTTGATAGAGTAAAATGACAAACAGTAATACAACTTTGGAGGTAACCATGAACGATCAAGAACGTGAATTAAAAATCCTTCTCAATGAACAACAAGCAAAGCAACTTTTGAATCAGATTGATTTTCAAAAACCTCGTATTCAGATCAATACCTATTACGACAATCCTAGTCATTTTTATAAAACGAAAGGTATCGCTTTAAGAATTAGACAAATCGTTGGCGATCAAGGGAATGATCAATGGATTTTGACGATTAAAAAGCCACTAGATGCGATCACGAAATATGAATATGAAAAATCTATTTCTGCCCACACGCTAGAAGAATTCTCAAAGGAAGATATCGAGTGGATTGAATCACATATTCCATTTCCAAATGATCTACAAGTTTTAGCTTCTTTCAAAACAGAACGGTGGATTTGTGATTTAGAGGAAGCAGAACTGTCTTTAGATCATACATATTTCAAAAATTCAGATGACTTTGAAATCGAATATGAATACAAATCATCTTCTGCATCCATTCAATCCTTTAATTCGTTAATGCATTCCGTTAACCTCGAATTCGAAAAAAATTGCCCAAGCAAACTAGCAAGGGCTATTCAAGATCAAAATCATATCGATAAATAAGAAAAAAGACGTTATAGCCCATTGGTTTGGGATATAGCGTCTTTTTTATTGAACAAAAATATATGATTTTCAGGTTTAGGATAAAGTAAATTTATGAGTTAAACGATAGAAGAATCCTTTTTTGTTATATTCCTCTTCTTGTTTACGATAATCCGCAAGTTTTGCTTCTAACTCATTTTTCATCTGATCGGTCAGATCCTGTTGTTCTTTGAGTTTCTGATTTTCAGATTCTAAAGTAGAGATTTGCTCAGATTGTTCGGAAATTTGATCAGACTGCTCTGAAATTTTCTCTGATTGTTCCGATATTTGACTATCCTTTTGAGCAATTTCTTCTTCTTTGCTTTTTTGTTCTAAAAGGAAAGTTTGGGTGTTTTTTTCTAATTCTAATTTCAGTTTCTCAGCATATAGTACTTCTAGATTGGCGATCTGCGTATTTCTCTCTTCTAAAAGAGCATTTAACTTTTCGATTTCCATTCTAAGTTCAGTTTCAACTGCAGATATTTCATGTTTTTCTTTTCTGAAATAGGTAGATAGCTTTTCTACACCTTCTGCTTTAATTGTAATCCTTTTTGTTTCTGGATTTTTGTATTTCCAACCTTTGTCAGGGTAATGCCTGACTAACTTAGCTACAGCTTTATCTACAGTATTACGCGATTTATTGAAGTGCTGGCATATCGTCGCAATATCCATATCGTAGTAAACATCGATTGGTGAGTTATTATCAGTCAAAACGATCACCCTTTCTATATATAAAAAGCCCTAAGACTTTACCATAAAATTGTAAACTTTCAAAATGATTTATGATAATCCGGGGAAATTCATATGCGACTCTATTGTATTGATCAGATTGGACAAATGCAAATATGTTAACGATATCATCGCCTAATTCATACAGAAATTTAAAATTTTGCCTAAATATATCGTGTTTTTTAGGTTAAAAAAATATCTGACAATCTTGTGAATGCTCACAAATAAACTTTTTGAGGCAAAAAACAACTTTTAGGTAAAGAAGAAAAAATCTGATTAATCGCATGATCAGGAAATTAGATATGAATATTCATATTTTTGCAGTATGAACATAAATATGAATTCAGAAATTTACGTTTTTATATTTCTGCTTATTCATATTTATTTCAGAATTGATATGAATTACAAATTTCCATTCCTATGATTCGTCATATTTATAGTGAATTAAATATGATTATTCATATATTTTGCAGATAAAATTCGATTTTTTGAATTTTCGGAGATGTGAATTTATTAGGAGTAATCATATGTTTGTTTTTACTAATAACTGAAAATCACAACTTAAATCCTACATAAATTCTGATTTTCAGATGACCATCCCTCCATGCGAATGAATGTATTTTTTTACTCATGTGATCGCTCATATTGTGAGTATTCTTGATAATATAACATTTATAATAAATATATGATTTTCGTATTCGTTCCCATTCTCCCTCTGGTACTATGTGAATTACATAGGAAAATAAAAACGGAAATTCATATCCTTAAGAATATTCATTCTCTAGATTGTCTTTCCGTTTATTTGATTCGTATGAATTGTCCTATTGTATACAATTTAGTCCTATGATCGCTCGGATATTCATATTTTTATTCATATTTCTTCATCTGATCGGTCAGATTTAAACAAATAAGTTGATTTATTTGTTATTTAAGATACTTTTTATACTTAATCTTCTTTTCTTCTGCCTTTAAATGCTTGAGAAAGTGTTCTTGTATCTGCATAGTCTAGTTTTCCGCCAAAAGGAATCCCTGAAGCTAGGCGTGTAATGAGTACTTTTCCCTCTAATAAGCGTGTTAGATACTTCGCAGTCGTTTCGCCTTCCATTGTAGGATCTAATGCAAGAATAATCTCTTCCGTTTCTTCATTTACTCTTTCTTCTAAGGATGGGATATTCAGCTGATCAGGCAAAATTCCTTTATGAATATTAATTGCGCCATGCAGTACATGATATACACCGTTATATTCTTGAAGATTCTCAATCGCATAGATATCTTTTTCATTTTGGACCACACAGATTTGATTGTGATTTCTGCTTTCATCTGAGCAGATTTCACAAATTTCAGATTCTGATAAATTTCCGCATACTTTGCAGCGTCTGATTTTGGTGATGGAATTCAGAGATTCAATAAACTGCTTCTTCTGTTCATCCGACCAATCTAAAATTGCAAATGCCATTCTTTCAGCACTCTTCATGCCTACTCCAGGCAACTTATGCAATTCTAAAACTAAGTTCTCAAAACTTACTGGATACATCTCTATTTCTCCTCTCTTATCATATTTTTTCGGGCAAATATCTGATTATTCAGATTTTGTTTCTCTAAGCTTCTATTTAGTAGCTTTCAAGAATCTGAATCTAATTTTGTTCCGATTTATTTCTCCTTTTATTTTCTGATTATTCAGGTTTTGTTGAGCATTGATCCTTTGCTTAGACAAATCCCGCTTGAAATGCTTGATTAGAGCAGGGAAGGGGACTCATCTTTGCATTGAATCAATTCATATTCTTGATATCAATCATCGACGATTTTCAGGTCTTTAAAGCGTTTTAAGAGCTGTTCTTCAATTGGAAGATCCTCAACGTTTAAAACTTCGTTTAATTCAAGCTTTGCCGGTTCTGGTAACGTTTTTTCTGCGCTACGTTTTTTAAATACTTCGATCAGATTTTTTCCGTCTTCGATTGTGATTGCAAAGATCTTCTTTGGCTTTTTCAGAATTTCATTTGTGAATGTCTCATAGCCAACACTGTTTTGCATATCGTTGATAAAGTCACGATCCAATTTACTTTGGACCCCGATCAACATGAAGTCTTTTCCATCCGCAATGTACGTAAACTTATTGAGTGAAGCAACAAATCGTGAATATTTCAGATCATTCCGATATTTCTCCAGATCTTTCATATTGTACATATCGGCATTTTTTTCTTCTTTATTCCCTGCAACTAACAGACTGAGTAAAAAATCTTCCGAAAATGTGAATTCAGATTTAGGCTTTTCTGACATTTTCGTTGTTTCACGTGAAACATCAGATTTCCAGAATAAATCAGATAAGTTCGATTTTGGTGTTACTTTTGGGCTGTTTGTCACTTGTCTGGCAGATTTATCCGAAGAATCAGATCTCTTTTCATATTGAATCTGATTATTCGGATGAACATCATATGCAATCGGATTTTGTACAGGTGCTTGCCATAATGCAGCTTTTAACAAGATTGTTTCCATATAATCCATGACATTCGAAGAGAATGCCAAACGATTATACAAGTTCATCAAATCGTTCAATATCTGAATACGTTTCTGAACAGGATGATTCATGAAATACTTATTTAGGATTTCTTTGCGATGTTCAGAAATCAATTCTGTTTGTTTGGCCATCCCCAAAAGAAGGGAATCTTTGAACATTGAAATAAGATCCGCACAAAGTCTTTTCAGATCCATTCCGCGACTTTCTATTTTCTTTAATTGTTCAATCGCTTGGTTTGCTTCTTCTGGCACAAGCTTGCTAACGAGTTCTCCGAGTTGTTCAGGTTGAACTACTCCATAGATTTCTCTGACTGCATCAATTGTGATGTGATTTTGTTCATAAGCAATACATTGATCGAGAATCGATAAAGCATCACGCATTCCACCATCAGCTAGAGTTGCAATAAACTCCAAAGCATCTTCATCTGCATTCACATTTTCTTTTTCACAAATTTGAATCAGGCGTTGCTGAATATCATGATTAGAAACTTTTGAGAAATCATATCGTTGGCAACGAGATAAAATCGTTGGCAATACTTTATGAGGCTCAGTTGTCGCAAAGATAAAAATGACATGTTCTGGTGGTTCTTCAATCGTTTTTAGCAGCGCATTGAATGCCCCAGAAGTCATCATATGAACCTCGTCAATAATATAGATTTTGTATTTACCTTCCATTGGCGAGTAGTTTACACGTTCAATCAAAGCACGTACTTCGTCTACTCCATTGTTGGAGGCCGCGTCAATTTCAATAATATCGGGATGGGTTCCATCCAAAGACAACTTACAGTTTTCGCATTCCATGCATGGAGGATTCTCTCCAGTACAGTTCAGCGTCCGTGCAAAGATTTTAGCAATCGATGTTTTCCCAGTACCACGGGGACCGCAAAATAAATACGCATGCGCAATACGCTGATTGGCAATTGCGTTTTTGAGTGTTTGCACAATATGCTTTTGCCCGACTACTTCATCAAATGAAGCTGGCCTGTACTTCCGATAAAGTGCTTGATAAGCCATACTCAAACCTCCTTATTTCATGCTTTTGAATTTCTTCTTTTTCTCTTGAATTGATTGTTCAAATGACACCGAATCAAATTTCAAATCTATTTTTGATTTTCTAGTTGTTGTTTGATCTCAATTTAAGGGCTCTTTTTTCTTGTTTTTTTAACTCTCTTTTTCTTTTAAAGAATTGTTTTAAAATCATAGAACATTCGTCTTCTAGAATGCCACCTTCCCACATAGGGTGATGATTCCATTGCGGAAGATCGAAAAGAGAAACAACAGAAGCAACAGCTCCTCCTTTAGGGTCGAATGCACCAAAGTAAACATGTTCAATTCTACTTTGAATAATAGCACCCGAACACATTGGACAAGGTTCAAGAGTCACATATAAATCGCATCCTTCCAGACGCCAACTTTTTAATTTTCGACAAGCGGATTGGATTGCCATGACCTCGGCATGCTCTAAAGGATTCTGTTTGGTTTGTCTACGATTCCAACCTTTTGCGAGTATTTTTCCGTCTTTGACAATTACAGCCCCTACTGGCACTTCATCTAAGTTTTCTGCTTTTTTAGCAAGCCGTAGTGCGCTTCGCATATATTTTTCTTTTTCGTTTTTCATAATCTGATTTAATTTTATCAAACAAAAGTGAATATTACCGAAAGGAATGTGCTAATCCTATTTTCTTTACTACATTCAATTTCCTTGATTGATTTATTTCTTTTTCGCAAAATTCCAACTTTCTTTAAAGAGTTTGATCAAATGATTTTACGAAAGTTTGTGGATCTCTCTATTCTATTTTCTTTGTTGTCATTGCTTTTGAACAATATGAATGGCTTCCTTTTGCGCAGAACAAACATTCAAAAGAAAAATGAACAAATATAAAGAAATCCATTTTCAGATAAAAAAAATCTGAACGTATTTCTACATTCAGAATGATTGATCAATAAAAAAACTACTACACATAACAGCGCCCACGTAGTGCTGCTTCGTTCCCGACCTGACACGGTTAGTGAGATGTTATTGTAGTAGCTCGTTTAGTTTATCAGATTCTCAAATTGTTGCAAGCTTTTATGCAAGAGAAAAACGGTTGATCTATTATTTTGATCTCTTAATCTTATTTGTTGATTGGATGATTATGTGCTATTTGAGCGTTTTGATGTCCTTGATCTAGACCTGATTTTAAATCAATGATGTCATATTCAAATTCATATAAAATCTTCTGATTCATTTCTTGGGTTTATCCAACGCCATCTAAAATACTCCTGTTTGAATCATGCTTAAAGATCACAAATGGTAGAAATAAAACTCGCTTTATAGGCCTGATTTTGAACAAATCCTGATCTTTCAGTATTTGTTTTAATCAATCTGATTTCATTGTAATTCACGCTCTAAATCGCAATTTCTCTTCTAAAGAATATCTGATTCAGACTCTATCGCAATATTGATTTTCTATTTCAAAATAAATTTCCTAGCTCAAAAGGGTCAAAGCCTCATTCGCCACTAAATTGTGATCAAATACTCGAATCAGATTTTGGAGAATATATCTGATTCTAATTTCTCTATTCAGTACGATTTAAAGATTTGTCTTTTAGAAAACGGGAAATCATTTCAATCATCCAGTTAAAGATATGAAATTCAGATCAAAGATCTGATCGTTTGCATCCTGTTGATTTCCATTTTCGCATGCTTATCATGCAAAGAATCATTCGTTCTTGGATCCAATAGATTATGCTTATTTTTCCTATTGTTTAGAAAACATTAAGAGTTAACGATGGGAAAATAGCTTATGATCAATGTATAAATATTTCAATTAAACATTTTTAAAAAGGATCCCCCATATGAAAAAGACGAAGAAAATAATTGCTACACTCGCGCTTGGCAGTTCACTTTTATTTGCTGGTTGCCAAGGTGAAAAAAACGTTGAGATCTCACTTGTAGATCCAAACTCTCCAGTTCGAATTGGTGACACTGTATCGATCAAAACGAATCTATCTGGCTTCAACAATAATATCGATCCAAACGATTTGAACCCTTCAAGAGGAAGTGAAGCCTGGGTTGAAAATGATCAAATCAAATTCAAATCCAATACCCCAGGAACGTATTCTATTTATGTCATGCACGATGGCGTGCAAAGTAATATTCTCTCCATTGAAGTATTAAATCGAGATGCGATTTCGATGAACCAAGAGGATTCTTCTACAACATCTTCACAAAAACCAGAAGAAGATCTTATGGATCAAATTCAAGATGGCGATCGAGTTACAGTTTCACAAGCGATAGAAAAGAAAGACTTGTTAATCTCTAAAAATGTTTCCGTTGTCATAAGTGGCTATTTACCATTAGAGGGAAAACTAGATGCTTCCGGCGTTGAAACACCTGTCCTCTATGACGAAAGTCGATCGAATTATATTTTGTTAAAAGGATTTGATGCTCCATTTGGCAACTGCAAAGCGGAAGCAACCGGTACGTTGTATCAAGATTCTACGGGCCAACTCGTTATGCAAATGTCATATTTATATTCAACTGAAGAACCGGTCTACAAAGATAAAGACAAAAATGAAGACAAAGAAGATGATGGAAATTCGACAACTCCTCATGAATCTCCTGTAGAACATCCAATGCCTTCCAATCCTGATGATCCAATCATCAATAACCCATCACAAGCTTAATTCATTCATCTCCATAGCACCTACCTTAATCATCTAGGTAAGTGTGACACTCCCCGTCAATTAAACACAGGAAAAACAAAAAAATTATAATTTCTTTGTATTGAAGATCTGATTCATTTTAAATGAACAGATCTTCTTTTTTTAAAGATGAATGATTGTAATAAGTACAACACTTACTCACATAAAAAAGTCCACCAAGTCACGATCGACTCAATGGACTTCTCATATCAGTTTTGATTTCGTTCTACTTTTTAGGTGTAAGAATTTCTTTACCACCCATGTATGGACGTAATGCTTCTGGAATAAGTACAGAACCATCTGCTTGTAAATTGTTTTCTAAGAAAGCAATCAACATACGAGGTGGAGCTACACAAGTGTTGTTTAAAGTATGCGCAAAATATTTATTACCTTTTTCATCTTTTACACGGATTTTTAAACGACGTGCCTGTGCATCAGTTAAGTTGGAACAAGAACCAACTTCGAAGTATTTCTGTTGTCTTGGAGACCAAGCTTCAACGTCAACAGATTTACATTTTAAGTCAGCTAAATCACCGGAGCAGCATTCTAATGTACGAACTGGAATATCCAATGTACGGAAGAAATCTACTGTGTTTGTGTGCAGTTTTGTAAACCATTCTGCAGATTCTTCTGGTTTGCAGACAACGATCATTTCTTGTTTTTCAAATTGGTGAATACGATATACACCACGTTCTTCAATTCCATGTGCACCTTTTTCTTTACGGAAGCATGGGGAATAAGAAGTTAAAGTATATGGTAATTCTTTTTCATCTAAGATTTGGTCAATGAATCGGCCGATCATAGAGTGTTCGGAAGTTCCGATCAAATACAGATCTTCACCTTCGATTTTGTACATCATACCTTCCATTTCCGCAAAGGACATTACGCCATTTACGACATTAGAACGGATCATGTAAGGTGGAATCACATAAGTAAATCCACGGTCAATCATGAAATCACGAGCATAAGAGAGGATTGCAGAGTGTAAACGAGCAACATCGCCAATCAAATAGTAGAAACCATTTCCGGCTACACGTCTTGCTGCATCCATATCGATTCCCGCAAGAGATTCCATAATTTCTGTATGATAAGGAATTTCAAAGTCAGGAACGATTGGTTCACCGAAACGTTGTAACTCAACGTTTTCTGAATCGTCTTTACCAATTGGAACACTTGGATCAATGATGTTTGGAATTGCCATCATTGCTTGTGTTACTGCTTCTCTTAATTCATCTTCTTTTTTAGCCAGTTCATCGATTTGTTCGCCAAGTTTAGCTGTTTCCAGTTTAGCTGCTTCAGCTTCTTCTTTTTTGCCCTGGCCCATTAACATTCCAATTTTCTTGGATGCATTTTTTCTTTGAGAACGAAGTTCATCCGCTAATTGCTGAGTTTGACGCAATTGGGCATCATTACTAATTACTTCATCAACTAGATGGAGTTTGTGATGCTGGAACTTCTTTTCCATATTTTCTTTGACAAGGTCCGGATTTTCACGGACAAATTTCAAGTCGAGCATGCAAAATCTCCTTTTTTACACGTTATAATTTATCACCGATCAAAATTGTAGGCAAACAAGCAAATTTTCTCATGAATATTCATTCAAAATCGTTGTTTTTCTTCAAAAATATGCTGAAAATTTGCAAAAATCTGAAATTCACATTCGTATGATTGTTCAGATTTTTGTTCTCATTGAAATCAAAGGGACAAGCTAATTTTGACTTGTCCCTTTGTTATTTCATCAATGTTTTTAATTCAATATGATTTTCAGATATTTGATCGATCTTTATTCTTGATCATCAATGATCTCTTCAATTGTATCTGTATCGATCTCTGTATTTTCAATTAAATCATCGTTTGTTGTAGATTCTTCGTGATCTGTTAAAGCTAAACGTAAAACTTTATCACCTTCTGCTAAACGAATCACACGAACACCACGTGTTGTACGCCCTTGAATCTTCACATTTTGTAAGTGGAAACGAATCATCTGACCTGTTTCAGTTACGATCAATGCATCTTCATCACCGCTCACTGCTCTAAAGGCAACGATTGGTCCTGTTTCTTCAGACGTTACAATTGTTTTAACACCTCGTGTACCACGGTCTGTTAAACGGTAATCTGAAATTAAAGAACGTTTTCCATATCCTTTTTCAGTTAAGGACATGACTGTTTCGCCCATTGAAGAGCTCGCAACGCCAACAACTTTTCCGCCCATCAGATCAATACCACGAACACCTGTTGCAGTACGTCCCATTAAACGAACGGCACTTTCTTTAAAGCGAACAGCATTTCCTCGGTCTCCGGCAATCAGAATTTCTTCATCACCAGTTGTGCGACGAACGAATGCCAAAGTATCTCCTTCATTTAAGGAAATTGCGACTTTACCCGTGCGGTTAATGTTTTTAAATTCAGACATCAATGTTCGTTTAACGATACCATTTCTTGTTACGAATAATAATGACTTCGCTTCTTCTTCTGGATTATATGGCAGAATGGCTTCAACTTTTTCACCATTTTGTAATGGTAAGAAGTTAATGATTGGTGTTCCTTTGGCAGTACGAGAACTGATTGGGAACTGGAAGCCTTTCATACGATACACACGACCTTCATTCGTAAAGAACAACAAGTAATCATGGTTCGATAAACCAACCATGAAATCAATGAAGTCTTCATCGTTTAAGGAAATGGAACGAATTCCTTTTCCACCACGGTTTTGCGTATGGTATGTGCTTGTTGGTGTAGTTTTCAAATAACCAGAGTGAGTTAATGTCATGATGATGTCTTCTTGAGGAATTAAATCTTCATCGATTACATCGAAGTTACCTTCCATAATTTCAGTACGACGTTCATCACCATAACGTTGTTTAATATCATCTAAGTTTTCGCGAATGATATTTAAGACACGTTCACGGTTAGCCAAAATGTCTTTAAAGTCTTTAATGCTTTCTAATAATTGATTGTATTCATTTTCGATCTTTTCACGTTCCAATCCGGATAAACGGCGGATTTGCATTGCTAAGATCGCTTTGGATTGAATAACATCTAATCCAAAGCGTTCATTCATATCTGCAACCAATCCCGCTTCGTCTTTTCTAGATGAGCGAATTAATGCAATCAATTCATCTAAGAAGTCATGCGCAATACGTAAACCTTCTACGATATGCAAACGTTCTTCTGCTTTACGTAAATCAAAACGTGTACGACGGGTAATGACTTCGATTTGGTGATTGATGTAATCCGTGATCATTTCATGGATATTTAACTGTTTTGGACGACCATTTTCTAAAGCCAACATGTTAATTCCAAATGTGGATTGCAGTTGTGTTTCTCTAAACATTTGGTTGATGATGACTTCTTCTTGCGCATCTTTTTTCAGTTCCATGACGATGCGTACACCTTCACGGTTAGATTCATCGTTTAAGTAGGTTACGCCTTGGACTTTTTTATCACGGATGACTTCCGCCATTTTTTCGTACATCTTCATCTTATTGACGCCAAATGGAATTTCGTAATAAACAACACGTTTTTTACCATTAGGCATATCTTCAATCCGATATTTTGCACGAACTGTAATCGATCCACGTCCTGTTTCATACGCTTCACGAATTCCTTTACGGCCAAGAATAATTCCGCCCGTAGGAAAATCAGGTCCAGGTAAATATTCCATTAATTCTGGAACTGAAATATTCTCATCATTCATGACAGCCTTAATCGCATCTACAACTTCATTTAAGTTGTGTGGTGGAATATTCGTCGCCATACCAACTGCGATTCCGACTGCACCATTCAATAGTAAGTTTGGAATACGGCTTGGTAAAACAACTGGTTCTTTGCCATCAGAGTCATAAGTTTCTGCGAAATTAACAGTATCTTTGTTTAAATCCGCAATCATCTCCATCGAGATTTTGGACATACGCGCTTCTGTATAACGTTGCGCCGCAGCTCCATCTCCATCTAGAGAACCAAAGTTACCATGACCATCTACTAGTGGATAACGATAAGAGAAGTCTTGTGCCATACGGACCATGGCTTCATATACAGCAGTATCCCCATGTGGGTGATACTTACCAATAACATCACCGACAATACGCGCTGATTTTTTATGCGCAGATTGTGGGGTAATATTTAATGTGCTCATCGCATACAAAATACGACGATGAACAGGTTTTAAACCATCGCGAACATCAGGTAATGCACGTTGAACGATAACGGACATTGAATAGTCCAAGAATGATTCGCGCATTTCTTTACAAATTTCGATATCTTCAACAACATCAAATCTTTCTTCTTCTTCAACGTTTTCGGAAGTTTTGATTTCAGATTCGCTCATTATTTTCCCCTTTCTTACAGATCTTGATTAAAATCTGATCAGATCTTATTTGTCTTATTCAGATTATAAAAATCTGAATTTCATTTTTTATTCCTATTTTAAATTGTGTATAAACTGAAGAATTAAAGGTCTAAAGTCGCATATTCTGCGTTATTTTGAATGAATTCTTTACGTGGTTCAACATCTTCACCCATCAGGATGGAGAAGACACTATCCGCTTCCATCGCATCATCAATTGTGATTCGTTTTAAAATACGACGTTTTGGATCCATTGTCGTTTCCCACAATTGTTCGGCATCCATTTCCCCTAAACCTTTGTAACGTTGTACTTTATATCCTTCTTTAAATTCGGCACGCAATTTGTCCATTTCTTGTTCTTTATAGGCATATGCGACTTTTTTGCCTTTTTCAATTTTATAAAGAGGAGGTTGAGCGATATAGACATAGCCATTTTCAATGACTGGACGCATAAAGCGATATAAGAACGTCAACATTAATGTTGCAATGTGACTTCCATCGACATCGGCATCGGTCATAATGACAATTTTATGATAACGCAATTTAGAGACATCTGTTTGTTCTCTAAATCCACAACCAAATGCGGTGATCATTGAGTTAATTTCAGCGTTTTTGAAAATACGAGAATCACGCGCTTTTTCAACGTTCAATACTTTACCGCGCAGTGGCAAAATCGCTTGTGTTCGAGAGTCACGACCCATCTTGGCAGATCCACCCGCGGAGTTCCCTTCGACAATGTAAATTTCACATTCACTAGGATCTTTACTGGAACAGTCAGTTAATTTACCTGGTAAAGAAGTAATACCATCTAAAGCAGATTTACGTTGAACAGCTTCACGCGCTTTTGCTGCCGCAAGACGAGCCCGCCCTGCCATCAATCCTTTTTCAACCATCGCTTTGGCATCTTTTGGATTTTCAAGTAAGAAGCGTTCTAAGTATTTTCCAAAAATATTGGAGACAATTTTACGAACTTCACTATTTCCGAGTTTTGTTTTCGTCTGACCTTCAAATTGAGGATCTGGGTGTTTAACAGAAATAATCGCTGCTAAACCTTCTTTGACGTCTTCTTGTGTCAGTGTTTCGTCTTTTTTCAACAAGTTATTTTCGCGTCCGTATTTATTCAACTCACGAGTCAATGCTAAACGGAATCCATCAACGTGATAACCACCTTCTGGTGTATTGATGTTATTGACGAAAGAATAAATTTGGTTTTGGAAATCCTTGTTGTATTGAATCGCCACTTCTACTAAGATTTGATCCATTTCGCCTTCGGCATAAATGACTTTTTCAGAAATGACTTCACGTCCTTTATTCAAATATTGAACATATTCAACAATTCCACCTTCATAGCTGTATGTTTTGCTTTGTGGATGTTCTGGACGTTGATCTGTTAGAGTTAGTGTTAATTTTTTATTTAAGAATGCTAATTGACGGATTCTGGAATTTAAAATGCCAAAATCAAAAACAGTCGTTTCTTCAAAAATTTCTGAATCTGGTTTAAAGCGAACTGTTGTTCCCGTTTTATCCGTTGTTCCGATTTCTTTAAGTGGTTCAACTGTTTTTCCACCGTTTTCGAAACGGATATAGTAAATTTTTCCGTTTTGCTCAACAGTGACTTCCAACCATTTTGAAAGGGCGTTAACTACACTGGCACCAACACCATGCAAACCACCGGACACTTTATATGCTCCACCACCGAATTTACCACCGGCGTGAAGAACGGTCATAATCGTTTCTACAGCACTGATATGTGTTTTTTCATGAATCCCAACTGGCATACCACGGCCATTGTCATGAACACAAATGACGTCTCCTTCTTCAATCGTGACATCAATTTGATTCGCAAATCCAGCTAAGCATTCATCAATCCCGTTATCGACAATTTCCCATACAAGATGGTGAAGTCCACGTTGTGATGTCGATCCGATGTACATCCCTGGACGTTTACGAACCGCTTCAAGTCCTTCTAAAACTTGAATATCATCAGCGGTATAAGAATGATCGACATGACTTGCTTCATTTTCTAATTTGTCAAATTCAGAAATAGACTCTTTAAGCTCTTGGGCATTTTCTACTGTACGATTTTCATTGGTTGGCATTTGATCTTTGTTTTCGATCTCAGACATCGTATAATCCCTCCTTCATGACTCCATGATCTACTGTGTAAAAATGGACAGGCCGATTAAACCAGGATGGATCTACGGTTTCGGCCGTTGTAATAAAAATTTGAATTTCATCGGGAAAAGCAGCAACGAGTCCCGCTCTGCGTGATTCGTCCAATTCCGAGAAAACGTCATCCAAAAGTAAAACAGGATGATGTCCTGTTTTATCTTTAATGACTTGGCATAATGCAATTTTTAGCGCAAGCATAATTGAGCGTTTTTGCCCTTGGCTTGCGGTTTGGGTAACAAGTTTGCCATCGAGATAAAATTCAAGATCATCTTTATGTATCCCGATTGCTGTTGTTTTCATTTTTAAATCTTTATCATATGATTTCGCATAAGCATCAACGAGCTGTTGGCGAACGTCGGCTGAGGCATCCACACAAGTTTTATAGCGAAGGGTTAACGTTTCATTTCCTTCGGAAAAATTGTGGAAAATCTCATTCATTTTTTCGTTTAATAATTTTACGAATGCAACTCTTTGTTGGATTAATATCACTTGCGCATCAATCATTTGATCGGTAATGGTTTTGAGTAATACTTGATCCACTTGATAAGTCTTTAAAATTGTTGAGCGCTCTTTTAAAAGCTTGTTAAACTGACTGAGTACAGTCGTATAAGATCTAGATAATTTCACCAATTCAATATCGATCATTTTTCTTCTTTCTTTTGGTGGATCAGAAAAAAGACGTAAATCATCTGGACAGAAAATGACCGCATTTAAAATTCCTACAAAATTAGAAAAAGCAGACACTGGCTTTCCATTACGAAATAAATATTTCTTGCCTTGCGAAAAAATTGTTTTAAGGCTCTCAAGCCGTCCAGAATTTTCAACCACACATTCTAGAGTGAAAGACTCTTGGCCATGACGCATCAAAGAAGGTGTTTTATTGGTCCTCCATGAGCGTAGATGAGAAAGGAAATAGATGGCTTCTATCAGATTTGTTTTTCCTTGCGCATTTTTTCCAAATAGAATATAGATCGAATCAGGATTAAAAGAAAAAGAAGCCTTTTCGAAATTTCTATACTCCGAAAGAACAAGCTTCTGTACGTTCATTCAATCTCGATCCGAGTTCCTGCGGCTTCAACTACATCATGACTGCGCAATTTTTTCCCGCGACGATTTTCGAGTTCACCATTGACACGAACTTCATTTTCAGCCAGCCAAGCTTTTACTTGTCCACCTGACTGAATCAGATCGCAGGCTTTTAAAAGCTGCTGCAAAGTAATATATTCACCATTTAAAGAAAACTTCATCTGTAAATCCTCTTTTCCATTCATAATTATAACAAAAATAGGCCCTATTTACCACACATTGAGAATTTCTATCTAAACACACAGGAATACGCAAATAAAAAGATCGTTCTTAATGACTCTAAAAAAGTACTTGTGAAAAATCAGTGAAAATATATTCTCCCTTCTTTTCCTTGATCTTTTTCATTTTTCTTCATTTTCTTCTTATGTTCTCAAAAAAAAACTGATCTAAACACTAACTGTCTAGATCAGTTCAATCAATTTCAAATATTAATATTGGCGAATTGGCACAACAACCATTGTCAATTCATCATTTTTCGGATTGCTGATGCGAATTGGACGTAATTCATTCAAAATGAACAGTTCAACATCGCCTTCTAAATCTAATGCGTTTAATGCTTGTAACATCAATTGTGCATTAAAGGCAAAAGTAAATTCGTCACCTGTATATTCCACGTTATTGAATACTTCGCGACATGATCCAATCTGGCTGGATAATACGCGCATATTCACTCCGCTTTCGGAACAAGCCATTTCTACAGGAACAACACTACCTAAAGTAGATTTTTTAGAAGTATAGATCAAAGAACGATTTAGCATTCCAATTAAATCACTCGCTTTGATTTTTAAGTGAGCTTTAGGATCCACTGGAATAATGGAATGTACATCTGGGAATGTTCCTTCAATTAATGGAGATTGAATCATCGTGTGATCATACGTCACCATAATACGACGTTTATCTGCATAAACATCAATGTCTTGATCTTCTGGTACGCTACGAGCAATTTCTTTAGCAAAGCTTGGCGTAATGGTCATGCGAATTGTTTGTTCACTTGGATAGTCTGTTTTAAAGCTAGCCATTCTAAATGCATCGGTTGCCGTTGCTATAAATTTTTCACCATCAATTTCAATATTAACGCCTAATAAAACTTGTCTTGTATTTTTATCCGCTGCAGCGTATACAACGTGACGTTCAATTGCTTTAAAAAATTTAGCTGGAAGCACAAAGTGGTTTTCTGGGCGATCTAATGCAACTGCTGGGTATTTATAAGCAGATTGGCAAATTAAATCGTAATTTCCATCACTTCCACTGACACGTAATAAATCTTCATCTGTTGTAACAATCTGAATTTGTTCGCTATTCATGCGACGTAATAATTCAGAAAGAATATGTGTATTGATGACAATCGATCCTTTTTCAGTAACTTCAAGTCGATTGTTCTCATCAGGAATAATTTGGGTTTGAATCGCAAGTGAATCATCGGTTGCTAAAAAAGTTAGTCCATTTTCATTGGCTTGAACTTTAGCTCCCGTCAAAATTGTTTTTGGATTCAATGGGTTAATAGCATGACCCACTAGGTTAATTGCTTCTAAAAAAACGGTACGTTTTACTGAAATTTCCATAAAATTTAACTCTCCCTTCTATATAAAAGTTAAAGATTATAACAATAAGGGTGGGGAAACTGGGGATATAGCTTGAAAACAAGCGATACCTAAAGCAAAAACACCCTAAAAATGAGTGTGGATTTAATGTGGTATTTATGTGATCTTCCGTTTTATCTCGTCAACAGCGTCTTTCCAAGTCGATTCTTTTTGAATCATCTTCTTGGCGCGGGAAAAACTTGAAGAAATGGTGGTATGATCACGATTTCCCAATTGAGATCCGATCTCTGCATAAGGAAGTTGTAACATATCTCGCATCAGATAAATACAGATTTGCCGTGCTTGTGAGATTTTCTTCTGTCTACTTTTACCTTCTAAATCGGCATAGGATAAACCATAATAGCGAATTACTGCTTTTTTAATCGATTTTGCGTTGAGTTGTTCCGGTTCACTAATAATCGGTTCATCTTTTAAAACACCAAGGGCAAAGGACATGGAGATTGTAGGTGGATTAAATAATGTTGCATTGAAAATCAGACGATTTAATGCTCCTTCTAAGGCACGAACATCATCGCTATAGCCACGAGCGAGAAAATCTAATACATCATCATCAATGTCGATAACATCTTCATGTCCTTCGATTTTCTTCATTAAAATTCGTTTCGCATGTTCTGCGCCTGGTTTAGAGATATTGACGATTAATCCTGAAGAAAAACGGCTGATTAATCGCTTCGTTAAGCTTGAAATCTCCGAAGGATGGGTATCGGAAGTTAAGATAATCTGCTTTTTTTGACGAATCAGTTCGTTATAGAGCGTGAAGAAGACTTCTTGGCAGCTATCTGAACGTAAGTTTTGAATGTCATCGACTAAAAAATAGTCGCAATCCAAAAGGGTTTCTTTAATCTTTTCTACCGCATTTCCTTCTTTAGATTTCGTGCGCATAGCATCGAGCAATAAGCTCACTAAATCCCCAGCATAAATGTAAATCACTTTTGCGTTGGGTTGTGTTTGGGCTAATGCATTCCCTAAGGCATTGAGGATATGTGTTTTACCTAAGCCAGAATTTCCGTATAACATGAGCGGATTAAACATGCCTTTGTTTTTCGGAAGACAAGCCATTTGACAAGCTGCTAAAGCTTCTTGGTTACTTGGTCCGCGAACAAAAGAGTCAAAAGTTAATCCCGGATCAAAGCCACGGGAAATTAATTGAATCGCTTTTTGTTTCAGCGATTCATCAGGCATCATTTGAGCCATTTCTTTTTCGGTAATTAATTCAATACTCACATTCGATCCGACCATTTCGGAAAGTGTGGCTTCAAATAATTGTAGATTTTCACGAATTAGATTAATGGCAACAATGTTTTGACAAGAGATATAAGCAACCTGGTTTTCAATTTTGAAAAGAGATGTCTTTTTTATCCATGTCATTGTCCCACTATCAAAATGTCCGCTTTTGTTAATGAGATCTAATGTTTGTATCCAATTTGATTTCAAAGATGAGTCCATAAATCGCAATCCTTTCGTGTAGTTTCCAATATACAAGATTTTTGTTTTGAAAAATAGTGTGGAATATGGAGGAAAACCAATGGGGAAAAGTGAAAATACAAACTTTACCCCAATGGGGAAAACTCTGCAATTTTTGTGAAGTCCCCATACTATAAATCGCGTTTTCCCCATTAATATTTATTAGAATTAGCGATAGATACACATTTTTTAAGAGTTTTCCACTTTTCCCCATTGGGGAGAAAAAACGAAACAAAAACATTGCAATTAATGGGGAAAGTATGTGGATAATGTGAATAAATCACTGAGTTTTCCCCAATTTAGCTGGGGAAAATTCTTGTTTAAAATTGTTCGTTTTTTGAATTCTCCATTCATTGGGGATTATTTGGGGATAAATGCAAGGGTCTGTGTAAACAATGGGGAAAACTCAAAATGAATAGCATTTGAATATAAAAAGAGAAAAGGAACGCATTAAACAAGATGTAAAAAACGAAAGGGAGAAAAGCGAAAAGAAAATCTACAACAATATAAGGAAAGAAAAATACAAAAAGAGTGAATCAGTCTCCATCTAAAAGATCAGGGATGATCAAAGCGAGAATTTGCGAATGCTCGTGATATTTGAAAATGCGCTTTGATCTGCTTTTTTATGTAGATTTGATGGAAATACAATGGAATAATAAGAGAAGAAAATGGAATATATAGACTTGAAAAAAGAGCATTTTATAAGCAAGAATGAGCTAAATTGAATCACATTCATGAGCTACAATTGTCAGTTTCCACCATTTATTTCTAAATAATGGATAAATAAGCGTTTTTTTACACTTTTTGATCGCAATTCCAACCGTTTTAATCGTTGACAGTCTTGTTTTTGAAATGGTATAGTGACTTTCGCAACTAGGAAGAAAAGAAGTATTTTATATACTTATATAGAGAAAGGATTGAGAAACAATGAAACGTACATATCAACCAAGTAAAGTTAAACACCAAAGAACTCATGGTTTCCGCGCTCGTATGGCAACTAAAGGCGGACGTAAAGTACTTGCAAGAAGAAGAGCTAGAGGCAGAAAGGTTTTATCCGCTTAGAAATCACCTGCAAAGGTGATTTTTTTCTCTGTCTTGCCTTATGAAAAAGAATCAGAGAATTCTTAAAAACACGGAGTTTTCCTCCATCATTTCCAAGAAACACTCGCAAGCCAATGCAGCGTTTGTTCTCTATACCGCAAAACGAGCTGAAGACAAAGCACGGGTCGGAATTAGTGTAGGAAAAAAAATAGGAAATGCGGTCATTCGCAACAGAACGAAAAGACAAGTTCGTGCTCTAATTGATTCCGTGTATACTTTTGATGAGACTTTTGACTCTATTGTGATTGTCCGTCCGGCATTTAAAAAGATGGATTACGAACAACGGAGTGAATTGTTATCCCGGTTGCACGACCGGGCTGTGCAAAAAAATGGAGGAAGAGCACATGAAAAATAATCTGTTTGAAAAATTTCGCGTCCTTCTTCTGTGTCTGCTTGTTGCAGTAGGTCTTGCTGCTTGTTCGAATCCACGTGGACAAGATGGTAAGACAAAAGTCGATCAGGTTATCGCTTTAGAAGAGGTAACTCTTAACAAAGATCAAGTCAACATTTCTGAAATTTCAGATCAGCAGCTCAAAGAAGAATTAGAAAATTCAAAAGAAGAGACAATCACTATCCAACCAACAAGTTGGGGTGAAAGTTGGCAAAAAGGTTGGTTCGATGGATTAATCATTTGGCCAATTGCGCAATTAATTAACTTCTTTGCATCCTTCACAGATGCTGGATGGGGAATTATTCTTGCGACTTTACTGATTCAGCTGTTGATTTTCTTATTAACATTTAAATCCCAGATTTCCCAACAAAGAATGCAGGAACTTCAACCTGAGATGACTCGCATTCAGGAAAAATATAAAGGGAAAAACGATGAGCGTTCTAAAATGCTCATGGCTCAGGAAACACAAAAACTTTATACAGATAACGACATTCACCCATTTGGTAGCATCTTAGTGATGTTTATTCAGTTACCAATCATGATGGGTATGTTCTATGCAACAATGCGTGCTGCAACAACTGTATATGGAACATTCATGGGTATGTCTTTAGCGCGTACACCATTGGATGGATTCAAAGCAATGCAAATTGCGCCAATCGCTGTATATGTCTTAATGATTTTGATGTCCTTAATTCAATTACAGATTCCAAAGTGGTTAAACAAATACTCAGCTCGTAAAAATAAACAAGCTTATAAAAAACAAGAAACAACTAACTCAATGACAAGCACCATGAACATGACAATGTACATGACGACTGGATTAATCGCAATCATGTACTTATCTTGGCCAATGGCGATGTCTTTCTATTGGTTAGTTTCATCTATTATTCGTGCCTTCACAAGCGTCTTATCTCACTTCTTATCTGAAAAACAGAAAGCAAAACGTGAAGAAGAAGAAAAACAGAAACGTTCTGAAGGTATTTTAAAACATCGTAAAAAGTAATAAACCGTATAGAAACGGTTGAAATGAATTTTAAAGCAGTAAAATTCATAACAGGAGATCTTATGGAATTTGATCGTTTTTCTGGAAAAACTCTAGAAGAAGCTATCGCATCTGCAACATCTGCAAAAGGTGTTGACGTTGAACAGCTCACCTATAACATTGTCGAAGAAAAAGCTGGCTTTTTAGGCATCGGCCGTACTGTGACGATTGAAGCCTGGGCTCCAGTTGATGTAAAAGCATTTATCCACGACTACGTGCAGACTTATTTTGACAATGCCCAAATGGATGGCAAAGTTGAAGTTGCAATGGAACTAGATAATAACGAGTATTTCTATCGTGTTAAAGTCGATACAAATGCCAATGCAGTTTTGATCGGTCGTCAAGGACGTACACTTCAAGACTTCAACCGTTTAGTGCGCACTGCAGCAAGTAGTGTATTCAAAAAACATGTTCGCTTATTGATCGATGTGAACGGATATAAAGAAGATCGTTATGAAAAAATCGTACGCATGGCTGTACGTGTGGCTAAAGACGTTCGACGCACCAAAGTTGATGCTGTTCTTGAACCAATGCCAGCTGACGAAAGAAAAGCGATTCACGCTGCTTTAAGCGAAATGAAAGGCATTTCTACTCGTTCTGAAGGAGAAGGTGCTGCAAGACAGCTCCATATCCTGTATACACCAACAACTCAAGAATAAAAAAAGGGCTAATCGCCCTTTTTTTTAGGATTTTTGAAATTTCATATCATAGGGATAAGATTTAGGCTTTAGAAAAGAAAAAAATCTTGTATTCTTATGAGAGTTGTATGAGCAAAAACAATTCGATTTGTTGTTTCAACAAATCCACTATCTAAAAATAAAATCGTTTACTAGACTTCAAGATAATTGAAGTCTTTTGCGGTTTGTCGAAAACAAAAAAATAAGGAAGGACAATTATGAAACTGATTGTAGGACTGGGAAACCCAGGTGTGAAATATGAAGGAACTCGCCATAATGCGGGATTTATGGTTATGGATGCCATTAGTGAAAAATTAAATGTATCCATCAATAAAAAGAAATTTGAAGGATCTTATGTCAAAACAAAAATTGGCAATGAAGATGTCATTTTATTAAAACCAGAAACATATATGAATAATTCTGGTTTTTCCGTTCGTGCATGCATGGACTTTTTTAAGATCAGCCGTGAAGACATTTTAGTCATCTATGACGATTTAGATACACCAGTAGGATCGATTCGTTTAAAAACAAAAGGATCTGCTGGTGGTCATAATGGGGTAAAAAGCGTAATTGCTTGTGCGATGGGCGAAGAATTCGATCGGATTCGCGTAGGAATTGGCAGAAATCCACAAATTAATATTATCGATTACGTTTTAACGCGTTTCCGTCCCGATGAATTAGAGGATTTAAATCATTCGGTTGAACAAGCTGCTAATGCTGCAATTTTAGCAATTAAACAAGGTTTTCCTAAAGCGATGAACCGTTATAACGTTAAACCGAAAAAACCAAAAGTGAAAAAAGAAGAAAAAGAAAATACAAAAGATCTTTACCCTAACAACGGCAAAGATGAAATTTACCGTGTTGAAGGGAATAAAAACACAAATGAATAGATTCAAGCTTGAATCTTAAAGGATAAAGAAAGGAGGTTCATATATGTCAGAGAATCTCATATTGAAATCTTTAGAGCATAATCCGGCGACTTTAGAATTGCTCAAAGAGGATGGACAATTAGGAAATTTGTCGATGATGGAAGAAGCGTTATTACTTGCAGCGGCATTCCAACAAGACCATCAAACACGAATTGTCGTCAAGAAAAATAAATACGAAGCGCAACAGCTCTACACCCGCCTAGCTTTACTGCAACAAGAAGTGCTGTGTTTTACGATGGATGAATCTTTGCGTATTTCGGCAATTGCAGCGAGTCCAGAAGAAAAAATCAATCAGCTTTCTGCTTTATATCAAATGCGCCAAGACTTTTCGAAGATCATTGTGACGAATGTTGCCGCCTATATGCGCTTTTTACCGGATGTGGATTTCTTCGATCAAAGTTGCATTCAACTGAAAGTCGGCAGGGATGTTTCGCGTAAAGAATTGTCAGAAAAACTGAACCGCATTGGCTATGCCAAAGTGAATTATGCGGAAATGCCTTGCTCCTATGCATCACGTGGGGGCATTTTGGATGTATTCTCCATTAACTATCCCGATCCAATTCGTATCGAATTTTTTGATACAGAAATCGAATCGATCCGTTTTTTTAATCCCGACACCCAACGTACGATTCGTTCAATTGATGAAGTCGTTTTAATTCCGGCCACGGAAGTTTTATTTAGTGATCAACAAATCGAACAACTTCAAACAATTGTGCCAGAACAATTAGAAAAACAACTCAAAAAGACAAATCCGGATGGAGCGGAATTTTTACAAGATGCGATTGAATCAGATTTAAGAGCCATTGAAGCATTTGATACGCAATCAAAACTGTATCGTTATTACACATTTGTTGAAACATCGAATATTCATGATTATGTCGAAGGGGCAAAGGTTATTTATTCCCCCGCAGAAGATGTGGAAGAAAATGCCAAAAAAGTTGTTTTAGATAATGCGACGTATATGCAAGAAGAAGTTCAAGACTTCCAAGCTTTAGCGCGTTATACGATGTTTCATGATCTTTATACGATCGATAAAAAACGGAATCCATTTAAAATCTCGGTATTTTTACCTTTTGATCATCCAATTGAAAGTGGCATTCGTATGGTGGATGCACCAGGGATTAATTATCGAGAATGGGTTGTTGAAGAAGCGAAAAAAGAAAACGTATATTTTGCCTTAGAAAAAGAAGATTTAGCAATTTTAAAAGACAATTGCGATATTTTGCATTTAAATACAACTGATCCGATTTTCTATCAGGGATTTAGCGTCGATGGCATGACGGTGTATACAAGACAAGAAATCTTTAGACATCAAAACCGAAAAGTGCCATATCAAAAGACGTTCTCCCAATCCACGGCGTTAAATGACATTCTCGAATTAGAAGTTGGGGATTATATCGTTCATGCCCAATATGGAATTGGTCAGTATTTAGGCGTTGAAACAAAAGAAATCAAAGGTGTGAAAAAAGACTATCTTCACGTTGCCTATCGGGGTGGAGATGATTTATTTGTGCCTTTATCCCAATTCCAGCTCATTCGCAAATACGTATCCAAAGAAGGGGCGGGGACGAAACTGTCCAAACTAGGAAGTGGCGAATGGGAAAAGACGAAAAAGAAAGTCAACACGAAAGTCGAAGAAATTGCCGGAAGACTTGTGGAACTGTATGCGACACGTACTGAAGATATCGGCTTTGCCTTTCCTAAAGATGATGTTTTAGAGCGGGAATTTGACGAAGCGTTTGAATTCGAATCGACGCCAGACCAAATTTCAGCAACGGCGGAAATTAAAGCAGAAATGGAATTAGCAAAACCGATGGATCACTTGTTAATCGGGGATGTTGGGTATGGTAAAACCGAAGTAGCGATGCGTTGCGCATTTAAAGCAATTTGTGCCGGAAAACAAGTGGCTTTCCTTTGCCCAACGACTATTTTATCTTTGCAACACTTTAGAACGTTACAGCGCCGTTTTGAACAAACGGGGGCGCAAATTGCCTTAGTCAATCGTTTTGTCAGTGATAAAGAAATGCGCGAGATCATTAAGCGATTAAAAGAAGGCCAAATCGATATTGTGGTCGGAACGCATCGTCTGTTCTCAAAATCGATACAATATAAAGATTTAGGTTTATTGATTATCGACGAAGAACAACGCTTTGGAGTCAGTCACAAAGAAAAAATTAAAGAGATGAAAAACACGATTGATGTTCTTTCTCTTTCGGCAACGCCAATTCCAAGAACATTGCAAATGTCTTTAATCGGGGTCCGCTCGATTTCCCAATTAAAAACGGCGCCTGCCCATCGTCATCCGGTGCAAACCTACATCATGGAACAAAAAGGCCCAGTCATTAAAGAAATTATTTCTCGTGAATTAGCACGTGATGGCCAAGTGTTCTACTTGCATAACCGGGTTCAAGATATTTTTAGAGTGGCAAATGACCTGGCTAAAGATTTCCCTGATGCGCAAATCGGCGTCGCCCATGGCAAAATGTCGCGGGAAGAAATCGAAAATATCCTCATTGATTTTGCGCAAGGAAAATTCCAAATTCTCGTTTGTACGACGATCATTGAAACGGGATTAGATATTGCCAATGCGAATACGATTATTATCGAAAATGCCGATCGCTTTGGCTTATCGCAGCTCTACCAAATTCGGGGTCGTGTTGGTCGACGAGAAAAACTGGCTTATTGTTACTTGATGGTTACGCCACAAAAACAATTGAATGAACAAGCGAGCAAGCGTTTAAAATCGATTAAAGAATTCACCCAGCTTGGATCGGGCTATAAAATTGCGATGCGCGATTTAACCATTCGTGGTGCTGGGGATATGTTAGGTCCAAAACAAGCTGGATTTATCGATTCTGTCGGATTAGACATGTACTTAGATTTACTTTCTCAAGCCGTCGCACGAAAGAAAAAACTAGCCCAAATGGCCAATATGGAAGTCAATATTCGCGAAGAGGCAAAAGAAAAAGAAGTTCCGGAAATTAAACAGACCAATATTCAAATGGAAGGTTATGTCCCAGTACCATTTACATCGAGCGATGGGGATAAACTGGCTTTATATCAAGCCATTCGTGATATTCATAGCGAAGAACAATTGCGCCAATATGAAAAGAGAACCGCGGATATCTTTGGACGAATTCCTAAAGAAGTTCAACAATTATTCAACAGCAGAAGAATTGATTTATTTGCGAGTCAAGACAGTGTTGAATCAGTAGAAGAAAAAGACAATCGCATTGAAATTCGCATGACTGTGGATTGGTCGCGCAAAGCGGATGGTTTAAAACTGTTTGAAGCGATGTCAGCTGTCAGCCGCCAAGTCAATATGACCCTCAAAAATGGGGCGATTGTTATCAATTTTGAGAAAAAGAAACATTATTGGGAACTATTCAATAAAGTGATTGAAGTTTTAAATGACCCATTATTTAGAAAGGATTAAGCGATGCGTCTAGATAAATACTTAAAAACTGCCCGCATTTTAAAACGCCGTGAGGCAGCAAAACAATTAGCATTGGAAAAAAGAATTACTCTGAATGGTCGCGTTGCTAAACCATCGAGTGAAGTGGATATCGATGATGTGATTGTCCTTGAATTTGGAAATCGAATCTTAGAAATCGTCGTCAAAGATACGCCAAAACAAGCAAATAAGGAAAAAGCTGCCTTGATGTTTGAAGTGATTCGGCAAACGAAAAAGGAAATCGCTGATGAAACTAGCGGAGACTAAAGTATTACGAGATCCCATTCATGGCTATATTCATATCGACCAACAAGTGATCTGGGATTTAATCGACAGTAAAGAGTTTCAACGTTTACGCCGCATTCATCAATTAGGGGGCGTCAGTATGGTTTACCATTGTGCCGAGCATACGCGATTTGCCCATAGTTTAGGCGTTTATGAACTGGCTAGACGAATGATGAGTGAAGTGGATGAAATTTCCCAATTTTTAAATCATCAACAAAAAACGGCAGGACTTTGTGCAGCATTGTTACACGATTTAGGACATGGTCCTTTTTCCCATTGTTTTGAGCGCTTTAGTCACATTCATCATGAAACCTTAACCAAAGCGATTATCCTCGATCCCCATAGTGAAGTGCATCAAATTTTAAACAAGGAAGATCCAAGTCTTGCGCAAAGCGTGGTGGATATTTTAAATCACCAATCAAATTGTCCTTTGTTAGAAGAAATGATTAGTTCACAACTCGATTGTGATCGCATGGATTACTTATTGCGCGATGCGTATATGACCGGCACAACTTACGGCAATTTTGATTTAGAGAGAATTTTGCGCGTGCTTCGCGTCAAAGAGGGTCATCTTTGTGTCAAACGTTCAGGAACACATGCCGTTGAAGATTACATCATGGCCCGTTATCAAATGTATTGGCAAGTGTACTTACATCCCGATGCTGCCGGATATGAAAGTATGATTTTAACGTTCCTTCATGCATTCCAAGACTATTGCGATAAACATCCTAGTGATCTTCACCAATGCAAAATAGTGGATTTGCATCAAGATGTATTGAATTTACAAGCGTTTGAGCGCTTAGATGATTTTTCGCTTTTGATGCAAATTGAAAAAGCCCAAGACTTAGAGGATGAAGTCTTATCTCATCTTTCCCGAGCTATTTTGTCGAGAAGACTCCCAGATTGGAAATCTTGTCAAAATAAAGAAGAAGGAGAGCAATGGATTGCGCATTTGAAATTATCTCATCCATTCCAACAAGCGCTTTGCCAAGTGATGAGAATGGAAGCAGGCGAATATTGTCCTTACTTTGAATCTTTACACAATCAAATTCGCATTTTGGATGGCGATACTTGTATTCCTCTTTCTCAATGCTCAGATGTGACCCAAGCGTTGTTAAATATGAAAAATCCGCAACAATGGCGGGTGTATTTTCCAAAAGAGAGATTTTTAAAATACGAAAAAACGGCATAGAAATCGCTAGATAGATTGAAAAGATCTAATGATGTGATACACTTTCAATCGCTATGTTAGTACATGTTCATTTAGAAGATTTAAAATCACACGAAGCTCTGTATCAAGGTTTAGCAGAGTATGAATTATTAGACTCTGGTTCATTTTGTGTTTCCTTTGGCACGGCCCAAGAACAATCCACGTGGAAAGTACTCAAAAAAGGGATATTGATTCACAATGAATCAGAAGTAAAAACGCGCTTATTTTTGCCTTACGTAGGCGAAGGAAAAGCGAATATTCAAACGCCTTTTGGCAATATGGAAATGCCAATTTCACAGATCAAATGCGAGATTCAAACGAAAGGAAATGAACAACGATCCTTAGAAAATGTCTCAAAAATGAGCGAAGAATGGATAAAAGTGATTCATCTTTCTTATTTATTAGACGAAACTGAGTATTTTTATTTTCAAATGACGTTGAACATGCATAAATAGTTAAGGTTTAAAAAACCACAGATTCACAAATGCAAATACATGCTCATATGATTTGAGTATGAAATCATAAATAACCAATAGAGAAAGGATGAACACCATGGGAGCAATGGATCAAACTCTCCGTCAAGCTCTTGCATTAGCAGTAAAACAAGCTTACGACTTAGACTTAGAACCAAACGAAATTATTATCGAAATTCCAAAACGTAAAGAACAAGGGGATTATTCAACGAATATGGCGATGAAGTTAACAAAAACTTTACGCACAAAACCAGTTGAAATTGCCCAAAACATCATGAACAACCTGCAAAGTGATTCCATCGAACACGTTGAAATCGCCGGTCCTGGTTTCTTGAATTTCGTGATGAAAAAAGATGAATATGCAAGAGTTATTCCAACAATTCTTGAACTTAAAGAAAACTATGGCCAACTTGCTGATAATCACATCAAAGTGAATCTTGAATACGTATCCGCAAACCCAACTGGATCTTTACACTTAGGACACGCACGTGGGGCAGCATGGGGTGATTCTTGTGCGAGAATCATGAAAAAAGCGGGTTATGATGTAACTCGTGAATACTATGTTAACGATGCAGGTAACCAAATTGGCAACCTTGCTCTTTCTTTATGGGCACGTTATGCGCAAGCACACGGCCAGGAAGCTGAAATTGGTGAAGATGGATATTTAGGTGCTGACGTAAAAGAAAAAGCAGAACAGCTCGCAAAAGAATATCCAAATCAATTATTAGAACCAACAAAAGAAAACTTAGATTTCTTCAGAAAAGAAGGAATTGCCTTTGAATTAGACAAAATCAAAGAAGACTTAGACCGTTTCCGTGTTCACTTCGATGTTTGGACTTCTGAACAAGCATTAAGAGATGCGAAAAAAGTAGATGAAGCCTTAAAACAACTTGGTGATAATGGCTATACTTACGAAAAAGATGGCGCATTATGGTTTAGAACAACAGACTTCAATGATGATAAAGACCGCGTATTACGTAAACAAGATGGTTCTTTGACCTACTTAGTTCCAGATATCGCTTATCATGACGATAAATATCGCCGTGGATTTGATATGTTAGTGAACTTCTTCGGTGCTGACCACCATGGATATATTCCACGTTTAAAAGCATCAATGTCTGCTTTACACCATGATCCAGACAAATTAAATGTCGATATCATTCAGATGGTTCGTTTAGTTAGCAATGGTGAAGAAGTTAAAATGTCGAAACGTTTAGGTAACGCGACAACAATTAATGACTTGATGGATTTAGTTGGTGTTGATGCAGCAAGATATTTCTTCTCTGCACGTGCATTAGATACACATCTTGATTTCGATTTAGACTTAGCTGTATCCAAAACAAATGAAAACCCAGTTTATTATGCTCAATATGCCCATGCGCGTATTTGTTCGATCTTAAAACAGACAGAAGGATATAGCACACCAACAGATTTCAAAGACTTAACTCACGAAAAAGAAATTGATCTGCTCAAAACATTACAAGAATATCCATCTGTAATTGAACAGACAGCAAGAACACGTCAAGTTCATCGAATTTCTCATTATATTCAAAACCTCGCTGCGAAGTTCCATAGCTTCTATGGCGCATGCAAAGTAAATGATCCCCAAAATCCAGAACTCAGCGCTCAACGAATTGCTTTGTTGCAAGCTGTACAGATTGTTTTAGCTGATGCATTAAGCTTAATTGGCGTATCAGCCCCTGAATCAATGTAAACCGATTGTATTACGAGGAGATTTACACATGAAAAAATCAATGATTGATCTGGCTTATGACATTTTATCCAGCCAGAAAAAAGCTATGAAATTTATCGATATTTGGAATCAAGTATCTAGTGAAATGGGATTTACTCCTTCACAAGCTGATGACAATATCGCACAACTTTATAGTGACTTATCCATTGACGGTCGATTTGCCTCTCTTCCAGGAAACACTTGGGATTTGCGCAAACGTCAGTCTTCCGCTAACACGATTGTCGACACAGAATCAATTAGTGTCGAAGATGAAGACGACTACGTAACAGAAGAAGACGAAGATGAAATCATCGATGAAGAAGATGATGATGAAGAGTCTTCTGAAGACGAAGAATAAAACGATTTAAACAGTGAATGTTTTTGAATCAATGGGGATATATATTTTTCAAAAATAAACATTCAATGCGAAATGATTCATCTTTCGCTAATCAATAAAAATTGAAATCAAACGTGATCCAATAGATGTTCAAGTAGAACACAAAATGGATCACGTTTTTTTGTCATAGGATTGGAAGAGATCAAGAATATGAAAATCCTAAATATTGAAAAGATAGTTAGGAAAAAATAAAAAGAATAAGAATATCCCTAAAATAAAGGATATTCTTATTCTTTCAGATTTTTTGATGTCATGTTTAAGAAGCGGCTTGCGTACTTGTTGATGAATTTGTTTCACTCGCTTGGCTTGTAGGTTGCGTTGTATCTTCCGGTTGTTCTTCAAAGTCGATTGTGATGTGGTAGTCTTCGCGAACTTCTGGGATGACATTGAGCACAGAGAGAATTGAGGTTTTCGCATCTTCTTTTGCTTGTTCAAATACGCCGTTATCTTGCATCTTTTGTTCTGCAATCACTTTTTGATTGGTTTCAAATTCAAGATAGTCATCAATCGTCACTTGATTGAAGATGTTGAACGATTGATCATAGACTTCGACACTTTCAGCAGGGATCGCATTGGATAAAATTTGGATCGGTGGACAAGTGACATGAATCTGATTGTGGTTCACATCGATTTTGACGTCTTTGATAGAAAAACCAAGTAAAGCTTCTCCTTGATAAGAGAGGATGAAGTTTTTTCCTGTAAAAGGAATACTCCAACCATTAATTTCATATGAATTTTCAAATTTACCAATATCGGAATAGTAGTACTTTGTGGTGATCAGATCAGAAGCCTGCTCAAGTGAGGTTTTGAGAGTTGTTGAACTGATTTCTTTTCTTTCTTGAGCTCCTTTCAAAGCTAAACAACCAGAAAGGGAAACGATGGAGCATAGCGCTAAACCAATCACAAATCCGATGGCTCCATTTCGGATCGCTGGTTTTAATCTTTGTTTTGCCATGCAAATAGTTTACCATTTTTAAAAACAATAATATTTCGAATGAATAAATAATGATTGGACGCAAACGTTTTCTAAAATTCAGACTATAAAGAAAACAGAGAGAATTGCAGTTCGTAAGATTCATCATGAATCGATTAGCAACTAATGGTATACTGAAGACTATGAATAAAGAACAATTCCGAGAAGCTCTACAACAAAACAACATTATTCTCGATGAGAAACAAATCCATCAATTTGAACAATACTTAAGCTTACTTCAAGAATGGAATCAGAAAATGAATCTGACGGCAATTGTTGAAGAAGAAGAAGTTTGGGAAAAACATTTTTACGATTCAATTGTTCCTTTTATGGGGACAGAATTTGAAACGATGGCCGATGTCGGCAGTGGTGCGGGATTTCCAGGGATTCCACTTTCTATCGTTTGGCCTAAACGGCAATTCACTTTGATTGAACCATTGACAAAACGTTGCAAGTTTTTACAAGTCGTAAAAGATGAATTACAGTTGAAAAACGTGAACATTGAAAATGCGCGTGCTGAAGATTACGTCAAACAAAACCGTTCTAAATTTGATGTGGTTAGTGCTCGGGCAGTAGCAAGACTTTCCATTTTATTGGAACTTTGTATTCCTTTACTCAAAGGCAAAGGAAAATTTATCGCGTTAAAAGGATCTGCTGGTAAAGAAGAATTAAAAAATGCGAAACCAGCGATCGATGCTTTAAAAGTTAAGGTTGAACAAATTAAAGAATTTGAATTAGGACAAGAGGGCGAACGAACCGTCATTACATTTGTGAAGACAGCGCCAACTCCAAAACAATATCCACGTTCTTATTCTTTAATTAAGAAAAAACCACTGGAGGAAACGAATGGCTAAAATCATCGCAATTTCCAATCAAAAAGGTGGCGTGGGTAAAACGACAACAGCAATCAATTTATCCAGTGCTTTGTCGAGATTAGGCAATAAAGTATTGCTTGTTGATTTTGATTCCCAAGGGAATGCAAGCCAAGGATTAGGGGCATTAAAATCCAATGGCCAACCCACAGTCTATAACGTGATGTTGGAAGGTTTTCCAATTCAAAATGCGATTGTACATGGAGATAAATGTCCAGTCGATATTTTGCCAAGCAACATGACTTTAGCAGGTGCTGATTTAATGATGGATCGCTTAAGTTCAGGAAAAGAACAACTCTTAAAAAATGCGCTTGATCCAATTCGCGATCAATACGATTTTATTTTGATTGATTGTCCACCTTCTTTAGGATTACTGAACACCAATGCGCTGACGGCAGCGGATAGTGTCTTGATTCCTGTGCAATGTGAGTATTATGCATTAGAAGGGGTAACCCAATTGTTGTTGACCATTCGCTTGGTTCAAAAAACAAGTAACCCAAAACTTTTAATCGAAGGAATTTTGATGACAATGTTTGATTATCGAACTCGTCTATCCGTCGATGTTTCCCAAGAAGTTCGCCAGACCTTTGGTCGTTTAGTGTACCAAAATTCAATTCCACGGAATGTTAAATTGTCCGAAGCTCCAAGTCGTGGTGTCTCCATTTTTGAATATGATCCGAAATGTAAAGGGGCTCAAGCCTATGCCCGCTTATCTCGTGAAATGCTTCATCTGAAAGAAGATGTGTTTGCATGAGTGAAGAAAACAAAAGATTAGGTAAAGGCTTATCCTCCATTTTTGGAGGAGACATAACCCAAATGTTGGATGATATTCAAAACGGACAAGATACATCACAAAACTATGCTCAGCTCCAAATTCCGGTCGATCAAATTCGCCCGAACCCTTATCAGCCACGAAAAATTTTTAATGAAGAAGCTCTCGAAGAGTTAGCTGCTTCAATTCGAGAACATGGCGTATTCACGCCGATCTTAGTCAAGAAAAGTATTCATGGCTACGAATTGATTGCCGGAGAACGCCGCCTTCGTGCTTCTAAACTTGCACAAAAAGCGGAAATCCCAGCAATTATTGTCGATTTCAATGATCAAGAAATGATGGAAATTTCTTTACTTGAAAATATTCAACGTGAAGATTTAAACGTCATTGAAGAAGCAAAAGCATATGATCAATTGATCAAAAAACTGCATTATACTCAAGAACAACTCGCAACAAGAGTCGGCAAAAGTAGAGAACATATCGCAAACTTATTAAGACTTTTACGTTTGCCAGAAGAAGTGAGTCAAATGGTCATCGATAAAAAATTATCGATGGGTCATGTTCGCGCTTTGTTGTCATTAAAAGACAAACCATCCATGATC
Organism: Allobaculum stercoricanis DSM 13633; assembly: GCF_000384195.1. Taxonomy (GTDB): domain Bacteria; phylum Bacillota_I; class Bacilli_A; order Erysipelotrichales; family Erysipelotrichaceae; genus Allobaculum; species Allobaculum stercoricanis. Next base: position 1,960,724 of record NZ_KB913034.1, on the reverse strand, counting down.
AAATTAGCCGATAAAGCTTATCGAGAAAGCTGGTCGGTGCGAAAGATGGAACAAAAAGTCAAAGAGGCGCTCGATTCACAATCAAAAGAATTAAAAAATGATGTAAAAAAAGCGGAACAAGAAGAATTCGACAACAACATCTTTATTCAAGATGCCCATCGGCAATTAGAAGAATTTTTCCAAACGCCGGTGAAGATTAAACCCAATTCGATTACGATTCACTATGAAACCGTACAAGATTTGACTCGTATTTTAGAATTATTAGATTTAACAGAAACAGAATAAAAAAATAAGTTTCCTTGAATGGCTAAGAAATCAAAATGTGATTTCAAAGGACAAGGAAACTTTTTTGTTTTAAATCGGTAAAGGAAGACCTTGGCGATCCATCTCTAATAGTTTTTGAATTTGTAGGATCGTTTTGTCTAGACCGAATTGTTTTAAGTAACCGAGCAGATATAAAATTTGGCGTTCAGTTTGCGGATGAATGCAGACATGGCTTTGATTATCTCGATAATATTTCAAAGGAGAATCATCTCGATACTTTTCTTTTAAATAAATTTGACTTGCCGCCACCCGGTCACAAAACATTTCGACGACATATTGGAATTTCATCGGCACCGGTTTGATGCCATCTTTGCTGTTGTCGAGCCAGTATTCCCAATGATGGGGATTGCGGCCTTTATGATGAAGCCAGGATAGAGAATATCCTTCTGCTTCTTTTTGGGCATCGATTGGTGAGCGATAGCCTTGGTAATAACGAAATCCTGTTTTTAGCTCGATTGGGCTATATTTAGATAAGTCATGAAGAAGGCCTTGTTTGTATAATCCGCAACGAAAACATAAAGATGTGACTTTGATTTTATGCTGGTTAATCGTTTGCAGATGGCCAAAAGTTTTTTGCATGGTGTTCATGTCTTTATTTTAAGCCGATTGGTGACAAACAGGAAAGGAAATTTACGAAATATAACGCTATTTTGGTTGCATTTGTTAAGACGAGGTTGTTATAATCTTTACGCACTTACTTTAAATCAGCAAATGATTTAAGGCGGAAGGAGGTTATGGCACATGAAACAAGGAATCCATCCTAACTACCATACCGTAACTGTTGTTTGTGCTTCCTGCGGTAATAAATTCGAATCTGGTTCTACAGTAAAAGGTGATACTCTTACAGTAGATACTTGCAGCAACTGCCACCCATTCTACACTGGCCGTCAGCGTTTCGCAGCCGCTCAAGGACGTATTGAAAAGTTCAACAGAAAATACGGACGCAACAACAAAGACTAAGGATAAAAAAATTTCCGCCTTATGGGCGGAATTTTTTATTTTAGGACAATTTGAATTTTATAAGTTCTAAAAGGAAACACACTTCGATCAAATGGAGTGTGTTTTTTCTTCATTCAATATTTATGATTCAATTTGCGAATTTCTGACTATAAAAAGATATGAAGTGTTTAAGATGCCAAAATCAAGATCCCCATTTTTTCTTTTGGATCAACAATCATCTCTATTGTCGCAAGTGCATGGATTTTGGTTTATTAGAAGTTGGAACGCTACCGTTAAAACCACATCTTTCTTCTCGCGTATGGAAAGGAAAGCCGCATTTAGAATTTGAATTAAAGTCTTTTCAAAAAGAAGCATCGCATCAAGTTCTTGAATATTTAAAAGCGGGAAAAGATGTTTTAACGTATGCAGCTACGGGAGCAGGAAAAACAGAAATTTCTCTTGAGAGTATTTGTTGGTATTTAGCTCAAGGGAAAAAAGTATGTTTTGCGATTTCACGAAGACAAGTTGTTTTAGAAATTGCGAAACGTCTGTCTGCCAATTTTCCCGAACTTAAAGTGATTGCCGTTTGCCAAGGTCATACTCAAATTACGGATGCGGATCTAATTGTATGTACTACCCATCAGTTATATCGTTATCCATTTTGTTTCGATTTACTCATCTTGGATGAATTAGATGCTTTTCCTTATGCAGGAAATGATGTTCTAGAAGCGATCGCCAATCAAAGTTGTGTTGGTCAAAAGTTACTCCTTTCGGCAACGCCGGATCAAAAAAGTTTACAGGCAATCGCGCAAGGAAAAATGGGAATGGTCAATTTATTTAAGCGTCCCCATGAACAGCCGTTAAGTGTTCCGAAAGTGAAAATTTGTTCACGAGGGATGATGGTGGTTTATATATTCATGGAATGTATGAGATATAAAAAACAACGCAAACAAGTGTTATTGTTCGTTCCTAGAATTCAAGATACAAAATGGATGAAATGGATTTTAAGTCCTTTTATGAAAACCGACGTGATCCATTCCAAAAGTACAGATAAAGAAATCATCATGGAGAGATTTCATGATAAGAAAAGTCAGGTGTTGATATGCACAACTTTACTCGAAAGAGGAATTACTGTTCCATCGGTGCAAGTGATCGTTTACCGAGCCGATCATCCCGTGTTTACCAGCGCGAGTTTGATCCAGATTTTCGGACGAGCCGGCCGCAGTTACAACGATCCCTACGGCAAGACCAGCGCATATATTCAAACGCCATCCCAACAACTGACCAAGTGTCTCGAACAAATTCATTACATGAACACTGTCTCTGGTGTAGCGCCCCAATCAACACATGCCAAACGATTCAAGACGTTTTTCAAGGATCCAAATCACTATGTTTAGATTGCCAAAAGAAGCTTCACCCGGTATGGGTAACGCATAAAGTATCGCGAAAACGAGTTTGGATTAGTTATTTGTGGAATGAGGAATTCGAAACGTTTTATCAAAGAATTATGAAATTTCATGATCTTGCGCTAGGGCAAGCTTTACTTGAATACCAAAGAGCATGGATCAAACCCCTTTTGAAATATCCAATTCTAGCGATGGATTTCGATTATAATGCAGATGAATTTCATGCGCTTTTTACCGGAATTGTTTTACGCGATGTACGACGGGTTCATCAAAGACAAGAGCGTCCTTCATTCTATATTGCTTGTTTTATTTATCCAATAGACCCCCAAAAAATCCAATCGATTTTACAAGACCACTATTGTGTCGGTGTGTGGATGATGGCTCAAAAAGAGGAATGGATCCCGAAAAGTTGGTTGAGTCAAATGATGAAGAAAGCGATGTAAAGCGATTTATTTTGAAAAGATCGCTAAAAAAATAAGAAATCATTTGGATGAAAACAGGTTTTATGAATAAATTAGATTTTGTTTATCGATTTTCGTTATTTTTTGATTAAAGTGAAATGGGCATTAAATTTAAACTTTTCAATATCACCCGTTTTAAAATGATAAACACGAATATCAGAGAATGAATCTGTTAAAATATCCAAAACAAAGGGAGGTTTCTGATGAGCAATAGAGAAAATGAAGTTTTAGATTCATTACTTGATTCATTATCGGATGATCAGGAAATGAAACAGAAAATTAATGAGTTTGCCCGGAATAAAGAACGTCAACGTCGTATACAGCGTGCGCGAGCAACTTCAGAACAATTTCAACAAACTTATTCCCGTTCCAGTCAACAGGAATCTTCACTCGACAATATTGTTGAAAAAACACGAGAACAACCTGTTTTTCATCCTCGAAATATTCCGATCGATGAACCGGAAGAAACAGATAAAACGTATGAGTCGTTAGATATTCCTGATTTTATGCGTAGCCACAATGTTTCAGATTTAACAATTAATTTAAATGAACTTGATCGTGATGGACTAGAATACGAGCCAAGGCAGGATGAACAAAGACAAGTCAATGAGAACACAATCGAACAAACGCGGCAGTTTGTACAAAACGATCGTGTTAGTCCGTCTAGACCAGTTCAATCTCAACCGAATCGTCATATGCCGCAACAGTCTTATGAAGCAGTTGACCAGATGCGCATGATGCCAACGCCAGATCGTTCGCGAATGCAACCGCGTCAAGATATTGGTGGGGCAACACGCCAAATGGTTCGTCATGAAAACTTACAAGAGGCAGCTTATCGTTCACATCCAGCTGATTCGACTCGCGTATTTGATCATCGAGCACCAATGAAATCTAATCAAGCAGGTGGTACGGTACGGATGAATCAAGATGAAATTCGCAATTTACTCGATAAAGAAGAACCAATTTTAAAACGGGAATATTTGCAAGATGAGGATGACTATTCTGATCGCTATGATCGCAAATCGCGCCGTAAAAAAAGTGGGGCAAAAGGGGCGCTCATTTTTGGAGCAGTTTTGTTAGGAATTGTGGCATTGTTTGGTGGCGGTTATGCGCTCAAAAGTTTTATTGATACAACTATCGCGGATAAACAAGGAATGGATGAAGGTTTTGATGCCTTGATGGATTGGATTGCTGGATATAATTCTTATTCTGATGAAGAAAAGATGGATATTCTCGATTTTAGAAAAACATATGAAAAACTCAGTCAAGATGCCAAAGACAAAGTTAACTCTTTAATCAGTTCGGTTACGGGAAAATCATTTGATGAGCTTTTAGCAATTGCGACTATGGGAGATAAACCAGAGTCTAGTGTCGAAAATGTTGCGAATGCTGAAAAGAAAGCGAAGTTGCGTGAACAAGTCGAAACACTAGAATTGGAAGTTTCGGAATTATCCAAACAACTTTCTGAAATTGATTCGCGAGCGCAATCAGCGGAACGCAAATTTAATGATAAACAAAGTGTTTATAATGCTTATCAATCTGATGTCAAAGCAGCTAGTGATGCGATTGCCTCTTATCAATCCCAATTGAATAACTTACCTTCGATTTCCGATTTACAATCGCAATTGATCATTTTGCAATCACAACTTGAACGCCTAGAAGCCAATGAAGGCAATGAGGAAAGTGTGATTTCAATGCAACAAAGAGTCGCGAGTCTGCAAAACCAAATTGATACGCACGATAGTACAGTTGCTGATTTAGAATCAAAAATCTCGATGGAACAAAATAATCTGCAACAAGCATCAAGTAAAGCCAATACGGCAAAAACAGAAATGGATAGCGCAAATTCTGAATGGCAAGCCATTAAAGATGAAAAAACGCCAATCCAAGAAAAAATTGATTCTAAAAATTCAAAAATCCAAGAGTTAAAAGACGAAATGGATGCAATTCAATAATTCAAATCAAAATGGAGTTCAGGTCTTCTCTTTCTTTAGAGAAGATCTTTTTCTTTTCACGAGAACAAAAGTGAAGTAAAGAAAACAAAAATTAAAATGTCCAATTTCACTTCGTTTTCACAAAAAGATTACTTAGAATCTCAATATGAAAGAAGATTCTATTTTTCTGTAACCGTCATTACATTTTCGCTCAAGAAAGAATGCGCTGTATGTGTTAAAATGAGACCGGAAGGTGATTCTATGACACAAAAAAATGCCATTGTACTTGCTGCGGGCAAAGGAACAAGAATGAGATCCGAAAAAAACAAAGTGATGCATACTTTGATCGATCGTCCAATTCTTGCTTATCCGATTGATGCTTTAAAAGAAGCAGGTGCAGATCGAATTGTGGTTGTGGCTGGATACCAAGCTCAATCTTTAATGGATGCATTCAAAGATGTAGAATTTGCGATTCAAAAAGAACAGCTCGGAACAGGACATGCTGTAATGCAATGTACAGTTTTGGAAAATGAACCAGGCTATACGTTAGTCATGAATGGGGATGTGCCTTGTTTACAAGCCAGTACACTACAAGCGTTGTACGAAGAAACACAAAAGAACAATCATTCACTCGTATTATTAAGTGCAGTATTGGAAGATGGTGCGCATTATGGTCGAGTAGTGAGAAATGATGCAGGTCAGGTTTTAGAGATTGTCGAAAGTAAAGACTGCACTCAAGATCAGAAACAAATCCGGGAGATTAATGCTGGAGTTTATTGTTTTAATAACCGGGATTTGTTTGAGTCATTGTCTAAATTGACAACCAACAACGCCCAACATGAATATTATCTGACCGATCTGGTTAAGATTCTTTCTTCGCAAGGAAAAAGTGTACAAGCCATTCAATGTAACCCAGATGAAATGGCAGGGATCAATACAGTGACAGAACTGTATGGAGTATCCCAATGGATGATTCAAAAAATCAATCAGAAATGGATGGATCAAGGCGTTCAGATTATGGATCCAAAACGCACGGTCATTGGTAAAGATGTGCAAATCGGTCATGATGTTGAAATTTACCCAGGTACGCATTTGATGGGGAAAACAATTATTCAAGATTGGTGTGAAATTTACCCAAATACTTGGATCGAAGATGCGACAGTAGAAGATCACTGCAAACTTCATTCTTGTATCGTTAAAAATTGCACAGTGCCACAGAACACTTTCAAAGAAAATGAATTCATTAAGGAAGGACTCTGACATGAAACAAAAAGAAGAACTAAAAGATTCAACTGTAGTTTTTGCGCTTAGTGCCAGCAAAGGTCTTGCGCAAGAAATTTGTGATATTTTAGATTTACCACTTGGTAAATGTGATGTTCATCACTTTGCTGATGGTGAAATTCTTGTTGAATTAGGCGAATCTGTTCGTGGAAAAGACGTATTCTTCGTTCAATCAACTAACCGCCCAGTAAACGATAACTTGATGGAATTGTTAATCGGTATCGATGCGTGCATGCGTGCATCTGCTCGTTCCATTAACTGTGTAATCCCATACTTTGGTTATGCTCGCCAAGACCGCAAAGCAAAACCAAGACAGCCAATTTCTTCTAAACTTATCGCAACAATGTTAGAAAGAGCTGGTGCAAACCGTGTAATCACAATGGATTTACACGCTGCTCAGATCCAAGGTTACTTTGATATCCCAGCGGATGACTTAAACACATTGCCATTAATCGCTGAATACCTCAAAAACAAAGATGGCTTAAATCTTGAAGACATCGTTGTTGTTTCCCCAGACCATGGTGGAACTGTTCGTGCAAGAAGACTTGCAGATCGTTTAGGTGCTCCAGTAGCAATCATCGATAAGAGAAGACCAAAACCAAACGTTGCAGTTGCAATGAACTTATTAGGTGAAGTGGATGGTAAAGTTGCTGTTGTCATCGATGACATGGTTGATACAGCTGGTACTTTAACAAGTGGTATTAACATGCTTTATGAAAAAGGCGCTAAACAAGTTATCGCTGCTTGTGCACACGGTGTATTATCCGGACCTGCAATTGACCGTTTAAAATCTGCTAACCTTGCAGAATTCATCGTTACAAATACAATTGATCAAGCAGAAAACAAAGCAAAATATGAAGAAATGACAGTTCTTTCTGTTGCTCCTCTTGCAGCAGCTGCAATCGAAGCAATCGAAGAAAACGAATCTTTATCTACTGCTTTAAACGCAGCAGTAAGCTACACTGATCAGAAATAAAATATGAAAAAACTGAAGATCTCAATAAATAAGATCTTCAGTTTTTTTTAGCTATTTTTTGAGTGAGGAAATAAAGATAAGAAGTTATTTCGTATTTGTTGTTGTAAAACTGTTTCATCTACTTCTTGAATTTCAGCAATTTTAGATACTGTTGCATGAACATAAGCAGGATGATTTGTTTTCCCCCGATAAGGAACAGGGGAAAGATAAGGGGAATCTGTTTCGGACAAAATGCGATCAATCGGACAATGGGCAACATTGATCAAACCTTGTTTGTTGTTTTTATAAGTGATCGGACCAGCAAAAGAAATGAGTGAATTTAAAGTTAATGCTTCTTTCATAATTTCTAGCGAACCGGAAAAACAATGGAAAATAATTGGGGTTTTCGCATAAGCCTTCAAAATATCTAAACAATCCCGACTTGCATCGCGCATGTGAATTGAGATCGGTAAATTAGTGGTATTGGCAATTTCGATTTGACGAATGAATAATTCTTTTTGTTGTTCTTTAAATGTTGTATCCCAATAATAATCGAGACCAATTTCACCAAGGACATCGAGATGGTGGGCTTTTGCTTCTGCTTCTAAATCAGCTAAATCTTCGAAAGTAATATCTTGAGCATCCCCTGGATAAAAACCATAAGCAACTTTTAAATGCTCAGGATATTTAGCTTTTAATTGTTGTGCGCGTAAGTATTCTTCTTTATTTGTACACATGATCATCATTAAATCGACTCCTTGTTGGAGTGCTTCTTCAATAATGAGGTCGGCATCTGGATAAAGCGTGTCGCAAGTGATATGACAATGCGTATCAGTAATCATGAACATTCTCCTTTTTAAAAACATAAAATAAGTAAAGGATGAACAATATCCGTCCATCCTTAGTTTGTGTGAAATCAAATTTTAAGTGAGTCATCGCAAGGATAAGATCAAATTTACACTTAGCGAATTATTTCTGTTTTGATTTGAAGATTTTCAATTCGATTGGGGCTTCGTTTTGAGGAGCACCAGTTTTGGTATAGCCTAAAGCTTCAATAATCTCTTCCATAGCTTGACGGGTGTCGTCACGGTTTAATGCGAATTCAACTTGGGCTTGTAAGAATCCTTTACGATCTCCGACATCATAACGATTTCCTTCAAATGGGCAAGAGTAAACATCTTCATCATGACTTAAACGATCGATCGCATCAGTTAATTGAATTTCGTTTCCACGACCAGCGGGTTGAGTTTCAAGTTTTTCGAAAATGCCAGGTGTTAAAACATAACGACCTAAAATAGCTAAGTTACTAGCGGCATCTTCCAATGCCGGTTTTTCCACAAATTCACTTACACAGTTGTAGCCATTATCTTGTGGTTTGATATCTGCGACAATGCCATATTTTGAAATATCTTCATCTTTGACATTTCGTGTACCGACGACGCTACAACCAGTTTGGTCATAAATGTCGATTAATTGACGAATGGCACCTTTGCCATTTGGGTTGACGACAATATCATCACCGAGTAAAACCGCAAAAGGTTCATTTCCCACAAAGCTTTTAGCACATAAAATCGCATGTCCTAAACCTTTAGGTGTTTTTTGCCGGACAGAAACGACGTTAACCATGTCCGTGATTTTTTCGATCATTTCTAAATGTTCGAGATCATTGGAAGTTTTTAGTTTTTCTTCTAACTCGAAAGAACGGTCGAAATGGTTTTCGATGCTTTGTTTATAAGAGTTTGTGATGATACAAATCTCCTCAATCCCCGCTTCAACTGCTTCTTCAATGACATATTGAATTGTAGGAATATCGACAATAGGTAACATTTCTTTTGGGATTGCTTTTGTGGCAGGTAAAAAACGAGTGCCAAAGCCAGCTGCAGGAATGACAGCTTTACGTACTTTTTTAAACATATAAAGATTTCCTTTCGAAGTTCAAATTCGTTTTGAACTCGTTTATACGATAAAAATGATGAGTTCTATCTTCTCTATTGTAGCGGTTAGAGAGGTTGTGTTCAATCAAGCGTATCAATCAGACAAGAAAAGGAAAAGATAAAAAAGAGTAAAAAAAATTAAAGGAACTATAAATAATGAATATATGGACATTCAAAGGAATCGAATGAAACTTTAAAAAAGGAATAAAAACACTTTAGATACTCATAAAATGGAATCTCTTTGAACATTTAAGTAATAAGAAAATCAGTATAAAATAGAAAAGGGATTCTCTAGATTTGCGTGAGTAAATGTAGATTGCATTCAAGAAAACCACTATAAATTAGGAAGAGATTTGATGGAGATTCCCTTTTATTTATGAAAATAGTAAGATAATTTGATGATTGAGTAGACTTTTACTCGATCAGAATTGTAAAGATTCACTTGATGAATACATAAATAGATGAAAGGACAAGACATGGCAAAAATGGAAGACCGTCTAGATACAATGGCACAGCGTCTGGACGAAATTAACGAAAAAATGATGGACCCTTCAGTCGTTGGCGATCGTAGACAAATGTCTAAACTAGGACGTGAAGCCAATGAACTGACTCCAATTATCGAAGTATACAATGAATATAAAACAGCAACTGCAGAATTAGCAGATGCTAAAGAACTGCTCAAAGAATCTGATGCTGAAATTATCGAAATGGCGAAATTAGAAATCAGCGAGCTTGAACCAAGAATTGAAGAATACGTTTCAAAACTGGAATTACTTTTAGTTCCAACAGATCCTAACGATTCCCATAACGCATTTGTGGAAATCCGTGGTGCTGCTGGTGGTGATGAAGCCAATATTTTTGCGGGGGACTTATTCCGCATGTATTCCAAATATGCGGATTCAAAAGGTTGGCGTATTGAAGTCAGCGATGCTGAAGATTCCGAAGCAGGTGGATTCTCTATTATCTGCTTTAAAGTTACTGGCCAACATGCTTATGGAACACTTAAATACGAAAGTGGATCCCACCGTGTACAGCGCGTTCCTAAAACAGAATCCCAAGGTCGTATCCAAACTTCAACGGCAACAGTTCTTGTTTACCCAGAATTAGACGAAGAAGATTTCGATATTGATATGAACGATTTAGAAATCGAAACAATGCGTGCTTCTGGTGCTGGAGGACAGCACGTCAACAAAACTGACTCTGCTGTACGTATCGTGCACAAACCTACAGGTATCGTCGTAAAATGTCAGGACGGACGTTCTCAACACGAAAACCGTGCAACAGCTTTAGCAACGATTGCGGCACGTGTTAAAGAAGAACGCCAACGTGAAATCGATATGAAAAACGATGCGGAACGTAAAACTAAAATCGGAACAGGTGACCGTGCTGAAAAAATCCGTACTTACAACTATCCACAAAACCGTGTAACAGATCACCGCATCGGTTACTCTGTAAACCAATTAGATCGTATTATTGATGGTCGTTTAGAAGACTTAATGAACGCTTTATCAACGGCGGATCAACAAGCAAAACTTGCAGGAGAATCTCTCTAATGATCACATGGCACCAATTGTTACAGGAAGGCAAAGAAAGACTGTATCAAGCAAACCAATCCGACCAAGCAGCTCTTTTACTGTTGAATGAATTGTGTTCCCATAGAAATATCAATTTATATATGGTGATGGATGAACCTGTGAATGAACAAGTTCAAACAGATTATTTAGAAGCAATTCATCGTATGGAAAAAGGCGAACCACTCGGATATGTATTAGGGTATGAAAACTTCTATGGCTACGATTTTATCGTTAATGAAGATGTTCTTATTCCTCGTCCTGAAACAGAAGAATTGACAGGTCAAGTCTTAATGCTTTGCGATGACGTGCTCGAAAAAATCGAACACCCTGTTGTTTTTGACGTTGCAACCGGATCAGGTGCAATTGGTATTACTCTCTCTTTAGAAGAACCACGTCTAGATGTCTATGCTTCAGATATTTCGCAAAAGGCATTAGAAGTTGCTTATATAAACAACGAAAAACTTGGAGGACGTGTCGTCTTCGTGCAAGGAGATATGTTACAACCATTTGTGGATCGCAACATGCATTGTGATGTCCTTGTTTGCAATCCACCTTATATCCCACAAGAAGAAAAACTCGACCATGGTGTAGTGGACTATGAACCCAATGTCGCATTATTCGGGGGCGAAGATGGTTTGTATTTCTATCGTAGTGTCTTTAAAAATGCGCATAAAGTTTTAAACGAAAATGGAATCATGGCGTTTGAAATGGGATATGATCAAGGTGAACGTTTATCTGCTTTAGCTAAACAATATTTCCCTGAAGCGGATGTACAAGTGCTCCAAGATATTTCACAAAAAGATCGCATTTTAGTTGTACGCACTTAAAATGTACAAACAAAGAAAGAAGATATTCAAAAATGTTAACAAGAAATGATCCTTGTTGGTGTGGAAGTGGCAAGAAGTATAAAAAATGCCACGAAGAATTCGACCGTCATCTTCATCAACTTAAAAAAGAAGGAAAACGAATTCCTACCCACAAAATGATTAAAAACGAAGAAGATATTCATTGGATTCGTGAAGCCGCTAAAATCAACAATGCGGTATTGGATTTAGTTGGCGAAAAAATTCATATCGGAATGACAACTGACGAAATTGATCAGCTCGTTCACGACTATACTGTTGAACATGGTGGAATCCCAGCTTGTTTAGGTTACGAAGGTTTCCCAAAAAGCTGTTGTACATCAGTCAATGATCAAATTTGCCACGGTATTCCAGATGATTACGTGCTCCAAGATGGAGATATCATCAACGTCGATTGCACAACGATCGTCAATGGCCACTATGCAGATGCTAGCCGTATGTATTGCTTAGGAAACGTAGCACCTAATGCGCAAAAACTAGTAGATGTCACAAAACAATGTTTAGAAGCCGGGATTGCGGCAGTTAAACCTTGGGGTCACTTAGGAGATATTGGTGCAGCAATTCAAGAAATTGCGCACGCGAATGGCTATTCTGTTGTCGTTGACTTCTGTGGTCATGGTGTCGGAAATGCATTCCATGAAGATCCTATGGTTCCTCACGTAGGCCGAAAAGGAACAGGTGTAGTTTTAGCGCCAGGAATGGTGTTCACAATCGAACCAATGATCAACGAAGGTGTCGCAAGTTTATTTATCGATGCCGACAATGATTGGACAAGTTACACTGATGATGGAAAACTTTCTGCCCAATGGGAAAATACAATTTTAGTCACTGAAGACGGAATTGAAATTATCGCTCATTAATGCAACACACAATGTGCAAAAAACAGAAGATCAACTTCTGCTTTTGCACATTTTTTTTAGACATCTCATTTCGATTTTCATGATGTTTTGATCGAGATCGATGAAATTGCCGATCTTTCTTGGAAATTATCTTTTCTTGATTGAGATTGCCGTGGCAAAATGAGCTTACGAAAAAAAACTTAAAGAGAGGGAGTGACAAATATGAATGTAAAAGACATTCGTTTAATTGTGATGGATATCGATGGCACACTCGTGAATAGTCAAAGACAATTAACACCAAAAACAAAAGAAGCGCTCATTCGCTTAGAAGAACATGGAATTTGTCTTGCCTTAGCATCCGGCAGACCGTATAAAGGATTGATTCAGCTCGCAAAGCAGCTGAAGATGGATGAGTATAACGGAATTTTAATTTCAAGCAATGGTGCTAGAGCGGAAATTCTACCCTCTCGAACGGTTCGCTTTGAACATGCAATTCCTACAGAACTTGCCAAAGAAGTCTTGGAGCATTTAAAACAATTTGACGTGTATCCTATGATTGAAGATGGCGATTATATGTTAGTCAATAATGTCTATCAAAATGAAATTACGTGTAAAGGCAAGACGATGAATATTATTGATTATGAAGCACATAGTAATGGCTTTTTATTAAAAGAAAGTCACAATCTTACACAATCAGTCAATTTTTCACCATCTAAGATTTTGAGTGCCGGAAGTGATGTTTATTTACAAGAGCATTATCAAGAAATGGAAGCTCCATTTAAAGATCGCTTGGATTGTATGTTCACAGCCCCTTTCTATTTTGAATATACCGCAAAAGATACCAATAAAGGTGCTGCAATTGAGTCGTTAGGTTATGCTAAAGAACAAATTGTCGCGATTGGCGATGCACAAAACGATTTGCCGATGTTTAAAAAAGCAGAAATTAAAATTGCGATGGGCAATGCGGTGGACGAAGTAAAATCTGCTGCTGATATTGTTGTGGATGACAATAACCACGATGGAATCGGAAAATGGATAGAAGAAACATTCCCGGAATATTTTCAATAAAACTCAACTTATAAAAAAGACGACAAGAACACATTAAAGATGTGAAGAACTTGTCGTCTTTTATTTGTTGGATTAATCTTCTAACCAATAAATCTTGCCATCCACCATTTTTTGAATAGGGGCAAGAGAATAGAATGGATATCCTTTTTCTAATAAATAAGAACGTCCTTTTTGGAACGATTTTTCAATACAGAAGCCACAGCCACATAAAATGGCATTGCTTTGGGTAATTAAATCTTCAACCCCTTTAAATGCTTGGCCATCGGCTAAAAAGTCGTCGATAAATAATACGCGATCACCAGGGGCAATGGCCTCTTGTTCCATACAAATGGTGTACGTTTTTTGTTTGGTAAATGAATAAACTTCAGTACTGATTGGATGATCCATCGTAGAAGGTAATGCTTTTTTTGCATAAACGAGAGGAACATTTAAATAGAGTGCAGTCATGAATGCTGGAGCAATCCCTCCAGATTCAATGGTTAAAACTTTAGTTGGCTTTTCGTCTTTAAAGTAATTTGAAAAAGCTTTACCGATTTGATCCATTAAGGCAGGATCGACGATATGATTCAAAAAATGATCGACTTTTAAAACTCTTTCGCTTAAGACACGCCCGTCTTTTTCAATTCTTTCTTGTAAAAAATTCATATTTTAGCCTCTCTTTAAAATGAATGATGTTTAGGCAACTGCTATTCAAGAACAACTTGAATTCGCTCATCCCCTTGAATAATGGATGAAACGTATTGTTGCACCCAAGCTTTTGAAATGTCCATGCCTTGGGCACTCACAAAATGATTGGCAGCTAAATCATCGTTGTATTCATGAATAGTTGTTGTTCGATATTGGCGTAAATCTGGAGAAATCCAAGTGATAGTAGGAATTATTTGAATCTCACTGAAGGACGCTTTTTGTTTGTTGAAATCATAGTTTAATCTGAAATTTGCCATACCGCCAACCATTGTGACATTAGAATCTTGAGCAGAGATAAAATTTCCAAGTGAATAATAAACTAAAGTTGTTTGGTCTGAAGATTCAATGAATTCAACAGGCTGAATCACATGAGGATGGGTACCAATGATCACTTCAACCCCTTTTGAATGAAGATACTGTGCTAAAGTACGTTGTTCTTCATTAGGTTCATTATGATACTCATCTCCCCAATGCATCGCAACAATTTGGACATCACTTAATGCATTGATGGCATCTAGTTTTTTGTCAATTAACTTATAGTTGATTGTATCATCGACGTTTCGATACACATCAATTAACCACTCCATTCCTTGCGGAACAGTATAACCATTTAAGCCGTATGTAAATCCACAAAGACCAACCCGGATGCCGTTGATTTCACGAACGACAGGTTGTTGGGCATCTTCATAGCTGGAATAAGCGCCAGTTGCACTCATATCAGGGAAGTGTTGTTGGATATAGGCTTTTTCATATTTTAAACCTTCAGCTCCGGCATCTAATGAATGGTTACTGGAAATTGAAAACCAATCGAATCCAGAAGAAACTAAAGAATCCATCATTTCTGTTGGGCCATTGAAGGAAGGATAACCGGATAAACCAAATTGATCTCCGGCACAAACCGTTTCAAAATTACAATATGCGAGATCTGTATTTTGAAAATAAGGAATAGTCGTCTCGTATAACGGAGTAAAGTCACGATTTCCGTGATCTTGTTCGTGATAAACGAAAATAGTGTCATGTAATAAGTTGTCTCCAACCCCGGTAAACGTAAAAGAAGAGGAATTCATTATTTGGGGATAAGATGTAGGATGGTCTAGTTGAGAGTCCACTGTAGAAGAAGCAACGGGAGAGTTTGTTTGAGGTTTGGATGGAGAAACGTTTCTCGATTGAATCCAAAACCAACCGGCCCCCAAAAGACATGCCACCAATACGCAACTGAGAATAACTAAGGCATATAGATGGCGTTTGCGTTTCTTTTTCTTAGCTAAAATCCGTTCAGAACGTTTTAAAGGACGAGGATCTTTTGAGTGGTTCATATTTTATCTTTCTAGGATGTTTTAAAAACTAGGAAATAACATCACGTTTAATGATTTAATTATTTCACTGTTTATTTAATTTATCCAAACGAATTTGAACAAAAATGGAATGGTGAGATCCATCCCTAAAAACCATCGAAAAATCAATTGTTTATTCAAATTTTGAGTGGAATTGATTTTAAAGATCAACAATTCGTGACAATAGACTGCTTTTATCTAACTTTGAAAAACACAAAAAATTGAAATAAGATAGGTAGGAAAAAGAAATAAGGTAAATTTATGAGTGATTTAAAAAAACAAACATCTATAAAAACTCTTTTGGTGATTGCCTTTGGAGTTTTTATCGAGGCATGTGCCATTACATTTTTAATTTTCCCAAATCAAATTTTGACTGGGGGAACAGCAGGGGTTGCAGTAGCTTTGCAACCTTTGATCCATGTCGATCCGATCTGGACGTCTAATATTTTAGTCGTCAGTCTATTTGTATTAGGATATTTCTGTCTTGGAAAACAGTTTGCGATTAAATCGTTTGCGGCAACTGTGTTTTATCCAATCTTTGTATTTGGTTTGAATTATGTATACAGCTTATTTCCAACTGATTTCTTTGTGATGCCAGACTATCTTGCTTCAATTTATGCCGGGATTTTAGTGGGGATAGGCTTAGGACTTGTATTCTATGCGAATGCGAGCACCGGCGGTATGGATATTTTAGCCTTGTTAATCCATAAGTATTTCAAAATAAAAGAAGGTGATGCCGTGACAATTGTCGATGGCTTGACCGTAATTCTAGGAATCTTTACTTATGGTTTAGCGCCAGCGTTAGTAGGAATGATCTCTGTCTATGTTTGTGGGTATACGATTAATCAAACAATGATGATTAACGCTTCACATCGCAAAGAACTTATGGTGATTTCAGACAAATGGAATGAAATTCGTGAATATATATTAAATGAAGTGGATCGTGGTTTAACCTATTGGAAAGGTTTTGGCGGATACACTCAAGATGAAAAAGTGATATTGATGTGTATCATTGATCAAAAAGAATACCCAGAGATCGAAGCGAAGATCACACAAATAGATCCAGTCGCATTTATAGCGGTAAGTGATGTACATAAAGTTCACGGTGAAGGATTTACTTTTAGACAATCACAACGTCTTGAACAATTCTCAAAACAGAAAGCTTAAAAAATAGTTGAAACAGTCTCTGAATTTTTAAAAGTAGAAATTCAGAGATTTTTTTGCAAAGAAGAAAAATAGAAAAATCAACAAAAAAAGAAGATCAAAACGAAGAATAAATAACTCACAAAGAGAAGTATATAATTCAGTATGAATAAAATCTGAAAAAAATAATCCGAAAAAACACGATAGGTAAAGCAGGCACAAATAAAAGTGAAATTTTTTTAAAAAATAGGCTTGCAAAGAGATGGGATATGTGGTTGAATAGTCGAGCACTCACCGAGCGGCAAGCAAGTGAGGGCACCGACAAAGACTTGGAAAACAACACGAAATAAAGAAATTCAAATTTCGAGTTGACAATCCAAATCTCAAGCGGTATAGTAAACAAGCTTTTTGACCGGGTAGCCGGTTGAAAACAGATGGCTCTTTGAAAACTCAATGACAGACAATTCAAATTCGATAAAAATTATACAACGTCGATTCTGAACAAAAACACTTAATATACTTCAATATATCATTTCACGAAATAAATAAACGCAAATGCGTTTGAGTCAATATCAAATGGAGAGTTTGATCCTGGCTCAGGATGAACGCTGGCGGCATGCCTAATACATGCAAGTCGAACGAGCTACTTCGGTAGCTAGTGGCGAACGGGTGAGTAACACGTAGATAACCTGCCCATACCCGGGGGATACGCTTTGGAAACGAAGTCTAAAACCCCATAGGAAGATTTAAGGCATCTTAAATTTTTGAAATAAGCTTTGGCTTAGGGGATGGATGGATCTGCGGTGCATTAGCTAGTTGGTGAGGTAACAGCTCACCAAGGCGATGATGCATAGCCGGCCTGAGAGGGCGATCGGCCACACTGGGACTGAGACACGGCCCAGACTCCTACGGGAGGCAGCAGTAGGGAATTTTCGTCAATGGGCGCAAGCCTGAACGAGCAATGCCGCGTGGGTGAAGAAGGTCTTCGGATCGTAAAGCTCTGTTGCGAGGGAAAAAGGAAGAGAAGAGGGAATGATTCTCTTTTGATGGTACCTCGCCAGAAAGTCACGGCTAACTACGTGCCAGCAGCCGCGGTAATACGTAGGTGGCGAGCGTTATCCGGAATGATTGGGCGTAAAGGGTGCGCAGGCGGCATATCAAGTCTGAAGTGAAAGGTACGGGCTCAACCTGTACAGGCTTTGGAAACTGGTATGCTCGAGGACAGGAGAGGGCGGTGGAACTCCACGTGTAGCGGTAAAATGCGTAGAGATGTGGAAGAACACCAGTGGCGAAGGCGGCCGCCTGGCCTGTAACTGACGCTCAGGCACGAAAGCGTGGGGAGCAAATAGGATTAGATACCCTAGTAGTCCACGCCCTAAACGATGAGGAGCAGGTGTCGGGGGTAGTACCTCGGTGCCGAAGCTAACGCAATGACTCCTCCGCCTGGGGAGTATGCACGCAAGTGTGAAACTCAAAGGAATTGACGGGGGCCCGCACAAGCGGTGGAGTATGTGGTTTAATTCGAAGCAACGCGAAGAACCTTACCAGGCCTTGACATCCCGAGCAAAGACATAGAGATATGTTAGAGGTTATCTCGGTGACAGGTGGTGCATGGTTGTCGTCAGCTCGTGTCGTGAGATGTTCAGTTAAGTCTGGCAACGAGCGCAACCCTCGTGATGTGTTACTACCATTCAGTTGAGGACTCACATCAGACTGCCGGTGACAAACCGGAGGAAGGCGGGGATGACGTCAAATCATCATGCCCCTTATGGCCTGGGCTACACACGTACTACAATGGCATCTACAGACGGAAGCGAACCTGTGAAGGCAAGCCAATCCGAGAAAAGATGTCCCAGTTCGGATTGAAGTCTGCAACTCGACTTCATGAAGTTGGAATCGCTAGTAATCGCGGATCAGCATGCCGCGGTGAATACGTTCCCGGGCCTTGTACACACCGCCCGTCAAACCATGGAAGCCGGTAACGCCCGAAGCCGATGGCATAACCCGTAAGGGAGTGAGTCGTCGAAGGCGGGACCGATGACTGGGGTTAAGTCGTAACAAGGTATCCCTACGGGAACGTGGGGATGGATCACCTCCTTTCTAAGGAGAAAGTACAAGGGAAGAGTTAAGTGAGTTTGTCATTGAGTTTTGGAAGAGTGATCTTCCAAGGTGAGAGAGGGAGACCTTGATCATCAACCATCGATCTTTGAAAAACGAATGATCAGTATAAGACATAACAGAAGGTCTGACGTAAGTTGTAGAAAACATTACGAAGGTAATCAGAAAAGATAAACCAAGTCAGAAAAACAGTAAACAGTTCTTATAGTGTAAAAAACAATCTCGAAACAAGCATATTTTGAAATTAGATCAAGCAAGGAAGGGCGTACGGAGGATGCCTTGCCACTCTTGAATGAAGAAGGACGTATTAGACTGCGAAAAGTCATGGGGAGCTGTCAAAAAAGCGCCGATCCATGAATATCCGAATGGGGGAACCCGGCTGGAGTCAAGTCCAGTCATCCATACTTGTATGGAGAACAACCCGGTGAACTGAAACATCTAAGTAGCTGGAGGAAAAGAAAACAAAAGTGATTTTCCGAGTAGCGGCGAGCGAAAGGGAAAGAGCCCAAACCGTAGAAATACGGGGTTGTAGGAACGCGAGATACAAAAGGTAAGTGAACTAGAATGTGATGGAAAGCACAGACAAAGAGGGTGAAATTCCCGTATAGGTAAGCGAACTGAGTCGTTAGCGTCTCCTGAGTACGACGAGACACGAGAAATCTTGTCGGAAGCAGGCGGGACCATCCGCCAAGGCTAAATAAGTAAGAGTGAGCGATAGTGAAGAAGTACCGTGAGGGAAAGGTGAAAAGAACCGCGCAAGCGGAGTGAAAGAGAACCTGAAACCGTATGCCTACAAGAAGTCAGAGCCCGTCAAAGGGTGATGGCGTGCCTTTTGTAGAATGAACCGGCGAGTTACTTTTGGATGCGAGGTTAAGCAGGAAAATGCGAAGCCGAAGCGAAAGCGAGTCTGAATAGGGCGAATAGAGTAGACAGAAGTAGACCCGAAACCGGGTGATCTAGCCATGGGCAGGTTGAAGCAAAGGTGAAACTTTGTGGAGGACCGAACCGACTACCGTTGAAAAGTTAGCGGATGACCTGTGGCTAGCGGAGAAATTCCAATCGAACTCGGAGATAGCTGGTTCTCCCCGAAATAGCTTTAGGGCTAGCGTTAATGGAAAGCTGGCGGAGGTAGAGCACTGAATTCATGATGGCCCCATCCCGGGGTACTGAATGGAATCAAACTGCGAATGCCGTCAGTCAATAGTTGGCAGTCAGAGCGTGGGTGATAAGGTCCATGCTCAAGAGGGAAACAGCCCAGACCGCCGGCTAAGGCCCCAAAATGATGACTCAGTGGAAAAGGATGTGGAGATGCACGGACAACTAGGAGGTTGGCTTAGAAGCAGCCATCCTTGAAAGAGTGCGTAATAGCTCACTAGTCGAGTGGCTCTGCGCCGAAAATGTACCGGGGCTAAGTCATCTGCCGAAGCCGCGGATTTAATTAGATATTAAGTGGTAGGGGAGCGTTGCATATTCATTGAAGCAGGATCGTGAGAGTCTGTGGAGGATATGGAAGTGAGAATGCCGGTGTGAGTAGCGAGATGCAGGTGGGAATCCTGCACACCGAAAGCCCAAGGATTCCAGGGGAAGGTTCGTCCGCCCTGGGTTAGTCGGGACCTAATGCATAGCCGAGAGGCGAAGCAGATGGAAAACAGGCGAAGATTCCTGTACCCGTGATAAAGGCGATGGAGTGACAAAGACGGGAAGTGTGACCCCCTTAATGGATTGGGGGCGAAGCGAAGCAGTACAGATCTAGGCAAATCCGGATCAAGATGTACAGAGCGTGAACGGTAAACGAAATCTTCGGAAAGTAGTGAAGCACATGGAGCGGCTTTCAAGAAAAGCTTCTAGCGTTAACTTTATTGCGGCCCGTACCAAAACCGACACAGGTGGGCACGTAGAGAATACGAAGGTGAGCGAGAGAACTGTTGCCAAGGAACTCGGCAAAATGGCCCCGTACGTTCGCAAGAAGGGGCGCTCGAGAGAGCCGCAGTGAAAAGGCCCAAGCGACTGTTTAACTAAAACACAGCTCTATGCAAAGCCGTAAGGCGAAGTATATGGGGTGACACCTGCCCGGTGCTGGAAGGTTAAGGGGATCTGTTCGTCGCAAGACAAAGCAGTGGTCCGAAGCCCCAGTGAACGGCGGCCGTAACTATAACGGTCCTAAGGTAGCGAAATTCCTTGTCAGGTAAGTTCTGACCCGCACGAAAGGTGAAACGATTTGGGCGCTGTCTCGGCAGCAGACTCGGTGAAATCTTAGTACCTGTGAAAATGCAGGTTACCCGCAACTAGACGGAAAGACCCCATGGAGCTTTACTGCAGCCTGGTATTGGGTTTTGGATGATCATGTACAGGATAGGCGGGAGGCAAAGAGATAGGAACGCTAGTTTCTAAGGAGCCGCCGTTGGGATACCGCCCTTGATGATTTGAACCCCTAACGTAGACGAAAGTCACAGACAGTGCCAGGTGGGCAGTTTGACTGGGGCGGTCGCCTCCTAAAGAGTAACGGAGGCGCCCAAAGGTGCGTTCAGTCTGGATGGAAACCAGACAAAGAGTGTAAATGCAGAAGCGCGCTTGACTGCGACACCGACAAGTGGAGCAGGGACGAAAGTCGGGATTAGTGATCCGGCGGTGCCGAATGGAAGGGCCGTCGCTCAACGGATAAAAGCTACCCTGGGGATAACAGGCTGATCCCGCCCAAGAGTTCACATCGACGGCGGGGTTTGGCACCTCGATGTCGGCTCATCGCATCCTGGAGCTGGATTCGGTTCCAAGGGTTGGGCTGTCCGCCCATTAAAGCGGTACGCGAGCTGGGTTCAGAACGTCGTGAGACAGTTCGGTCCCTATCTGTTGTGGGCGAAGGAGATCTGAGGGGAGCTGTCCTTAGTACGAGAGGACCGGGATGGACCTACCACTGGTGCATCGGTTGTCATGCCAATGGCATAGCCGGGTAGCTAAGTAGGGAATGGATAAGCGCTGAAAGCATCTAAGTGCGAAACCAACCCCAAGATAAGATCTGCGGTAAATAAGACCCCTTAAAGACGATAAGGTGATAGGCTGGGAATGGAAGTGAAGTGATTCATGGAGTTGACCAGTACTAATCGGTCGAAAGCTTCATCTAAGATTCGAGAGTATAAGAAAAAAGGTAACTGTAACAGTTATGTAAATACTGGTCTTCGTTTTTGAAAGATCGATGGAACAATTCAATAGTACAGTGGCGATAGCGGATGGGTCACACCTGATCCCATTTCGAACTCAGAAGTTAAGCCATCTAGCGCCGACGATAGTGAATGCGAAAATAGGAAGCCGCTGGACAAAGAAAAACTGCCTCATATCAAGGCAGTTTTTTTTGGTTAGATAAACATTATACCTATTTGTTTAGAGCATAAGAAAAGCTCCCAGTCCGAAGATTGGGAGCTTTTCAGTTATGGTTTTTCAGTCAATAAAAGGTTATAAAAGTTAAAGGTAAAAGGTAAAAAAATGACTAAATGACTGAAAAACGAACAAAAAATCATGAACATAAATATTATAGCACGCTTTTTCTGAAATGAGTGAATAGATATTAATAGCGCCTGTTCTTCATTTTTGAAAGATTAACGGAAATATTAAACTTGCACGTTCAAGAGGGAATGAATAAACTGAAGCTATGAAAACAAAACGACCTATTTTATTTGATTTAGATGGAACGCTATGGGATACCCGAGAAGCAATTACAGAAAGCTGGAATAACACGTTTGAGGCCAATGGTCATGGACGCCCAGTAACGTTAGAGAACTTATCTCCTTTAGTGGGTAAGACAATGGATGCATTCCGTTTAGCTTACTTACCAAATATGCCAGAAGAGCCTGGTAAACGATTCATGAAGATTGTAGAAGAGAAGGAAGTCGAAGATTTATCTTCAGGATGTGAATCATGTGTATATGATGGCGTCATTGAAACATTAAGAAACTTAGCAAAAGATCACTGGTTAGGTATCGTATCCAATTGTCAGTGTGGTTATATCGAAGATTTCTTAATCGCATCTGGTTTGGATGATGTGATTCAAGCCCATTTATGTTATGGACAAACACTGACATCAAAAGGACAATCCATTCTACGTGTGATTCAAGAGCATAACTTGGAAAGTGCTTGTTATGTTGGCGATACGTTTGGCGATCAAGCTGCCGCAAAAGAAGCGGGGATTGACTTTATTTGGGCTGAATATGGATTTGGAACGAATGTGGAAAAGAAAGGTATTAAACAGATCTCTGATCTAACAAATGATCCTTATTTTGTCGATTTATTAAAATAGAATATAAAAAAGTCTGTCACTATTCTGTAAGTAGAATATGAGCAGACTTTTTTTGATTTCAACGTATGTTGTATGAGTTTAATAGTAGTTCAATATAACTCCATTTGGAAGGATGTTTATCGCAGAGTAAGTCACTCTGTTCAAAGTGTATTTTTAGCCTCAAAGATTAGGTGTTAATGCTAATGTAAATGACCAATTATTGCCGTTTAAAATGCCCAATATTCGCGCATCTTTTTGATATCCTTTAAGTATTTGAAGGATTTTCTATTTTGGTTAATTAGCGAGAAAAAGAGGTGGGATATTTTAAAATCAATCTTTATCTATGAGGATTAAATTACTTTTATACTTAATTTTACCTGATAAGACATCGTCATAGAATTGTTGTTTTGAATTGATATATTCAATACATTCTTGTACTTCTTGCAATTTTTCTTCTAGTGATTTCTTTTTTTGATCTAATATAATTTTGCGTTTTGGAATAGAATTTTTGCCTTCTAAACACAAATCAACATATTCCTTCATTTCTGCAATACCCATACCACATCTTTTTAAGCAGGATAAACTTTCGATCCAGGCAACATCCTTTTCATCAAAAACTCTGTAATTATTATCGTTTCGCTTTACGTTAGGGACTAACCCTTCGTTACAGTAATATTTTAGAGTTTCGTATTTCATACCTGTTAATTTACATACATCCTTCATTGAATACATTATTTCTCTCCTAAAAAAAGTATTGACCGGTAGTTACTACCGAGTTTGATAATGTCATTGTACTTCAATGAGAAGAAACAGTGCAAGGAGATATAAAAAATGGAATATGTAACTTTGAGCAATGGAACGAAAATGCCAAAATTGGGATTTGGTGTTTTCCAAATCCCGAAAGAAGATTGTGAACGTTGTGTGCTTGACGCAATTCAAGTTGGTTATCGTCATATCGATACAGCTCAATCCTATTTTAATGAGGAAGAAGTGGGAAATGCTATTCAAAAATGTGGCGTTCCACGAAAAGAACTCTTTATTACTACAAAAGTGTGGATTGACAATTATGGATATGAAAAAACAAAACAGTCAGTTTTAGACTCAATGAAAAAATTAAAAACAGACTATCTTGATTTGGTGTTACTGCATCAGCCTTTTTCCGATTATTATGGTGCATACAGAGCTTTAGAGGATCTATATAACGAAGGGAAAATCCGAGCAATTGGGGTAAGTAATTTTTATCCTGATAGATTAGCAGATATGGTTGCATTTAATGATATACCACCTCAAGTGAATCAAGTGGAAACTAATCCATTTCACCAACAAATCACTGCACAAGAGAACATGATAAAAAGAAATGTACAAATGGAAGCATGGGCGCCTTTTGGAGAGGGCAAGAATGATATGTTTTCAAATCCTGTCCTTAAGGCAATAGGAGAAAAATATCATAAGTCTGTAGCACAAGTGATTTTACGTTGGCTTATGCAAAGGGACATAGTGGCTCTTGCAAAATCAACACATATCGAAAGAATGAGAGAAAATTTTGAAATTTTTGACTTTCAATTATCTGAACAAGATATGAAAGTTATTAGTGAATTAGACACGAATACAAGTTTGTTTTTTGATCATCAAACACCTGAAGCAGTTGAAATGTTTAAAAAAATGATCTCTGAACGAAAGGAACAAATGAGAAAATAAAATCTGGCATATGTTCTTACAATGGCAGTAACTTAAGGAGACTTCCTTAAGTTGTTTTGAGGCTATTACAAATTTAAAGAAATCTCTTTTCTTTTGCGAAAAAAGAGATTTAATTTTTAGAACAAAAAGATAAATCCCACACAGTTTTACTTAGAGTCAAAATCAATCTGACTGAAGAAAACAGATCAACTAGAAAAGAAAAACCCACAAATTTCAAATTCAGAAGTTTGTGGGTTTTTGTGTGGAGTGCGTCTTTTATTTTTTTACTTCGATTAAGGATTTTGATAAATTTTCATAGTATTTTGCTTTGGTAGGGTTTCCTGCGTTTTTATATTGCTCACTTAACAAAACACTATTATTCAATTTTTTAAGAAGTGGCAATGAATCAAAGTTTTGCTCAAGTTCAGTGATGTGGTTTGTTTTTTTCAAAATGAAGATATCGTATTTCATTTTGCAAGAATCAAGAAATGATTTGTTGTCGAGCTTTTCAATTTCTTTTAAAAGCTTGTCACAATGTGCTCGATCTTCTGCAAAGACATAATAGGAGAAGGCTTTATTTAAAATATCGAATTTCGATTTTTTGTTTCTCGCCATTGGGATTAATTTGTCAAAAGTAGCATTGATTTCTTTTTTCTTTTCTTGCATCATCAAGGCATTTAAGTGCAGATATTCACGATTGTATTCACCAATGAAAATTTTTGTTGATCTTGCTTGAAGAAGACGATCTAATTCATCAAAGTTGCTGCTTTGAAGAGCTGTGATCAACTGATTTTCTTTTTTGTTGCGAAAGACTTGGTAAATCACAGTGAATACGATTTGAATGATAATTAGTATGCCGATGAGTAAAAACGCATTTTTCATAGTCAACCTCTTGTTACAGATAATATGGATAAAACAATTAGTGGTTTGTTTTATTGTTTAGTATGTAATGTGGATTCGCGCCATTGGACATTACATTTCAAAATTTGGTTAGGGAGCTCTTGGTTTAATCCTTCAATTGTATCGATTAATAAACAAGCAGCTCGGTTTCCTTCGTCATAAGCGGGCTGGACGATCGTTGTAACGGTTGGAGAGGAGAAATCGCTCCATTCCGTATTATCAAAACCAATAAGACCCAATGTTTCTGGCATTAAGTTGTGATAGTTTTTGAGTGCGATATACACGCGTGGAAGCAAGAAGCAGTTTGCCACAAAGATTAAAGTTCGACTGCCAAATTTCAACTTGCTGTTGAGCAAGTTCAAAATCTCATCACTCGTGATATCTCCATCAACGACGAGTGTTGTTCCTGTTTTTTCACGAACACCTAAGGCGTGTTCAAAACCGGTGGTTCTCTCCAAACGAGTACTTAAGATGCTCGGATCGGCGGTGATCATAATATATTCATCATAATCCTCGTTGATTAATTGATTGATGGTATCAAGAACCGCTTCGTAGTTATTGGTTTTTACCCATTTTTCTCGATCCATCGAGACTTGTGAGTCAATAAATACGATCGATTTTTTTTCGGCTTTGATTTTGGTGAGTAATTCATGAAAACCGCTTGAAGGTTGGACA
Source organism: Allobaculum stercoricanis DSM 13633 (assembly GCF_000384195.1). Lineage (GTDB taxonomy): Bacteria > Bacillota_I > Bacilli_A > Erysipelotrichales > Erysipelotrichaceae > Allobaculum > Allobaculum stercoricanis. Next base: position 1,934,345 of record NZ_KB913034.1, on the reverse strand, counting down.
ATAAATCCGTCGACACCCATTTCCAACATACGATTCACATAAGCTTTTTCGTTTTCAAGATCATAGTTACTATTTCCTACAATTAATTGATAACGTTTTTCGCGAGCGATGTCTTCAATTCCTTTGACGATTTGATTGGCAAAGGCATTGGTGATATCCCCAATAATGACACCGATGAGCTTGGTTTGTTTGGCGTTCAACAAGCGGGCTGCGACACTTGGGCGGTAATTGGTTTCTTCGATGACTTTCGCAATTCTCTCTTTTGTTTCTTCAGACATTTTATCTGTCTTTCCATTTAAATAAAAAGAAACAGTTGTTTTAGAAGTGTTGGCTCTTTCTGCTATCTCACGAATCGTAATTTTTTGGTTGCTCATATAAATCTCCTTGTCGACTGATTTTAACATAAACTCATGTTTATGTCCTTAGACGAACGAGTTCTTTCTCTCCATTGTGTTCATGAATGACAACCGCTTTGGCATGGAAAGGTACATCTTGGGAAAATAGAATTTTTTTGCCTTTGTAGACTTCCTGATTGAATATCACGACGGTGAAACTTTCTGATTCTGAAAGTACAAATTTCTTTGCGAAGGCAATGTTCTCATCTGCTTCAGCTTGGTCTTGGAATACTTGCGCTGGTTCAATCTGGATTTTTTCATCATAGAACGAATAGAGCAGATTTGTGCGATCTGTAAATTCTTTTTCTACACAGATTATTTCATGATTTAAAGGTTCGTTGTAGCGAAGAGAGCATACACCTTGTTCAATGTGTACAGATTCTTGGGTATAGAATTTTAAAGTTCCAACGTGTTGATCTTGATAGTTCACACTTGGGTCAAGATGGAATCTAGATGTGAGTGCGTGGTGGCCATCTTGATGCATTGTATCTACGATGACCCAGATTCCTTGATCAATAGCGATCATTTTTCTTGTCCATGCCGATAAAGGGTGGTTGCCTAAAATTGTTCCTTCATAGTAATGAATTCCATCCTTGTGGTTGACATAACTTTTTAAAGGGGTGCCAAAATTCGAATAGCCCCAACTATCACAAGGTGTACAGTATTCGTGATCATCAACAATCACGCTGTTGTGTGCTTTCATTGATTTCAAGAATACACGCATTGGATGATCTTCACGATAAGTTAATCGTCCGCAATCAATTAGGATAGGCTTTCCTTGATGATAGATGGAGACATGAAGGTTGTCACTATGTCCATGTCCACTTCCGAGTGAACCATTCGTAAACATCGTAAAGTTGGCATTGTTTGACCAGTTATTGCGAACGCAATACATTCCACTTGAATTCCCATCAAAATAGAGTTCAACAGGTTTACAAGCTTCGAGGTCTAAATATTGTTCAAGCTGTGTAACACCGAGTGTGTACAGACTTTCGAGATCAAAGGAAGGAAATCCCATCCATTTGAATTCTTTGTTTTTAAATAAGGCGGCAGCACGAGTCATGACATCTTGAATGTTGCAGCGGTCTGTATCACCAAATGTTTCGATTTCAAAAGAAGGTGTAGCTTGTAAGAACACAGCCTTTGCGAGCGCAAAAACGTTGTTTTTAAAGCTTGTATCGAGATCTTCTTTAAATGGGGATAAGTAATGAAGAGCTTTCATGCCGTAGTTTAAAACTTCGATATGATACATCGTGGATTGTTCCCAATGCATACCATCATCATAGACTTGGACATTGAATTGTCTGATCATTTCTTTATAGGCCCAAATAAATAGTGGGTTTTGTTCGTAGTCTTCATCAAAGTAAGGAAGAATAGAAACGATTGCGCAAGTTTGAATGCTACCCCAGTTGCTGGTGATGTAACGATTGAGGAATTGATGTTTTAAATATTGTAGCTGGGCTTGCATATTGCTAACGATCATTTCAAGTTGATCATCATCAATAATATGCTCAGCATATAAGTAAGGTAAGCATTCAAAGATATTCATTAAACGAATACCTGTATCTAAAGTTCTTGTACTTGGTTCAGGTTGAATGCTGGGGTGTTGATTGATCCATTCAAGGATGAATCGTTTTGCTTGGTTAGCATTTGTATGGTCTTGTTCAATGATGTCAGCGAGAATGAGGTAATTTAAATAATCCATGCGATTGAGCATGAAACACCATTCTTCGTCATCATTTTTTTGCGCATTGAAATCGAGTGTTTCGAGCTGGTATGGAGTCGTGCAACGTTCCATATCCCAAGGTTTGTCGAAAGTAAAAATGTTTTCTTTTAATTGTTGGGCTTTCGTTAAAATCAGTTGTTGATCCTCTAAGGAAAGATGAGCGCCCATTTTTGCGTATTGTTTATCTTGTGCAAGTTTGAGTAAGTTTGTCTTTGAATATTCAGTCATGGGGTTCTCCAATTGAATCAGGAATAAAAAGAGGAATATGAATTCTGATTTCTTCAGTCTCATATTCCTCTTTAAAATCATTGATTTAAAATCGTTGAATCAAATTTAGGCTAAGCTAAGATACCGAAGAAACTTAAAGCAATACCTAAAACTACAGTGATTAATACTAATTTGTATGTTGTCATACCTTTTTTCTTAATCAGGTAGTACATCAAAACTGTATATAAAACAGGTAATAAAGCAGGAGCAACTTTATCTAACATAGCTTGTAAGTTTACTGTAGATTGAGTTACACCTTCTACTGCTTCACCAGCTGCGAAAGTGATTGCGACTTTCATTTTAACGAATGTAGCCGCTAGACCAGCGATAACTGTAACACCGATCATACTAGCAGCATCGGAAATAACACCCATTTTTTCAGAGAGTTTGTCGATCATGCTTGTACCAAGTTTACGACCGTAAGCACCTGTAATTAATTTAATTGTTAACAGAGTGATGTTTTCAAATAATAAGAACAGCAGTGGAGCAATGGCAATGCCATCCATCGCTAAAGAAGCGAAGATTGTAGAGAATAATGGAGCGATACAGAACTGGGATAAGGAGTCACCGATACCAGCAAGAGGGCCCATCAATGCCATTTTAATACCACGAATTTCTTCGTATTCCATACCACTATCTGCCATTGCTAAGTGGATAGATGTGATGAATGGTAAGAAGTTAGGGTTTGTGTTATAGAATTCGCAGTTGTCGTTTAATTCTTTTGCTAAACGTTCTGGATTGTCGCCATACAGCTTTTTCAATGCAGGATAAAGAACTAATGCATAACCTAAACCTTGGTAGTTACTGTAGTTAAATCCGTTTTGTAGAAAATATGCACGGAGAGTCGTTTTTGTATAATCTCTTTTTGTTAATTTATTAGATCCAGTCATCTTGTTCTTCCTCCTGTACTGCCGCTTGAGCTGTTGCTAAAGGAGCATTTTCTGTGTCGAAATAATGTTTAAGCGCAAATACTGCACCGACTAATGCGATACCGATTACAGGTAAGCCGAAGAATGCAGCTAAGATGTAGCCAAGTAATGCGAATGGAATAAATTCTTTTTTAAGCATAACGCTCATGATCATAGCGAAACCGATTGCAGGTAACATACCACCAGCAACAGTTAAGCCTTTTAACAGCCAGTCAGGAATTAAAGTGACTAACATGTTTAAAGTTTCCATGCTGAATGCACCTAAGAAACCAAGGGCGAAACCAACAAGTGCGAATAAAACAACTGTTAAGTTTGCGTGTAATCTAAATTTAGAGAAGTTGTGTTTTGCTAATGCGTTAGCAGCACTTTCTGGAGCACCAGCGCGTACTGTGTAAATTGCTGTTTGTAAGAACTGAATTGCAACAGCAAATGGGATAGATAAAGATAATGCACTTTCTGGAGTAACTTCAGGCATAGTGATAGCCATTAATGTACCGATGATACCAGGACCAATTGGGTTTGGTGGTACAGTTCCTCCGGCACCAACACCAAAGCCCATGAAGGCTAATTCGGCAATTGCGCCGCATTGTAATGCTGTTTGTAAGTCGCCTAAAACAAGGCCGACACCGAAACTTAAAACGATTGCGCGGTTTGTAAAGATACCCCATAACATACCGGAGTAACAAAACGCGGTCCACAGACCGATCAATACGGCCTGGATGAATGTGATTTCTTGCATGATATTTCCTCTGTTTTAACCTTAAATATATTCTCTGATGTCTACTAAGACGCTTCCATCTCCACCGCTAGGAGTTGTTTGGGTATTGAATTCAACATTGTATTCATTAACCATTTTACGTAATGCAGCTTTATCTTCTTCGCCAAGGAAGATGGAACGTGTAACTTTTTCTTTTCCTTCACAGTTGTGAATGTTTCCGATGTTGATTTTTGTGATCGGTACGCCGCCTTCAACTAAACGGAGTGCGTCTTTGCAGTCTTTAATGATGATGAAAATTGTTTGTGCAGGATTTGCTTTGCCAATAATGTCAATTACTTTTTGAACAGGGTAAAAGCGCATAGCAACAGTTTTTGGGATAACTGTTTTCATTAATGTTTGCGCCATTGCATCTTTACTTGCTTCGTCGTTTGCGACGATAACGGTATTTACACCTAAAGATTTAACCCATAATTGGCCTTGACCATGAACTAAGCGTTCATCGATTCGTGTCATTACGATATTTGGTGTGCTCATTTTTTCAACTCCTCTTATTCTCTCTCTACCAGTAAGAATTCCATTGTTTTAATTGGCGATAAATTGCTTCCATGTAGTAATAATCGCCCCAAATGTTTCCTTCATCTACACCTTTTCCACTGTGCCAAGAATAAACACCATGATATAAAATTGGATTTCCAGGTTCGTGTTCTGTACTTGTGTAATTGTTCATTAAAGAACGGAGAATGTTAGCACAAGCTTTGTGATAAACCACCTTATCAGGATCGTTATCAGCTAAGAATGGATCAGCTTCTAACATGCCACAAACAGCAGCAGCGGCAGCACTAGAGTCCTTAGATTGTCCAGAACCATCATTGAAAATCAAATCCCAGTAGCAAACGTTATCTTGAGGTAATCGATTTAAGAAATAATTTGTCATTCCTTTGTATAGATCGATATATTCCGTTTGCCCTGTATAGCGAATATTAAGTGGAATTCCATAGATTCCCCAAGCCTGTCCACGAGCCCATGAACTGTCATCGTTATATCCTTGACGAGTTGCGCCATGGCTAGGCTCTCCAGTTAAAGGATCCATATAGAAGGTATGGAAAGCACTTGCATCATCACGGATGACATATTTGCAGCTTGTTTCGAAGTGCTTTTTCGCCACTGTTTCGTATTTTGGATCGTTGGTCATCTGACTTGCCCAATAGAGCAAAGGGATGTTTAACATGCAATCGATGATGAATCGATAGTGTTCAGGACTATCTTTAGGCCCCCAGGCTTGTAAAAATTCGCCCTTTTCTTGCCATCGTTCCATCAGCTTATCTGCTGCAAGAAGCGCAGCACGTTTTGCTTTTTCGCTGCCAGTGATCTTATAAGCGCTTACACAAGATAAAGAATAAAGGAAGCCAAGATCATGGTGATCTAACTCAATGCGATTTTCTACACGATGTAAGAAGCTATCCACGTTCTTTTCGGCTAATTCTCTGTATTTTTCATCTTTTGTGTATTCATATGCCAGCCATAACATTCCTGTCCAGAAACCATCTGTCCATTCAATGTTTTCGATGATTGGATATTTGTTTTGTTTCGTTGCTGAATAAGGGAACTTATCTTTGAAGTACTCCATGTTCAGATCGATTTGTTTCAAACATTCTTCAAATGCTTTTGTTAATTCTTCTTTTGTGAGTTCCGGAGTAGCGAGGAACTCGTCTTTTTTTTGTATTTCTTCAACTGTAACTTTTCGAATCATTCGGAACCTCCAAAAAAGCAATTAGAGTAAACCGGTTCACCAGACAATCACCATGTTACTCGGTAGGATATGGGGTGTCAACCGGTATTTATGAAAAAATTTGAGAAAATTATGGGTTTTTTATGAGAACAAAAATAATTTTCAAATTTTTAAATCTTGATTGACAAAACCGGTTTACCTAGATAAAGTCGTTAGTGAACTGGTTTACCAAGACTCGTAGAGCAAGCTGTTTTCACCAGACACCCGCATCGGGGATAAACGTGTGTAAATACATAAGTCTGTATATACACGCATGCATACACGCGTATCTATTATCCCTATATGCAACTAGAAAGCAGGTTTCTATGAGCAATTGTATTGAACGAATCTCAAAGATTGGCCTTGTTCCAGTCGTTAAGATCACGAACGCAGAAGATGCTCTTCCTTTAGCTAACGCTTTGTATAAAGGTGGCATCGATACTGCAGAAATCACCTTCAGAAGTGAACATGCAGAATATGCAATTTCTGAAATTCATAAACAACTTCCAGACATGTTACTTGGTGCAGGGACTGTATTGTCCGTCGATCAAGCAAAACGTGCAGTAGAAGCGGGAGCCTCTTATATTGTGACTCCAGGTTTCAATCATGAAGTTGTGAAATGGTGTGTAGAACATGACGTTCCTGTTTTACCTGGAATTTCCAGTGCAAGTGAGCTGGAAACAGCACTGAGCTATGGATTGACTACAGTGAAGTTCTTCCCAGCAGAAAGTAGCGGAGGAGCGAAAAAGATCAAAGATCTCAGCGCACCTTATCAACACGTTAAATTCTTACCAACTGGTGGAATTGGCTTAAACAACATGCATGACTATTTGGCTTTACCTTCTGTACTTGCAATTGGTGGAAGCTTTATGTTGCCAGATAATCTTGTTCAAGCAAAAGATTGGGAAGGCATTGAAGCGCTCGCTAAAAAAGCAGTGAAAACGATGTTGGATTATAAATTGATTCATATTGGAATCAATCACGATTCATGCGAAGAAGCAAAACAGACTGCGGATGCGTTATGCAACATGTTTAACTTCACTTATTATCCTAAACCAAAATCCCACTTCGCTGGTGTTGGCTTTGAACTTTTAAATCAACCTGGCCGTGGTAAACATGGACATATTGGAATTTACACACCATATCCTGAACGCGCTCTTTATCACTTAGAAAAAATCGGTGTTCACGGAATCGAGGAAACAATCACTCGCAACAAAAAAACACACCTCATCAATTTCGTTTATCTCGATAAAGAAGTCGCTGGATTTGGCATTCATTTGATTAATCCAGACGTAAAGATGGAGGTCTAAGATGAAAATTATTACTCTTGGCGAAATTATGTTACGCCTTTCCACACCAGGAAATACACGTTTCGTGCAAAGTGACAGCTTTGATGTTGTTTACGGTGGTGGAGAAGCAAATGTTGCCGTTTCATTAGCAAACTATGGACATGATGCTTACTTTGTCAGCAAACTGCCAACTCATGAAATTGGTCAAAGCGCAGTAAATGCCTTACGTAAGTATGGTGTTCACACTGACTATATTTTGCGCGGTGGCGATCGTGTCGGAATCTACTATTTAGAAACTGGCGCATCTATGCGTCCATCTAAAGTCATTTATGACCGTGCAGATAGCGCAATTGCTAAAGCAACTGCCGATGAATTTGATTTTGATGCCATCATGGCAGGTGCAGACTGGTTCCATTTCTCCGGGATTACGCCAGCATTGAGCGCTGAAGCAGCAAAATTAACAGAAGCAGCTTGTAAAGCGGCCAAAAAACATGGCGTAAAAGTATCTTGCGATTTGAACTATCGTAAAAAACTTTGGACACCAGAACAGGCCCAAGCGGTGATGAAACAGTTAATGCAATACGTAGATGTCTGCATTGGTAACGAAGAAGATGCAAAACTTTGCCTTGGCTTTGAACCAAAAGCAAATGTTGAACAAGGTGAAACAAACGCATCTGGTTATTACGAAATCTTCAAACAGATGAAAGAAGAATTCGGTTTTGAAATTGTATGTTCCACATTACGAGAATCCTACAGTGCAACTTACAACGGTTGGAAAGCATTAATTTATGACGGAAAAGAATTCTATGAATCAAAACGTTATGAAATTAATCCAATTATCGACCGTGTTGGCGGTGGGGATAGTTTCTCTGGTGGATTAATTCATGGCTTATTAACAAAAGATACTATGGGCGAAGCTTTAGAGTTTGCGGTTGCCGCAAGTGCTTTAAAACATACGATCAATGGGGATTTCAACTTAGTAAGCACAGAAGAAGTAGAAGCATTGGCTAATGGCGATGCCAGCGGCCGTGTTCAAAGATAAAAAGGAGAATCGAAAATGTTTGATATGAATAACTTCCAATTAAATGGAAAAGTTGCTTTCGTAACTGGAGCTTCTTATGGAATCGGTTTTGCGATCGCTTCTGCATTCGCAAGCGCTGGTGCAAAAATCGTCTTCAACGATATTAACCAAGATTTAGTCAATCGTGGTCTTGAAGCTTACAAAGAAGCTGGTATCGAAGCACACGGTTATGTTTGCGACGTAACTGATGAAGATGCAGTTCAAGCAACTGTGAAAAAAATCGAAGAAGAAGTTGGAACAGTTGATATTTTGGTTAACAACGCTGGAATTATCAAACGTATTCCAATGTTAGAAATGAGCGCAAAAGACTTCAGACAAGTGATCGACATTGACTTAAATGGTCCATTCATCGTGTCTAAAGCAGTCATTCCTGGAATGATCAAAAAAGGTCACGGAAAAATCATCAACATCTGCTCAATGATGAGTGAACTTGGACGTGAAACAGTAAGTGCCTATGCAGCAGCAAAAGGTGGCTTAAAAATGTTAACGAAAAACATTGCCAGCGAATATGGTGAATACAATATCCAATGTAACGGAATTGGCCCAGGATACATCGCTACTCCTCAGACTGCACCATTACGTGAAAGACAGGCTGATGGTTCTCGTCATCCATTTGACCAATTTATTATCGCAAAAACACCAGCAGCTCGTTGGGGTGAAGCAGCAGACTTAATGGGTCCAGCTGTGTTCTTGGCAAGTGATGCTTCTAACTTTGTCAATGGCCACGTGCTTTATGTAGATGGTGGTATCTTGGCATACATCGGTAAACAACCACAATAATTTATAAATAAAGAATAATAGAGAGGTTTTAATATGAAAATTGCATTAATTAATGAAAACTCCCAAGCAGCAAAAAACAGCATCATCTTCAACTCTTTAAATAAAGAAGCAGAAAAAGCTGGTCACACTGTTGTGAACTACGGAATGTTTGGTGCTGAAGACGAACACCAATTAACTTATGTTCAAAACGGTTTACTCGCTTCTATCTTATTAACAACTAAAGCGGTTGATTTCGTTGTTACAGGATGCGGAACTGGCCAAGGGGCAATGCTCGCTTGCAACTCCTTCCCTAACGTACTTTGCGGACACATCACTAACCCAAATGATGCTTATTTATTTGGTCAAGTAAACGATGGAAATTGCATCGCAATGCCATTTGCTCAAGGTTTTGGTTGGGGTGCTGAAATCAACTTAGATTACACATTCGAAAAATTATTCTCCGAACCATTCGGCGGTGGATATCCAAAAGAAAGAGTTATCCCAGAACAAAGAAACAAAAAAATCTTAGACCAGGTTAAAACTGTAACTCATCAACCATTAATCAAAATTTTAAAAGAAATCGACCAAGACTTCTTAAAATCCACAATTGACTATCCAGAATTCAAAGAAAATTTCTTCAAAGATTGCCAAGATGAAGAAATTGCTGCGTATTTAAAAGACGTTTTAAATGCGTAATCAATAAAGATTGATTGAGCCATACACATCTGCTTAACAACCCAAATAAGTCCTCCTTCAACTCTTCTAGTTAAGTGTATGGCTCTTCAATATAAGAGATATATAGTGATAAGCATGAATACTGAAAACTGCCCCGTGATGACGAGGCAGTTTTTTACGTTATATATATGTTTTAATCCCACTTTTCCATCAAAAGAAAATCGCGGATATTTAGATGCTTAATCCCATTTTGGCTCATGTCAAATTCATCTAGAGAAACGACATACTTAGGGAAGTTGTCTTGAATGTGATCATAGACTCCGAATTCACGAGCTATAGTTTCAGGTGAAGCAAGAAGGTAAGCAACTTGAATATAAAGCTTTTCAGAGCGTTTATGACAGACAAAGTCGATCTCTTTATCCCTTATTTTTCCAACTGTGACTTGGTAGCCTCTGCGGAGCAGTTCAAGAAAAACGATATTTTCGAGAATTAAATTGATGTCACGTGCATTACCACCATAGACAGCTTCACGGATCCCATGATCCGCAATGTAGTATTTTTCATTCGAGGTCAGGATTTGTTTGCCCTGTAAATCTTCACGTTTTACTTGGTAAAACAAATAAGCGTCGCAGCAATATTTGATGTAGTTCAAAATTGTTTCTGGAGCCACAGTTCGCTGCTCGCTTTTGAGAAATTTTGCGAGAGAAGATGCAGAAAATGTGTTGCCAATATTGGCCAGGACATAGGCAATAATACGCTCTAGTAAATCAACATCACGGACCTTGTTTCTTTTTACAATATCCTTAAGTTGGACGGAATTGAAAAGGTCATTAAGGTATAACTTAGAGGGCTCATCTGCATAGCCAAGATTCGAAAGATAAGGCATACCGCCAGTTAGAAGGTACTTTTGAAAAATCTTCTGAATCGACTCCTCTGGTGCAATTAGCTGATACAGTTCGATAAATTCTGCAAAAGAGAAAGGATAGATCACAAACTCCACATATCGTCCCCCTAAATAGGTCGCAAGCTCGCCGGACAGTAATTTGGCATTGGAACCAGTGATGTAGATATCACAATCGAGCGCGACGCGAAATGAGTTAACACACTTCTCCCAATCCTTGACTTCCTGAATTTCATCGAAAAATAGATACACTTTGCCATCTATAGCGGAAGCTCTTTGAAGGATTTCATCATGTAAAGCTTTAGCAGTTTGCAGGTGGGAATATCGCATATCTTCAAAATTGATCGAGATCAATTGAGACGGACTGACGCCAGACTGCAAGAGTTCTTGCTTAATCAACTCCAACATGACTGATTTTCCGCAGCGGCGAATCCCAGTCATGACCTTTATAAGATCCAAACCAATAAACGGGCGGATACGGCGCATGTACATTTCACGTTTGATCATGAGATTACCCCTCCTTTTTTCGTGGCTATCTATAGTATAGATCAGTTATAACTGAAAGAATATCTAATAACAGTCGATTTATCAGTTATAACTGATAAAATTAAGAACAAAACAACTTTTATCAGATATACTTTGAATTTTATTTGCGATCATATATCAGTAAGCGTGTATAAGTGAAAAAACGCTAATCGCAAAAGAGGTTTTGAAGTACTTAGAAAAGTCTTTTTTATGGAGAGTAAGGTGAATTTGGCATATGTTTAGTGGGCGTGATATTTAAATTTAAAGGGGAATAATAGGAAATAAGAGGCATAAAAGAGCGGGTCAATCACTTGAATCATTGCAAGGTAATGATGGAGAAAGGAATAGGATGGATCTGAATTTTATATACTTGATTAAATTGCATACATATCGTAAAAAAGGATAAGAAAAATTGAAGTCTGACATAATTTCTTCTATTATATAAAGTATGCCTGAATCGAAGAAGAAGTCCCAAATGAACAAAACACAAAACAATTCATCTAGCTCGAATAAAAGACGAAGAAAAAAAAGATATGATCCGGTGCGCGTCGGCATTCTTGTCGTTGCTGCATTGGCCATTTTAATCTCATTCATCTTTGCGATTCGCGCTATTTTTGTGCGTCCTAAAAAAGATACGACGCCAGATGCAACTGTCTCTAGCCAAACGACAGAAGTACCCAGTGCCAATCCAGCAAATGGCACAGGTATGACTGAATTTAGCCTGACAAATTTTAAAAATAACCTGTCGTTATCCGTTGTGAAACAGCCAAACTCATTAGCAGACTTAGAAGCCCAAATCGATGAGTATTTAACTTCACATCATTACGATAAATCGAAAGTTTCTTGGGCGATCCAAGATTTGGTGACATTAGAAGTTGCTGAATCGGATAACTCACGGAAAAACTTCACCGCCGCTTCCACTTATAAATTGCCCGTATGTGTGTATTACTATGAAGAAATCGCGGCTGGGCGTATCAATCCTTCTGATCAGTTGGAATATACCGAAGAGATGCGCGAAGACGAAGATGATGAGAACTTAAATCAGCCAATTCATCGTAAATATAAAGTTGGCGATAAAATTCCAATCGATGAATTATTAGAAGCAGCACTGTTGTATTCGGATAATATCGCCGGCCATATGTTGTATAGCCATATGGGTGGATATCAAGAATTTAAAGAAATCGTTGCAAAGTATTCCGATGTACCCCAAGCCAAAAGTTTCTTTGAAGAAACAAGTAACTCGATCAATGCGGATTATATGATGCGATTGTTAAATCACATCTACTTTACACCGGGAACGTATAACGATTTGAAGTATTGGCTTCAATATACAGCACCGGATACATTTTTGAATCGAACGATGAAATATACGTACATTCAGAAAATTGGAAATATCAACGCTGTGCGCAATGCGGTGGGTATTTATAATGGAATGACGCCTTACACATTATCCATCTATACTGATATTTCGAAAAAAGATGGAATGGATATTTTAGCGGATCTTGGTGAACTCGTTTATAACTACTTCCAAAACCGATATGCTTCTGGTTTCTATGACGGAATGGATTTAAGCCAATACTCAAGTTTGAATGCGCAAATGTCGACACCATATGACGTGATTTTGTATCGCGATGGGCCAAAAGGTCAAAAGCTTCCAGAAATGACGCCAGAAGAAATCAAAAAGATGAACGAAGCGATTCAAGAAGAGCTTTATGACGAAGAACCAAACCAAGCAACCAGCTCATCGACAAATGCGAGTTCTCAAACGGCACCACAACCCACAACTCCCTCACTTTCTGAAGGGGGAGAACCTTCTGTGGATGACAACTTAAGATAGTTTGTGAACAAGGAAAATACGAGCCAATAGATGTGAATGGAATCCCTTTTTGTAGTCACTCGAAAGCATAAAACGAGTGATGACGAAAAGGGATTTTTTTATTGTTTCAAACGCTTGAAAAGTGGGGAAGGAAAGAGAGAAGATCAGCATATTTGTAAACGGAGGGAAAGCGATAAATAAAAGGAAATTCATCATTATTTCTGGTTTTGATTTGTCTTTGTAAACGATTAGATTTTAATGTATATGAAAACGGAAACATTTTACATTAATCTTACATATTGCACATATTTCCCCTTTCCAATTTTAAAGTATTAATGTAATTGAGTATGAAAAAAGAGAACACATCAATCTTTGATTGGCCAACGCAAAACTTACTCATTTATGGCACACCATTGCTGTTGTTTTTACCTTTCGAATGGACAATGGCATTGATCCTTTTGTGTCTCGTTGTTTGGGCTTATCAAGGGAAAATGAACAATATTATCCATCGCACACCGCATATCAGTTTGTTGCTGGCATTTGGACTTTTACAAGTTATCTCTTCGTTATTTAGTGAGAACTTGATCGGTTTGATCAATGCGATTGGAACATTAGCCATCGTTTTATTTGTGGCGATGATCCTCTCCAAACTCAATCCTGAAACGTTTGAAGGCATGCTCAAACAAACAGGAAAGTATTCATTGTTTGCGGCCATTTTAGCCATCATTGAATTTGGATTATTAGCAAACCGTAATGGTTTGACGTTTATGCAAAGTTTAGTCGAGATGCCCCCACAATCGCGAATAAGTCTGACGTATTTCAATCCGAATTTATATGCGACAATGATCATCTTCTTTTTGATTGTGACGACTTATTTTTTCTTTAAAGAAGAAAACCATCGTAAAAAATTTGGCTGGTCCATCGTCTTTTTAACGAATTTAATGGCTTTGTTTATGACAGGATGCCGTTCAGCCTTTGTTGATTTATTGGTGATTTTCCCAATTTTCTTCATGATTTTAAATAAAAAGAAATTATTAGCATTCACACTTGGATCGGAAACGGTAGGAATTGTCACTTTATTGACACATCCTGAATTAATGCCACGATTGACCCATATGGATTCGATTTATGCGCGCATCAGCATTTGGCGTACGACATTGCAAGGCATTATCGATAAACCTTTAATCGGCGGTGGTCCGCAATACTATCAAATGTTATCGCAAGAAATGGGTAGCGTTCCGGCTGCGCATGCGCATAACTTGTTATTGGAAATGTTGTTGGCCAACGGAATTGTCGGGACTGTTTTAATGGCTGTGTATAGCTATCGAATCGTGTCGACAACCAATCAAACCCGTTTTGTCAAAGAACGCCCTTTATATCGCGCTTTAATTTGCGCCGTGATTTCGGCAGTATTGATTGAAGGCTTGGTCGATTACACAATTAATTTCCCAGCAACCGCGATGTTCTTCTTATTTGTGATTAGTGCACCAGCAGTTATGGAAACAAGCCAACAAAAAGTGGCGCAACCTTTTGTAAACCGCGCAACTTCTTTGGTTTTCGAATATTATTTCAAACCTGTTGCCCAAAATCGCTATATGAACATGCAACCAACCAATACAAAAAGCCAAGTCGTTTCTAAATCGACTTACCCGATCACAAGGATCAAATCTTAATCTTAAACAACATAAATACGTTAAAATGAATAGAGGTCAAATTAAGACGATCTCTATTCATTTTTTTTAGTAGAATCAAACCGATATTCTTTGTATACGCAAATGGATATCGATGATACAGGAGAAATAATATGACGTTTGAAATACTACAGGGATTATTCCTCCCTTTTATCGGAACTTGTTTAGGTTCCGCTTGCGTTTATTTTATGCGCAATGAAATGCCATTGCGTGTGCAAAAAATGCTGAGTGGATTTGCGGCTGGAGTGATGATTGCGGCATCCGTCTGGAGTTTATTAATTCCGGCTATGGAACAAAGCGAGTCTATGGGCAAATGGGCATTCATTCCCGCAGCGGTTGGTTTTTTACTCGGAATTTTGTTTTTGTTGGCTTTGGATGAATTCATTCCGCACTTACATGCAGATAGTACAGAACCAGAAGGCCCACAATCTCATTTTAAAAAGACAACTTTACTCGTTTTTGCGATTACCCTGCATAACATTCCAGAAGGAATGGCTGTGGGGATCACTTTAGCAGGTTGGATGAGTGGACATTCGAGCATCACTTTAGCGGGCGCAATGGCGCTTGCTTTGGGGATTATGATTCAAAATATTCCTGAAGGAGCAATCGTTTCGATGCCGTTAAAATCAGAGGGTAAAAGTAAGTCAAAAGCATTTGTTTATGGTGCATTATCAGGAATTGTTGAACCAATTGCCGCAGGGATTACGATTTTGCTCGCAACGCACATCATGCCAATTTTGCCCTATTTACTCAGTTTTGCAGCTGGAGCAATGGTTTATGTTGTAGTAGAAGAGTTGATTCCCGAAGCTTCCCAAGGACATCATTCGAATATTGGCACGATCTCATTTGCGATTGGTTTTGTATTGATGATGGTTCTCGATGTTGCTTTAGGCTAGATCTAAATGAAAGATAAGAAAAAACGAAGCGATTATGCCGCGATGATCTAGGCAGAACGCTTCGTTTTTTGTTCTTTCAAAGACGTAAGATCGTATGTAAGAGATGCCGGCTTTTGTAAGATGAGTCGATGGATCGCCTTCTTTTGTCTTTTTATACTGAAAACACAAAGATGAAGGAAGAAGGATGAAATATGTTTAATGGGATTTATTTACGTCTAGCCACACAATCACTGAAGAAAAATCAGCGTATTTCGATACCGTTTATTTGTGGTTCGGCATTTATTACGGCGCTTTACTTATCAATTGCCAATATTTGTGTCTTACCTTCCCTGTATGACACATCACGAATGTCTGGGCAACAGTTATTGTTAGTGATGAGTATGGGAATCGTCGTGATTCGCATTTTTATGTTTATTTTGTTTTTCTATCTCAATTCCGTTTGGTTAAAAAACAAAAAACAAGAAAATGGTGTATTTACAATTTTAGGGATGGATCGGATTCACTTGATTCAAATTCAGCTCGATCAAATGATCGTCTGTTATCTTTTATCGCTATTGATTGGAATTCCTTTAGGAATTGCGATGAGTTTTGCCACTGTTCAAATCCTTGAATGGATGGTTCCCGCGCTAGTGGTTGATTTTGCGATTATGCCTAGTGCAATTCGTGAGAGTGCATTATGGATTGGGGCTTGTTATTTGGCAATTTCGTTATATTCGATCGTGAATTTAATTCGAACGAATCCCTTAGAACAAGTCAAAAAAACAGGCGAAAAGAAAATTCGCAACAATTGGATTCTTGCTTTACTTGGCTTTTTGTCTTTAGGAGCGGGCTATGGGATTGCGATTACAATTGAAGATCCAGTTACAGCAGTCATGTTATTTTTTGTGGCGGTCACACTCGTCATCATTGGGACTTACTTGTTGTTTTTATATGGATCGACAGTGATCTTAAATGCATTGCAGAAAAATCATCGTTATTTCTATCAAACCAATCATTTTCTCAATGTTTCGACGATGAAGTATCGCTTAAAACAAAATGCGGCTTCTTTAGCCTCGATTGCGATTTTATCGACGATGGTGCTTGTGACATTATCGAGTACATCAGCGCTCTTTGCCGGGGCCAAAACAGCGGTCGATCAAGCTTATCCAACCCAACATACATTAATGCTCGATCTATCCGATGGGTCCACGCTTCATATCGATCAACTTGTCCCAACGATTCAAGAAGTTGCTAAGCAAGTGGGGATGGATCCTTCAACAATGAAGTTAAATTCGAGCAAATCGACATTTTTAGATTCTGGCATGCCAGTGACGCTTTATGATGTAAGCCAAGCTGAGCAGTTTGGTCTTGAATCGGTCAGTTTAGAAGCAAACCAAGCGATTACTTTAGGAAAACAAGAAGAAGAAAATACTTCATTTGATGTTGAAGGGAAACACTTTGAAATCATTAATCATGTCGATAGCCCTTCTTCCAATCCAATGCTCATGATTGAAGCGATTGTGGATTTTAATAAAAATGGAATTTTACCAACCGCTAGTATCATTCGCCTGGATGGGGATTTAACAGGTGTGATGGATGATGAACGAGAAATGAGTATCTCGGATACTTTTGCGCAAGCAATTCAAAGTAACTTCCCGAATGAATCAATTTTTATTCGCTATGTGAGTAAAAGTTTGATGGCAGAACGATTATTGAGTATGTATTCTGCCATGCTTTTTGTGGGGATCTATCTCTCCTTATTATTCTTAGTCTCTGTCATTTTGATTATGTACTATAAACAAATTTCAGAAGGCTATGAAGACCATGATCGTTTCGCAATTTTACAAAAAGTGGGATTGGAGAAAAAACAAATTCGCAAAGTGATCAACGACCAAGTCATTGCGGTATTCTTCTTACCTTTGATCGTGGCTGTGATTCACTTATGCTTTGCCTTTCCATTGATCAATCAAATTTTATATGCGATGTCTTTGCCTTATGCCTGGGTATTTATCATCGCTTGCGCCATTACGATTTTGATCTTTGGTATTTGTTACTTCATGGTCTACAAGCTCAGTGCTCGCGTTTACTATCAAATCGCAACGCAAAAAGCGTAAAGAATGTACTGTTGAATCAACATTGAAATGCAATGAAAAAGCACAATTCGTCCTCAATAAGAGGATTGGAATTGTGCTTTTTATTTTAGATGGTGAAATCATTTGTTTGATCATTGAGCAATGCTAGCTTGTAGTAAGAGCGCGCTGTTAACCTAAAGGTGATCCAGTAGAGCAGGGCAAAAATCATAAAACATGCGATTAAAACGATAAAGAAATGGTCGAATGTTTCATAAGTCATACTATCTAGAATGTTTTGAATCAGCGGATAGGCAAAGAGAATATGGATCAGTGCAGTAATCAAGGGCGAAAAGAATAAAATCCGCACTTGCGAGTTAATGATTTGGCGTAATCCATCAGGTTCTAAGCCAATATGTTTCATAATTTTGAATCGTTGGTGATCTTCTTGGCCTTGGGTGATTTGCTTGAAATACAAAATCAAAATCACGGCTAATAAGAAGATGATGGTCATATATAGACCCGTGATTAAAAGCATCGAATAGATGTATTTCAAATTTTTGGAAAAGTCAGATCGCATATAGACATAGGCGTATTGATCGCCTAAATAAGGTTTCAACAAATCCAAAATCAACTCACTCGTCGCTTCATCTTCAGCAACATTTTCTTTCGTTTGGGCATCGATTAAATCGAAAGAGAGGAAAAGCTCATCACGAACGGGAACAAAATTGGCATTATCTTTTGCGACAATGGTTAATAACGGGGTTAAATCCGCAATCCAATTCAATTGGTCATCATGTTCAAGATCAGTGATTTTATATTTTTGTAGCTTGTCTAATTGGTCTTGAAAGTAAGCTCCATCTAAAACAAATATTTCATTTTCTTCAAGTTTGTAATCAGTCTGGAGCAATTCATTTAAGTCATCAAGATGGATCACACTAGCGGAAGAATCGCCAGGTTCATACAAAGAAACAAGCGTGAAGGGCAAAATGCGTAAGTCTTGAAATTCCACTTGATGTTGAGCAGCTTGCCCATTGAGATCTTTACGAATGGAAGAGATCTTGTTTGTCGGCGATTGTGTGGTTGCATCTTGGAGGGTAGGGGAGTAAGGAATTGACACTTGAAAAGCGTTCGGATAGCGCATTTCAAGTGTCGGTTTGATCGATAGCTGCAATGTAATCGTTGTTGCACTGATGATCAAAAGCATCGTCGATAAAATCGACATGTTGGCCAGGGCTAAGGCGTTTTTTCTGAGCTGCGATTTCATCGTGGACCAAAAGATAAAATGGCGTGTTTGATAGTACGCCTTTTTATTTCGACTCAGTAATTCCAACAAAATATAGGAACCATATAAAAACAACAAATACGTGCCCACAATGACCAATAAGACGGCATTGAAGAAATTGATCACCAAATACATTTGATTGGTGGTCATGGTCGCTAAACAATATCCACAAAGTAAAGAAATCAGCCCGAGTAACGCAAAGAAATAAGGGGCTTTGAGCGGCTTTTCTCCGCCTTGTGGTTCATGTAAATGTTCTAGAGGTTTGGAGCGCAAAACGCTAATGGTGCTGCACACAAACAATAATCCGTAACAAAATAAGATAAATAACGCGGTGGTTTTTAAGGCATCATAAGAGAGATAAAATCCAATTAAGGGCTCAAGGTCTAATAGTTTCAATAAAAATAATAAAAGGACTTTCTCCAGACAGATGCCCAAAATAATGCCAGCAACTAAAGAGGATAAATAGAAAAGGCCAAGCTGATAAAATGTAATACGTACGAGCTGACCTTTTTCCATCCCTAAGGAAGTAAAGACGGCATTTTCTTTAGCCCGAGTATTGTTCCAAATGGCGTTGAGGTAGAGATAGAAAATCACCAACAAAAATTGGCACATCATCTCAATGATTTCAAAATAAGAACTTGCAACAAGATTATCGATCCCAAAGTGATGCGTTAAGGAATGGGGTAAAGCCATCGTTGAATAAAAAAGAGAAACCAAAATCGCACTCCCTCCAAATAGAGGCAGTGCGATTCGATAATTCTTTTTTAGTGAGCGCAGGGCTAAAAGGAAGTATAAGGCGCTTTGCATGTGTTTTCCTCCATGGAAGCCAAAAGCGTCAATGTATTTGAAATTTGTTCATAGAACTGCTCACGACTTTGCTTTGCGCGATAGAGCTGATGGAAAATCTTGCCATCTTTAATAAAGAGGACACGTTTTGCATAGCTAGCGGCAGAAACAGAGTGTGTCACCATGACAATTGTCTGGTTTTGTTCGTTATTCAAATATTCAAATAATTCAAGCAAAGATTGCGAGCTTTTAGAATCAAGTGCTCCAGTAGGTTCATCCGCTAACAATAATTCCGGATGGGTAATCAATGCCCTTGCCGCAGCGGCTCTTTGTTTTTGACCCCCAGAGACTTCATAAGGATATTTTAATAAAAACGGTTCGATCGACAATTCTTTAGCGAGTGGCTCCAGTTGTTCGATCATTTGTGGATATTTCATTTTGTTTAACACTAAAGGCAATAAAATGTTGTCTTTCAGTGTAAATGTGTCTAATAACGAATAATCTTGGAAAATAAAACCTAAATGGTTACGACGATAAGCACTCAACTCTTTATTGGGGATGGAGGCACAGTCTTGGCCATTGATATAGATTTTCCCCGCAGTAGGTTGATCGAGGACAGCAAGTAAGTTTAATAAGGTGGATTTACCGGATCCACTTTCCCCCATAATCGCAACGAATTCTCCTGGTTCAACTTGGAAAGAAACATCGTGCAAAGCTTCAACCTGAACGGAAGAAAAGCGTGATTTGTATATTTTTTGTAGATTACGTACTTCAAGTAATGCCATAGTATTCACCTCTTATGTATCTTTAGTTTAAAAATCACTAAAGAAATTTGCCATAAGGATGGCTTACCGTTGTCTTACGCTACAGTAAGTCAATTAAGCCCGGAAAAATAAAGCCGGTGGAAATTGAATTCGCGCAACAACGCCTGTTTTTGAAGGCGTCGGGCAAGAGGAAGAATCTTCATCCTCTCTTTCTTGTGCCGGATAGAGCGTATAATCGCGATTTTCAATGGTGAGTGTACAGCCGAGTTTATCGCAGACTTTAGCGGCTAAATATAAACCAAGACCACTTGAGCTTGTAATGTTGTTATGCCCATTTTTACCGGTAAATCCTTTTTCAAAAATACGCGGTAAATCTTCGGGATTAATTCCACAACCTTCATCATAAATGACAAAAGAATTGTCTTCGGTTTTGATCGTGATCGTGTTGTTGGCTTGAGAATATTTAATGGCATTGGCAAAGAGTTGTTCAATGACATAAGCAATCCATTTGCGATCAGTATAGACTTCGCAAGGATTTAAATCACAATCCAAGATCAATTTGCGAGCGAAGAACGTTGCTGATTGTTCACGAATTAAAGGACGAACGACTTCTTCTAAGTTAACTTTTTGAATGCGATAATCCGAACCATCGAGGCGGACATACATCATCGCTTGTTGGACGAAATGCGAAATTCGCTTTTCACAATCGGAAATTTCCTTTAAATCAGGTTGGGGTAAAGAGAGTTGAAGCTCCATTGCAGCAAGGGGTAATTTGACTTCGTGAGCCCACATGGAAAAGTAATCTTCCAGTTCGCTTTGATCGTGACGAGCTTGCGATTTCACTTCTTGGATTTGGCGCGAAAGTTGTTGCATCTTCAAAACACAAGAGCGCAATTCTTCCGGATATTTTTCAATTTCAAAGTTATCAGCATGAAGAAGGTGTTTGATATCATGTAGGCGGCGTAAATAAAACCCTAAATAAATCATTAAACCAAAGCCGCTAATTAACATAAACATCCAAGCAATATCAAAAGGGATGGAATAGAGCCAAGATAAAATCACCAACAAAAGACCACTTAAAAGCCAAGCGAGAATAAAGAGCCAATTTTGTTTCCAGAGATTCGAAAGATAGGTTAAATATTTATCTTCGAGATCTTCTTCATAATAAGGATCTTGCATAAGAACCCCTTTCTTTTGTGTTTAGTTTGTTTTGGTTGCTTGAATGACCCAGAAGCCTTTATCACGCACAACGCGCTTGCAAGTTAAGCCTAAAGACTGCAGATAATCCCAAGCACTTTGCGCACCATGTTGTTTGCGGATGACAATCCACAAAGAACCATCTTGAGTTAAGTGGCGAGCAGATTGTTCGAATAGGGAATAAATGACTTTTTTTCCAGTTCGAATAGGGGGATTCAGCACAATTGTATCAAATAATCCAAGATCTTCTTCGATATGATCATTTTCATGGACAGTGGCATCGATTTGATAGCGGGCATAGTTTTTATTGGCCAGATAGCACGCTTGGCTATTGGGATCGATGCCAACAACAGGACATTTCCAAAAGTGAGCGAGGGCGACGCCGATGACGCCAATGCCACAGCCTAAGTCTAAAACGTTATGGCTTGGCAACGCATGATCGAGAACGGCTTCAATTAAGATCCGACTGCCGGTATCTAATCCTTCTTTGGAAAAGACACCTGCAGAAGAAAAGAGTTGGAAAGATTGACCATGGAGGTCAAAAGAAATTTCAAATTCACTGCGATCGAGATTTTGATCGAATTCATAGTAATGGGACATAGAATACACCTCATTGATTTGTATTAGAAAAGGCAGGGTGAAACCCTGCCTTTATAGTTTACGATAATTATTGTTCTTCTGGTCGATCAACTTTATAAATCAAGGCGCCAAGAGCAGGAACATTCACACGAATGCGCCAAGGTAAGCCATTCAAAGGTAAATGGATCGCTTTTGCGTTTTCGATTTGTTTTGTTAATTTTCCGCCGAAACATTCCCATTGTGTATTGATACGTTGTTCATAAATGCCCCCGTGAGGAACACCGAATTGCATCGTATATGGGTTTGTTGAGAAGTTGATGATGATGATGTAAACATCTTTGGATCCTTTACGCATAAAGGAGAAGACGTTGTGGTCGGCATCGTCAGCATTGATCCATTGGAAATTCATTGGATCATAGCCGAAATAGAAAGCATCGCTTTCGCAACATACGCCCGTTAATTCGTTAAAGAATTTTTCGAAAGAATTATGCATTGGATATTTACGCAAGAACCAATCGCAGCCTTTCATTTCATCCCATTCGCGAAGCATACCAAGTTCATTCCCCATGAAGTTCAATTTCTTACCTGGATGAGCGAACATGTAAGTATATAAAGCACGAGCTTGAGCGAATTTATCATCGTAACTGCCCCACATCTTATCGACGATTGTAGCTTTTCCATGCACGACTTCATCGTGGCTGAGTGGACAAATGAAGCGTTCACTATAGAAATAAGCCATTGAGAATGTGATGTCGTTATGATGCCATTTGCGATAGATGGGGTCGAGTTTAAGGTAGTTGAGCGTATCGTTCATCCAACCTAAATCCCATTTATAGTCAAATCCTAAGCCACCATCGAGTGTGGATTTGCAGACATTTGGAAAGTCAGTGGAGTCTTCTGCAATCAATAAAATTTTGTTGTCGTATTTTTGATTGAGGGTGTAGTTCATGCGTTTGATAAAATCAGTTGCACCTTTGTTTTCCCCCATCATTTTATTGCCTTTCCAGAAAATCGCATTACTGATGGCATCCATACGTAAGCCGTCAAAGTGATATTCTTCAAGCCAATAGTTAGCAGCGGACATTAAGAAGGAACGAACGGATTCTTTCCATAAGTCAAAGTTGCTTGTTCCCCATTCGGAATTTGCATCTTCTTCTTTGGCATATTCGTATAATGGCGTTCCATCAAAATGGGCAAGCGCATATTCATCTTTAACAAAGTGGACAGGAACAAAGTCCATAATGACGCCAATTCCAGCTTCATGCATCCGATTGACGAATGTTTTTAATTCTAAAGGTGAGCCATAGCGGCTAGTTACGGAGAAGAAACCAGAAACTTGATATCCCCAAGAACCATCAAATGGGAATTCCGATAATGGCATAACTTCAACGTGGGTGAAGTGATTTTTCTGGCAGTGAACGATTAATTCTTCAACGATATCATCGTAGTGAACAAATAATCCATCTTCATTTTGTTCTGGCGCACCTTCGACTTCTTCAACACGCATGTTGCGATCACGCCAAGAACCGAGGTTAATTTCGTAGATGGATAATGGAGTATCAAAGCCTTTATTTCTTTCTTGCATCCATTTTTCGTCTGTCCATTGATCAAATGTTAAATCGCAAATGATGGAATCATGTTCAGGACGAAGTTTGGCACTAAAGGCACATGGGTCGATCTTGTCGAGAATTCGCCCTGTGGATTGAGTAATTCGATATTTATAGGCTTGGCCAACTTTAGCGCCTTTGACAAAAGCGGTCCAAACACCATCTTTGTCTTTGGTCATTGTGTCGATGTCAGTAGTCCATTCGTTGAAATCACCGACAATAGAAATTTCTTTTGCGTTTGGGGCATATACCGCAAAAAATACACCATCTTTTTCGGGATGGGCACCGAAATATTTAAATAAGCCTATTTCTCTTCCTTGAAAGAAGGGGGTTAGATCCATTTTAAGCATAGGACTCTCCTTAATTATGTGTGTTCAATATTCAACTTTTATTTTATCTCAATGCAGGCAGATGAAAAGGGATAGAGCGATAAAAAAACTAAAACAAGAGTACGGCTTGTTTTTAAGATATCGCTTACTTCATTGAATAAAAAATATTATTTTTGTTCAAAATACCTGAATATTCATCTAAAGTGATTGAGTTCTGGATATAAAAAAATCGTATCACAATTGTTGATCAAATCAATAAACTATAGATGGAAGAGGCAAATAAAAAACATCCAACCACGCCAAAGTGGTTGGATGACGGTTCAATCTATTCAATATCTTCTGCAAGATTGGGACTGTTATATTCTGGCTTTGTGGCTTGATATTCGCGAATGATCTCTTGATATTCATCTAAAATATCGACGAGTTCTTGATAAGTGCGAACTTTAGAGAGGCGATCTTTGTATTCATGGCTTTTCGGCAACCCCTTTAAATACCAACTTGCTAAACCGCGCATTTGTGAAAGGGCATTTCGTTCGTCTAAATCTTCGCAAAGTAAGCGAGCATGTTCTTTGCAAGCTTCAAAGCGTTGTGAAAGTTCAAATGTATGATGTTCACCAGTAAAGTAATCGACACATTCTTGGATTAAAAATGGATTTCCAATAATCCCGCGACCAATCATCACACCATCACAACCTGTTTGTTCCATCATTGCGACCATATCTTCAACACTGACAATATCGCCATTGCCAATGACAGGAATGGAGACGGCTTCTTTTACTTTTTTAATCCAGCTCCAATCCGCTTTTCCTTCGTACATTTGCGCACGTGTTCGAGCATGTAAAATGATCGCACTGACCCCTGCTTTTTCCATCGCTTGTGCCATTTCAACACAATTGATGGATTGCGAATCAAAGCCCAGACGCATTTTTACGGTAACTGGTTTGGACACACTTTGTACTAAAGAAGAAATTAAATCGTAGGCATAGTCGATATCTTTCATCAAATAGGAGCCAGCTTTTGCCTTGATGACTTTATTGACCGGACAACCCATATTGAAGTCGATAATATCGCATTCGCTTTCTTCATCTAATATTTTAGCGGCATGTAAAACGGATTCTTTATCATGACCAAAAAGCTGAAATGAAACAGGATGATCTTCTGGATCGCTTTTTAACATTCTTCTTGTCCGTGTGGAATCATAGTACAGCGCTTTATCAGAAACCATTTCATTACAGACCAATCCCGCACCAAATTGGCGGGCGATATGGCGAAAGGCACGAGTAGAAACACCTGCTAAAGGCGCAATGACTACTGGAGAAGGGAGTTCTATTTCTCGAATCTTAAGCGTCATGAGTTTCTGTTTGTTCACTTTCTTTTTTGTTATTTTTGTTTTGATCCAAAATTTCTTGGAGTTCTTGCGTGTCAAAATGGTAAGTTTCATTACAGAAATTACAATTGACATCGGCACCATGATCTTCATCGATCATTTTTTGAAGTTGATCGGCAGAAATGGTATGTAATACACTTTTGGTTTTTTCTCTGGAGCAAGTGCATTTAAAGGCGATCGAACGATGGTCCATAATTTTTGTATCATCGAATAAATCATAAGCGAGTTGTTCGAGTGAGCTATCTTCGTAGTGTTCGATCAAAGTCGTCATTGGTTTTAAACCGGATAAGACGTGTTCGCAAATGGAAACTTCTGTATCTGTTGCATCCGGCATCATTTGTAAAATAAGGGCACCGGCAGCTTCAACTTGTCCAGTGGTATCAATTTTGACACCAACACTGACTGCTGTTGGAGTTTGTTCACTGAGTGTGAAGTAATACGCAAAATCTTGCCCGATTTCACCAGTTTGAAGTTCAACAGTTCCCGACCAGTTTTCTTCCATGGACAAATCTTTTGTGATCGTGAGTGTTCCGGGTAAACCGATTAAAGCATTAACAGGCCAATTTGCCTGTTCGCCTTCTAATTGTCCATTGGCCACAAATCCACGAACATTGCCGCTTTCATAAGCGTCAACGACGATGGATCCAAATGGACCATTGCCTAAAATGTTGATCGTCAACATTTCTTTTGGGCTTTTAAGCATGCTACCCATGATGGAGGCGATGGATAAAACACGACCAAGCGCATCGCCAGCAGCAGGGGATAAATCAAATCGATCGACAGCGTCTTGAACGAGATCGGTTGAGCGGACAATAAAGAAACGAACGCGGTCATCAAGCGCCATTGCTTTGACTAATGTATCTTCCATATGATTCTCCTTATCTATTTCATATTGTAGAGGTTAAATACGTGTAGAAATTGAATTTGATTTGCGCGATTGTGCATTCAAATCGCTACTATTATAGCGGAATGTAGCACAAACCAAAGTGATCCTACCCAATTTATCCATTGAAAAACCGCAGAGAGATTCTGCGGTTTTTATATCGATTACTTTTTCGTCAATTCGTTTAACGCTTCATCCATAGTTTCATGATCAACTGTTGGGTTTTGAACAGGAGGTTCATTGTCTACAGTTGGCGCTGGAACGTCTTGATTTGGCATTGGAAGAGGTGGCATCTCATTTTGATCATTGAGTTGTTCTTCCGAAATGTTTGGATCTGTTAATTGTCCAAAGTTTTTGAGGTTAGTGATTTCTTCGTTCGTCAATGTTTCGTGTTCATATAACTGAGAAGCGATTAAATCCAGTAATGCGCGTTGTTCAGTCAAAATCTGTTTACATTGATCGTGGCAAGAATCGACAATGGAGCGAACTTCTTTATCAATTTCTGTTGCAACGCCAGCGGAGTAATCAGAACCTTTGTTGTAGTCGCGTCCTAAGAAGACGTTACCACTTGGATCAGCATATTGGATTGGTCCAAGGGAGGACATTCCATATACGCGAACCATGTTTTTCGCGATGCTTGTTAACTGTTCGATATCGTTGATAGCACCGGCAGAAATTTCGCCAAAGACGATTTCTTCCGCTGTACGTCCACCTAGTAATCCTGTGATTTCTGCTAACAGTTCGGATTTACGATGGAAGTAACGGTCTTCTTTTGGTGTCATCAAGTTATAACCACCTGCATCTCCACGAGGGATGATGGTAACTTTTTGAACGATTTTCGCATCGTCTAACATTAAGCCGATGACAGCGTGTCCGGCTTCATGGTAAGAAACAAGCCATTTGTCCTTTTCGGAGTATTTTTTCGATTTTTTTGCTGGACCCATCATAACGCGGTCAATCGCTTCATCTAAATCTTCTTGAGTGATTTTAGACTGCTTATTACGAACGGCTAAGATTGCCCCTTCGTTTAACACGTTAGCTAAGTCAGCACCAGAAAAACCAGGAGTACGTTTTGCGAGGTTTTCTAGAGAGATTGTTGGCGCAAGTGGTTTGTTGCGCGCATGAACTTTAAGAATTTCTTCACGGCCTTTAACATCAGGTAAAGAAACGGTGATGTTGCGGTCAAAACGACCAGAACGACGTAAAGCAGGGTCTAATACATCAGGACGGTTTGTTGCAGCGATAACAACGATACCCGTGTTATCCCCCATACCATCCATTTCAACTAATAATTGGTTTAAAGTTTGTTCACGTTCATCGTTTCCGCCGCCCATACCGGCACCACGTTGACGACCAACGGCATCGATTTCATCGATAAATAAAATACATGGCGCATTTTTTTGGGCCGTTTTAAACATGTCGCGAACACGGCTTGCTCCAGTACCAACGAACATTTCAACGAAGTCAGAACCGGAAATGGAGAAGAATGGAACGTTAGCTTCTCCCGCAACCGCTTTTGCCAATAACGTTTTACCTGTACCAGGAGGGCCAACCATCAATAATCCTTTTGGAATATGAGCGCCCATCTGAGTGAATTTTTGAGGCGTTTTTAAGTAGTCAATAATTTCTTTAACTTCATCTTTTTCTTCTTCACAGCCAGCGACGTCTTTAAAACGAACTTTTACATCGCTTTCCATGCGAGCTTTCGATTTCGAGAATTCGAATGCTTTGTTGGCAGATCCGCCACCACTCATTTTCGAAAGCAAGAAATAGAATAAGAATCCAATTAAAAGTAATGGGACAATTTGTCCGAGAATCGTCATCCAAAGATTTCCTGTGGATGGGTCGGTAATGGAAATTGATCCACCGTCTTCCTCTAAAACATCAGTCAGCCACACCATGTTTTCTTCCGTGTTTGGAATAATGACGCTATAGCTTTGTTTTTTACCATTTAGCTCATAAGTTCCTTCGGCTTTGATGATAGTTGTCGAGATGCTTAATGAGGACTCTTTAAAATCTGCCTGCTGTGCAACCTTCTGAAAATCCGTGTAATTGAGTCTTCTTACTGATCCTTGAGTAGAGAAAAGCAATAAGGAGGCAAGGATAATGATGATGAACAGAGTCGGCAGATAGTTCAGCCATTTTTTCATCTAAATACCTTTCTAAAACTAATTTTTTAACGAAAATTACGAATTGTAGATTTCGTTTTTGAGGACACCAATGTATGGCAAGTTGCGATAACACTGGTTATAGTCTAATCCATATCCAACGACGAATTCATCAGGAATTGTGAACCCAATGAAATCAGCTTGAATATCAACTAAACGACGATCTGGTTTATCTAATAGAGCAACAACTTTTACGTCGTGAGCACCTTTGTTGTAGAAAAGTTGTTTTACTTCTTTTAATGTACGACCAGTGTCAACGATGTCTTCAACGATCAATACATTTTTATCTCGGCTAGATAAGTCGAGGTCTTTGTTGATGCGAACATCCCCAGAAGATTCAGTTCCTTGGTAAGAAGAAACAGAAATAAAGTCGATTTCGATAGGATGTTTGAAATATTTGATTAATTCCGCCATGAAAGGAATGCTTCCTTTTAATAAACCAACAACTAGGGGTTGGATATGACGTTCTTCATAGTCTTTTTCAATTTGTTGAGCAAGTTCTTTACATCTTGCTTCGATTTGTTCTTCAGTAAATAAAACGTGATCGATATCTTCACTAATAATTTTTGCCATAATATCCCTCTTATATAAAAAAATTCTATTAATTATACCGATAATTCTAACATATATAAGGCTTGACTTTCCATAAAATGATTTGGATTACAGCCCGCTAAACTCGCGAAAAATAGCCCGTTTTGACCAATAATGACGGGATACATCATTCGCTTGGCGCGTGGGATCTTACGATCGATGTAAAGGCGGTTAATTTTTTTAGTACCAAAGCGCTGTTCTAGCGCATCATGGGCATGACTTTGACGAATGATGCATGGAAAATCCGTGTCTTCGACATGAAAACCTTGGATCCGTTTTCCTGTTGTCGAAAGTTCAAAATATGCATAGCGATAATGACTTTTGCATAAACTTTGTAGTTGCTCAAGATTATCGACATAAAAGGGGACCCAGCTTGTTGGAAGAATTTCGATTTTTTGGTCGATGATTTGAATCGCATAGGAATCAATCTCTTGATAAGGATCGCTTTTGAGCTTTTGGACAAGATCCAGCATTGCCTTTTTGGAGTGATGACGCTTTGTTTGATTGAATAATCGTGTTTCTAAAACGAGCCAGCCCCAGGGATCAGACAAAATCTTTTGCGCATCATTTTGGGCGATTAATTGTTGGGTATGATTTCGTATTTGTTCGAGTTGGTGTTGATCGGCTTCGAGTTCTTTAAGCCAGTGCATTTTTTGTGGAAAATTTGCTGGCTCGATACATGTATGACGAATTTGATTGCGCAAATAGTCATTTTCTAAATTACTTTCATCAATACCAAAGCGAACGTGATGATTTGTACACCAATCTTGAAGTTCATGTTTTTGTAGGTTTAAAAATGGTCGCAACAACAATACATCTTGATAGGTGCTGATTTCTTGCAAGCCGTAAGTTTGAGGAAAGGATCCGCGCTTTTTTTGCATCATCCACGTTTCGAGATGATCATCCAAATGATGTCCTAAGACGATCGCTTGTAAAGAATAGCTATTTGCAAGCTGGACAAAAAAGTCATAACGGACTTTGCGAGCCCAAGCTTGAAAGTTGCCTTGTTCAAAAGTGGGATGAAGAATCCAAAGATCTCTTTGATGTTCACCAGCAAATTGGCGGACGATGTCTTCATCTCGTGAAGCAGTGGGTCGATGATGGTAATTGACATGGGCAATTACATAATCAATCTGAATTTCTTCTAAATAATAAAGCAAGGCCATTGAATCTGGGCCACCGGAAACGGCGGCTAAGACAGTTGGATGATCCAAACAAGATGTCGTTTTTTGAAGAAGTTCGTTTAAATGAGCACGCAAAAAGATGTTGTCTTGATTCTCAATTTGAGTTTGTTGTTCAGTGTTCAAAAAAGAAAATTTATCCGTCATCATTTCTGTATTGTCTTCCTTTATTTGATATTGTCTTTTGTTTTTTTTTAGAATTCCAACAAAATGTCGCATTAATGGTCAAATGTATCGATTTTAAGAAAAAATAGCACAATCAAACAAGAGCGATTGAAATTGGAATAGAAAAAAGGCAGAAACATCAGCAAGAAAATACTCACTTCAGTTACTGCCTTAGATTTGTAAAAAATAAACAGACATGAATAATGTCACAAAGCATGTTTGGATAATAATGCCTCTTGTTAGAGGCCAACCTTTAGAAAACGAGGTTGGATTGGACGAGATGGTTGATGACCCAGTTTTCTGGATCTTCACATAATTGAACGTGGGTATGTAAAGCACGTTCTAATAAAGCCACAAAGTTATAGCATTGACCAAATCCCCCTGAAAGAAGGATTGGTGCAGCTAGCACTTGTTCCATTAATTCTGGTCCTTTTTGACAAACAAATGTTGCCGCTTGATGAGCAATCTCTAAAAGAATGGGCTCCATACAGCCCCATAAATCAGCAGCGCGGAATTGGATTTGAACATATTCGTTATGACGATTTAATCCCACGACACTCAAAATCGGATTTCGATTTTGACTTAAGGCATGGCTGACAGCTTCTTTAAGCGCACAAGCATCTTCATTAGAAATGAGAACTTGAAATACGCGAGTAATTTCTTTGGAGATCGCATTATCCATTTGATGACCTGCTAAATCTAAAGCTTGATAGTCTAAAACTTTATTGCCATTGCCCATCACAAAGTGAACAAGACTCGCTCCAGCATGAATATGGAAAAATGGCGCATAGTCGACCGGTTGATAAGCCGGAATCATTTTGACTTTGACGAGATTGGCACATTTTAAGTATTGTTTCCACTCTTCTTGTAAAGAAAGATCAGGTGTTTGAAACGAAAGAACTCTTGCCCCCGGGACAAGTAAATAGCGATCAGGGGGAGCTTGGCTAAATAAGCTTTTTACGATCGTGGTTGGATTGGCAATGATCTTTTCTTGATCAAAAGGATAAACGAGATGATCCCCTTTATCCCATGCTGCGGCAAGGGCATCTTGACCAATGACTTG
Source organism: Allobaculum stercoricanis DSM 13633 (assembly GCF_000384195.1). Classification (GTDB taxonomy): domain Bacteria; phylum Bacillota_I; class Bacilli_A; order Erysipelotrichales; family Erysipelotrichaceae; genus Allobaculum; species Allobaculum stercoricanis. The sequence goes on along the minus strand of NZ_KB913034.1, from coordinate 1,902,876 downwards.
CGGTTGTTTGGCTAGACGACAAGAGCGAACGGAAAGGATTTGTTTTGTTTTGGGATCGTATAAACGGGTGGTATGAGCACCGGGATCAATTAAATAACTACTTTCAAACATAATAAATCCTTTCTATTGATCAAAATGTAACGATTAAAATGGTAAGCCTTGGCGAATTGTGAGCGTCAAGATCGCTTCTGTAGCCATCCATGCTAAAGCAAAGGCGAGTAAAAACATCAAAAGATAAACTTTTTGCATGTTGTGGATTTTACAAAATTTTGAAAAATCCACACACGTTAAAGCGTACATTGCACAGGCAAAAAAGCCTAAAAAGACGATGATATAGATCATCCAAGTCATCGAGAACATGAGCCAATCACTCCTTTGAAGACAAATGGATAATGTTTGCGAAGTTGATCATAGGCTTCATCTAAAACTTCTTCATCGACACTAAATCCCATCAAACAAGAGCCAGAACCAGTCATAACGACACGAACTAAGCCGGCATCTTGCATCGCTTCTTTGAGTTCTTGCAATTCGATGAGTTGTTCAAAAGCTTGCGGTTCAAAGGCGTTGACCATTGTTTGGAAAAGAAGACCAATATCGTGTTTGCGGATCGCATCTTGGACGATATCGACATCAAGATCGCGAGGTTCGCGCTCATCAAAATCGGCAAATGCTTGCGCTGTGGAAATGCCTTTGACACCTTGAACAAGTAAAACCGGAATTTTCCAATCGACATGGAGTTCTTCAACGTGTTCTCCAGCACCGGTTACATGTGTAAAGCCATCATGTAAACAACAAGGAACATCTGCGCCAATTTGAAAACCGATTTCTTCCATCTGTGCTAAAGAAAGATGGAGTTGTTCGCTTTCGTTTAAAGCCAAAATCAATGCAGCGGCATCGGCGCTTCCCCCACCAAGTCCGGCTTGGCTAGGAATGTTTTTGACTAAATGGATATGGTAATGGTGTTTTAGACCGTGTTGACGTAACAGATCAAGTGTTTTCGTTAATGTGTTTTGGGGTGGAATATGAAAACCAGGGCATTCGATTTCATCGACATCGCGATCAATTGGTTGAATATCAAGCTCGTCAAAACAATTGACACGCCCATTAATCATATTCATATCGTGTTTGCGATCCTCGCGCACTCCACCAACGGCAAGCGCAAGGTTCACTTTTCCATATGCTTTTACTTTCATAAAATTTAAAACCTTTCTGGAACTGACTATTTAAAACAAGAAGTTAAACAGACAGGATCAAGATTAGTGGTCTGCTTGTTCGAGTTCAATCAGACAGTTGTATAAATGGATAAAATCATCGACACCAAGCTGTTGGGCTCTTAAAGATGGCTCCATGCCAGCTCGCTCTAATAATTGTGATGCTTTTTGTTTGTCCGCTAGCCAAGTTTGAAGATTGTTAAGAATCGTTTTACGGCGTTGGACAAAACAAGCTTTCACTAAAGCGACAAACTTCGCTTCATCAATCGCTGGCTTATCTGTTTTAAATGTGAATTGTAAAACAGTGCTGCCGACATTTGGACTTGGCCAAAAAACGTTGCGATTGACATCCATGATGCGTTTTAGATCACAACGATATTGAGTAATAACAGAAAGCGCGTTGTACTCTTTGCTGCCGACTTTTGCCATGAAACGATCAGCAACTTCTTTTTGCATCATAACTGTGATTGCTGCAATGGGTTGGGTCGCTTCAAAAAGTTTAAATAAAATCGGTGTAGTGATGTAGTAAGGCAAGTTGGATGCAAAATAAACAGGAGTATTGCTTTTGGCAAAAGGCTCTAATAGTGCATTGACATCAACTTCTAAAAAGTCTTGCTGAATAATTTGCAGATGATCGCTGTTGATCTCTGTTTCTAAGATTTTTGGAAAACGAGGATCGATTTCAAATGCGATGACTTGTTTGCCATATTCACATAGAAATTGGGTTAATGCACCAATCCCAGGACCAATTTCGATGACGACGCCCTCTTCACTTAAAATAGCGGACTTGGCAATTTTATCGACGACACCAGGTTCGACAATAAAGTTTTGACCAAAACTTTTCTTGGTCGAAGCGTTCCATTTGTCTTGGATTTCGCGAGTTCTTTTTTTTGTTGCAATCGGTTGATCTATCATAAAATCTCCTTGATTTGTGTGTAGGTAATCCCGAGTTGGTTAAGGCGTTTAAAACAAGATTTGGCATTGCAATGGCCAATATGAAAAGTGTCACACACTTTTTTGCGTAAAGGGGCATCCCCAATTAGGCCTAAATCGATAAATTCAGACCAAGAAATACTATCTTGTGCCTCACGATAAGTGACTAAATGAGACAGACTTTCTTCTAGATCTGCTTTTTTAGCATGTTCAACGCCTACTTTTTTAGGGGTGTGGGCAACGCTTGGATCAATATAGGCATGCTTAACATGAGGAATGTGGCGCTCAATGACACTACGAATGTGTTTGCCTGCTTTATCTGGATCGGTAAACACAATGACGCCACGAGTGTTTGCTGCATGGGCGATGCGATCGAGAGTTTCTTTGGATACGTGATCGCCACCGGTTTCGATTGTCTCACAATCGAAATAACGTTTGAGGGTTTGGGTATCATTATGCCCTTCGACCACGATGATTTCCTTAATTTGCATTATTTGTTTTCTCCATTAGGGACCGCATAAGAGAAGCCCATTCCGCGAACTTCATGGACGGAGTTAACGATAATAAATGCTTCTGGGTCAATCGTGCCAATTTCACGTTGGAATTTTGCATATTCACGAGTTTTAACAACACACATTAAAACAGGACGATGTTCATTGGAGTAAGCACCAGTACCTTCTAAAATGGTGACACCACGAGCGAGATCTTTTAAAAGATAGTCGCGGATTGTTTCCCATTTGTTTGAAATGATCATGACGTTTTGGGCATTTTCACCACCGAACGTTAATACCATATTAATCACATTGGAAGTGGTGAAAATAGTTAAAATACCGGTCAATAGAGAGTTTAAGCCAAAGACCATCAAACCAGCAGATACCGTAAGAAAATCAATAACGAACACGGCATTGCCTTGTGGAATATGTAGATATTTATGCAGGATTAAGGCAGGAATGTCCATTCCTCCCGAACTGCCATTTGCTCGGAAGACTAAACCAAGACCAGTCCCCATAATCACCCCGGCAAATATAGCGGCTAAAATCGGATCGACGGCGCAGAATTCCGGATCATAAAAAGGAGACAGTAAAGCGATGAATGTTGGATAAAGAATCGTGGACATTAAAGCTTTTGCCGCAAATGCTTTTCCTAAACAAACAGCGCCTAGGATAAAGAGAACGATGTTGAGTGCATAAATCGTAAAAACGCGGTTGATGCCCAATAAGGAGTCGAGAATAATGGAAATTGCGGTGACTCCCCCAGAAAGAATATTATTCGGTAAAATAAAAAAAGATGTTCCACAAGCAAGAATCAAGTTGCCAAGGAGCAAAAGAAGAATGTTTTTAACTTTTGACATGTTAAGTCCTTTCTAACCCTTCAACAGATTGAGCGTCCGATCTAAAAGAGGATGATCTCCATGATCAATGAGTGAGTTAAAATTTTGTGTTCATTTCAAGGAATGGATTGAAATGAGGATTTGTTTGCTCAAGTCTAAGACTACATGAGAAATACAAAAAATGCACTTAAACAAAAAGGATTTTATTGTGATTTCGATTGGAAACGGAATGAGTTAAGCATACAGAGGATGATCAGCTCTTTCTGGTCAATTCAAACGGAAAAAATGGAAAAGCGATGAAATAAGATCGCGAAAGGAAGATTGTTATGCGAATTGAAGAAAACACAATTATTATTGCCCCAAGCCCTCTTCATCTACGGATTTATGAAGAAATCATTGCGCAAAAAGGCAGTTGTTTGAATGTATCAGTTTTGTCTTTGGAGGCATACATTAGCCGCAATTTAAAGCAAACAAGACCTTCCACAGCAGCAATTTTATATTCTTATCGCCAAGCGTTAAGTACACTAAGTCAAACGAATACGTTTTACTCTTCGCGAAGTGATTACGATTTTTTGAAAGATTGCAATGAATTCATGACGTATGCCAAGCTGTATGACATTCAACAATTTCCACAAGAAACAAAACGGGATCAAGATCTATATGAAGTAATCGAAAAGTTGATGCCGATTGAACTTTGGGTTGAAGAAGCAAAAACAACCGTTTATCCCGATGCAACAGCTTTGCGCATTTTAAAAACGGAGTTCAATCCGCTTCAAGCTTATTGGGTTTCGATGTTAGAAAAACAAGGAGCAAAACTCATCGATACGCAAAAACATCAGCGCTTTTACTATTGGGCAACGTCCAATCCCCATAAAGAAAAAGAAGTTTGTGCTGACGCACTCGTAAAAAACCAACTTAAAGCGGAAAACACATTGATTGCGCTTGCGGATGATCAACAAAAATATGCCTTGGCCCAAGCTCTAGAATCGAGACGAATTCCTTATACATTCGTTCATGAAGAAACAGATTCGAAAATTCTCAATCAATGGCGAGCGGCGTTACATTATTTAGCTGATCCAAACCAAGCTAATTTAATGAATGTATTAAAAGTGATGTTTCCAACCACCGGATATGACTTAAGACGCTATTTGGATTTGTTTGGCGATCAGCCAATTGCTTTAAAAGATATGCCTTATCAAGAAAATCCGCTGATTTCTCAAACGGATTTTGATGATTTAGTGAGCCTAGAAATGGCCGTGAGCCCATGGCTTGGCAAATTAAAAGAAATTCGCTCTTGGACATTAAAATCTATGGGGAAAATTGGGGCGATGATCATGGACCAAACACCGGAACCAAGTGAAGATGATGTCCGTATTTATTCAGGAGTTTTAGATGGTTGGAACCAAATTAAACAATATGTTCATCAACCAGAAGACTTAGAAATTTTTATTCGTTCATTAGATGCCCTTCACCCTTCTTCTGCATTACCGGAATGGAAAGGTGTTTTAATTGGTGGTCGAGATTTAGTTTGTAACTTATTCGATAATGTCTTTTATTTAGGAGCTGATGCGTCAAACTTTCCAACAAATGTCGCAAGATCGGGAGTATTTGATGAAGAATATGTCGCAAAACTCGATTTTCCGACATTAGATGTGCGAATGAGTGAACATTTAGAAACGCTCAAATCCGTATTGATGCAACCAGAAAGTGTTTATTTCTTAATGGCGCAAACGGACTATGAAGGGAAAAGTATTGAACACTCGCACGAACTGACGTTATGGCTAGAAGCTTTGCCTAAGTTTAAAAACTCAGCACAAAGTTCAATCAATTTACGACCAAGCTTTCAAATCAAAAATATGCAAAGTCAGGTGTTCTTCGAAAAAGAGAATCAAAAAGTGCGAACTCATTCTAGACAATTAAAAGCCTATGAAGATTGTCCTTTACAAAACATGTTGCAATATGGTTTGCAGTTGAAAAAGCCAACTGTTCGAAAAGATGTTCTTCACTTACGAGCACAAATCATTCCAACGTTGATTCAATATTGCCAACAAATCGGTAAACCGTATCAAGAAGTGACACCAACAGAAGTACGTGCATTTGTCGAACAACAATTCCAATTTGCAAGAAAGATCTTCTTACAGCGAAAAGCGGAACTCGATGCCCTGGCCATCAAGACAGAAAAACAACTCATCTGGGTATTACAAAACATTCAAACGATTGGCAAAGAGATTCCTTATATTTTAGTGCCAGGCGAATATCAGCTCGATATTGAAGAAACATTACAAGGAATCCCATTTCAAATTGAAGGATCCCTCGCTAATGCGAATTCACGACATGCGATTTTTAATTTATATGCCCCAGAACAAAATGGTTTTGAAGGACCAAGCGGCACATTAGATTTATCTTTACAACCGAAAGCGCAAAGTAGTGCAGCTTTTTCCATTTCTTATGGCAGAGGAGCACAAGCCAATGCCGTTGCCATCACGTATGAACAAGGTGCCGCCAGTGCCCAAGTTGATTATTTAAAACAAGCGATTGTTGCGCAAAATTTTGAACCAAGCCAACAACCGTTGATGCAAGCACTCACGAAAAAAGTGCCGACCTATCAAAAGCGCGAAGAACAATTATTAAACCAAGCACAAGGGTATGCGCAAGCGATGAAAGAAAATGAATTTATGCCTTACCACAAAAGTACAGCCTGCACGACATGCGCATATCGGGCCATTTGTCGTAATGCTGCAATAGAAAGAGGGGAATAATATGGAAAACCAACTCGATCAATTTGATCTTGTCGATCAAGACATGAAAAAACCTGCTCTTCCTGAAGAAAAGTCCACAAAGAAAATTAATTTTTCTAGTACACAACAAGCTGTCATCGATAGCCGAAACAAAAACTTATTAGTTAGTGCCTCAGCGGGGGCGGGGAAAACGGCCGTGCTCGTTGAACGATTGTGTCGTTTTGTGATTGATGATCGTGTTCCAATTCAATCTATTTTAGCGATGACATTTACCGAAGATGCAGCGCGTGAAATGAAAGTGCGTTTAAAGCAACGTCTTTTGGAAATGGATCGTGACCCCTGGATTGACCAACAAATTAGTCAGCTTGAAACGGCGTCGATTTCAACAATCCACTCCTTTTGTTTGGATGTTGTTCAAAAAGAATATTACTTGGCCGGATTGAGTTATTCGATGGCGACCCATGTTGATAATGGATTGGCTGATCAACAAGCTTTAGAAATCGCTTGTCGTAAAGGGATGGAACGTCTTGATCCGCTCAAGCGGGCCAATATGGAATTTTATTTAGAAACATATTCGAAAACCGAAAAAGATCTCCAAGAGATTTTGTTGAAGTTTTTAGAGATTGCCCGATCAAAAGCGGATTGGAAGGCGTGGATTCAAGAAAACGCCAAACCTAAAGCGGTCGTGACGAAAGAGTTTTTAGATTGGTTTGCGATCCGGATTCAAGCTTTGATCGATATTTTTGAAGAAGTTGAAGAACAAGTCGCAGAAATGGAATTTAAACAAGCTAAAAAACAAGAAGAATTCCTGGCAATTTTTTCGGGGAAAATCACGAAATTGCGTGGCTGTTTAGAAGCTTTGAATCAAAATAATTATTTGGTGTTCTATCATCGATTTATTGAATATATTGAAACCTCTGGCAAATTCACTCCGACGATTAATAAAGTTTCCTTTAAAGAAGTGCAGGCGGATTCGCGAAAATTTGAAAAGAAAATTGCGGAAGTTTTATATACGATCGAAGATTTTGAAAAGATTGCTCAAGACACAGCGGAGTTATTAGCAACGTTTTGTGAATTGGCTATTGATGTGCAAGAAGAGTTCATGGCTCAGAAAAAAGAAGCGGGCTTTATCGATTTCTCCGATATGGAACAATATGCGTGGAAAATCTTGCAACATGAAGAAGCCGCAAATGCATTACGCGATCGTTACCAAGTTATTTTGATTGATGAATATCAAGATACAAATGACTTACAAGAAGCGATCATTCAAGCGATTGCGAGAGAAAATAACGTGTTTAGGGTAGGCGATATTAAACAATCGATTTATCGTTTCCGCCAAGCTCGTCCAGAATTGATGAAACATCATTTAGAACACGTTGGAAAGCATGATGAAGTGATTGCGATGCAGGAAAACTACCGCTCAAGTGCGATGTTGATTTCCTTTGTGAATCGCTTTTTTGAACAATTGATGAATATTGAAGGCATGCCATCGCAATTTGGTGCGATTGATGTCGCCAAACCAGGAAGTTCGGGACAATATGAATCTGTTCAACATCCGATTCGTTTCTTATTTACGGAATATGATGCCCCAAGTGAAGATCAAGAAGAAGCAGAACAAGAAAAACCAGCGAAAAGTAAAAAAGCGATTCACCGCGTGCATCGCTATGATTTGATTGCCCATGATATTGAACAAAAAGTTGCTAATAAAGAGTATACATATCGTGATATTGCGATTTTAACACGATCTTCTACACCACATGAAGAATTGAAACAAGCGTTAGATAGTTGGGGAATTCGTTCGATTCACCATATGCGCAAAGGTTTCTATACCAATAAAGCAATTCAGATTATTTTGTCAGCAATGCGGGTGATACAAGATCCACGAAACGATATCGCCTTGATGGCAGCACTCTGTTCGCCTTTAACCGGTTTAGATCAAAACGACTTATTACCTTTACTTCAAAATAGACAAGAAGGACAATCTCTCTATCAGACCTTACATAATCAGCCACAAGGCTATCAAATGTTGAAGCTCGTTCGCGATATTCAAAAATATCGTAATTTGCCTTTAGCTGAAATTGTGATTCGTCTTTATGCCTACAACCAGTTCTATGATACGAAAACAACAGCCCAAGATCAGACGAACCTCGATTTGTTGTTGCAAAAAGCAGTTGAAGCGCAATCCCTTCTCGATTTAGATGGCTTTTTAGACTCGGCGAATCTAGAGGAAAAACTCGATAAAACGAGTGAGGCAATGTCGTTTGGTAAAGAAGAAGATGCCGTGCGTATCTCCACCATTCATGCTTCGAAAGGCTTGCAATATAAATTGGTCTATATTCTCAGTGATCAAAATACACGAGACATGGAAGCGGGGATGCCGATTCACATCGATGCCGATTTAGGCGTTAGCCTAGAAGGCCTCGATTTGCATCGCCATTTGAAATTGAAAAGTGCATCTTCTCTAGCCTTTGAACAAAAACGGTTCATGGAAGATATCCAAGAAAAAATGCGCTTGTTGTATGTTGCTTGTACACGAGCTGAACAAGAACTTGTATTTGTGGATAGTTTGAAACAAGAAAATCTCTATGATGGACCATTAAATCAATATGCGATCGCAGCCAATAAAGGATTTACGAGCTGGTTCTTCCATGCGTTCCATACGCACCCCTGCCAAGAAGTGGTATTTGAAAAAGTAGAAGAGCTGTATACAAGACCAGATCGTTCGGTTTTATCGAAACAACAACGAATTCGAATTTCACATTACGAATATCCAACCCATATTATTCGTTCTCAAACGGCTAGTGCGTCTAAGAAGCGTTCTTCTTGGAAACAAGTCCAAACTCTTGCGCAACCGGGATCTTTAGAAGCACGAAATCGTGGAACGCTCATTCATGAAATTGTAGGTTCGATTCCATATCCATATCAACAAGAGGAAATTGAATCCTACTTAAAAAAGGCCAATCAAACCCTGGATCAGCAAGGCAAAAATCAAATTATGCAATTGAACCAAGAAGCACACTATCAAAAATGGATGAACTATCCGCATGAATTTGAGTGCCCTTATTGCACAAAAGAAGAAGAGGCATATGTTCATGGATTTATGGACTTAGTCGTCTTTTTGGAAAACGAAATCGTAATTGTCGATTTTAAATCCGACAATGCTTTTGATGCGACAAGCTTAGTGCGCAAATATCGTTCTCAGCTTGAAACGTATCGTAAGGCAATGGAACAAATTCGACCAGGAATGAAAATTACAGCTTGGATCTATTCGTTCACACTTGGAGAAATGATTGAAATTTCTTAAGTCCAGTGTGAGTAAAAGAAATATTGAGATTTGAAAGATACAAGCCAAGATTTTTGATTTATGAAAACGTAGTAAAAACAATTAAATTACAACAATTTATCCGAATTTTTTCCGTAATTCGGGAAAATTTCGGATTCGAAAATTTCCTTAGCTATACTTATAAATGTTTCTTTATAGAAAAACATAGGAGGAAATTATGTCTTTTTTAGAAAAGTGTTTCCATCTCTCTGAGAAGGGGACAACAGTAAAAACAGAAATTGTTGCCGGAATTACAACTTTCCTTGCCATGGCTTATATCTTAGGGGTTAACCCAATGATCTTAGCCGATGCGGGAATGGACAAAAACGCTGTATTCATGGCGACTGCATTAGCTTCTGCTGTTGCTTGTTTCTTAATGGGCTTTTTAGCAAACTATCCAGTTGCACTTTCTGCTGGTATGGGTGTTAACGCATTATTCGCTTACACAGTATGTGGTGCAATGGGTTATTCTTGGCAAGCTGCTTTAGCTGCTGTATTTGTTTCTGGTTTGGTTTTCGTATTGATTTCCGTAACAGGAATTCGTAAGAAAATTATCGATGCGATCCCAGTACAGTTAAAACTTGCGATTGGTGCAGGTATCGGTTTCTTTATCGCATTTGTAGGTTTGAAAAACTGTGGATTAATTATCGCAAATGCATCTACATTCGTAGGTATCGGTAACTTAGCAGACCCAACTGTATTACTCGCAGTATTCGGTTTAATTGTGACAATCGTTTGTGTTGTTCGTAAAATTCCAGCTGGTGTATTCGTTGGTCTTCTTCTTACAGCATTAGTTGGTGTTGTATTAGGTATGATGGGTATGGAAAACATGCCTGCAGTAACTGGTGTATTTACTACATCTTTTGAAATGAACGCAGCTGGTGCATTCGTACAAGGTTTTGGTGAATTATTCGCAAACCCAATGAACGCACTTGTTGTAATCTTCTCTTTCTTATTCGTTGACTTCTTCGATACTGCCGGAACATTAGTTGCCGTAGGTAACGAAATCGGTTTGGTTAACGAAAAAGGTGAATTAGAAAATGCAGAACAAGCTTTATTAGCTGACTCTATCGGAACTTGCGTAGGTGCTGCTTTAGGTACTTCTACAGTAACAAGCTTCGTTGAATCTTCTTCTGGTGTAGGAGTTGGTGGTAGAACTGGTTTAACAGCAATCACAACTGGTGTTTTCTTTATTCTGTCCATCTTCATTTCACCATTGGTTTTAGGATTAATCACAAATGCTGTTACAGCGCCTGCTTTAATCGTAGTTGGTGTTATGATGGCTCAGCAGATGAAAAACGTTAAATGGGATGACATTACTATTGCTATTCCAGCATTCGTAACAATCATCTCCATGATCTTAATGTATTCCATTTCTAATGGTATCGCATTTGGCTTCATCTCCTATGTTGTCGTTATGCTTGCAGCAGGACGTGCAAAAGAAATTCACCCAACAGTTTGGGTATTAATGGTGATCTTCTTATTCTACTTCGCATCACCATACTTATCTTTCTAATTCCAATTAGAAGCGAAATATGATCAATAATAAAAGCTATAACGCCTGGAAAAATCCAAGAACGTTATAGCTTTTTTTGATTTTATGAAAGTCAGTAAAGAGGCACTGTAGATCGAAAATGTGTTATAGCTCAAATAGCTATTCCATATTTACAAGATAGAATTTGATCTTTGACCAGTCATTATTCGCATAATCAACAATCACATTGACAAGGGCAGTCTTATCGTTTAACCGGAAATAATAATCGATTCCTGCTTCAATATCTGGAAGCTTTTCGATCGTTAATTGATTATCCTGTAATTTGGCTTTCCAAGTTGAATGATCATCTGAACGAATGAACAAGAAAGAATTCTGTGCACCTGCGCCGACGTTTTTATTTCCGATTTCATCATAAGGTGATTCGATTGGAACAATTTCTTTTGTGGTTAAATCTAAAAGATGATATTCATTTTCTGCAAGCGATGCGTCTGCGACAAATGTTTCGCCTAGATCTGGTTGATCATATTTTCTATTGGCTATAAATACTTTATCTTTTAGTGGTTGAAGACGAATCACATCTTTATCAAACTCGACAGTCTCATACCCTTCTGAATTGACAAGAACGATTACTTTCTTTCCGTTTAAAGTGGATTGAAATACAAGTTTGCATAGATCATCATTGGTGAATGTCGGAAATTTAAAATGGGTAAATCCAGAATCTCCTCCTGATTGCCATAGTGTTGTGACTGTTTGATCGGAATTGATGCGACAGACTGTACTTCTCATATCGATATCACCAGGTCCACTTGTCGCAAATAACAGATGACCTTGATCGATCGCGAAGAGTGGTGCTGATGGAATTCCGTCAAGTGGGGCGCTCCAAATTTCGTTTCCGTCTGCATAAATCACACCGTAAGCATTATCTTCTCTAGGGACGATGACAGATTCATAGAACACCCCATTAAACTCTAAAAAATCCCATACACGCTCATTGCTGTTTGGATCACGTTCTTTGATTAATGAAATGTTCCCATCGTGTAAATCCATCTTATATTGCCGAACTGTAGGATATAAATAACTAATTTGTCTATTTAAAACTTGGAAATAGTAAGTATTATTCGATTCACGAACGCGTTCATAACACTCGTTTTCGTTGATGATGACATCCCCTTGTGTTTCAAGTTTCATTACAGGTTGATCAATCACGATCTCATCAACTGATGTTTGCGAAGAATCCTCAGTTGTGATTGCGCTGGAAGTACTGGACACAGAAGATGTATTGGTGTTTGTAGCACAAGCGCTAATGAATAAGGCACCTACTAATAATGTGCTAATTCTTGATACATATTTATTCATATACAAGTCCTCTAATTGAGCTAGAAAATATAATAACCACCATTATTGTTTAATGCCCGAGACATTTCATCTACTGGGCAATACCAAAGTGATGCAAAATTAGGGAAGGGATCCCAAAACCAAGTTTGACCAGGCGCATATCCATTTCCAAGAACGGCGTGACCATAATTTCCGTGTCCATATCCGAATACAGAAGCGTCAACACTATAAATCACTGGATAATTCGCATTAATATCCGCTACCATATTTTGGTAATAATGAGAATAAGTATTGTTTCCTAATTCATAATTTACCCCAGTTAACTGAGTGATTACAGGTTGAGCATCACTCATATATGTCCCACGACCTTCAACAGTTTTCATCATTCCAGCAAGTTCGTTTTGTGATTTCTTAGCTCCTGTAACATATTCGATTAGAATCTGAGAACATGCTGGTACACAATAATAATTTGTCTCTTGTGTATATCTTGGTGTATTAAGAATCACTTCTCCAGCATAAGGGATTGGTCGTTTTGCATTTTGTTCCTGTAGAATTTTGATTTTCTCGTCTAATTTTCTTAGGTTATCTTCTGACCAGAATTCTTTTTCTCCTTCCGGGCTCATGCCACTATAATTAGTGCCTGGAGTCATTTCAAATTGTTCATCATTTTTAAATTCATTGGCTTGAATGGGGATAGACGCAAATAGGATATTTGCGGTCAATAATAACGAAAAATATTTATTCATTGTTTTTCTCCTAGTTCCATCTCTATTCAAATGAGATTTTTTTGTTCGTTTATTGGTTTGTATTTATAAATGCTTTCAAAGCTCAAAATAAGTCATGGGCATCACGTCCTTTGATACATACAATATTGAGGTTAATTATGTTCGAGTCTGGATCAATGTTCGTTTTGCTTATTTACTTAAATATCAACAAAATGATGAGATCTTTTATTAAAGAAAAGAGACGAAGTCGTTGTGATAAAAAGAACTGAAATGATTATTTTATGACTCATGATCCAGGAATATCGTTCTCAATATATATGAATGATATATGTTATTGATATTGTAAAATGTCAAATTGATTATGTAAATAAAAATCGAAAATTAAAAATTGTTGCAAATCCAGTTAAAATTAACTGATTTTGGTTTGTGTTATATGCTGATTTGCATTAAAATAATCCAATTTGTATTTCTTAATTTTGTCTACGACGGAAAAGATGAGAAAAATAGAAAAAGGAGAGAATCCACTTGAATTCATATTTTCTAATTAGAAAGTCGAATTCAAAAGGTTCTCGCCTAGTATTGTTTTGAAGTGAAAGCAAAAATGAATTTGAGTTATTAATTTAGAAGTTAAATCTTTGATCTACTCCAATAAGTTAGAATTCACGGCGTTGAATTAAACGATTACTGATGAACATTGAGATGAAGATGATGACAATTAAAGCGACACCAATCATTAGGAAAATCCAAGGAGAATGGCTCATAAATAGTGCTGAATTGAGAACATCTGGTGAAGTAAATGATTCAGCAATGACAATAATCATCACGACAATCGCAATGGAGAGTAATCGGAAAACTAATATGCCATTATCCTTAAATTTAATGGTTAAGGGAATTAATAGGGAAGCGATCAAGATGGCACTGATACAAGCGATTAAGCAAGGAATTCCCATCTTTGAAAAAGAATTCACTACACCTAAGGCGTATGCAAAGATGAATGAGGTCAGTAAGGCAGGGACAATACTGATGATATATTTTTCGAAAACGTATTGTTTTCGTGTGAATGGCAAAGTAAATAAATAAGCACCAGTTGATCGCTGAAGATTGTCGCTCACCGATTTAGTCATTGTGATTGCGAGCATCACAGGCATAAAGACGACGGCTAGAGTGGGGTGGACAAAACAATATAACAGACTTAAACCTAGAATGATCAAAAGGTAAAACTTCATGGATTTGAGCCATTGCCAATCAAGGATAAATAAAGCTTTCATAAATTAGCGTTCCCCCTGTTCAAGAATAGTCAGAAGATCATCGATATTTCCTGCAGAAACGACGATTCCGGGATAGTTTTCCTCATAAAATTGTCGATCGGAAACAAGGACTTTAATGCCATGTGGTTGGCGATCGATTCCTACGATCGCAACTGGATCAAGTGTGTCTAATGTTTTAGCATCTACAGACAAGATTCCATATTGATTTTTAAGGGCATCCACTGTTTCGTGAAGAATGAATTGGCCATTATGAATGACCCAAAAATCATCACAAAGATTTTCTAAATCAGAAGCAATATGGGAACTGATGAGAATGGATCGATCTGGTTTCTCCATGAAATCTTGCAAGCATTCATATGTCTTGTTGCGCGCAATGATATCTAATCCAGCAGTTGGTTCATCGAGAATTAATAATTTTGCTTCATGGGTTAAGGCAGTGGCTAATTTAAAACGCACTTCCATACCTGTTGAAAAACTCGATAATGGTTTGTCATAAGGTAAGTTGAGCTGTTTGCACAATTGATCAAACAACGCTTCATCAAAATGTGAATAAGCCGCTTTTAAAACTTTTTTACAATGGGCAATGTTGAGATAGCGAGAAAATGTCGCATGATTAAAGAGCACACCGAGATTTTCTTTTTGCTCTTTGGACAGTTCATCGAAAGTCTGGCCAAATAATTCAATCGTGCCTGAATTGATTTGAATTAAGCCACAGATGGCTTTGAACAATGTGCTTTTTCCTGCGCCGTTGAGTCCAACAATTCCGGTAATCGAATTGGGTTCAAGATGAAATTGATCGATAGATAAAGAAAATCCTGGATATTCTTTTTTTAGATTTTGAATGTTAAGCATCATAATCCTCCAATAAAGTATTCACGAGCTCGAGAATTTGATCACGGGTATAATTCATCGTTTTTGCCTTTGTAAAAGCGAGATCAAATGCGTTTTCGAGTTGTTTTTGCATTTCTTCTTCCACCAAATTTGGTGAAATAGAAGAAACATAAGTGCCTTTTCCATGCACACTTTGCACAAAGCCTTCGCTTTCTAATAAGTCGTAGGCTTTTTTTACAGTTAGAGCGGAAATATGGTGGTTTTTAGCGCATGTGCGAACAGAGGGTAATAGTTCACCACTTGCTAAAGAGCCGTTGGCAATTTGTTTGCGAATTTGATTGGCGATTTGTTCGTATATAGGGACCATTGAGGTTGTAGAGATTTGAAGTTCCATAAGCACCTCCTGCATAAACAGTATAGAACAGTGAATAACAGAAATAAACAGTACAAACACAACAAAACAGAAATTCTGAGATAAAAAAACGCCTTTCTCAAATTGAGAAAAGCGCATTTTCATGTTTTATTGATTGACTTCGGAATATTTACGACGGGATGGGTCGAGGTTGTCACAATAGTAACGAACAGTTAATTTGCCTGCAATTTTGGTACGGATTTTTGGTTCAACTTCAAATCCATCGCCTTCTAACATTTGGTTGAGCATAGCTTTACAAGCAGCAGTTAAATTTTTGCAACCTGGTTCACATTCATCCTGTAATTCTTTTGCGTTGACAAGAATATAGAGTTCCATGGCATCATGAGCTTGTTGTTTTTTGGACATTAACACTTGCTCATACTGTTCTTGCGTCCATTTTTCCATGAGAATTTCCTTTCTTCGTTTGGGCCGATAAGCTAAAAGATAGAATAAAGGATATCATTCGATTGTCAAATTAGCATGATGTAAGCGAATCGCAAAACATTTAAATCCCACAAATAAAGCAAAAATCAATTTTTTTGAATATTTTGGGTGTTATGGCTTGACGATTAGATCAGCGTTCATCATTTTTTCGCTCATTTCGGATAATGGGCAACTTTTTCCGGCTTTAAGCACAGTATCTAAATTATAGAAAGATAAGCTTTCTTCATTAACAAGGACTTCAATTCCTTCTTTTTCGAGAGCTTGAAGATCTTCTAATACAGCACTTTCTTCACTAGCTAAAACAACAGCAGAATTATATAGAAGAATAGCCGTTGGGCGAGTCGAATTGGAAACGAGAGAATTTAAAAAATTTTTCATTAAACGTTCGCCTAATTGCGGATTTCCTTGACCGAAACGGCTGGAATTTAAAACAACTAACACATCTTGAGACATGAGAACTCCTTTCTGCCTCGTTTAAATGCTTGATAATTCGATATCCAGCTTGCGAGGCACTGAAACATTAAGAGTATAAGGCAAAATAGAATTGAATCCAAACATAACGAATCTATCGACATTGCTTTAAAATGGATTAAAATACGTGAAAACGCCAAAATGAGTTTGAAAAAACAGATGATAAAAGCGAAGAAAATGGACAGAGAGAAGGAATAGGATTGTGCACCAGAAAGATTTAACTAAAGGAAATGTATTTTCCACGATGTGCTTATTTGCGATGCCGATGATTTTAGGCAATCTTTTACAACAAGGATATAACATTGTGGATACGTGGGTTGTCGGACATTACATCGGCTCTGATGCATTGGCAGCAGTTGGATCCGCCTTTACGTTAATGACGTTTTTGACGTCTATTCTTTTGGGATTGTGTATGGGCAGTGGTGTAGTTTTCTCGATTTGTTTTGGAGCGCAAGACAAAAAACGACTAGAACGAGGCATTTGTTCAGCGTTCTTTTTAACAAGTGTTGTTGCACTTGTTTTGATGTTCGCCTCACTCATATTGATTGATGGCATCATGTTGTGGCTGAATATTCCTGTCGAAATTGTTGAGCGAACAAGATCTTATTTATTCATTGTCTTTTGTGGGATTCCGGCGATTGCTTTATACAATTTCTTTAGCGCCTATTTAAAAGCATTAGGAAATTCGATAGTTCCGTTAGTCTTTTTAGGCGTGGCAACGGGAATCAATATTATATTGGATCTTGTCTTGGTGGTGGTGTATCCACTAGGTGTTGCGGGAACGGCTTGGGCAACAATTATTGCTCAATATATTTCCGGAATTGGCATTGGGATGTATACCCTCATTCACGATCATAAAATGCGCCAGGCATTCTGTCGTTTTAATGTCAAAAAAGAAAGTCTTAAAGAAATTGCGAATTATTCTTTGTTGACGTGCATGCAACAATCTGTGATGAATTTAGGAATCTTGATGGTCCAAGGGTTAGTGAACAGTTTTGGAACGGCCATCATGGCAGCTTTTGCGGCAAGTGTTAAAATCGAAGCTTTTGCGTATATGCCAGTCCAAGAGTATGGCAATGCATTTTCGACTTTTATTGCCCAAAATATGGGCGCCCATCAAACAAAGCGGGTGCAACAAGGATTTCGCTATGGTGTACTCACATCAATAGGGTATTGTTTTGCAATCTCCCTAGTGCTTTGGTTTCTTGCTAAGCCGTTGATCCTTATCTTTATCGATCCGCAAGAAACGCTGATCGTTGCCCAGGGGATTCGTTATTTACATACAGTAGGTCCATTTTATTTTGGGATTGGTTGCCTATTTTTGTTATATGGATTGTATCGAGCAATTGGAAAACCAGGCGTTTCAGTGGTCTTAACAATTATTTCCCTGGGAACAAGAGTGTTACTTTCTTATTTTCTTTCCTCTATTTCGCAAATTGGTGTATTAGGAATATGGTGGTCGATTCCTATTGGTTGGGTTTTGGCGGATCTTGTAGGATTCTTGTATTACCGCAAAAATAAAAGGAAATTATTAAAAGAATAATTGGAATAGAATGTTTTAAAGATGTCTGATTGCTGAACAGGCATCTTTTTTTGAGCAAATTGAACAAGAAGCTTTATAGAGAAGAGTTTGATGTGTCTAATGATTTTGCAGCTTTAACTTATTCCTTTTGATTGGAAATGGAATATAATGGGGAAATAAAAAAAACCGGCTATGCCGGTTTGATTTTTAAGTGGCGGAGACGGTGGGATTCGAACCCACGAGCCCTTGCAGACTACCTGATTTCGAGTCAGGCTCGTTATGACCACTTCGATACGTCTCCATATGTTTTTGTATTTTAACATAGACTTTTTTCATTTTAAAGGATGAAGGTGAAATCATGGTTTCGTTTTTAGTATCACGCATGATAAAGAAAGAACAGAAAGATGCCAATACCTTACGCTATGCGATCTGCAAACTTTTAGGCTATATCGGGATTGGATTGAATATCTTCTTATTTGTCGCAAAGTTTTTGATTGGTTATTTAGTTGGATCTGTCGCCATTAAAGGGGATGCGATCAATAACTTAACGGACTCAATGTCCAACATTGTTTCGATTTTCTCGTTTAACTTGTCCCAAAAACCAGCGGATAAAGAGCACCCCTATGGTCATGGCCGGACAGAAACGATTGCGGCCTTATTTATGGGAATGCTGATTGTGTCTTTAGGGATTGATATGTTGCAACAATCGATTGAAAAAGTACTCAATCCAGCGCCAGTTCATTTTGAATGGGCAGCGATCATCGTCTTAGGAATTTCAATTTTGACAAAGTTATATATGTATAGCTATAACCATCGTTATGGTAAAGCGTATCAATCGGATTTGTTAGAAGCCAATGCGATTGATTCCCGAAATGATGTTATGGGAACAACGCTTGTTTTAGCTTCAACTTTGATCTCTCCTTTGATCAATTATGATTTAGATGGCATTGTGGGGATCGTTGTTTCTGGGATTATCTTTTATTCCGCTTATGGATTAATCAAAGAAGTTGTTAGCACACTACTTGGTCAAGCACCATCGGAAGAAGTGGTTGAACGGATTGAAGAAATCATTCAACAAAGCCCTATGGTTTTATCGGTTCATGATATTGCGGTTCATACTTATGGTCCTCAATGCACATATGCCAGTGCGCATGTGGAAGTGGATGGAACATTAGATTTAATGGAAGTGCACACAGAAGTCGATCGCTTAGAACGAATTATCGCCAAAGAGATGAATATCGAACTCGTTACGCATGTCGATCCGGTTTTGTTGCATGATACATTAACGAAAAATCTCGATTTACGGATTCGAAATATAGTCCGTAATATTGATCCCCAATGGACTGTGCAAGATTTTAGAATCAAGAAAGATGAAAATCCGCAACATATTCATATATTCTTCGATTTAGTTGTTCCTTTTGAAGAAAAGAGATCCGCAAGTGAAATCGAACCACTCATCGCGGATGAGTTGAAAAACAAACAATACTATCGCTTGGAAATGCGTGTCGTCCATCCTTATCGCTAATCTAATTATGACTTTAAAGTGTAATTCTCCGAATGAATCAGAAAATAAAACTGATTGGTTCGGAGTTTTTTTTCTATGTTGAAAATGGAGAAGAGAATTTGACGAAAAAAAACGGGCTTCAAAACATGAAGTCCGGTAAAGATTTAGATATCCAAATTGAATCGCTTTGTAGGCTAAAAAGAACTAAGGTTCAAGTCGTTCGATTAATTTTGGAACGAAGAAGCAAGCGATAAAGGCAACAATTCCAACAGCGATCTGCCATAAAGAAGAAACGCTCCAGTTCGTTTGGATCATGATCGCAATTGGGCTTGCGATAATTAAACCTAAAATTGCCCAATACGTATGTAATTGATAGTTTTTTAATACCCATTCAATGAGTTTAGCAATCGCATAGATACCAACAATTACGCCCAGTCCAAAAGGAATTCCCAAAATAATGCAATTGAGAAGTGCTGGGAAATCAAAGTGGATTAAAGAATCAACAGCAGTTGAAACAAGGGAAATAACAGGTTGATAGTAGCCCATTAACATCAACATCATGGATCCCGATACGCCAGGAATAACCATTGTTGCAGCGGCGATCACACCAACGAGAAATAACATGGCTAAACCACCAAAAGAAACCGTTAGTTTTGCATCAGGTCCACTGGCATTCGAGAACAATGCGCCTAAGACAACGATCGCAAAGAAAGCAAAAAAGGCAATGCCATAAGTGAAGTTGAATCCTTTGTGTTTAACGTTTTGCACAATAGGTGGAACGGATCCAAGGATCAGCCCACAAAATGCCAAGTTAGTCGCAATTGGGGCATGCACTAAAAGGAAATCAAACAGTTTAGCGAGCAGGACAATCGCAACAGCAACGCCAATAAAGATTGGCAATAAAAAGCGAATAGATTTTTTAAATTCTTTCAGTAAATGCGTGATGGAATGGATGAGTTGGTCATAAATACCCATGGCCACCATCATAGTTCCACCCGATACGCCAGGGATAATATTGGCAAGTCCAATAATCATTCCCCGAACAAGATTTAATTGAAAATGTGTTTTGTTCATAATCATATCTCCATTGAAGAACTAGGGTATTCTAACTGATTTTATAGGATAAGGCATAAAAGAAGTGAAAAAATAATATTTTTGTCCGAATTTAACATGAACAATCACTTTGAATTGATTTGAAAACCGTTTTCTTTATAATTGATTTGCGTTTATATAAAGATACTTTCTTGTTTACTAATACTAAACGGAGGACGGCATGGATATCGGAGCAAAAATACGAAAATTGCGAAAAACAAGTGGACTCACTTTAGAAGAATTGGCGAGTCGTAGTGAGCTGACTAAAGGCTTCCTTTCTCAGCTAGAACGCAACTTAACATCACCTTCAATTTCGACTTTAGAAGACGTCTTAGAAGCACTCGGAACGAATTTGGCCGAGTTTTTCCAAGAAGAACGTGATGAACAAATTGTGTTCAGTCAAGAAGATTTTTTTGTCGATGAACAAGAGGAATACACCATTAAATGGATTGTTCCAAATGCGCAAAAAAATATGATGGAGCCGATCTTATTGGATTTAAAACCAAAAGGACATTCGTATGAAATCTCCAATCATGATGGTCAAGAATTTGGTTATGTTTTAAAAGGTGTCATTCGGATTGAATTTGAAAACAAGACAAGTGTGGTCGTGCATGCGCACGAAACGTTTTATATAGAAGGCTCTTTAAGTCATCGCATTGTCAACGTCAATAAAGGCGAAGCACAACTGCTTTGGGTTTCGACACCACCGGTGTTCTAGAAAGGATAACAGGATGGAAAATGAAAAAAAGAAACTAATTCAGTTTCGCAACATCCAAAAAAGTTTTGATGATCAGATTATTTTAAAAGGAATTAATCTGGACATTTACGAAAATGAGTTCGTAACCCTTTTGGGACCTTCGGGCTGCGGAAAAACAACGCTACTACGTATTCTTGGTGGGTTTTTAGATCAAGATGAAGGTGAAATTTTGATCGATAATCAAGATATTACTAAGCTTCCCGCTTATAAAAGGGAATTGAATACGGTATTCCAAAAGTACGCCTTATTCCCAAACATGAATGTTTATGAAAATATCGCCTTTGGCTTGCGAATTAAAAAAGTCTCAAACGATATTATTGAACAAAAAGTCATGCGTATGTTAAAGCTGATCGGTTTAGAAGGTTATGAAAAACGTGAAATCACGCAGCTTTCTGGTGGTCAACAACAGCGTGTTGCGATTGCGCGTGCATTAGTCAATGAACCAAACGTTTTATTATTGGATGAACCACTGGGCGCATTAGATTTAAAGCTGCGTAAAGAAATGCAATATGAATTAAAACGAATTCAACAAGAAGTCGGCATCACATTTATCTTTGTCACTCATGACCAAGAAGAAGCTTTGACGATGTCGGATAAAATTGTCGTGATGAAAGAAGGCGAAATCCAACAAGTGGGATCGCCAGTAGAAATTTATAACGAACCTGCTAACGCTTATGTTGCAAACTTTATCGGTGAATCCAACATTATTCCAGGCCGAATGATTCACGATGAATTAGTTCGTTTTGACGAAACTGATTTTGAATGTGTCGATAAAGGTTTCCGTCCAAATGAGCCAGTCGATGTTGTGATTCGTCCAGAAGATATTTATATCGTTCCTAATGGCCAAGGTAAATTAAGTGGAACAGTGGAAAGCGTTTTATTTAAAGGCATGCTCAATGAAGTGATTGTCGAAACGGTTCCAGGTACACACGTCACTGTAAATATGCATATTACAAGTGAAAGTGCTAACCAAAATGATGATGGCCATATCCATATTTCCGGAAATAGCTTCTATCTCGATAAAGAAGATATGGAAGGCATTGAAGAAAAAGATTTAATCGCTCGTGCGGATGCGCAAGCATGGAACGATGAAACAGATGAATTAATCTCCATTGAAAAAGTGGAAACAGATTTAAAACCTGAACTTGGGGTATATTCAATCACATTTACAACAGTTGGTGGATTATCGATCACCAAAACGATCCAAGTTATCGACCAACAGGTTGTACGCAATCCAAAGAAAAACGAAGGGGTATCTGCCTTTGACTTCTTTAAATCTAAAGAAGAAATTGAAGAATCTATCGCTTTAGATACCGACTTAAAAACGTGGTCTAACGCACAAGGTTGGAAGTTAGACAACGAAGATGAAGATATTAACTTAACGGTCACTTATGATTTTGACCCAGAAAATATCGTGCCGGGTATTTATCCGATCACATTCTGGACAACAGGACGTGAATTTAAAGTTCATACAACGAAAAATGTTCATGAAGGATCTGAAGTAGGACTTGATTTTGCCCCTGAAGACATCCACGTTATGGAAAAAGAGGACTTTATCTCATGAAGACGTGGCGTCGTTTAACCATTCCTTATTTGGTTTGGGGCACTGTCATGTTACTTCTTCCTATGTTGTTGATTGTGTTTTATTCACTGATTCAACCGGGAAATGAAGTCACAACCTTTAGAGTTACATTCGCCAACTTTATTCGCTTTTTTACGGATAAAGACTTCTTATTGATTTTAGTGCGCTCGCTGACGATTGCTTTAAAAACAACATTGATTTGTTTAGTGATCGGCTATCCAATTGCGTATTGGATTAGCCGTTGCAGTGCGCGTATGCAAAACGTATTGATCATGATGATCACTTTACCAATGTGGATTAATATGCTCGTGCGTACTTATGCTTGGATTGGTATTTTATCTGAAGGTGGTCCTTTGTCGGTCGTTTTAGGATGGTTTGGCATCCACACAGAAATTTTATATACGGAAACTGCAGTATTAATCGGTATGGTGTACAACTTTTTACCGTATATGATTTTACAGATCCATACGTCATTGACGAAAATGGATCCTTCTTTAGTCGAAGCTGCAAACGATTTAGGGGCATCACCATTCCAGACATTCTGGCGAGTGATTTTTCCACTCTCTTTACCAGGGGTTATTTCTGGGGTGACATTGGTGTTCTTACCTGCGATTTCGGCCTTCTTCATTCCAAAACTGCTCGGTGGAGGAAGCTGGTTCTTAATTGGTAACGTCATTGAAAACCAGTTCATCACAGTTGGGGAATGGAACTTCGGTTCCGCAATTTCTGTCATTATGGCGATGGTGATGATGTTATTAATGACTTTAGTCCGTAAAGCAGATCGCAAAGGAACTAAAGGAGGGAAAGCATGAAGAAACAAAGACGCACAACCGGCGCGCTGATCACAACGTTGGCCATGATCTTTTTCTATTTGCCAATTGTGTTCATGGTCGTGTTCTCCTTTAACAGTTCTAAATCTTTGACGCATTTTACTGGTTTTTCAATAAAATGGTATCAGCAGATGCTGCAATCACATGACATGATGAATTCTTTATACATCACGATTGTGATTGCCATGCTCGCAACTTTAATTTCAACAGTTGTTGGAACACTGACAGCCATAGGTCTTTCGTACTCTAAAAAGTTAACGAAAGCTTATGTGCAACAAATTAACGATTTACCCATGATGAACCCAGATATCGTAACCGCAATCGGTTTGATGTTGTTATTCATCACCTTCCATATTGAACGTGGTTTTATCACATTATTATTGGCTCACGTAGCATTCTGTATTCCTTATGTCATGTTGTCGGTTATGCCAAAGTTAAGACAACTAGATCCAAACTTAGCCGATGCTGCAATGGACTTAGGGGCTACCCCTTTCCAAACGTTGACGAAAGTTATCATTCCGGAAATTATTCCGGGGATCCTTTCGGGGGCAATCATTGCGTTTACGATGAGTTTTGATGACTTTATCATTTCGTATTTTGCGACAGGAAATGGAATTAAAAACTTATCGATTATGGTTTATACGATGTCCAAACGTGTAAATCCATCGATTAACGCAATTTCAACTCTATTAGTTTTATTGATTACAGTTGTTTTAATCTTAGTTAACGTTGTGCCGATCATTCGTAAAAAGATCCAAGAAAAACGAGAACAAGATCCAAACTACGAACCATCTCCACACAAGCATACAGGTAGAAACTTGTTGATTGGTGCGCTTGTCGTAACAGTCGGCTTAGTTACTTTATTTTTACGTCCAACAAGTGGCGGACAAATGTATGCTGGACAAACGCTCCATATTTATATGCCAGGTGAATATATTTCTGAAGAAATGATTACTACATTTGAAGAATATACAGGAGCAACTTTAGTGATTGATAACTTTGATTCAAATGAACAAATGTATATCAAAGTGGCCAACCATGAATCTTTTGATGTTTTGATTCCATCTGACTATATGATTCAACGCTTGATTGGCGAAGATTTATTGATGCCTTTAGATCAAAGCAAAGTGGATGAAACGATTGCACAATTGGATGAACAAGTGTGCAACTTAGCTTATGATCCACAAAATCTCTACTCGATTCCTTATTTCTGGGGAACAGTAGGAATTTCTTATGATAAAGAAAAAGTTTCTCGTGAAGAATTAGAAGCCGAAGGATGGGCAATTTTCCAAGACCCTAAATTCGTGGGCGATATCTATTTATATGATTCAGAACGTGACCAATTTATGACAGCTTTAAAATCATTAGGTTATTCGATGAATACTAGTGATGAACAACAATTAGCCGAAGCATATACTTGGTTAGAAACAATCGTAAAAACGATGAAGCCAGAAATTGTAACGGATGAAATCATCGATAACATGGCTAATGCGCGAAAAGCACTCGGCTTGATTTATTCTGGAGATGCGACTTATGTCAGCCAAGAAAACGAACAAATGGGCTTTTTCTTACCAGAAGAAGGAACCAACATTTGGGTCGATGGAATGTGTATTCCAAAATCGGCAACGAATGTCGAATTAGCGTATGAGTTTATTAACTATGCAGCGAGTTATGAAGCTCAAATGATGAACAGTTCTTATGTCGGCTATACAGCAACAAACCTTGAAGCTAAACAAGAACTTGCCCAAGGCGAATTTGAAGGTTATGAGTCCTATTCCTTTCGAAAAGGTCATGATTTAGATGAAGTGTTTGAATACAATCCAGATAGCCGTAAGACGATTGCGGATTATTGGAGCCGAATCAAAGTTGTAGCCTCCAATTCTAACTAATATTTGATTTTTCTTAGAGCGTTGATCTCTTGTGATGAGATTGACGCTTTTTTTAATAGAAAATAAGGAGATCAAAAAAAATCAAGCCAAAAAATTGCGAAAGCCGCGGGAAAAGTAGATAGTTAGTCATGAATAACATTTAAAAATAAGAAACCGCAATGCGGCTTTATGACAATACAATTGAAAGGAGCGAGTATGGAAAAAGAAACGTTTGACGTTTTAGGAATGACTTGTGCTGCTTGCCAAGCAGCGGTCAATCGCGCTGTTGTGAAAATTGAGGGAGTGAATAGTGTCGATGTCTCTTTATTATCCAATACGATGAAAGTGGAATTTGATCCCAATCAAACGGATGTCGATACGATTATTGAGGCGGTAAAAAAGGCAGGTTATCAAGCTCAAGAACAACCGACTCATCAAAATACAAACAAGACAAATGATGCGAAAAGTGAATTCGATCGGCGTTCAGCCATCATCCAAGAAGATATGAAACACCGATTTCGGGTTTTGGTATCATCTCTTATTTTATTAGCGATTTTAATGTGCTTTTCGATGTTACCGATGTGGGGAATCTTTACTTTCTTGATGGATATGAAATGGATGATGATCGATGGCATTTTTCAGTTGTTGATTTCAACGATTATTTTGGTCATCCAAAAAGATTTCTTTATTCATGGCTTTAAAACGCTATATCATCGCAATCCGAATATGGATTCTTTAGTCGCAATTGGCTCTTCGGTATCGTATTTATATGGCTTTGCCGGATTGATGCAGATGGCTTATGGCTATGGCACGATGAATCATGAACTCATTCATTCTTCGATGGATATGTTGTATTTCGAAAGTGCCGCGATGATTGTGACTTTAGTATCGTTAGGAAAATATTTAGAAGCGCGTTCGAAATCGAAAACGGGTGATGCTTTGGCCAAGCTTGTTCAGCTGGCCCCCAAAACGGCATGGGTTAAGCGCAATGATACATTTGTAGAAATTCCGGTAGAACAAGTACAAGCCAAAGATTTGATCAAAATCGTTCCGGGCGCAACGATTCCTGTAGATGGAATTGTTGTTTCAGGAACAGGGACAGTCGATCAAGCAGCACTCACGGGAGAATCGATTCCAGTCGATAAAAAAACCGGCGATGAAGTTCTGTCGGCAACGACGAACGTCAATGGCTCGTTTATTTTTCAAGCAACAAAAGTAGGTAGCGATACAACTTTGGCGCAAATTATTTCTCTTGTCGATGAGGCGGGGAACTCTAAAGCGCCAATTGCCCGTTTAGCGGATCGTGTATCAGGAATTTTCGTACCGACGGTGCTGGTGCTTTCTTTGTTGACCTTTGTGGGCTGGATGATTTTTAAACAAGACTTCACATTTGCGCTCAACTGCGCCGTGTCGGTGTTAGTCATTTCTTGTCCATGCGCATTAGGATTGGCTACCCCACTAGCGATTATGGTCTCGACAGGTAAAGCAGCGCAAAATGGAATTTTAGTCAAATCAGCAAGTGCGTTGGAGACTCTCGCCCATATTCAAACCGTTGTTCTCGATAAAACGGGCACAATTACCAAAGGAAAACCGGCGGTACGATCGGTTGTATTATTTTCAGAGGCAATCGATGAAATGGAATTGTTCAAGATTGCAGCAAGCGCGGAAGCGGGCTCCGAACATCCCCTTGCCCAAGCTATTCTCGAACAAGCTCAAGCATTGAATCTTGATTTAATCGAAGCGACTGAGTTTGAAATTGTAGGAGGCCGGGGCTTAAAAGCAACGATTGCCCAAACAAAAGTTGTGGCAGGAAACTTAGCCTTTATGCAAGAACAAGGCATTGTTATTCATGAAAAAGCCGATCAGCAAGCTTTACAAGCTGCACAAGAAGGGACCACTCCTTTATATTTTGCCTTTGATGGTCAATTAGTGGGTTTGATTAATGTGGCAGATGAAATTCGCCAAACGAGCCAACAAGCGATTCATGAATTGCGCAAACAAGGCGTTGAAGTCATCATGTTGACTGGAGATAATGCCCAAACTGCTAAAGCGATTGCTCAAGACCTAGAACTCAGTGATGTGATCGCTGATGTTTTACCGACAGATAAAGAAGCAGTTATCCGCGATCTGCAAAAGCAAGGACGCAAAGTGGCAATGGTGGGAGATGGCATTAACGATGCTCCTGCATTGATGCGCGCTGATGTGGGCATTGCGATTGGGGCCGGAACGGATATTGCAATCGATGCTGCCGACATTGTTTTGATGAAAGATAACGTATTCGATGTCGTCAATGCGATTGCACTATCGAAAGGGACAATTCGCAATATTCGGGAAAACTTATTCTGGGCATTTTTCTATAACACACTGGGTATTCCAGTTGCAGCGGGATTATTCGTGCCTTATCTCGTTTTGAATCCAATGATTGGTGCTGCAGCAATGTCGCTTTCATCCATAACTGTTTGCTTAAATGCACTTCGTTTACGCCGATTTAAAGCGATTTTGCCAGACGTGAAAATCGCCCAAGCGCAAAGTGAAATCAGCGATATGAAAGTCATTCATGAACCAATCCAACAATTGGAAAATACATTGCAAGAAGTTGATCGTCTTCAACCAGAGCGAAACGAGCCTATCGTTCAAGTGGCATTGTTTAAAGTGACAGACATGATGTGTATGCATTGTGTAGGACGCGTGAGCAAGGCGCTAGAAGCTTTGGATGGCGTTTGTCAGGTGCAAGTCAACCTTGAGCAAGAAAGTGCATTTGTGGCCAGCAAAAAGCCGCTAGTAGTCGAAACGATTGCCAATCTGTTGGAAAAACTGGGTTATCCAACGATTCAAAATGAATACTGGAAAACGATTGATTTGAATCTAAATCCTCACTTACTCGATCAAGCAGTGCTCAAAGATATTCTCGGGCAACAATTGGATCAGGAAAGTGCCTGGCGGGTAATTGATTTTGAAAAAGGAGTTTTATCCTTTAGTATTCAAGATGAAAATGATCCAAAACAAATTGCAAGCCAAATTCAAACAGGGCTAGACAATTTGAACAATCAGAAAGAAGGACAAAAGATGATTTTAAAAATTGAAGGAATGAGCTGCCCTCATTGTTCAGCTCGTGTAGAAAAAGCATTAAAAGCCGTAGCGGGTGTACAAAATGTAGTCGTGAATCTAGAACAAGCCAATGCGGTTGTGGAAGGCGAAAACATTGATGTGAAAACACTTGTTCATGCCGTTACGGAAGCAGGTTATTCTGTTAGTGCGATCGATTAATTAAAAAAAGCGCGAATATTCGCGCTTTTTTTAATCGTTAATTGAGTTTGATGTACGATGATCAATTTGATTCTGAAACGTTCGAATCTGTTTGCGAACAGTTTCATCTTGATCGCTTAAGAGATCTAAAATCTCATGAGCATGATTGAGATCATGAATAGCGTTTTGATCACGATTTAAAGCAATATAGACTTCAGCTCGTTGAATATAGAGAAGAGCTTGAATGCGATGCACACAACGCTGATTTTCTAAAATTCGACAAGGCTTGCGTAATGCCAATAAAGCTTCTTTATAGTATTGTCCATCAAATAGTTCTCTGGCATCTTTCATTCCCCGAACAATTTGATGATATTCTCGATTATTGAGCTGATCCGGCATTTGATTTACTGTTTAAAGAAAGATGGATCGAATAAAACAATGTCTTGGGCAGCTAATGATTGAGGCACATCAATCAAGCGTTGGTTAGATGAGCCACGGAATTGTAAAGATAAATCTTTTAATTCTTCAACGAATGGGCCATCGATTAAAACATCGATATAGGACAACATTTCGTCAGTCCAAGGCGTATGGCATTTGCCACCTTCTAATAAATCTTGGTCAAGAATATAACCAGTATAAACCCAAATATCTTTATCGGGGAATTGTTTTCGGACAAGGCTTAATAAAGAACAAACTGTTTCTTGGTTGGCAATCTCGAATGGATCTCCACCTAAAACGGTTAATCCTTGGATGTATGAAGGACAAAGCGCCGTTAATATTTCTTGTTCCGCTTCTTTTGTGAAAGGTTTTCCGTAATCGAAATTCCATGTTTCAGGTTGGAAGCAGCCTTTACAATGATTTAAACAGCCAGAAACAAATAAAGAAACACGTACACCATTTCCGTTTGCGATATCAAAGTGTTTGATTTCACCATAATTCATAATTGGATTCCTTCCTTTCGTCGCTAATGTCACAATCATAGGTTTTATTTTATGCGAAATCAAATTCATTGGTAGCCATTTGCAACAAATGGTCAAAATCTAGCGGATGATTTTGCGAATGCGTTGAGGAAAGAAAAAATAAAATTTATCTGTGCTTTTTTTTCGCTAGTCATCAATTTTATGATTAAAATATTAAAATAAACAGAAAGATAACGAATGGATTTAGAAAGTTTGAATCCATGCACTCGCAAAATGAAATTGAAAAAGAAAGGAGAACGGATAGATGTATAAAATTTACAACTTAAAAAGTAATGAGAATGTAGAAGTCAGCGCACAAGCCGGACTGTTTACCGTACTAGAAGTGCAAGATACACCGAAAACCAAACTCTCCAAAACGAATGCATCTGTGATGGACGTTTGGGCCGAAAATATGCTTCGTCATGAAAAACGGCAACTTATTGCTCAACTTGTGGATAGTGAAATTGCCTTGGGTGAAAATTCACTTTCGTGGATGGTTGGCGAATGTTCAAGCATTCCCGAAGAAAGTAGTCGTTTTAATTTAAAGCCTATTCTCAATAAAGCAGAAAATAGCCGTTCAGGACTCATCCGCATTAAAGGCAATGGAACGATTGCCCTCAAACCTATTGCAGACCATTTAATGCTTGTCAACATGCGAGATTGGCAAGAAGGATTGATCTGCGATCGAGATCGATTTGAAGCGAGTGAAGGTCAAATTAAAGTTTCATGCGAATTGACAACGTCAATTCCATCTACGCACAATCCCAATCAAGAGCTTCAATATATCTCATTTGTTGGACCGGGAATTGTAGCAATTCGCATTCCTTGTTTGAGCTCACAACTCGTATTAGTTGAAATTGAACAAGATGAGCTTCGCGTTGAAGGGGATCATGCAATGGCCTGGTCAAAAACACTTGAGTTTTCAGTAAGTGAAGAACAATCGGATGTTGCACAAGCAATTAAGCGGGTACAAATTTTTAAAGGGACCGGTAAAATTTTACTCTCATTAGTAAACTTGATAGAAAAAAATACAATTCCATAAGATTTGAGTGACTAAGCAGTTTAAAAAACGATGATTTTTAAAATATAAATGCAATTAGATTGTTTCTGAATACATTTCAAATTAGAATAAGAATGAAGAAGGATTTGTTTAAAACAAATAATAATGACATAGGGGGAAAACAAATGATACCTAATGGCTTGACTAGACGTGAAAGTCAAATAATGACCATTCTGTGGAATAGTGAACGACCACTTTCCGCTGCTGAAGTTGTTGCAATTGCACCAGAACTCAGCAAAAATACAATTCAAATCGTATTAAAAAAACTCTTAACTCTTGGTTATGTAGAAGTTGCTGGATTTACTTACAGCAAAAATGCATTAACGAGAACATTTAAACCAATCATTGAACAGAGTGAATATTTAATTGGCACATTGAGCGAAAAAACAGCACTTGATGTAACAAAAGCATATATTTCTAAATCTGAATCTTTAGAAGAATTAGAAGAAATCGCACAACACGTTCAAGCACGTTTAAACGAACTCAAAAAATAGATAAAAATAAAAGATCAAAAAAGGCAAGCAGGCGGGCTTGCCTTTTAATTTGCACTTTTGGACGTAAAAAAAACGGCCAACTTTTAAAGAGTGACCGTTTAAAACGCATTATTTTTTAGTGATTCTTTTACGAGCGAAGAAGACTGCACCTAGAACAACAAGAGCACCAACGAGTAAGCCAACCATTGACCACATATTTGTTTCCGTTGATGTATGTGGAGTTCCTGCTTTAACCGAGAAACGAGCACTTAAAGATTTCTTCATGTTTCCGGTATTCACATCCATCTGGATTTTTTCGGATTGGGCTTTGCTGCCATCAATTGGGAAGACAAGTTGAACAAGGGAGTCTTTTTTGACTTTGTTAAGTTGCTCTTCCGTAAGTGTAACTGTTGCACTTTTTAATTTGCTTCCGGACATGGAAGTTTTTACGTCAGGATTAATCGCAACGCCATCGATTGTGAAAGAAGTTGGTTTTTGTAAAGCTGATCCTTCAACTTGATCAAAGCCTAAAACGAATTCACTTGGGCGATCAGATAATGTAATTTTGACAGTCCAAGTTTGTGCTTCGTGAGAATAATCGTGAGAAGCTTTGAATGTTACGTCATTTGGATTTCCTGGAGTATAAGGCATTTCAGCCGTTTCAATGGTGAATGTTTCTTTGCTGTGAACATCTTGATTGAGTGCTGTTGTTGTGATATCTACTTTTCCCGCATCGCGTTTAACGCTAAATACAGCGCGAATTGTATCGGTATTGGAGAAGTTTTCTAATGCCGAATCACGAACGAAGAGCTGATAGCCTTCAGGGGATTTTAAGTACATGACACCTTGATCAAATAAACCTTGTTTACTTGCAAGTTCGTTGAATTGATTGATGTCTAAATCTTCAAGAGAGATGTTCGTTAAATCGATTTGGGAAAGATTAGCTTTTGTTAAATCGATTTGTGTTTGACCGAGTGTTAAAGAAGTCAATTCTTCAAAAGCACTTGGTTTTGTTTCAACAGTGATTAAAGAGATGTTTTCATCTTTCGCTATTTCTGGATTCAAAGCGAGAGGTGCATCCATTTGATCATCTTCATGGATAAAATCAAATTCAGTTGTTGTTTGTTCAGAAGTTGTAGAATCTTCAACTTTTTCTGTTTCTTGGATGATTTTTACAGATTCTTTTGTTTCATCAGCAGGAGTTTGGGTTGCGATATTTCCTTTGATGTATTCCATTGGTGGAAGAATATCGAGTGTCCAAACACTGTTGGCTTGATCCCAGTTTGTGGAGAAGCTGAATTGATGATCTTGATCAGGAGTTAGCGTTTCATTGATCAATTGTTGACCTTCTTCTCCTTGGAGATGGATTCCAGCTTTGAGAGTTAATGTCGTTTTGGTAAAATCAATATCTTTTGTATTGAAGGTTACAGTAACTTTTGAACCAGCAGGAATTTTGTCATGTGGAATCGTTAAGTTGACAGATTTAGTTGTAGCAGAAGATTCATTGTTTGTATCTTCGGCGCTTGCTTGCACGTCAACTGTTGTATCTGTTTCTACTGCGACTTTATCAGATGCCGTAATTGTGAATGGAGTTGCAGGAGATGCTTCACAAACTAATGTATAGACAAGATCTTTTTTCAGATTGTTCTTCACTGTAAATGTGCTAGTTATCACACCAGTGTTTTTGTCGAGAACGAAGTGTTTGTCGGCTTCGTTTTTAACAAATTGAACATCGTTGATTGTTGCTTCCTGATGATTAGAGGAGTTACTTGTCTGAGCGTGATCTTCAGCAAAGATAGGGGTAGCAAATACAGGAGTTGCGACCATGCACATCGACAAGGCAAGAGATAATAGGCGTTTTGATTTTTTCATAATCTTTGGTACCTTTCTGAATTCTTGACCAAGCAAGAAAGTGAGTTTTTTATGCGTTTTGCATGTGATCAAAAAAGTCGTTATCATCCTTATTTTAGTGAGTTGAATTGAGCATTGTCAATTTAAGCACAAAAAGCCAAGGCGTCCTATACGGAATAGAGCGGATTGAAAAAGAGAAAGCGATTCACGGATCAAAAAT
Source organism: Allobaculum stercoricanis DSM 13633 (assembly GCF_000384195.1). Classification (GTDB taxonomy): domain Bacteria; phylum Bacillota_I; class Bacilli_A; order Erysipelotrichales; family Erysipelotrichaceae; genus Allobaculum; species Allobaculum stercoricanis. The sequence goes on along the minus strand of NZ_KB913034.1, from coordinate 1,869,397 downwards.
GACTTATTTTTTGTTGTTGGCGCTTGGTTTTTTATCGCGATATAAGAACATCGTAAATGTACCAGCTGCGATCGTTTCATCGTTTTCGTCGTATACGCGAACTTCATAAACACCAGTCGTTCGACCGGAGTGAAGTGTTCTCGCTTCGGCATACAGCATGCCCGCACGACCTGGGTGAATGAAGTTTAATGAACCATTCAGCGTTACTGCATCAGGAGCATTGGTCATGGCGCAAATTCCACAAGCTGTATCGGCTAAAGAATAAATTGCACCACCATGGATGTAGCCATAGAAGTTTAATAAGCGTTGATCGGCATTTAGTTTGGCGATGACGTGGTTTTCTTCGATTAACTGCATGCGCATTTCAGAGTCTTTTAAAAATTCGTTATAAATATTGACACGATCGTAAAGTTCTTGAAAAGGTTGGGACATATGAGTTTCTCCTTATTTTTTGAGTATGGACAAGAAAAGATAAAAAGGATCAGTAATGTATCGAATCTCAGTCTTGCGAGGATGTATTTTAACTTTTTAGAGCGAATTGTGGGGAAAACTCTTTAAAATTCGTTACAATCAGTAAGCATAATTTCAATTTTTTCAAGATTCTTAATCTATTATTCTTTTTTCGATAGAATATTATATCTAGATCGATAGCGAATGAAAAACGATAAACGATCTATTCACATAAAGATTGTATCTAACTCTTGAACAAGAAATACGAAAAAGGCGTAAAGAGTTTGAGTATAGGAGGAAGTATGGATATTTTTTATTGGGTGATCGCGCTGATGCTAATCGGGATGGGTGGCTTTGTTGGTTACTCCAACTGGAAAATCTATTTTGCGGCGCGTCAATTGCGTGAACGTTTCTTAAAAACACATGAGAATGCAAAAGTTATTAAAATGAGCATGACTAAAGTATGGATTTATGTCCTTGTTTTACTCGTCGGTTTTGGTGTGGGTGTTTTCCTTCTCATGAGTCCAAATGCAAAAATCACAGGATCCTCTGCATTGGCAAATGGAATGGTCTACATCGGTTTAGGTGTTTTCGCTCTCGCTATGGTAGGAGAAGCACTCATGGATGGCCAAATTATTGCGACTGAGGATGCATTTGTTTTTGAAGATCAATTGATCCGTTTCAAAAACGTGCGTAACGTGGATGTTCAAAAAGGCTTCTTTAAAACAAGTATGTTGTTTTTGACACAGTCTAAAGAAATGCCAGTTGCCAAAAATACAGCCATGAAAATTCAAGAATTGTGGCTAGAATGGAAAAAAGAACGTAAAGAAACTGCACATACATCAAGAAAAGAACGTCGTGCTAAAGCTCGTCAAGAAAGAGGACAATAATGAGAAAACTTGTTCTTTTTGGCGAGGGGAACTTTGGACCCGCTTTGCTGGAAAGTGCATTGACGATTTCGAATGGTCAAGCGGATGCAGATACATTCGCCTTAGATGGAACGGATGTTTTGAAATTTCGCCGGAATTTCGAATCTGTTTGTAATACGGTCTACAACAAAGACTCCTTGTTGTTGCTCAGTGATTTGTCGACGAGCAGTGTTTCGCAAGAAGCTTGGCTCGTTTTGGAAAAAAGAGACTTGTTGAATCGAATGCTCTTCGTTTCTGGTGCAAGTGTACCAACGGTAATGGCGGCATTAGCGTACAAAGATGAAGTAGAAACGGATGAGGAATTAATGAAAGTATTAGGAGCGCAAACGAAATCAAGTTTGATTTTCTTTGGTTCTTAAACGATCAAAAAAATAGATCAAAATGAGATTAACGATATTGTGTAAGTGCAATGTCGTTTTTTTCTCTATTCAAAAAGAGGACAACAAGGAAATGGCTGGGAAGATGAAGTTGGGCACTTCATGCGTGATCTTTAGAGCAGAGTTGTATGTTGAAGGGCGGGAAAATCATTGACTCTTTTTAGAAAATGAATCGAGAATGAAGATCTTATATGAAAATGAACAACAACAAACGAATCATAAAAAGTGCTTACATCTTGATTAAAGAAAATTAAAGGAAATCAAAAATTTGATCATCTTTCAAAAGTGTAAAGAGGCATAGGTTTACCGTGCATAATGAGAATGCTAAAATTGCTCAAAATGAAGGGTGTGGAGGGATAAACGATGAATCCAAAAGAAAAATATAAGATTGCAATGTTTTCGAGTGCTGGTGCCGTCGCCGGTCAAGGTGTAGGAAGCGCTTATGAAGAACAAGTGAATCTGATTCAAACCGGAGCATCGGATTTATTCGAGGTGACTATTAATAAATGGGCTTCTGATCCAGATATTCAACATTTCCATACAATTGATCCAGGCTTCATGTTGCGAATGAAAAGAAAAAATTCGGTTAACATTGCTTACTGTCATTTTTTACCGGAGACTGTGACGGAATCTTTAAAATTTCCTAAACCACTTTTACCGGTGATCAATAAATATATCATTGATTTTTACAATCTTGCGGACCAACTCGTCGTTGTTAATCCATCTTTTATAGATGAATTAGTGAAATATGGCATCGATCGCGATAAAATTACGTATATACCAAACTTTGTTTCCAAAGAAAAATTTCATCCATTAGGAAAAACAGTACGAAATGAATGGCGAGATCGTTATGAAATTGATCGAGATGCATTTGTTGTTTTAGGGTGTGGCCAAGTTCAGACGCGAAAAGGCGTTCAAGATTTTGTCAAAACAGCAACCATGTTGCCGCATATTCAATTTGTTTGGGCAGGAGGATTCTCCTTTGGTCCAATGACAGAAGGATATGATGAATTAAAAGCGATTATGGAAAACCCACCTAAAAATGTGACCTTTACAGGAATTGTAGATCGCGAGGATATGGTGAATATTTATAACATGGCAGATGTTTTATTTATTCCATCGTTTAACGAACTATTCCCGATGACGATTTTAGAAGCGATTAATTTCAATATTCCGCTCGTTTGTCGCAATCTGGATTTATATCAAGATATTTTGTTTGATAGCTATCAAACTGGCGAAAATAATGACGACTTTGCCCATATTATTCAAATGTTAATGGACGATACGCAAAATTATAAATATTGGAGTAAAAAAAGCGAACAGCTTTCCAACTTCTATTCAAAAGAACATGTTTTGGACATGTGGAAAAAGTTTTACGTTGAATCTTGGGAAAAGAAGTTTAAAGACGTAAAGGAAATAGACGATGCAGTCGAGTAAAAAGAAATATGTTTTAAATATTCTCGTTATTTTAGCGATCACCGCTATTGCCATGTACTTCTCGTTAAAAGATAACTTTGTCGCCATTGTTGATGCAATCCAATCAATGCCATTTCGATCATTGATTTTAATTGTTTCTTGGGGATTATTGATCAATGTTGTAGTTGGCGTCGCTTATTTTTTATTAGGAAAACAATATAAAAAAGGATATTCTCCACTAGGGGGCATTATTGTCGCATTTGTAGGAACGTTCTTTGCCGGGGTGACTCCTTCTTCAACTGGGGGTCAGTTTGGACAAGTATATGTACTGAAAAAGCAAGGCGTTTCCTATAGTGATGGTCTGAGCTTATTATGGGCGGATTTCATTATTTATCAAACGACAATGATGATTTATGTCACCATTTTATTTGTGTTGCGATTTACGCAATATGTCGACTTAAACGCTTGGGTTTGGCTTGTTGCAGTAGGTTATCTCGTGAATGTTGTTGTAATTTTAGCGTTATATACGATGGCATTATGTCCAAATCTGTATATATGGCTATCGGAAAAATGCGTTAAAATTTTAGGGAAACTCCATATCATTGCCAACCCAGAACAACAAGTGACCATTTGGAGTGAAAAAGTTCGTGGCTTCACCCATGAAATTAAACGCTTATCGCATAACTGGAAATTAATTATCCAGGTTGCTTTGGTCAATGTTGTCCGTTTAACGTTATATTTTTCGCTTCCTTTTGTGGTCAGTCGAGCATTGGGAATTGCTTTGCCTTGGAATAAATTGATTGACACAATCGCTTTAGCTTCTTTTGTAACGATGGCCAATGCATTTATTCCTTTACCGGGAGCAAGCGGAGGAACAGAGATGTTCTTCGCAATGCTGTTTACCGCCATGTTAGATCCATTGACGGGTGCAGTATTATTATTATGGCGACTTTCTTCGTATTACTTGCCAGTTATGACCGGAGCGCTAGTCTTCCTTTTATTCAAAAATAGTGAAGATCGCAAAAAGAAGATTGTCCAATCACAAATTGACTAATTAGAAAATGAAGAGTCTAGCCTGCCTGTTTTGTGCTCTTTACTTTAGCACGATCATGGGCAGGTTTTCTTATTGAGAAAAGCGGTTGTGTTGAAAAATAGAGCAAGATCAGCCAAACTACATCTAAAGATGGACGAATAAAAGATCAAACAATAAGGGAAAATCCCGAATTATTTCTATAAATATTCCCGTTCTCAATCAAAATAGAACGACTAGATAAGGAGAAAGAGCATGCGAGTTGGATTAGTTACAGACACCTATCTTCCAGATATCAATGGCGTAGTTAGCTCGACAGTCACTTTGCAGAATGCTTTAACCAAAGCAGGACATGAAGTATTTGTGATTACGAATCATGCCGGAGTGAATGTTGAATTTCAAGATCATATTTTGCGTTTTCCGGGTATTCAAATTAAAAGCTTTTACGGCTACAAAGTTTCATCCCCTATTAATATCCGGACGAAATCTTATATTGAAGCGATGCATCTCGATGTGATGCACTTACAGACGAATTTTGGTGTCGGCATTTATTGCCAACATCTTGCCCATAATCTTGGTATTCCTTTAGTGAATACGTATCATACGATGTTTACGGACTACACCCATTACATTAACCCAAGAGGATATGCGGGAATTGAAAAAGTATCCGTTGATGCGATCAAAGCCGCAAGTCGTACGGTTTGTAATAATACGCAAGCTGTTATTGCTCCAAGCCAAAAAACGAAAGAAGCGTTGCTTGATTATGGCGTGTTGGCGCCGATTTATGTTGTGCCAACGGGGTTGGATTTAGATAAATTTACCGAAGTGAACCTCGAAGATCCACGTCTTCAAGACATTCGCAATCGCGTTACAACCGATCCACAAGCGACTATTTTAGTTTTCATCGGCCGCTTAGCGAAAGAAAAATCGCTAGATATGCCAATTCAGGCGATGGCCATAAGCAAAGATCCACATTTACACTTAGCCGTTGTGGGGGCCGGACCGGATGAAGACTATTATCGAGATTTAGTGACCTCTTTACATGTGGAAGATCGCGTTCACTTTTTAGGGAAAGCAGCACCGGCTGACATTGCTTATTTTTATAGTGCTTTTGATGCTTTTGTTTCGGCTTCTTTATCCGAAACGCAAGGAATGACCTATTTAGAAGCGATGGCCTGTGGCAAGATGGTCTTCGGGCGTCGGGATGAAGTATTAGAAGAATTGCTTTTCGAAGGGGAAACGGGATTCTATTTTGATTCAGCAGAAGAATTGTTAGAAAAGGTTGAGCAATTTAAAGCTTTATCGATGGAACAAAAAGAACAATGCCAACAAAAATGTCGCGAAAAGATTTTACCGTTCACCGCAGAAACATTTGCGTATGCTGTAGAGCGTGTGTACGCTCAAGCGATTGATGATTATTCAAAAACCTATGAAGTTGAAAAAATCTCATTTGCGGGCGATTTTGCGTTTTTATCGTTAGATGTCGATTCTTCAAAAGAGCCTGTGAAAATCATCATGCCTTTAGATGATTTCTTTGAATGGAAAATTGCTGTTCATACGAAACTAGATGTCTATATGGTTAAGAGTTATTTAGACTTATATAGTTTCTATTGGTGTATGTATCGGGTGATGCAGCGCTTGGTTAATCGCGATATGACGCGTCGCCAAGTCGTTGACTATTGCATTCGCAAACTAGAAGCGCCAGCAATGGTCGCCAATCAAGTAGCCGATGAACTAGAAGCCTCCAATCGGATTAATGATCGTCAATATGCGATGGATAAAGCAGACTATTATCAATCGGTGGGCTATTCCAAACGCCAAGTGGAAAAGAAATTATATAATGCTGGAATTTCTCTAGAATATATTCATGAAGCTTGTGAAGAATTAAGTCCGGAAAGAGAATTGGTGAATGCTAAACAAATGGCTAAACGCCTGGCAAAATCACTAAAAGCGCAATCTGTACGTCGTCAGCGCCAGATGATTATGTCGAAACTCGTATTGAATGGCTATACACCAGATGAGGCAAGAGAAGCAGCCGAAGAATTAGAATTTACAGAAGATCACGATCAAACAGAATTGCTTCGCGCCTATAAAAAAGCACGCCGTATGTATGGCGGCAAAGATCCAGAAACCCAGAAGATGAAAATTCGGACGTATTGTTTACGGCAAGGGTTTAGTCGTGATGAAATTGATGAACTCATGGAAAGTGAGACGCTATGATACAAGATTTACAACAAGAAGGAAAAGTCGTACTGCCTTGTTTGATTACAAAATCAGATGTGGGTAGAACGGCCAAAAACGCACCGTATATCTCTTTGATTTTGGAAGATTGTACGGGGAGTTTAGATGCAAAATATTGGAATGTCAGCGAAGAAGAAGCCAAACTTTGGAAAGTGGGCATGATCGTCGAAGCAAGCGGCGATTTAATTCGCTATCGCAACGCTTGGCAACTTCGCGTTCGCTCGCTCAAACAAATCGAGGGCAATCCAATCGACTATGTGCGCAATGCACCAATTGAACATGAAAAACTCAAACGCGATGTCTATGAACTGATTGCACATATGACTAATCCGGTGATCAAAGATGTCGTGAAAGAGTTGATTGCCATGAATGAAGAACAATATTTTACATACCCAGCAGCGGTACGTAACCATCATAATTTTCCAGGTGGTTTAGCTTGGCATTCTTTTTCTATGGCCCAATTGGCTCTCTCTGTTTTAAAACAATATGAATGGCTCGATTACGACTTGTTGATCGGGGGAATTCTCATTCACGATATTGCGAAAGTTGCTGAATATTCCGATCCAATTTTGCCTGAATATACTGTTCAAGGAAATTTACTTGGCCATATTTCGATGGCGAGCAATTTGATTGACCGCGTAGCTGTCGCTCTTGATGTGGAAAATAGTGAAGAAGTGATGTTGTTAAAACATATGGTTCTTTCCCATCACGGCAAATATGACTACGGATCTCCGGTTTTACCGATGATTGCGGAAGCAGAAGTCCTTACATTGTTGGATAATCTTGATTCACGACTATTTATGATTCACGAAACGCTCAATGAAACAGCGCCAGGGACAATGGGACCTAAACAATTTGCGCTAGATGGACGCATGTTTTATCGCAAGACGTGGGAAGATCGAGAAAATCAGCCGATCAAAAAGAATCTTGAAACCAATCAATAGAAAATGATTGAGTTACATGAGAAGAACAAAATGAAAAAAAGGGGATGTTTACGCATGGTGACGTCCCTTTTTGCGTGGTTTTGTATAATATAGTTCAATGGAAAGCTCGTTCCATAAACAAGCAAAAAACCAATACAAGCTATGTATTATCGAATAAATTGTAAATAAGGAGAACGAAAATGAAAGTAGGATTTGTATCACTAGGATGCTCCAAAAACCTCGTCGACTCAGAAGAAATCATGGGCATGCTCAAAGCAGCAGGTCACGTTTTAGTAGGCGATCCTCGTAAAGCGGAAGCGATCATCATCAATACGTGCGGATTCATCAATCCCGCTAAAGAAGAAAGTATTTCAACCATTTTTGAAATGACACGTTATGCGCAAAAGATCATCGTTGTTGGCTGTTTAGCGCAACGCTATGAACAAGAATTGCGCGAACAAATTCCAGAAATTAGCGCAGTTGTGCCCATTCGCGATTACGATAAATTGCCACAGATTTTAAAAGAATTATTAGAACAAGATCAAGTTGTTCCTTACTGCAAAGCGGATCGCACAGTTTCCGGCAATCCATGGAGCGCTTATGTCAAAATCAGTGATGGCTGTTCTAACCATTGTGCCTTCTGCGCAATTCCGCTCATTCGTGGCGAACAAGTCAGCAAGACTATCGAAGACGTAAAAGAAGAAGTGCAATTTTTAGCCGATAAAGGAGCGGTAGAAATTACTTTAATCGCTCAAGATACGACAAAATTTGGCTTGGACAATTATGGTCAACTCAAAATGGCCGAATTACTTCGAGCATTAGAAGACGTTGAAAACGTGCATTGGATTCGTCTTTTATACATGTATCCAGATGAAATCGAACCAGAATTGTTGCAGGCGATGAAAGAAAGCACAAAAGTTGTGCCTTATTTCGACATTCCAATGCAACATGCCAACAATCGTTTACTCAAGAAAATGAATCGTCGTGGAACAAAAGAAGATGTTTTAGCGCTCACGAAAACAATTCGAGAAATGTTCCCGCAATCCGTTTTAAGAACAACGATTATCGTTGGGTTCCCAACAGAAACAGATGAAGACTTTGAAGAATTGATCGACTTTATTCAAGAAGTACGTTGGGATCGTTTAGGTGCGTTTGTGTTCTCACAAGAAGAAGACACTCCAGCCGCAAATTTAGAAATGGATGTCGATGAACAAGTGGCTCAAGCACGTTTGGATCGATTAATGAGTATTCAAAAACAAATTAGCTTAGAAAACAATAAACAACGAATTGGTTCGACTTTAGAAGTGTTGGTCGAAGAAAAAGAAGCGTTTGCGAATCGTTATCACGGTCGCTCCTTTGGGGATGCACCGGATGATGTAGATGGCGCAGTCATCTTTACGAGTGAAAAGCCAATTGAATTAGGAACATTTGTCAATGTGAAAATTACCGATGCAACACAATACGATTTAATCGGGATTTGCGAATAAGAAAAGGAGCCTAAAACATGAAATTATATTGGGCAAAAATCAAAGAAAATGCCATCGTGCCCTCACGTCGCCTCGAAGATGCGGGGTATGATTTATATCCTTGTTTTGAAGAAGATGCACTGGAAATTCCACCATTACATACAGTGATTGTCCCAACCGGGATTGCGAGTGCCTTTGATCCAGAATATGTCATGGTGATCAAAGAAAGAGGCAGTACAGGGGTTAAAGGAATGTCCGTTCGCGCCGGAGTGATGGATTCGGGATATCGTGGCGAATATTTAATTCCGATCACAAACGTGAATGATAAACCTTTAAAAATCATCAAAAAAGAAGCGCTCGAGCAATTGAGTGAAGAACAAAAAGCGCAATTCATCGCGTATCCATATGAAAAGGCATGCGCTCAAGGGGTGCTGTTGAGAATGCCGCAACTTGAAGAAGAAGAAATTTCTTATGAACAGCTCAAAGCGATCTCTTCCTTACGTGGTGAGGGTCGTTTAGGCAGTTCGAACAAATAGTTCGATTTGTCAAAAATGAAAACGTGAGCAACTGTAGCTCTTTGAAAATACTGGAAACGAAAAGTAGATCGACAATAACAGTGGAAATGAAAATTGGATGGAGAACAGAACGAATGATTATTTTTGGAACGGATTTTGATGGGACATTATATTTTCACGATCGCGAAGAACAGATTCAATCAGTAGATGTTGAAGCAATTAAAAACTTCCAAAAGACAGGAAACTTATTTGGATTAGTCACTGGTCGGGGAACGGCGATGTGGAAAGATGTGGAAGTGAAGTTAAAGGATAAAGTCCAATTTGATTTTAGAATTCACTCCAATGGAGCTTGTATTCTAGATCGCAATGGAAATGCCTTGTTTAAACAATATATTCCTGAAGATGTTTTTCGGACGGCTTTTGAACATGGAAAACATCTTGAATTAGTTTTCCATGCTGAAAAAGAGCTGTATGTCCTGAATGTTGGCGAATTTGATGATTTTGAAGGTGTGCGTTGCATTCATTCGATTGATGAAATGGAAGCAGATGAAGTATTTGAAATTTCATTTCGCGCGGATAACCCGAAAGGACAACAATATTTAGAATATTTACGGACAGTTCCAGGTTTGGAAATTGCTGCCAATGCCGAGTTTGTAGATGTTATGGCTAAAGGAATGACCAAAGGTTTTGGTGTAAAGAAAATGTTAGAACTGACGCATCAAAGCGGCATGACTTGTGCAATTGGGGATTCCTATAATGATCAGTCAATGTTAGAACAGACGGATTTGTCGTTTACTTTTCCGACTTCTCCACAAGTGGTTCAAAATAGTGCTGATCGTATTGTTGAGAACATTGCGCAAGCATTAGACTACGTGATCCAAACGCAAAATTAAGATAAGAAAATGTCACATTACTTTTTGGTGTGACATTTTTTTATGGGGAATTCGCTTTTTGAAGCTTCTGTAAAATCGGTTGACTCTTCAAATTAAAGCGATAAAATCGAACGAGGCCTCAATCCGATCAGAAAAATTTGGGTGGATTGAGCTGAAAAAATTCATGACTCTTCGTTAAAGCGTAGGAGATTCTCGAAGAAGAAGTGACGAAGGGAGATAGAATGGAACAAACAAAACAAATGACGGGCAATAAAATGGAATCAATGCCCATTCGCCAATTGGTATTATCGATGTCGATTCCGATTGCGATTTCAATGTTAATTCAGGCGCTATATAACTTTGTGGATAGTGTCTTTGTAGCCAACTACTCCGACCAAGCATTACTTGCGGTATCACTTTGTTATCCAATTCAAACGATTATCGTTGCATTTGCGGTCGGAACGGCAGCAGGCTTTAATACGGTACTTTCGCGAAGCTTAGGTGCAAAACAAAAACAAAAAGCAGACCAAATTGTTTTACATGGCTTGTTTTTATCTATTGTGAATGGACTTGTGTTCGCTTTGCTTGGCTGGTTTGGCTCGGAATGGTTTATGGGCTTATTTACACAATCGGCCCAAGTTATTGCTCAAGGAGTGATTTATTTGCGCGTTTGTACACTAATGTGCACGTGCGTCTTTATCCAAATCACATATGAGCGAATTTTACAAGCAGCGGGCGATGCAATGGGTAATATGATCATGCAAGGTGTTGGGGCTTTGATAAATATTATTCTTGATCCGATCTTCATTTATGGTTGGTTTGGCTTTCCAGCGATGGGGATTTTAGGTGCAGCGGTTGCAACAGTAACCGGACAAGTTATCGCAATGCTCACGGGCATCTGGATTGTGCAAAAGAAAATTCATATTTTCGACATTCACCCGACACAATTTAAATTGTCGCCCCACTTAATCAAAGAAATTTATCAAGTAGGAATTCCGGCAATTTTGATGCAGTCGATTATGAGCTTTATGTCTTTAGCGATGAATGCCGTATTGGGTGTTTTTAGTGAAGTCGCTATTTCGGCATTCAATGTCGTTTCTAAACTGCAGCAGATTGTCTATATGATCGTTTCTGGTATCACCAACGCACTAATCCCGATTACGGCATATAACTATGGTGCAGCTAATAAACAACGTGTATTGGATGGAATTCGCTTTTCGTTACTCATTGCGACAGTAGTGGCAGCATGTGGAACAGTTTTATTTGAATTGTTCGCTTCGCAATTTTTGACTTTGTTTGGTCACGATGCAAACATGCTTGCGATTGCGACGCCAGCGTTACGAATTGTGAGCTTAAGTATGATTTTTGCGGCGATCACGATGGTGCTTTGTGCAGCTTATCAAGCAGCAGGAAAACCCAAAGATTCTTTAGTCATCACTTTGATTCGCCAAATTATCTTGTTATTACCTTTAGTCTGGGTATTTGCGATGACGTTTGGCATTCAACAATGTTGGTGGGCTTATCTCGTTGCGGAAGGGGCAGGACTTGCTTATGCGCTTGTGCATTGGAGAAAGCTTCAAAACAACTTACCAGATAAAACAAAAGCCTAAAACTAGATTTAATCCCTTGGAGAACTGTTTGAAAAACAAATGGTGATTCAAGGGCTTTTTTAATTTGGTGACAATAAATCATGCGATTGAAATAACGTGCAAATTACGCCTTTTTACGCGCGAAAACGAATAGTCTTGTTTGGGTTTGAATTAGAGAAGAAATGAAGGGGAAAAGGCTAAAAAAGGCACAATCATCGAATTGAACGGAATGTGTTTGTTTAATGGTGAATATAAAGGTGGATTTTGCATGAATAAGGTGAAAAGCAAAAAAGAGAATAAAAGAAAAACGCCATGATCGATGATCATGACGTGGATCTTTATAGTGGCGGAGAAGCAGGGATTCGAACCCTGGCGCCGCTTGCACGACCTACCGGTTTTCAAGACCGGACCCTTCAACCACTTGGGTACTTCTCCATATTTGGTGGCTAGGGTGAGACTCGAACTCACGACCTTCCGGGTATGAACCGGATGCTCTAGCCAACTAAGCTACCTAGCCAAATATATTAGAAAGATTGAAATGGTCGGGATGACAGGATTTGAACCTGCGACCCCTTGCACCCCATGCAAGTGCACTACCAAGCTGTGCTACATCCCGATGTGCAATTTGTTCCTAATGCATGAAAGATTATAACAAACACTTTCAAAAAAACAATACAAAAATAAAAACAATTTTCTTGAAGGGATGAACGACATAAAAATAGAATCAAAACCCTGGTCTTAGGGATGTTAAAAAAGGGTGAAAGAAAAATAAAATCAATGTTTGACATTCTGCAAAGATTTGTTATTATAACGAGGCAAGTTCCAAGAACAATTCATCGATAAACGGGCTGATGAAAAAAAGTGAAATTAACACTTGCACTTGTTCAAAGGATCTGTTAATATAAACAAGAACATCGCGGGATAGAGCAGTCTGGTAGCTCGTCGGGCTCATAACCCGGAGGTCGTTGGTTCAAATCCTTCTCCCGCAACCATGGTCTCTTAGCTCAGTAGGTAGAGCAAAGGACTGAAAATCCTTGTGTCGTTGGTTCGATTCCGACAGAGACCACCATTGGTAAATAATGACGAAGTAGTTAACCTAGTTGCTACTTCGTCTTTTTTTTGTATAAATCCAGTTGGAGGGTGCGGAATTCCACTTTCTTTAGAGGGGGAGAGTGACCGATCTTCTATCTTTATGATTTTATTTATTTTTGTATAGTGGCAGGTGATGTCTCTCCAATACCATAAGCGAAATGTCTATCAGACCCAAAGACCTTTTTTCTTTAAATGGCGGTACTTATTAGGATTAAAAGTTGGGAATCCAAGCTGTTAGTACGACTGGGCGGTTACAGGTTCATTACCTTTAGATGCTTGGTAATTGACGAAAAAATTATCAGGAAAGCAAAACGTTTTATAAAAATGAAAAAAAGCATATATGAATTCTATAGAGTTCCAATTTCCCTAAGATGTCATATATGCTCTGTTTAAAAAATGCTAGATCGAATTTCAATAAAAATCAAGAATCTTTATGTTATTGGTTCGCCTTTATTCGTTGGATTGCTCGATCTGTTTTCCTGGAATGTAGGTGTACTCTCCAGATTTGATCGGCGAAATAAATTTTTTAACAAACTGATTGGAAATTAACTTGTCGATTTCGTGTCCTTCTGTTTGATTGAGATCAATATCAACAATGTCTAAATCATAGTCTTCGATTTCGGATTCGTTGATTGGAGAATGGAAAGTTTTTGTGCCGTTTAAGTCATAGAATAAGTAGTAATGATAAATTGGTTTGCTGTAATCCAAGATATCGCCAAACTATACTTCTTTTTTCTCTTTTTCGTCGAAAAAACAATTTTCCCAAATGAATTTCTTCTTCTTTTTATGATAGTTAGATTCGAAATCATAAATACGGCGTTTTTCGTATCCAAAATGTTCTTTGTGTATGCAGGTAGGCTGGATGATGGACAAGAGAACATCTTTTTGGCGATAGTATTCTTCTTTCTTTAAATTGAATTTTTCTATGTTGCTGTATTTATCGTACGCAAAACGGTTGCTTCTAAAATAGTCTCTGTACTCACTGGCCTTGTCACGATGGTTCTTTGCTCTTTTGTTTGAACTGTATAGGCAGTTGATTAACATTTCTTCTGTGATAATTTTGTTTTTTAGGTTTTTGATGTATTGAGGAGGCGTTTTCATAAAAAGTGCCTTTCTTTGAACAACTTGTACGACTAGTAATCTTTAAAATGGAAGACTGATCCAAGCGACTCTAGTTGTTCGTTGATTACATTCGTATATATTTGTATGCATGTATCTTGGAAAGGTTTTAATCTTTAGTGGAAAACTGCCTCTTCATCCTCTACAGAATTAATATTGTCTGGGTGGCAATCGTTTGTAGATTGCTTTTAGGGGATTTGTTGATAAATGTCTTTTTGGTGGGCGGGTTTAATTGTTTCGACTATGAATACATCGTTTTGAATGTCGACAAATAGTCGATAATCTCCAGTGCGATACCTCTAAAATCCTTTAAGATTACCACTCAACGTTTTGCCATGTATTCTTGGATCTATACAATTAACTAGGTTCTTTTTGATCCGATGGATGATCAATTTTGAACTGATTTTATCCATCTTTTCGAGATTTCTTATTGCTTGATGCGACAGTTTAATTTGAAATATTAAATTCCCAGCTCCGTGCGAACTTCTTCAAGAGTATATGATTTTCCGTTTATGCTTTCTTCTTTGGCCTGCAACAATTCCGTGGCAAAAGTTTCGGATATTTCCAATTCGTCTTCAATTCGATCTAAGACCGTTTCGCGAATAAATTCAGACAGACTTAAGTTATTCATTGCTACATAATCGTGGATAAGTTTTGCATCTTCGTCGGTTATTTTCAAAGAAATTGTTTTCATAATGCTCCTCCTTAGAGCAGGTATTACCTATAATACCGTTTTTAGGCAGCTGGTCCTTTTTGTTAAAAAGATTTTGCTGGAAGAAAAAGGAATGATAAAAGCAAAAAAAATACAGAGTGATCGAGAGTTGAGAATTTGTTCTGGGGAAAATTTTTTCTTCATAGTGAGTACCTCCTGGCAGTCAATCTGTATGCAGAATCAGAATTGCACCCGAGGAAACTCAAGAAAAGAAGACCAGCACAATGCCACTAAAGCATGAACACTGTTAAATAGTGTCCATTAAAATGGGTCAATTTAAGTTAAGTGTCCACGCATGTGGGTCTCTCTTGTTATTTTATCCATTTTTATTGGTGTAATTTAATTTTATAATAAACACAGAAAAAAGCCTAAAACGTAATATTAAAGAATAGAATAAAAAGAAATCGTCCTATCTAATAGATGATTGAGTTTTTTGCTTGATATATAATTAAAGCAAGAAAGGAGCAGTTATGAAGCACTTACCTAAAAAACTAAGTATTATGTTTTTTTGTGATCGTAGCGATATGGTGCTATTCTTCAGGTAATTTAGAATTAAAGGAAATAAATTCAATTGAAGAGTTGGAAAGCATAAACAATGGATTGATTAGGGTGTGAGCCACGTCGTTCACTAACTTGTTTCAGAGCTGTTTATACGAAAGTTGGATAAATAATTATGGAAAAGAAATGGCTAATCTTCTTAAGAATACTGTTCGTTTCGTTTTGGATAAGCGCAAATTTCTTGGGAAGTAATTCGACTTATGTGCTAGCTATTGGATCGGTTATATATTTTTCCGTAGAAGCGTTCGTCCTTTTAAAAAAAGAATCCATTAGTCCGTTCATTATTCTAGATATCATTATTATTATTTTATCTGTAGTGGTTATACTTACAAAGAGGCCTATTCTAAGTCTAATATTAGGCTTATAGCTAAATTATAAAGGAAGTTATCACGATCAATGTCATTCAGTTAAGTCTGCTTGACATTCAGAAATTTTTATAGCTGGTTGTGTTATCGCTCCAAAAAGTGGAAATACAACCAGCTTCTTCCTTTTATCTTCCTGCTACCTCAAAAGACTATGCCTTGAACATCAAAATCTTAGCTTATTGACGATCTGAATTTCAAAAAGCGTTTTTTTGTCTGCTGCATCAGGAATAATAGATATAGAAAAGAGAAAATAAAAAAAGTCCCGGATGATCCGGGATTATTTGTGTTCTTTTGGTGGACCCTGCAGGACTCGAACCTGCGACCAACCGGTTATGAGCCGGCAGCTCTGACCAACTGCGCTAAGGGTCCAAATGGTGGCGGGAGTGAGACTCGAACTCACGACCTTCCGGGTATGAACCGGATGCTCTAGCCAACTAAGCTATCCAGCCAAAAGAAACAAAAAATGGTCGGGACGACAGGATTCGAACCTGCGACCCCCTGGTCCCAAACCAGGTGCACTACCAAGCTGTGCTACGTCCCGACATGGCGCGCCCTGCAGGAGTCGAACCCACAACCTTCTGATCCGTAGTCAGACGCTCTATCCAATTGAGCTAAGGGCGCATTTGAATTTTTTTCTTTGCCAACCGCCTTGCCGCGATTGCCTGTTTATAATATTCAGAAACGGAGAAAAAAGCAAGCGAAAATTTAAATTTTTTTGAAGAAATTTTGCTGATTTTTTAAAATGACGATACCTATCGCTTTTTTAGCTTTAAAAATTTTTCAAAAAATTGATCTAAGAATAAGCAAGACGCTAAACTATGGCATCAATCTGCCATTTGATATAATAAAAAAGCTAGATTGGAGGCACAAGATGTTAAAGAAAACCCAACTTGAAATGTTATTAACACTCGCAATGCAGTCCAATGCAGACTTTGCGGAAATTTTTGAAGAAGAAGCACACAGTGAACGCTTTTCACTGGTGAACGAAAATGTTGAAGACGTAAATCGAACAGTCCGGGCAGGAGCTGGAATTCGTCTTTATCAAGGAACTTCTTCTGTTTATGGATATACAAATGAAATGGACATGGATTCTTTAGAAGCGATTGTTCATGATTTAGCAGATGCATTAGGAAAAAAAGAAACAGGAACTACTGTTGTTTTAAACGAAAGAGAAGTGGTCCCTAATATTTCTCCTATTGTCGACAACCCACAACAAGCCAGCGATACAGTGAAGATCAATCTTTTGCATGATTGTGTAAAAGGTGCGATGGAGTATGACGAACGTGTTTTTAAAGTCAATGCCGTATTAAGCTCGATTGTCCAAGATGTACAAATCGCAAACTCAGAAGGCTTGTTCAAAGCGGACACACGAATTCGCACGCGCATGGGCGTTAGTGCGTATGCGAAAGAAGGCGATAATGTCCAATCAGGATTTACCGGTCCAGGAGCAAGTGCGGGCTTAGAATATTTCTCTGGACAAAATGAACCACTCAAAATTGGTCAAGAAGCTGCCCGTATTGCTTGTGTTTTATTAAAAGCGAAAAAAGCACCAAGTGGCGTAATGCCAGTCATTATCGATAATGGCTTTGGCGGAGTGGTTTTCCATGAAGCATGTGGTCACTCTTTAGAAGCAACCGGTGTAGCCAAACATCTGTCTGTATTCTCAGAGAAGAAAGGCCAACAAATTGCATCCCCAAAAGTCAATGCGGTCGATGATGGAACATTGCCAGGTCAATGGGGAAGCCAAAACATGGATGATGAGGGAAACCCACAACAACGCCGTCTATTAATTAAAGATGGGGTATTAACGCAATATATGGTCGATCGCCTCAATGGTCGTCGTATGAATGAAAGATCAACAGGTTCAGCTCGTCGTGAATCGTATAAATATGAACCAACAAGCCGAATGTCGAATACATATTTACTTCCAGGAACAGATAAACGAGAAGATATGTTTAAAGATATTAAATTTGGTTTATATTGCCGTTCAATGGGCGGAGGTTCAGTGAACCCAAACACTGGGGAATTTAACTTTGGCGTGAATGAAGGATATTTAATCGAAGATGGGCAAGTAACTGATCCTGTTATTGGAGCAATGCTCATTGGTAGTGGCGCTGAAATTTTGAAAAATATCGACATGGTGAGTGATGATCTCGCATTAGCGCAAGGCATGTGTGGTTCAGTGTCTGGATCGATTCCGACGAATATAGGTCAGCCAACTATTCGTGTTTCTTCGATTACAGTAGGAGGAACGGATAATGAATAAACAAAAATGGATGCAAGTTGCCTTGGATTTAGGCATGGAAGGATTAGAAATCACAACGGCACGTACCGTTTCGCGAGAACTGACTTGGTTTGAAGGAAAAATGGATACGTTTGTGAATTCCAAAATCCTCTATACGTCTTTTCGGGCATTAGTGGAAGGCAAGATCGTTTCCGTTTCACTGGAAAAAGTTGATGATGACAAAATGATCGAAACGCTCACGCAACTTCGTGATACGGCACAATATGTTTCAGATTCAGAAAAAGATATTTTTGTCGGAGTCATGGAAACAACAGAAGAACATTCCAATAAAGTATGGATTGAACCAGAAGCATCCGCTATTCAAGCGTTTTTAGCCGATTTAGAACAACGTTTATTGGCGGCTGATCCGCGCGTCAAGATGGTCAATCAATTAGGTTTTGAAAGTGTTCGAAATGAAAGTGAATTAACCAATTCGCTGGGTGTTCAAGTACAAGATGGATATCAAATGCAAGCTGTCGTAGCGGATATTACGATGGTTGAAGGGGAAGATTTACGAGATGGCTATCTCGTTCGTCCTGTTTATGATTTAGCAAGTTTTGATGTTGAAGGCTTTGTACAACAACTAATTGATAAAGTCGCCAGCACATTAAATGCTAAATCTTGTACGGCAAGAACTTGTCCAGTCATTTTCGAAAAAGAAGCGATGTCGACTTTATTGTCTTGCTTTGCGGGAATGTTTAGTGGGGATTTGATTTTTAAAGGAATTTCCCCGATTGCGACTCGTTTGAATGAAAAAGTATTCTCCGACAAGATCACAATGATTGATGATCCTCGAAATTTAGATGCGATTCATATGCAAAATTATGATGACGAAGGTCACCCAACTTATAAGAAAACACTCATTGATCAAGGTGTTTTCAAAACAATTTTGCATAATACTCGTTCAGCAATTAAAATGAATGCCGAATCGACAGGAAACGGCTTTAAAAGTGGCGCGGGAGCAACAGGAGTTTCTCCAATGAATTTATATATTCAACAAGGAGAGGCATCCTTTGATGATTTACTTAAAAAGATGGATAACGGTGTTGTCATTACTGATTTACAAGGAATGCATGCGGGAGTCGACTTTGTGAGTGGCAACTTCTCTTTACAAGCAAAAGGTTATCTCGTTCAAGAGGGTAAAAAAGTTCGACCTTTAACATTGATTACTGTTGCCGGCAACTTTTTAGAACTGCTCAATGATGTGCAAGCAGTGGGAGATGATTTAGAGTGGCAATTACGCTCCATCACAAGTCCATCGATTTTGTTTAATAAAGCCGCAATTGGAGGAAATGAATAATGGATTTCAACTTCAATAATGAAATCCTTCGCGAGGCACTTGAACGCCTGCGTGAAGATAATCGGGACGAAAATTTAATCAAGGTGGCATCGCTTTTAGTAGATACTAAAATTATGATTCCAGCAAAATGGGACAAAGAACCAGAAGTAGATGAAAAGGGGCAATTACACTTTGAACCAGATACAAAAGTGATGCCAATGGTTGTCACAAATGAAAATGGTTTAAAATTATTCCCTTTCTTTACTAGCGTAGAAGAAATGAAAAAACTCTATGGCGAAAAAGGTGTAAACTGCATCGTATTAGGAATGGTGCAATACATGCCTTTATTAATGAGCGCTAAAGAAGAAATTTACGGCATTGTGATCGACCCAAAAGGTGTCGATATGCCATTCCCAACAGATCTTTTGATGGAATTTGCTCAAAAAGTACGTTCGAATCTGAAACCTATTTTAAAATCCGAAAAAGAAAAACTTCTTTTACAAGATCCAAAAGGAAATTTACAAGATTTAGAAGCAGCACTCATTTCTTATGGTTTCCATGAACCAGCGATCCAAGCGTTATATTTAAAAGAACGTTTAGAACTGAATCATCCTGAAGACCAACCAGAAAACGCCAAAGCAAACTGGTTTATCATTGTAGATGTTGCAGAACGAGATACAGGCGTTTTCCAACGCATCTCTGATGTCGTTCGTCCGCTTGCACAAGGTCGTGACATTGAATTCACGTTTGCGGATACGGAAATTGGGGAAAATGTCAAAAAGACAACAATGCCAATTTATACAAAGATGTTTAACTAAGTTTGACATTCAATAAGAACAAGAAAAAAATACGGGTAGGAAAAACTCCTGCCCTTTTTTGCTCTCAAAGCAAGAGGTTCACGCTACAATAGAAAAATACAAACACGCTAAGGAGGACAAGATGCACATGAACAATCATTCAATTTCGAATCCAAACATCGACTTGCCTATTTTTGAATCGTCCTGTCCTATTGGCGTGAAAATAGTCATTGAAAAACTCAAACAAGCCGGCTTTAAAGCGTATTTAGTTGGCGGTTGTGTTCGCGACTTGTTATTGAAGCGAATTCCTCATGATTTTGATGTCACAACCAACGCGACCCCCAATGAAGTTTTGGATTTATTTGCGCATGCCATTCCAACCGGAATCGCCCATGGCACGATTACGGTTATCGAACAAGGAGAACAAATTGAAGTTACGACGTTTAGAAGTGAAGGACAATATCAAGATCATCGCCATCCTGATTTTGTCCAATTTGTAAATGACGTCAAAGAAGATTTAGCTAGACGCGACTTTACGATCAATGCGATGGCTTGGGATGCGCAAGAAGGTTTAATTGACCCCTTTAAAGGTCAACACGATTTACAAGAAGGAATCGTGCGCGCCGTGCGTGATCCTTTTGAACGCATGAGTGAAGATGCATTGCGAATGTTTCGCGCATTTCGCTTTGCCGGGCGTTATCAATTTGAAATAGAGGCGAAAACTAAACAAGCAATCGATACCCTCTATCCCCTTGCCCAAAACGTTGCAGTTGAGCGTATCGTGTCAGAAGTGGAAGAAATTTTAGCCAATTCGCCACAAATTCTCGATCAGATGACATTACTTTTGCAGCCGTGGATTCCGCAATTAGATGTTTGTTTACATACGCAACAAAACTCCATTTATCACTATACGGATGTCTTGCATCACACTTTAGATGCTTTATCAGCGCTACAAAATAAAGAACCGGTATGTTTATGGGCATTGTTGTTACATGATTTAGGAAAACCAAAAGTGAAACAAACGTATAACGGGAAGGATCATTTCAAAAAGCATGAAAGAGAATCTGTTAAAATTGCTCAAGAAGTTACGCAAAAATTAAAACTACCTAAAAAGATGAGTAACGAAATTTTCAAACTCATCGCCTTGCACGATACTTTTCTAAAACCAACACCGCAAAGCTTTTATTGGTTACATGTAGATAAAGATTTGAATGCAGAAGAAACGAAGCATCTTTTTGCGATTCAATACGGGGACATTATGGCGCATTCTCAACATGATCGTCTTAAAGCCCTAGAAAGTTATGCCCGCTATGATCAATCACGCCAAGGCATTTTGCCTATGCGTACGAAAGATTTATTGGTCAATGGCAATGATCTGAAAAAAGAATTCGGTCTACAAGGAAAAGAGATTGGGATAATTTTGGAACAGTTATTATATGAAGTTGTCATGCAAGATCGAAATATGAATCGCCAAGAACAATTAGCCTTAGTGCAAGTGATGCTCCAAGGCAGAAAAAATCAATAATTTTGGTAAAAAGAAAGGAGATCAATATGGAGAACATGAGTTGGATTTTGATGATTTTAGTGATCTTATTATTGATCGTCATCGTCTTTGGCATCTATTTAGTGATGCGCCAACAAAGTCATTTGACAAAAAAACTCGCACAAGAAAATGAAATGGCTCGCGTCAATTTTGAAACGATGAAAGAGCTCAATTTTAGAATCGAAAAAATGCAAACACAAACGGGACTTTCCCTGGAAAATTCCCGTCAACTCACCACGCAAATCCAAGCGATTACCCAAGTGATGACCAATGCGAAACGACGTGGAAACTTTGGTGAATATCAGCTCGAAAGTATTATTCGTACCTACTTAGGAGATTCCCCACATATTTATGCAACGCAATATCACTTAAAAAACGGCAAGATTAGTGATGGCGCTTTTCATTTACCGGGCAGTGATCAAGTATTGTGTATCGACTCTAAATTCCCTATGGAAAACTACACAAAGATGGTCGAAGAACCAGGACACGCGGATCAATATGAAAGAGAATTGCGACGCAATATCAAAAAACATATTGTTGATGTAGCGTCTAAATATATCAACGAAGAAACGATTGATGTGGCCATTTTGTTTATCCCTAATGAAGGCGTCTTTTCATGGCTTTGTTCAAAAGGTTCAGACTTGATGGATTTTGCGATCCAACAACACGTCATGCTCGTATCGCCAACGACACTAGCGGGAGTTGTCTTTACACTTTTGGCTTCGACTCGAAATTTCTATCGAGCTAAAAACCTGGAACAAATCGAAAAACAACTGGAAGTATTAGAGCTCCAAGCAGATGCGATTTGCGAACAAGCCGAAAAAACAGGACGAACTTTAACTAGTCTGGAAAAACAAAATGAAGAATTATCTAAACTCGCAAAACGATTGCGCATGACGATTGGTCGCTTGGCGTTCCCGGATGCGAGTGAAGAAGAAAACGATTATGACTTTGGTTTTATTGTCCAAAAGGATCAAAAGTCAGAATAAAAAAATGTTCATCCTAACGGCACGAACTTTATCAAAAGAGTAAACTAAGATTGCACAAGCAGACTAGAAAGGAGACATTCATGCAAGCAATGACCCAACTTGCACATGACTTTCTCAAGCCGATCCTTCATTCCCAAGCGATTTGTGTAGATGGGACATTAGGACGCGGGCGCGACACCCTCTTTTTTATCGAACAAAATGTGGGTAGGGTGTTCTATTATGAAATTCAATCCGACCTTTTTGAGCAATTTCAAAACAAACTCAATCAACAAATTGCACTTAAATCTCAAAAAGTCCCCCACGTGATTGGATATTGTCATTCCCACGATAGGATCGAACACGATCTTAGCGCTTATCAGGGTCAAATCGATGCTATGATTTTCAACTATGGTTTTGATCCAAAAACTTTAAGTGGAATTGCCACACAAGCAAACTCTTCTTTGCGAGCGCTAGAACAAAGTGTTAGGTTGTTGCGCAAAAAAGGGCGAATTGCTTTGGTATTTTATCCTCATCCAGAAGGCCAACAAGAAAAAGAGGTCTTGATGGATTGGCTACAGGAACAAACCAACCTTCACGTATTAGAAATGCGACATCCATTTAAATCGAATTCTCCAAGTTTAGTTTGCCTTGAAAAAATAAGTAATGAATAATGATTTGAGATGATAAAGATGAATGAGAATAATTACTTTTCTTCAATAGCTGAGTTAAAAGCAGAGCTAATTTCACAATGGAACAATCGCTTGCGTAAAAGTGCAGCGCCCAAAACGACAATCCGTTATAAAGATACGGACTATTTCAAACGACAAGATCCAGATATGAACCCGGACACGATTATTTATGAACACATCATGCGAAAAACGATTAGTGATCAGGGTGAATTGACTTGGGGTCAAGTCAAAATTTATCCTGGCCAGATCAAGGATCAATATTTTTGCACAAAAGGACACTTTCATATTAATGAGGAAACTGAAGAATACTTGTTATGTATGAAAGGTGAAGGCCTCATCATGTATTGCTCGAAACAAGGCGAATGTTGGTGTGACGAACTACATGAAGGTTCGTTTTATCGCATTCCCCCAATGATGGCTTGTCGCGTGATTAACATCAGTGATGAACCATTGATGTTATCGCTATGTTTACCGGGAAAAGAAGGATTTAAATTAGATTGTGGAAAACTACGACTTTTCCCTTGTCATGTATATGATGATGATGGCGAAATTGCAATGTTGGTGGATTTAGAAGAAAAACCAAACCGCCCAAGCGATTTTAGTCCTGAAGAATGTTTACGCCTACTCAATGCGAATACAGAAAAAGCTTCATGTTGAGGATAAGTTCCCTTTTAGTGGACACTCGTAATAACTCAATCGAGATGTCACTAAAAGGGGATTTTTTATTGCGATCTTAAAAGATCTTGTCCGAAACAGTGTGAGATTTACAAGAATATTTTAGATTGGCTTTAAACAATCAATTGCGAATGATTGGAATTTAGCTTATTTTAACTTCACAACACGGATTTTAGGCAGTTAAGTCTAAATTCATGTATGACGAATTGAACTAAAAAAAGGAGGCATAAAATGGAACAAACTAGACAAGACAATCCACTAGGATACGAGAAAATTTCGAAACTGCTCTTTCGTTTCTCTTTGCCCTCTATTGTGGCGATGTTGGTCAGTTCACTTTATAACATCGTGGACCAGATTTTTATTGGCCAGGGACTTGGTTATTTAGGAAATGGGGCAACAACGGTCGCATTCCCTTTTACGACAATTGGTTTAGCAATTGCTTTGTTACTTGGAGTAGGTTCAGCTGCCAATTACTCTTTGCTTTTAGGAGAAGGGAAACAAGAAGAAGCGGCCAAAACGGTCGGCGCTGGCTTAACGTTTATGCTCGTTGCGGGACTGATTTATCTTGTTCTTGCTGAACTTTTGATGCCTCTTTTATTACCGGCATTTGGCGCAACGGCAGAAAATTATCAATATGCTCATGACTATTCGCAAATCATTTTAATCGGCATGCCATTTTTGATTTTATCCAATGGCTTATCACAACTCGCGCGTGCGGATGGCGCACCAACGTTTTCAATGATGAGCATGATCGTAGGGGCAATTGTCAATTGTATTCTCGATCCGCTATTTATTTTTGTTTTTCACTGGGGAATGGCAGGAGCAGCATGGGCAACCATTATCGGACAAATGGCAACTCTTGTTGTGTGTCTATTCTATATTCCTCGCTTTAAACAAATTCACTTAGAAAAGCATCACTATCAGATGCATTTTCATTATCTAAAACGAATTGCAGCAGTTGGAGCGGCCAACTCGTTAAACCAAGTCACCATTTTGTTTGTTCAAATCGTTTTGAATAACTTATTCAAGTATTATGGAGCAATGTCGATTTATGGGGCGAATATTCCGATTGCGGCTTCGGGAGTGGCATTTAAATTAAATGGTTTATATATTTCTGCTGTAGTTGGTTTAGGACAAGGGACCCAACCGATCATTGGTTTTAACTATGGAGCGCGACAATATGATCGGGTTAAACGATGTGTGCTTTTAGCAATGTCGTCAGTTGTTGTATTGGGAACACTCGTAATGTTGTTATTTCAGTTTTTCCCTGTCCAACTCATTGAGTTATTTGGTCAAGGTGACGAGTTGTATATTCAATTTGGCGTCTTGATGTTACGTGTCAATATGGCTTGTATTTGCATTCAAGGAATTCAAGGGCTGTCCTCGAACTTCTTTTCTGCAATTGGCCAAGCAGGAAAAGGGGCTTTTTTATCCATGACACGTACAATCATCTTCTTTATGCCTTTGGTTTTCGTTTTACCGTTATTTTTAGGCATTGAAGGAATGCTTCTTTCGCAACCGATTGCGGATTTCTTATCTGTTGTCGTTTCCATTTTCTTTATTCGACGCGCATTTAAAAAGATGGATGCCAAGAAACAAGAAATACAAAAAGAATTAGCTTAAAACTAAATAAAAAGGCGAATCGCAAAAAGGATTCGCCTTTTTATTTAGTGGGGTTCGTTTGGGTTAGGGATTGGTTCATCGATTTTATGAACAAGGGCTTGGCGTATGCGATGTCCGGCAATTCGTTTAATTTGAATCATTAAGTGATCGATTTGAACTTCTAATTGTGTACCATCTTCAGGAATATACCCCATTGAACCGATGACATAGCCCGAGAAGGTTTCAAAGTCATCTAATTCTAAATTCATATTTAATGCTTTGGAGACATCTTTTAAATTGGCTTCACCACTAATGCGCCATAAACCGCGAGGGAGTTTGACAATATCTGCTTGGCGTTTTTCTTCTTCTTCGGATAATTCTCCTAATAACTCTTCAATGATGTCGTGTAAGGTAACAAGGCCGACAACACCACCATATTCATCTAAAACGATTGCGATGTATTTTTTGCGACTTTTCATGATGCGCAATAATTCATCGGCGGTTGTGTTTTCAGCCGCAAACAAAGGTTTGTCGACACATTCATCGAGGATTTGTTTTTTGCCAAATCCAGGCATCCTAAAGTAATCACGCGTATCGAGAAAGCCAATGACATCATCATCACTTTCATTTGTTACGGGATAGAACGTATGACGATGAGCAAGAATTGTCTTTTTCCATTTTGAAGGTTCATCTTTTAAAGAAAGAATGACCATATCCGAGCGGTGTGTACAAATTTCACCAAGGGTTGTTTCGCCAAGATCGAGGGCATTTTCGATTACTTCGAGTTGTTCTTCATTTTCACTAATCGTTTCGGATAACAGTTCTAATTCTTCGGTAGGTTGCTCAATTGAATCTTGCATCCAAAAGAAGAAGATCTTCAAAATTGAATGAAAACGGGACATTGTTGTTTCACTTGGCGATTGTTTAAACAAGGGCAATAAAAGTAAGCGAACTAGTTCA
Organism: Allobaculum stercoricanis DSM 13633; assembly: GCF_000384195.1. GTDB lineage: Bacteria > Bacillota_I > Bacilli_A > Erysipelotrichales > Erysipelotrichaceae > Allobaculum > Allobaculum stercoricanis. Next base: position 1,842,946 of record NZ_KB913034.1, on the reverse strand, counting down.
AGACAGAAAAATAGAATGAGGATTTGCCAAATTTTCAAATTAGGCAAAGTGATCCAGTTCCACCAAGTAGAAGGCAGAATGCTTGCTAGCGCAAGAGCGGCAAGCCATTGCAGCAATTGCGCAACATAGAGGGCGATGGCTTTAGTCTTCTTTTTGGCAAATTTCCAAATCTGCCAGACATAAAGATCGAAACCGATCAATAAAGCAGTTAAACCATAAAATAGAAAATCATGCATATGTAGACCTTTCACATTAAAGTATTTGAATTCATTTTGTTCATCATATCAAGCAATAAAAAACTCGCAACTCACCAGTCGCGAGTAAAAATTCTTTTGTTTAGTGATCCAAGAATTATCCGTTTAGCGATTGTCTTGACATCGCGTCGAGCGGTTTTGAAGAAGTTGTCACAAGTTTTGGACTGGAATTTCCGAAATGACGTAATAAAGATTGACGAGTTACGATGCCAATAAATTTATTGCGATCATCGACAACAGGGACATAGTTTTGATGGAAAGATGTTTCTAATAATTCCTCTAATGAAACATCGATATTCACTGCTGGCATAAAACCTTCACGGATTAATTGTTTGACTTGAGTATTTTCTAACAAAGCGGGATCGTTTCCGTTTTGTAAAATAAACCACAAGAAATCACCTTCGGTGACACTTCCCATATAACATCCTGCGTGATCGATTACAGGAACTGCCGTAAAGCCGTGTTTTTTCATAGCGTTCAGGGCATCTAAAAGGGAAAGTGAAGAATAATAGAATTGTAGGTCTTTTTTAAATTTCAAGAAAAATACAACATTTTGGTTCATAGAATAACCTCTTACTTTATGGTTCTATTGTAAAAAAAGAATATGAATAAATCGTCAATAGTTTATGGGAATTTAACTGTATTGCTTAAACTTTTCTAAAGGTCATTTCGAAATCATTAAGAAATACAAATGGGCATTTTAGAGAATATGTTGCAATACAATTTATCCAAGAAAAACATTTTAAAAAGAAAAGAGATCTTCTAGACATCATTGGCAAAATGTCGAAAAAAGATCTCAAAGAATTCAATTTTTTAATGATTGCTAGATATGTGATTCTTCTGGATACAGTTGGTCTAAGACTTCAAGTACGCCATCTTCAGCATCAGATTTACATACGTATTGGGCAGCAGCTTTAACGGAATCTTTGGCATTGGCCATCGCAAAACTTAATCCACAATAATTCAACATTTCAATATCATTGCCACCATCACCAAAAGCAGCACAGTCTTGTGGATCGATGTTCCAACGTTCGGCTAATTTTTGAAGACCAGAAGCTTTGTGACAACCGGGAACAATTAAATCGATATAGCCAAAGCCCGTATCCGTTGCTTCAATCAGTCCGCCAAGTTCTTGTTTAAATAAATCAACATATTGGAGGGATTGTTCTTCCGGAACGAGTAAAGCGAACTTGAGGACTTGGTCATCAATCGTTTGCAGATCATCAGCCCAAGCGAGGCGTCCATAGAACTGATTGATGAAATCGAAAAATCGAGGATCAGTCAGTCCACGTTGACAATAAGCAGATTTAACCCCACATAAAACGAGTTGGATTTCAGGGTGTTGACGTTGCACTTCTAATACGCGTTTGATGGCATAAGGATCCATATTTCCAGCAAAGAGCACTTCTTGTTCATCGCGAATCAATGCACCATTTTCGGCAACGTAGGAAATTTGGCCTTCAAAACCCGGAAATAAATTTTCTAAAAGAGCGATTTGATTTCCGCTAGCAACGACAAATTTTGCGCCTTTAGCGTGCATACGTTTTAAAATTCTTTCAAAGCGAGGACGATCGTAAGTACGATCAGGACGTAAAAAAGTGCCATCGATATCGGCAGCAATGAGTTTAGGGGATTTTAAATTGTATTCCATAGAAAGTCTCCTTGAATTTTCATTTGTTTTGCGTCGTAACAGTAGTCTAGCGATTGTGATCTATACGGTAAAGACTGATCCAAAATTAATCTGCAAGCTATAGCTAGATGGTGGGTCAAAGTTCGTTTTATAATGGGGACTTGTTATCATAATCAGGAATCAATTGTGAATGGATGGAGAAAAAATTCAAGATCCATTTGCCCAATCCAAGTGATGGAAAGGAGAAATTTGCATGAGACAAAAGTGGAAACGAATCTCAAATATCTTTTTCAATCTATTTTTAATTTTGACTCTTGTTGGTTGTAGTGCCAATCCAATGGCATCGAGTGCGATCAGTTTGTCAGCCAATAGCCAAATCCAAATTGAAGAAAGCACGACAAGCGTGGCGCAACAAGAAGGACAACAACAACCTAATCCTGCCAAGTTGCCGATCACCCTGGCCGATATTCCAGAATTTAGTGGCCAACCCTATGTTGCTATCAATAACAACGTTCCTTATTTTGAAGAAAATGAACAAACAACAAGTGCGTTCCAACACTATTTTGAATTAGATGAATTCGGACGAGTCACAATGGCTTATGGAAGCTTGGGACAAGAAATTTTGCCAGAAGAAGAACGTGGCGATATTTCGAGTATTCATCCAACGGGGTGGAAACAAAACCGCTATGACTGTATCAAAGATGGCCAAGCGCTTTACAATCGATGCCATTTGATTGCTTTTAGTTTGTCAGGTCAAAATGCGAATCCGAAAAACTTAATGACCGGAACGCGTTATATGAATATCAAAGGGATGCAGCCTTTTGAAAGTAAGACGTTAGATTTTATTCGCAAGACCAATAAACATGTGATGTACCAAGTTACACCGATGTTTGATGGTGATAACTTAGTGGCTAATGGTGTGTTGATGCAAGCAAAATCCGTAGAGGACAATGGGCAAGGTCTTTCCTTTAACGTGTTTTGTTATAATGTTCAACCTGGCATTTGTATCGATTATCAAACAGGAGAGAACTGGCTAGAAGAAGCAGGGCAGAATACGAGTCAAGGTCAAACACCCGCAACGGAGGGGCAAGCTAAGGATTATGTTTTAAATATCAGATCGCATAAATTTCATGATCCAAGCTGCGATTCGATCGATGATATGTCAAAAAGAAATCGACAAGATGTTCATGAATCGAAAGAAAGTTTAATTGCCCAAGGCTATACGCCATGTCAAAGATGTAATCCATAAACAAAAGGGAAATTGGAAAACATAAGCCTTTTAGCTCGTGATGCGTTTTTTTATAGGATCGAAAGTTGAAAATCACAAAATATACAAAATGTGTTATTAAACATCCTTTTTAGGATTGAAAAGAAATGATTGTCTGTCGACTATGTGTAAAGTTTTCGATATGTAAGAGTTTGAAAAAGTGATCGTTTTTTAAACCATAAATCTCTATTGTGTTTCAAAAAGTAAGTGATATAATACGGAAGATTTAGAAGTCTGCTGATAAAACAGACGGACAAAATATGATTTATATTCTTAAAATTGCGCCAGCGCATAAGTAGAAGGGGTTTTGGATATGAATAAAAAATCACTTTTAACCATGAAGGATCTAACGAACGAAGAGATCCTTGAAATCCTTGATGATGCGAAGGCTTTTTCCTATTCTCATTCGGATTGGCAGTTACCTGAAAGTGCTCAGGTACTTACAGCCAATCTTTTTTTTGAGCCTTCGACGCGCACTCACTATTCATTTGTAAGTGCTGAAAAACAACTAGGATTGAAGACCGTTGATTTCCAAGCGGAATCTTCTTCTATAACAAAAGGAGAAACGTTATACGATACAGTAAAGGTGTTCGAGTCTGTTGGCTATCAATTGTTAGTGATTCGCCATCCACAAGATGAATATTTCAATGAACTAAAAGGAATCAATATTCCAATCATCAACGCCGGAGATGGAAAAGGAAATCACCCATCCCAGTGCTTATTGGATTTATTGACAATTTACCAAGAGTTTGGTCATTTCGATGGAATCAATGTGTTGATCTGTGGAGATGTTGCGCATTCTCGTGTTGCAGCAAGTGACAAAGAAGCACTTGAACGTTTCAATGCCAATGTTCGTTTTTCCGGACCAAAAGAATGGGAACGCGAAGGCTATCCATTTAGTGATTTCGATGAATCAATTGAATGGGCAGACGTTGTCATGCTTTTACGAATCCAAAAAGAACGTGGCGCAACACTTCAGTCATTAAGCGATGATGAATATTTGAGCCAATACGGACTAACAAAAGAACGTTATAACCGCATGAAAGACCATGCGATCATCATGCATCCAGCACCAGTCAACCGCGGTGTTGAAATCGATACGGACTTAGTCGAAAGCGAAAAAAGCCGTATTTTCAAACAGATGCATAATGGAATGTTAGTACGAAAAGCGATGATTAAAAAAGCATTAGGTGTAGCACCTTTTGTTAGAGAGGGACAAGAGTGAAAACACTAATTACTAACGCGAAAATCTTCTATCAACATCATTTGATGGATGGCGAAATGTTATTTGATGAACACGAAATTTTAGAGATTGCCCCAACAATTGAACGTCAAGAAGATTGGCAAGTGGTAGATGGCCAAGGTTTAGCCGTCCTTCCTGGTTTAGTGGATACCCATGTTCACTTACGTGATCCAGGTTATACAACAAAAGAAACGATTGCGACAGGAACAATGGCTGCCGCTGCTGGTGGATATACGACGATCTTTGCGATGCCAAACGTAAAACCTTTCCCATCGACTGCAGATGTGATGGAACGTTACTTAAAAAATATCGAAGAACATGCAAACGTGCGTGTCTTTCCATTTGGAACGATTACCAATGATGAACAAGGAAAAGTGCCGACAAACTATCGCGCACTGAAAGAATTAGGCATTCATTGGTTTAGTGATGATGGCGTGGGCATTCAAAGTGAAGAAGTCATGGCATTAGCCATGAAAAGAGCCAAAGAAGCCGATGTCATGTTTTCATGTCATACTGAAGATATGGTGTACCGTAAACAAAAAGCATCCGTTCACGAAAGTGAATATGCTACACAAAACGGTTGGATCGGAATTCCAAGTGCTTGTGAAAGTGAACAATTAAAACGCGATCTCGTCATGGTCATTTCGAATGGTTTGAAATATCATGCGGATCACATTTCAGCCAAAGAAAGCGTGCAAGCTTTGCATGCCGCAAAAGCACAAGGCGCAGATTGTTCTGGGGAAGTTACAGCCCATCACTTATTATTAGAAGATAAAGATGTCAAAGGGCCAATGTGGAAAATGAACCCACCATTAAGAAGCCACGAAGATCGAATGGCCTTAATTGAAGGTTTGGAAAATGGCGATCTCGATTTTATTGCCAATGACCATGCTCCACATACGATGGAAGAAAAAACACGTCCGATGGAACTTTCACCATTTGGCATTGTTGCCTTAGAAACTGCGTTCCCTTTGCTTTATACTGAATTTGTAGAAAACCAAAAACGCTGGTCACTCAACCAGCTGATCGGTTGGATGGCAGAAAAGCCAGCAAAGCGATTCGGTTTAGAAAAATGCGGCAAGCTTGAAATTGGCTACCGTCCAGATTTCTTCATTGCTGATTTAAATGCAGATGTCACAATTGATCCAGACACATTCCAATCCATGGGAAAAAATACACCATTTGCGGGATGGAAGAGCGTTGTCGACATCAAACAAACTTGGTTTGAAGGAAAACCGGTCTATACAAAACAAAAGTAAGTGGGCCACACTTACTGAAAAAATAACGGAATAGAAATATCAATAACGTAAGGGAGGAGAAACTTATGGACAGATTGCTTGTTTTAGAAGATGGAAGCGTCTGGAAAGGAAAAGCGTTCGGTTCAGACAACTTCAAAGTCGGTGAATTAGTATTCAACACGGCAATGACGGGCTACCAGGAAATTTTGACAGACAGTTCTTATTGTGGACAAATCGTGATGATGACGTATCCATTAATTGGAAATTACGGCATGAACCGCGATGACTGGGAAAATCTTGTACCAAGCGTATTCGGCTTGGTGGTTAAAGATCTTTGTGAAGATTATTCCAACTGGCGTGCAAATTCTTCTTTGAATGATTTCTGCAAACAGGAAAATATTGCGGGCATTTATGATATCGATACTCGTGCGATCACGCGTCGTATTCGCGATAAAGGGGTAATGCGTTGCATGATGTGCAATGCGGATGCCAATATCGATGAAGTGCTTGAAACAATTCGCAAAACACCAGAAATGCACGATCAAGTACAACAAGTGAGTGCACCACGCATTTACTCCGTACCAAACCGTGGCTTAAAAGTTGTTGTGATGGATTTCGGAAGCAAATTAAGCATTATTCGTGATTTAGCAGCATTGAACTTAGACATCGTTGTTGTGCCATGGAACACAGATGTAAAAACAATTATGAGTTTCTGCCCAGATGGTGTTGTTTTAACAGATGGTCCAGGAAATCCAACAGATATTCCAGAAGCAATTGAAACAGTTCGTCAACTGATGGGCCAAGTTCCAATGTTTGGAATTTGTTTAGGTCACCAGCTCATCTCTTTAGCTTGCGGAGCAAAAACATATAAATTGAAATTCGGACATCGCGGAAGCAACCACCCAGTTGTTCACTTAAGTGATGGTCATGTAGAAATTACAAGCCAAAACCATGGCTATGCGGTGGATATTGATTCTTTAGCCAATACAGATTTAGTAATGACGCATAAAGCATTGAACGATAATTCTTGTGAAGGTGTTGCGCATAAAACTTATCCAGTATTTGGCTTACAGTTCCAACCAACATCTACTGACGGCACAGGTGCAATGGATGCCTTTGTCCGTTTGATGACTACAGAAAAGGAGAACAAGAAAAATGCCTAGAAGAGACGATATTAAAAAGATTCTCGTTATCGGGTCTGGTCCAATCGTAATTGGTCAGGCGGCTGAATTTGACTATGCCGGAACTCAGGCTTGCCAATCCTTACGTGAAGAAGGATATGAAGTTATCTTGATTAACTCCAACCCAGCAACGATCATGACTGATTCAGTTGTTGCTGACCAAGTTTATATCGAACCAATCACTTTAGATTTCGCAAAACGCATTATTTATAAAGAAAGACCAGATGCAATCTTAGGTTCATTAGGTGGACAAACAGGATTGAACTTAGTTGTTGAATTAGCTGAAGATGGCATCTTAGAAGAATACGGTGTTGAAATTCTGGGAACAGATTTACACGCGATTCAAAAAGCAGAAGACCGTGAATTGTTCCGTTCTTTGATGAACGAAATCAATGAACCAGTGCCACAGAGTGACATCGTGCACACAGTGGATCAAGCAGTTGAATATTGCAAAGAATTAGGTTATCCAGTTGTTGTTCGCCCTGCTTATACCCTTGGCGGAACAGGTGGTGGATTTGCGGATAATGAAGAAGAATTACGCAAAGTCTGTGACGCTGGACTTAAAATTTCTCCAGTTCACCAGTGCTTAATCGAACAATCTATTGCTGGTTATAAAGAAATCGAATATGAAGTAATGCGTGACTCCAACGACAACTCCATCGTGATTTGTAGTATGGAAAACGTCGATCCAGTTGGTGTCCATACGGGTGACTCTATCGTTGTGGCTCCAGTTCAGACATTAACAGATCGTGAAAATGGCATGTTAAGTTCTGCTGCATTAAAAATCATTCGTGCTTTAGGCATTTGTGGTGGATGTAACGTGCAGTTAGCTTTAGATCCAAAGAGCTTTAAATACTTTGTTATCGAAGTAAACCCACGTGTTTCCCGCTCTTCTGCATTAGCATCTAAAGCAACAGGTTATCCAATTGCGCGTATTTCCGCAAAATTGGCAGTGGGCTTAACATTAGACGAAATTTTAAACCCAGTAACAAAAACATCTTATGCTTGCTTCGAACCAACAATTGACTATGTTGTTGCAAAATTCCCTCGTTTCCCATTTGACAAATTCCCAAATGCAGACCGTCATTTAGGAACCCAAATGAAAGCAACAGGGGAAATCATGTCCATCGGACGTACATTTGAAGAAGCGTTCTTAAAAGGCGTTCGTTCTTTGGAAATGAAAGTGGATCACTTGTTCTTACAGGATTTAGAAGATAAGAGTCGTGAAGAATTATTTGAAATGATTCGCACGAACAGCGACTTAAGAATCTTTGCGATCGCAAAAGTGATGCGCGAAGGCGTTAGCGTTGAAGAAATCCATAAAGCATGTAAAATCGATCCATTCTTCTTGATGCATTTAAATCGTATCTTCCGCTTAGAACAAGAAATGAATGAACATCCAATGGATCCAGAAACATTGCTGACATTAAAGAAAAACGGATTCTCCGACAGCATGATCGCAAAAGCTTGGAACACAACGGCAAAAGCGATCTATGAATTACGTCACGAAAACAACATCATTCCTGTTTACAAAATGGTGGATACTTGTGCAGGAGAATTTGAAAGTGCAACACCTTATTTCTACTCTACTTACGAGCAAGAAAACGAAAGTGTGCCTTCTAACAACCGCAAAATCGTTGTATTAGGTTCTGGACCTATCCGTATTGGGCAAGGTGTTGAATTCGACTATGCGACAGTGCATTGCGTAGAAACATTACGTCATGCTGGTTATGAAGCAATCATCGTCAACAACAACCCAGAAACGGTATCAACTGACTTCACAATTTCTGACAAATTGTATTTCGAACCATTAACAACAGAAGATGTTATGGAAGTTATCGATTTAGAAAAACCAGAAGGTGTCATCGTTCAATTTGGTGGTCAAACTGCGATTAACCTTGCTGCATCTTTAGCTGAACACGGTGTGAAAATTTTAGGAACGAGTCTTGAAAGCATCGACTTAGCGGAAGACCGTCATGAATTTGAAGCGATGTTACATAAACTAGACATCCCTCAACCAAAAGGTGAAACAGCATTAACAGTTGAAGAAGCATTAGATATTGCAGGACGTATTGGCTATCCAGTACTCGTTCGTCCATCTTATGTTCTTGGTGGTCGTGCAATGCAAATCGTTCATAACGATGATGAATTACGCATCTACATGGCAAATGCCGTAAAAGAAATTAGCCACGATGCGCCAATTCTTGTCGATAAATATATCGTCGGAAAAGAATTAGAAATCGATGCGATTGCGGATGGAAAACACGTTTATATTCCAGGTGTAATGGAACATATCGAACGTGCCGGTGTTCACTCTGGTGACTCCATCTCCGTTTATCCAACACAGACAATTTCTCAAGACGTTAAAGACACAATCATCGACTATGCAACAAGAATTGGGGAAGGATTCGGCTTTATCGGTCTTTACAACATTCAGTTCATCGTTGATGCTAACGATCAAGTCTATGTCCTTGAAGTTAACCCACGTTCTTCTAGAACTGTGCCATTCTTATCCAAGATCACAGGCGTACCAATGTCTCATTTAGCAACAATGGCAGTATTAGGTCACTCTTTAGAAGAACAAGGTGTAACGCCAGGTTACCGTCCAGAAGATCAAGATCGTGTATTTGTTAAAGCGCCAGTCTTCTCTTTTGCAAAACTGCGCAGTGTGGATACGGTTTTAGGACCTGAAATGAAATCCACAGGGGAAGCACTAGGTTCTGATATCAATTTAGAAAAAGCATTATATAAAGCATTAGTTGCTGCAGGAATCAAAGTTCCAGCACACGGAAATATCCTCTTTACAATTGCGGATCGCGATAAACAAGAAGCCTTAGAACTTGCAAACCGTGCTGCAAATATCGGATATGGTTTATATGCAACACCAGGTACGGCAAAATTCTTACGTGAAAACGGCTTGTTCGTTCACGATGCTGCAAAAATCGAAGAAAATTCCGATGTACCAAACGTTGTAGACATCATCCGTACGGGAAAAGTCAATTATGTAGTGAATACAATGTCTCGTACATCTCAGAAAAATGAAGATGATGGATTTATCATCCGTCGTGTCGCTTCTGAAAATAACATTTTCTGTATGACTGCTTTAGATACTGCAGATGCTTTGATGAAAGTTCTTGAATCAATTTCATTCTCAATGATTTCTATGAATGAACTGGGGAAATAAGATATGATCGAATCCAAAGCGAAAATTTTATCGAATACACCGCTGACTCAAGATGTATTTAAAATGGAATTAGAAACAGAAATTGCAACATTGGCTAAACCAGGTCAATTCGTTCAAATCACTGTTCCTAACTTCTATTTACGACGTCCAATTTCCGTTTCTTGGGTTGAAGGAAACGTACTCACAATTGTCTATAAAGTATTAGGCAAAGGAACCGACAAACTCTCTTCCATGCGACCAGGGCACGCTTTAAGTGTCCTTGGCCCATTGGGTACTGGTTATCCGATCGAAGCGAAAGAAGAAGTATTAATTGTAGGTGGTGGTGTGGGTACTCCACCAATGTTATTGACAGCCAAAGCGTATCAAGATTTGGGCGCAAAAGTTCATGTTGTATTAGGCTTTAATACAAAAGATGAAGTGTTCTATCAAAAAGAATTTGAAGAACTCGGCATCACTCCTGTGATTTGCACAATGGATGGATCAATGGGGGTTCAAGGAACTGTTTTAGATGGTATCAAAGCCAATCACATCACTTGTCCATTTGTTTGCAGTTGTGGACCATTGCCAATGCTTCGCGCGATTCAAAACACATATCAAGATGGCTATATCTCTTTAGAAAGCCGCATGGGTTGTGGATTTGGCGTATGCTTAGGTTGCGTGATGAAAACGGTAGAAGGTGACGCAGTTCGCGTTTGTGAAGACGGCCCAGTCTTTGCGATGGGAAAGGTGGTATTGTAATGGATTTATCCGTTAAACTTCCAGGATTAAATTTAAAAAATCCGGTTCTCCCTGCTTCCGGCTGTTTTGGAAATGGTCGTGAATTTGCATCCATCTATGATTTGAGCCTACTTGGGGGAATGGTCACAAAATCAGTTACCCCGAATGCTCGTTTTGGAAACCCTCTGCCTCGTATTGCAGAAGCAGAATCTGGAATGTTAAATGCGATTGGTCTTGAAAATAAAGGTGTTGATTACTTCCGTGAACATGAACTTCCTTTCTTAGAACAATTCGATACAGAAGTGATGGTTAGTGTAGCGGGATCGACAATCGAAGACTATGCGCATGTCGTTGAACACTTAAAAGGTGTAGATGTCATTAAAGCGTTCGAATTAAACGTATCTTGTCCAAACGTTGCAGTGGGCGGCATGGCTATTGGTACGAATGCTGAAGCATTAGGAAAAACGGTGGCTATGGTTAAACAACATGCCGATAAACCGGTCTATGTAAAATTATCTCCAAATGTTACAAACATCGTAGAATTGGCATTAGCAGCGCAAGACAATGGTGCAGATGGTTTGGTCATGATCAATACCGTTCAAGGCTTACGTATGGATTTACGTACAGCAAAACCATTATTAGGAAATGTAACGGGTGGTCTTTCGGGACCAGCAATTAAACCAATTGCATTACGCATGGTTTATCAAGTTGCTCAAGTTGTTCATATTCCAATTATTGGTTGTGGTGGCATCAGCAATGCAGAAGACATTTTAGAATTCTTATATGCGGGAGCAAGTGCCGTTCAAGTTGGCGCGGCAAACTTTATTGATCCATGGGCTTGTCCAAAAATGATCGAAGAGTTGCCAAGTGTATTAGAAAAATACAATTTAAATTCTGTACAAGAAGCGATCGGAAAAGCTTTACCACAAAAATAATGACTATCCAAAACTGTTCTATTCGAAAAAATAGAACAGTTTTTTTAAGCAAAAATGAATAAAACGATCATCAAAAAAAGAGCTTTAAAACATTCGCTTAAGGCTTGTGATATAAACAAGCTGTAACGAAATAAAAAATAAATTTATGGAGGAAAATACAATGAATAAAACAATTGTGGCCCTGGATTTTTCCAGCCGTCAAGAAGTTATGGACTTTCTTGCAAAATTCGATTCCCCAATCACAGTTAAAATTGGGATGGAATTAACTTATGCGGAAGGTCTTGATCTTGTCCGTGAAATTAAAGAAGCAGGACACGATGTCTTCTTAGATTTAAAACTTCATGATATTCCAAATACAGTAAAAGGTGGAATGAAAAACCTCGCTCGTTTAGGCGTAGATTTAACAAACGTTCATGCTGCTGGTGGTGTTGAAATGATGAAAGCCGGAAAAGAAGGATTAAAAGAAGGCTGCACATCCAATAAAACTCCATTATTGATCGCAGTTACGCAATTAACTTCTACTTCCCAAGAAGCAATGAACGAAGAACAAGGAATTCCAGGAACAGTGATCGATTCTGTAGTTCGCTATGCAACAAAAGCAAAAGAAGCAGGATTAGATGGTGTTGTATGTTCTGTACACGAAGTGAAAGCAATTAAAGAAGCATGTGGACCAGAATTCCTTTGTGTAACTCCAGGGATCCGTTTATCTTCTGACTCTAAAGATGACCAAAAACGTGTGGCAACTCCTGCATTTGCACGCGAACAGGGTAGTGACTATATCGTTGTTGGCCGTTCAATCACAAAAGCCGAAGATCCAGCAAAAACATATGCAATGATTGAAGCAGAGATGAATAAGTAAGGAAACCTATGAAAAAATCAATTAGCGCTGGCGGTTTAATTGCGATGGCGTCTTATTTGTTTGTCAAAGCAGATAAGCCATTAGGTGCAATTTTATTCGGATTTGCGTTGTGTTTTGTTTGCCTATTTGAACTGGATTTATTCACTGGGAAAATCGGCTGGTTTGGTCAAAAAGATTTACCTTACCTGAAAATTCTTGCTGGAAATACCATTGGGGCTTTAGTCGTTTGTGGCTTGCTTCGTTGGAATACTGGCATTATTGAAGCAGCAACAACGATCGCTCAAGCAAAAGCGGCATTACCTTGGTACATGGCATTCATTAACGGTTGCTTTTGTGGGGTCTTAATGTTTTTAGCCGTCTATAGTTGGTCGAAAGGCTTTAAAGCAGGATGCTTTTTATGCGTCACAGTGTTTATCCTATGTGGATTTGAACACTCGATTGCAGATTTGGCTTATATGGGCTTAGCTTGGGTTTGGAGTTGGAATTTAGTGTGGATTGTTTTGGGAAATGCAGTAGGCGCAGTGATTTGTCGCTTAATGTTACTCGATCATCCACAATTTGATCTCCATGTAAAACGCTAAATGAAAATTGATGAAGGAAAAGAGAAATGTTGATACACGTTTCTCTTTTTTTTCTTACGTATACTAAGAGTAAGATTTGCTTGAAAGAACTGTTTCATCAAAAGAAAAAATATTTAAAAATAGAAAAGATCGAAAAAATTGAAATAAATATTTTAAGAGACTTTCTTCTTTATGTGTAAAATACACATATGATTTAATTTTTGAATCGAATCATTGGATTGGATGTTAAAGAAAGGAGCCAAAACATGAAAAAAATGGCGACAAGCTTATTGGCTATTGCGATGTGTTTATCCCAAACGATGCCACTGATGGCACAAGAAAACATAGAAGCTTCAAAAGGTCAGTATGTAGAAAACATTCCAGATATGAATGAATGGGATTTTGATGATTTTATTGATGAATCCAACTATTTCCAAGAAAAGAGCGATAAATTATTTGAAAATATTACGTTCCATTCTACAGAACCAAAAGCATATAGCGAAATATCCGCAAAGTATGAGCGTGTTTTCCGTTTATATAACCTGCGTACATCGGAACACTTTTATACAAGAGATGAAAACGAAAGAAAAGCATTAATCCGTGGGGGATGGATCGATGAAAAAGTCTCTTGGTATTCTTTAAAAGCCGATGATCCCCTCGCTGAACCGGTCTATCGTTTATATAACCCCAATGCGCAAGACCATCACTATACGAGAGAAGAAAATGAGAAAAACGTATTAATCCAGCTCGGTTGGGTGTTAGAAGGAATCGGTTGGTATGCGCAAAAAGGAACAGAAGGAAAACCGATTTATCGGGCTTATAACCCCAATGCCACAGCGGCCGGTGCCCACCATTTTTCCCGATCGGATAATGAGTACAACGCATTAGCCAACATGGGTTGGAAACAAGAAGGATTAAGTTTCTATGTTCCGAAAGTGAATATGATCGTCAATGAATATGGTCAAGACATTTGGTATGACGAAACAGGTACTCCTTCTTATGGAGAAGCTTATTACGATGGGGATTGGTATTACTTTGATTCCACCACCAAGCGAAAAATTAAAAATGCCTTTGTTAAAGTGCCAAATAGCGAACAGGCTCGCTATTATGGTGACCAAGGCAAAGCGTTATATGGAAGTCAAAAAATTGGCAACAAATCTTTTATTTTCGATCATACGAGTGGGTATTTAATCTATAACAGCTCAGATTCCGTATTTGGTGATCAAGCAGCAAGCAATGTAATCGCAAAAATCGATAAAAGCGGAACGATGCGGATGTATGACAAAGCTGGCAATCCCGTTCGTGGCGATGTTCGAGTTAATAATGTTGTATACACCACTGACAATCATGGTGTTGTCATTCGCACGCAAGTCTATAATGTTCCGCACTATTTCCAAACAGATCCGCGTTGGGGAAATGTTTGGTTTGGCGATACGACATTTAGACATATCGGTTGTGTGCCAACTGTTCTAGCAATGGCATATGAAGGAATCAACAATCGTCCTTACTCGCCTTTAGATATCGCCTATGCCTTAAAGAGTGTTGGGAAAATTAATGGAACATTTGGTAATGGTATCCCAATTGGCACGAAAGGCGATGGTGTGATGTGGGCTGCCGAGCACTATGGCATACAAGCTCGTGGGGATTATTTAGATCAAATGGAAATCACAAAAGTACTTAAATCCGGAGGATTTGTTAGCTTTACTTTAAATGCCCGTAGCCAACTCAATCCGGATACGCGATTTTATCATGAAATCTTGTTGTATGGATATGAAAATGGCAATGTGCAAGTCCACGATCCTCTTTATGTCAACAACAACCGGACCATTGATCTCGACACGATCATGAGATGTAATGCGGAATTTGAACCAGCAAAAATCAATTTGACATGGGGCTATTTGCGCGACGATATCCATGTTGAAATTGAATGGTAAATCTGAATTCAATACAATTTCAAAGACTTTCCACATAGCGGAAAGTCTTTTTGATCAGCGCCAAAAAAGAAGTGAGAAATCTGCAAGAATCCTTAAAAAATTCGCTACAATAAAGACAACGATGCGAAAGGAAGAAGAGTTATGAATAATCAAAAACCTTTTGTCACTTTGATCACAATCTTGATGGTCATCAGCGCAATTGCTGGAGTATTCTTGGGGATTCGAGAAGAAATCTCAAAAAAGAATAAGAGCGAGTAGATTTGTGGTAAAATTTAACGAACGAAATGCAAGAATAAACAGAGAGGGATAAACGAAATGAACGGTTATAAACACGAATTTATTGACTTCATGCTAGAATGCGGAGTTTTAAAATTTGGAACATTTACACTGAAATCTGGACGTATTTCTCCATTCTTCATGAATGCGGGTGGATACGAAACAGGTAAACAATTACGTAAATTAGGAGAATTCTATGCCCAAGCGATCCATGATCAATATGGCGATGATTTCGATGTATTATTCGGACCTGCTTATAAAGGAATTCCATTAGCTGTTGTAACAGCTGAAGCTTACTACGATCTTTTCGGAAAAGAAATCCGCTACTGCAGTGACCGTAAAGAAGAAAAAGACCATGGTGCAGATAAAGGAAGTTTCTTAGGAACAAAATTAAAAGATGGAGATCGCGTGATCATGATTGAAGACGTGACAACATCAGGAAAATCAATGGAAGAAACTGTACCAAAAGTAAGAAACGCTGCAAACGTTGAAATCAAAGGTTTGATGGTTTCTTTAGACCGTGCCGAAAAAGGTAAATCCGATAAATCAGCACTTGCAGAAGTGAGCGAATTATACGGATTCCCAACAGCCGCAATTGTTTCTGTTCCTGAAATCGTGGATAGCTTACGTCAACGTGATATGTTAGACGCAAAACTTGAAGCAGATCTCAAACATTATTACGAACAATACGGTGCAAGCGATAAACCACTCAACATCTAACAAGAAAACGGACTTGGAATATGGCCAAGCCCGTTTTTTTTCGAGAACAGATCAATGTCTCTCTTTTTGATTCTGTTTGGAATTTTCTCAATCACTTTGAAAGAACGCTTTCGTAAATCTATGTAAAATTTTTCTTAAATAGCGATCTTCACGTGCGGATCATGTATAATGGATATAGAAAATAATCCTTACCCAAAAGATTAAAGGTTTCTTAGAAAGAGGTTCATAATGAGCGCGAAAGTAATTACAATCACCCGCGAATTTGGTTCTGGTGGACGAACAATTGGGCGCAAAGTTGCAGAAGCATTAGGATATAGCTTCTATGACTGGAACTTAGTTGACAAAATCGCGACAGAAACCGGATTTGCCAAAGAATTTATCGAAGAAAACGGCGAAGAACAAGGACGTTTCTCTGCTGTCTTTACAAGTAGTAGTTTTGGTTTTAACTTAAACGAACAGCTTTTTGAAGCACAAAGCCGTGTTGTTTTGAATTTAGCTGAACAAGGAAACTGCGTTATCGTTGGTCGTTGTGCTGACTATTTATTAAGAAATGATCCAAATACAATGAGTTGCTTTATTTATGCGAATCATGATGCACGTAAAAACCGAGTTATCAATGAATATGGCGAAACAGACGTCCCAATTGAAAAACGTTTAAAAGATAAAGATAAACGTCGTAAAGCCCACTACGAATACTTTACAAGTCGTAAATGGGGAAAATCATTCTATTACGATCTCTGTATCGATACAGGAAGAATTCCAATTGATACGGCAGTCGATGTAATCGTGGAAGCAGCTAAAAACTACACTCCAGGATTAAGAAATACAGATGGTGACTAATTCACTTGTGTTCATGAATTAGTTCTATAAATTTCCTCGATCAGCTCTAGATTTTATTCTAGAGCTGATTTTTTTATGGACCAACAAAAAAGCAATCCATAAAGGATTGCTTGGCGTTCACGTTATTGTTCTTCTAAATGATACAGTTTTGTGTATTTGTTTTTGAGGTAGTTCGTGTAAACATGGGGATCAAATGGTTTGTGAGAAACTTCTTCAACGATTTGGCGCATTGTTTTTTGTGCTCCATATTGTTGAACGTTTTCTTTTAACCAATTGACTACTTTTTCAATATGTCCATTTTCTAGTGCCTGATCAACATCGAATTCTTTTTCCATCGCTTCATAAAGTTGTGCAGCATAGGCTGAACCTAAAGCGTAAGTTGGGAAGTAACCAATTCCGCCATCAGACCAATGAATGTCTTGTAAAACCCCTTCTTGATCATTGCTTGGGCGAATGCCGAGATATTGTTCATATAAGTCAGCCCAAAGTTGAGGTAGATGATCATAATCTAACGTTCCATTTGCCATTTGTTTTTCGATTTCATAACGAATCAAAATGTGTAATGGGTAAGTTAATTCATCGGCTTCTGTTCGAATTAAAGAGGCGCTCGAGGCATTGATCATTGCGATCAGTTCATCAAGACTTGTGTCTTTAAATTCTGGAAAATGTTCGATGAGGGTGGGGTATAAATAAGACCAAAACGCTTTGGAGCGACCAATGTGGTTTTCCAAGAATCGAGATTGGGTTTCATGGGCACCAGAACCAATCGCATCGATAAACATCGTTTTATCATAATCGGGATTGGCATTGAGGCTGTATAAAGCATGGCCGTATTCATGAACGATCGATAGAATTCCGCCTAAGAAGTTATCCTCAATATATCGAGTCGTGATACGAACATCGTTGTTGGAGAAAAATTCCGTGAAAGGATGTTCTGTCGTTGAAAGATAAACACGTTCGGGATCGGCTTGTAAATAATCCATGACAATTTGCGCAAATTTTGCTTGGCGTTCAGCATCGATGACTTGGTTCATTTTTGTCGTATCGATGGGTTGGGCAGCTTGGACTTTGGCAATAAAGGGGATGAGTTCTTCTTTGATCACCGCAAAAAATTCATCATATTGTTTTTGATCCATGCCTGCCTCATAGGCGTCAAGGGCAAGGTCGTAGCTGTTTGTTCCGTTATAACGAGGGGAATACGTTTGCGCTTTTAACGTATTCGCAATGACCTTTTCTAAATGGGGTTGGAATAATTTGTAGTTGGCTTGTTCTTTTGCTTCATGCCAAGCAACCCCAGAATCGGCGCGAGTTTGAATGAGTTCTTGATAGAAATCAGCAGGGATTGCTTCTTGATCGTCGATTTGACGTAAACGTAATTCAACTTCTTGTTTTTCTAAACTGCTTTGCGGTAAACGTTGGGCATAATCGCGAATTTTTGCGATGTTTTCTGGGTCATTTTCGATTTCAAAAGCGGCACGAGCGAGTAAAGCTAACGCTTGATTCACGCGAGGTGCCCCTTTTTTAGGAGCGATCGTTAATTGATCGGTAGCCATCGTGGAATAAGCGAGGTGATACGCTGCTAAAGTATCGATGAGATTTTGATAAAAAGGTTCAAAGTGTAAAGGCATCGTTAATCCTCCTATTTGGCTCATTTTATCATGTGGTCGAAAGAATGTTTAAAAAAACGACACAGTTGTCAAACACGAAGAATACAATTGGCCTATTTGAAGATTTATTTGATACATTAAAAACAATAGATCGATCACAACAATCGAAATGAGGAAAGGAAACAAGATGAACTTTTTAGAATTTAAATATCAACGCCCGGATAAAGATGAAGTTTTAACCCGTTTGCAAGAGTTATTACACCAATTCGAACAGGCAGAAGACTATGCAGCATTTTTTAACACGTTTCAACAATTCATTGAACTAGAAAAGCATTTTCAAACACAAATGCAACTCGCTAACATTCGTCATTCCATCGATACAAGAGATGAGTTTTATACACAAGAATGCGACTATTTTGATGTAATCAGCCCAATCGTAGATAATGCGATTCATGCGATTGATCAAGTGATTTTGAATTCACCTTATCGTCAACAACTCGAAAACGATGTACCAAAAACTTGGTTTATGATTCATGAATTTAATCAAAAAGTAATGTCGGAAGCGATCATTGAAGATTTACAAGAAGAAAATAAACTAGCGAGCCGTTATCAAAATGTGATCGCATCTGCACAAATTGACTTCAATGATGAAGTGCATACGCTAGCGAGCATTGAAAAGTATATGTCCGATCCTGATCGAAATATGCGCAAACAAGCACATAAAGCGTATTGGGGATGGTTTGCCGATCATGAACAAGAAATTGGGGACATCTTTGATCAACTTGTGCAAGTGCGCACCAAGATTGCCAATAAAATGGGCTATGAAACATTTACCCCATTTGGTTATTTACGCATGTTGCGTTTAGATTATGATCGCTATGATGTTGAACAATATCGTCAAAATGTACTCGAAGATGTCGTTCCAGTTGCGATGGAACTGTATCAAGCGCAAGCTAAACGTCATGGATATGAAGGTCCAACTTTACCAGCATGGGATGAAAAAATCACATTTGAATCCGGAAACCCGCAGCCTAAATATGATGAACCAGAACTCGTTCGTCGCGCTTTGCAGATGTATCGAGAATTGTCTGAACAAACGGGTATTTTCTTTGAAGGCATGGTGGATCAAAACTTGATGGATTTAAATGCGAAACCAGGAAAAGCAGCCGGCGGATATTGTGAAATATTACCAGACTATGGTGTGCCTTTCATCTTTGCAAATTTCAATGGAACAAATGCCGATATTGAAACGTTAACCCACGAAGCAGGGCATGGCTTTCAAGCGTGGTTGAGTCGCAATGCTTTCCCTTATGATTTAGTTTGGCCAACCAATGAAAGTGCTGAAATTGACTCGATGGGAATGGAATTTTTAACTTGGCCATGGATGGAATTGTTCTTTGAAGAAGACACGGCTAAATACTATTACACACATCTTGAAGGCGCGGTTAAGTTTTTAGGGTATGGTGTTTTAGTCGATCATTTCCAACACGAAGTATACGATCATCCAACATGGAATCATGACCAACGAATGGCTTGTTGGCGTGAATTAGAACAACAATACTTACCACAAAAAGACTACCAAGATATCGACGTTCTTGAACGCGGTGGCTGGTGGATGCGCCAATTGCACATCTTTATGATGCCGTTCTACTATATCGATTACACATTAGCGCAAGTCGTCGCTTTACAGATTTGGAGTCGCATGCAACGTCATGATGAAACAGTCTTTGATGATTATGTCGCAATGGCTAAATGTGGAGGAACGAAAACGTTTAAAGAACTCGTCACAATTTCTAAAAATATCGTTCCTTTTGAAAAAGGATGCTTAAAACAGACGATGCAAGATGTCAAAGCATGGTTTGAAGCACACGATGTTGAAGAATAAGCATTGAAATTGAAGTAAAACGCGAAGCGTGATCTATTTGTGATCCTTCGCGTTTTTTTGGCTTTAGATGTTTAGAAAATCATTCAAAATTCTTAGGATCTCTTATTTGGATCATCGTATAAAATGGAAATAAGAAATCATTACGATTCATAACGCAAAGTCAAAACGCGCAAGAGAAAGGAGAAGCCAATGAAGAAAAAGAAAAGAAGGTTAAAACGAACGGTCAAACGGATCAGTTTGTTTGTCTTATTATTCGTTATTGTAGGCGTTGGCTTGTTTTTCAAGAAAATTCCTTTCGTTGCCGCACTCTTGGATCAAAATTCTGGACAACAAGAAGCGATCATTCCCAGTGAACAGGTAAGTTTTGAACAAGCAACGCAAAACCAGCCTACTGCAGTGGATGCCAAACAAGTGGGAATATTGGATTATCAAAACGATCTTTACATACGAAATTTAAGTGATGCCCAAAAACAAGTCGCTCAAACACTTGTAGATGGCATGAAAGCGGGGCAAAGCGAAATCGAGTTAAACCAGCCAATTCAACTTGATGAAATCTCGGAATTATATCAGCGTTTGAAATTAGCGGATCCGGAGTTGTTCTTTTTGGCTGATCAACAAAATTATGAATACTCACCCCTGACCCAAGAAGTGAAAGTCTTCCATCCAAACTACATTGAATATGATGATGGTTTAACGATACCGCAACGCATTGAACAACTACGCCAATTACGAAATTCGATTATTCAAGATTGGCATGGTCGTGGTGAATATGAATGTTCCGTGTTGATGAACGATTATTTAGTCGATACCATCACGTATCAACCCCAAGCAGCGCATGAGCATAATTTGTATGGCGCACTTGTGGAACGACAAGCCGTTTGCGATGGCTATGCACTAGCCTATAAATATTTAGCGGATGGCTTAGGAATGGATTGCGTGGTGATTACGGGCAGTGCATATGAAGACAAGGCGGGTTATCAACAAGGAATGAGCCAACTGCAATCTTTAAATGCCCAACAAATCATGCAATGGGATTCAGGTTATCGCCATGCATGGAATGCGATTCAAATTGATGGTCATTGGTATTACACGGATGTGACATATAACGATCCAGTCAGTTTAGATCACGATGAACAGGCCGATTTTTCGGGTTTGAAAGAGGCATTCACGAATTTGACCTGGCAAGACATGATGCAATTACGCAGTGCCGAAGTGAGCTTGTTGTTAGCACCAGATTTGCCGCAGGAAAATGCTTTGGATGCAAATGTGTTCTATCGAAATGGTCTTGTCATCCAGACAGAAAACCAAGCGCGAGATTGGTTGTGGATGGAATTAAATGATCATTCTTCAAGATGGGTAAACATTAAAGTGGTTGATCCAGCGGTTTTTGAAAGGATGCAAGAGATTGCCAGTGAGGTGCTCAATGAATATGCCCTTTATGATGACAGTCTCAATTGGGACACTTTGCAAAGTGTGAAGCAAGATCAAACCGGAGTTTTTGCGATTTATCTAGATTGGAATGAATAGAGATTTTTGAGTCAATGATCCGATTCAATGTGCAAAATACATAGACAATCATAAAATGATAGCCAATGGAGTCTAATTATTATCGAAAAATTAAAAAACAAGGTATTCTTGAAGAAACAAATTTTTAAAATCAGGCATATAAATGAGTTAGGAGAATTGAGATGAAGATCAATAAAAAAATGTCTGCATTAACACTCGCGTTTTTGACTTCAACGATGATGTTGAACGTGCCTGTTTTTGCACAAGAAGTACAAACCCAAACAATCGCTGAATCAGAAGAATGGATCGAAGAAAGTGATATTGTCATCAGCAATCGTGATCCTAATTCTCCTGCCGATTTAACCCAAGCAAGTGGGGTTGGGGTTTTCCGTTTATATAACCCAAATTCAGGAGAACATTTCTATACCGCAGACCGTAATGAAAAAGATGGATTGATTGCAGCCGGTTGGGATTTTGAAGGAATTGGTTGGTATGCCCCAGAAAGTTCAAATTATCCAGTTCATCGCTTATATAACGAAAATGCCGGGGATCACCATTACACTACGGATCAAAATGAAGTGAACGTTTTACAAAGTGTGGGTTGGAAACTTGAAGGTGTCGGTTGGTATTCAGCAGATGCTTCACAACAATCAGTTCCAATTTATCGCCAATATAACCCTAATGCGAAAACAGGTTCGCATAACTATACAAGTGATGCCAATGAAAATAAACAACTTGGCCAACTCGGCTGGAAATTAGAAGGTATTGGCTGGTATGGCTTGGCCGTAGATGCGCCAACACAAAATGTAGCCTATGAACTTGAAAAATTAGCGACAGATTATCGTAACTCCCTTCTTCAACAAAAAGGCGAATTGACGATGGATTCCCTTTTAGAAAAAGGAAATGAACTCACAACATTAATCAATTCTTTGTCCAAACAGTTTGGCAATCGCGTGTTCTTATTCCAAAATGGCCGCTTGGTGGGTTATTCAAACGTGAATGAAACGACAATTTTGACGCAAGATATGCAACCAGGATCAGTTTTGGCATTTTATCCAGCGCGAAAAAGAATTCAATTGGCAGCAGGGATTAACAATAACCGTTTAGATGGAGCGGCTTTGTATTATCGAACTCAAACTGGACGGGTGAAAATCCAAGCAGTTGCTGGTGTTGTAGTGGATAGTTCATTCCAAGGGGATACAACAAGCTATTTGTATAGTGAAGATCCATCCAATGCTTATGAAGAAATGACAGTCGGCAATGCCGCCCAAAACCTTATGCATGGAAAAATCTTAAAACATACGCATTACTTCCGCGCCGCAAGTGAGAGAATCATGGATTTTAAATGGGACATGGAAGTTGAAAATGGCAATGCGAAATACGAAAAAATTGGAAATTATTACTACGTTTGTCATACCGACACGATCAATGTTTTCTATGATACACCGCCAACAAACTTAGTGTTCTGGCCACGAAGCGAAATTTAAAATGATGAAAACTCTTTTTGTCCAACGAAAGGAATGTGACGCTACCCGTCAATTAAACACAGGAAAAATAAAAAAATTATAGTTTATTTATATAAAAGATCTGATTCATTTTAAATGGACAGATCTTCTTTTTTAATAAAGTGTAGGTGTTTATTTCCTTCCGTCGCCTCGCTCGCAACGTAAGCGTCAAATGAATGACGGGTATTAAGATGAATAGCCTTTTGAGATAATTCGATCAGTTATCTCAGGGGGCTTTTTATTATGAATGATTTCGGCTATTTAGATCTTGGAATAGATTTCTCCAAAGTCAAAAACATTATTCTAGTGAATAACCCAGCCGATCTTCGTAAAGGGATTGATGGTTATGCTTCTATCATTCAGGGAATTTATCACCTAGATCCAACGGATGGTTCTTTGTATCTTTTTACTAACCGAACCAAAGATAAAATGAAAGGAATCCTCCATGATGGCAATGGTTACTGGTTGGTCTATAAACGTCTAGCTAGATCTCATTTAAAATGGCCTTTTACTGAAATAAATCAATATCAAACAATCAGCTCATCACAGTTACAAGCTCTACTATCCGGAATGACAATTGTGCCAGACCCTCAATTTTTACCTCAAAAACCAAAATACATTTAACCCAGCAGGCCACTCTGCTGGGTTTTTGACAAGAACTATATACATATGAAAAAACACATATTTAACATACTTAAATTTAATATAATATCTTATTAAGTTTCATATTATGCATAAATAAGATATAATACAGTTATGGTAAGAATAGATCCTGAAATTAAACAAAAAATCCGAACTAACATAGCGACTCAGATTCGTGAACAAACAAAAGACATGGACAAAAACGATGTCGTGAATTTACTTATTGATACAGTCTGCGAATCTCAAGGCAGAAAAGAGCTCAATAATTATCTCCAAAACGCTCTTTTTGCCGCAAAAACTGAAAACATTCAACTCAGACTCTTTGACTTAGATACCTTAGAACCAACTGATTTGGAAAAAGACACAATCGAATTCTTGAACGAAAAACGTGAAGCCTGTGAGATTACTGAAGAACAGTATCGCGAAGTTTTAGCTAAAGTCCAAAATCATCGAAAAAAGTTGGACAACCAATTAAACGATCTGAAAAAGCTAGATGCCGTTAAGAAAAACAAACCAAGAAAAGACTGCAGAAACCACGAACCCGATATCATCGATGTTATTCAACTCGATGAAAACACTCTCTGCCCATTCTGTGGCAGAAAGATGTCCCATTTAGATTATTCGGAAAAAACCGTTATTGAATACCAACCAGCTCAATACCTAATCAGAAAAATCAAACTGGAAAAAAAGGTTTGTCCGGCAGGATGTACAGATGAAAACGGAAAATCGATGATCATCAAAGCTCAACCGAAAGAACCAGATCTCATTGACAAGAGCATTGCCACAACTTCTCTTGTTGCCGGACTCGCTTATGAAAAATTCATGATGGGCACACCGTTATACCGCCTTGAAAAGGACGCCTCTGCTTTGGGAGTAGATCTGTCTAGACAGACAATGAGTAATATTTTACAGACGTGCTATGAACAATATCTAATCCCCATCTGCGAACAGATCAATCAGGATCTAGTGAAGCAAAATGTCATCCATATGGATGAAACACCGCTACAGTGTCTTGCCTTAAAAGACCGATCGACTTCCTATATGATCTGTGGAGTTAGTGGAGAATATGCACAACAACAAATGGTTCTTTACCAGTTCAATGAAAGTCGAAAAAAAGAATTTATCATAAGTATGCTTGGGACAGATTTTACCGGCGCACTCATGACAGATGGACTGCAAGGCTACAGATCCTATCCAGGATGCACAAAACTATCTTGTTTGGCACATGCAAGACGGTACTTTTATGATGCCGTTAACTGTAGGGATGATTATGCCCAATTGAAAAAGATTTTGAATGCGTATAAAAATTCCGATGATATTCCGGAAAAAGCTCAAGCCTTCCTTCAAGAACATGAGTCTTTAAATCGTTTAGTTGCCATTTTAAAACAAATCGCAGAACTGTATCAAATCGAGAATAACTTTTCCGATTGTTCAACTGAACAGAGAACACAAGCTAGAAAAAAGCTAAGCAATCCTCGTTTTGAAAAGTTAGTGCAAGAAGTTGAAATTGTAGCAGAAGGATTCGAAGAGAAAACGAAAGCCCATAAAGCTGCAACATACTTCTTGGAGCGTAAAGAAGAATTAGCGAGATACATAGAAAATGGCATTTATCCGATCGATAATAATTTAGCCGAAAGAAAAATAAAGAGTTTCGTGATCGCAAGAAAGAATTTCTTGTTCTCGAACAGTGTCAGCGGAGCAGAATCGGCTGCTGGGTATATGACACTGCTAGAATCAGCTAAAATGAATGGATTAAACCCATTCATGTACCTAGAACACGTTTTGAATACATTGAAGTATTACAAAGAAGAGCAAATTCCACAGAAAGTAGTGGAAGAGTTAGTTCCATACTCTAAAAATCTTCCTGAAAACTTATATCTTCAGTCAAATAATTAAGGCGCTGTATTCTGTTTAGCTACAAACAGAATACAGCGCCTTTTATTCTAATAACACACGTCATTCATTTGACGCTTACCTCGCAACGAAACAATCTCACGGGTTCCGGTACCTGACAAGGAGAAAAGCGTAGCGTGCCTTGGCAGGTACCGGGTTCTGTGAGAGGCTATAGTGCGAGTAGGCTTACGGAAGGAATCCACTTCTAGAGCAGAGCGAGCCGCGCTCCAGCCGCGTAGGCTGGTCCCACCGAAGGTGATTTAAATCACTCCACCTTTTTCAATATTTAATTATCGCTTTTCTAAGTGGCTCATTATGCGTTTTGACTCTTTTTATTTTCAATCTTTGCCCAGAACTGCTTAATACGATTATTCTGTTTGATCGGATATTGTCGAATCATCCCTGATATCGCTTCTTTTCTGATTTGACCCGATGTTTTTCCCTCAAACCGTGCTTGCGGATACTTATCTATATAAAACTGATATGTCATCTCCAAAGCTTCTTTCATTTCGGATACACTGCGCACGTTGGGGTGTAATACCCTACACATATCTTTAATATGTCCTTGAAAACCTTCCATTGGCCCATTATCAATGCAGCGGGACACGCGGGACATTGAACTCGTAATTCCACGTTTCTTCAAATCTTCCTGAAATGCAGCTCTTGTGTAGAATACTCCTCGATCGGAATGAAAAATTTTGCATCCTTCAGGATATTTCATAAAAGCTTTTTCCATCATCTCTGAAACCATCTGGCTATCGTTATTTACACTGAAACTCCACGCAATAGGATATCGGTCGTATAGATCTAAGATTGTACTGATGTAAACTTTTTTTGATGTTCCAGGTACTTTGATTTCTGTCACATCTGTGCACCACACCTGGTTTGGATAATCTGTTTGAAACTTACGATTCAATACGTTTTCAGCAGTTTGATCAGGATTAGATCTTCTCCTTGATCTTCTCCATTGGTATCTTGCTTTTCTTCTGTAACTACTAGGAAGATTATTTAGACGCAAAAGTCTGCGAACTCGTTTTGAGTTTACTTTAATTCCATATTCGTTCTTCAAATACAAAGTCATTTCTCTATATCCAAAAAGCCCATTATTCTCTCTATGTATAGTGCGGATTGTTTCAAGCAACTTGGTGTTCTCCAGTTCTCTAGCTGAAGTTTTTCGGTTACACCAGGCATAATATGATCCTCTACTGATTTCTAGAACTTGACACATCCATTTGATGCTCCATCTGTTTTCTTCATGGCATTCTTTAATCACTTCATATTTGCGAATGCGTAGTTTCTGTTGTTCTGCTATGCGCTGCCATTTTGGCAATCTTCCCATCACCACCTTCCTTTCAGATTCAATTTTTTTAACAGTTCAGCCTGCCTTCTAAGCATTTCATTTTCTTTCTTGAGCTGTTCATTTTCCTTTAACAGCAGTTCTTTACTACTCAAAAGTTCCTGTGATTTTCTCTTGCCACGGTTATCTTCAAGCGCCTCAATACCTTTGTTTTCTGCTTTAGAGCACCAAGAATAAATCTGCTGATAAGAACATCCGTATTTATCCGCAGTTTCGTGATAATTACGGTCATGGTCAATACACCATTTAATCGCTTCCTCTTTCTGCGCTAGCGAAAATTTCTTAGCTTTCCTTCTTTTTAGTGTTTTTTGTTCGACTTCATTGCGTTTCATGTTGGTTTCCTCCGTCTGCAAACCAATATTATGCGCTAATACCCAATTCCGGAGAACACTTTCAGATGAAATTCCATATTTAGTGGCAATCTTTAGATAAGATGCCTCATTACTTAAATAATCTTGAACAGCCATTTGTTTAAGATCATCCGAATAGTTTGATTTAGTAGAAACAGATTCTAAAGCAGATGATCCACTTCGAAGATACTTAGTCACCCATGTTCTAAGCATTTTTAAATCATTTTTAGAAAGTCCATTCTCTTTAATGATCTGTGAATAAGGTAAACCATCGATATGATCTTGAACGCATTTCATTTTAAATTCTTGAGAATATATTGATTTTCTTCCCATAAGAAAAGCCCCCTATCAATGAACATGATTTTTTGTATTTATCGTGTTCAATAGATTGGGAGCTTATCAGAAAGACAAAAAGAGTTTTTTTAGATGAAGAACACGCCCTTATTTTTAAAAATAACAAAAGAGAAAAATTACATTTTTCTAAACTTCATAAAATTAAAATAGGTTTTGCTTATAATGGAAACAGAAAGTTGCGAAGATTCAAATCGCAAAGATAACGAAGTATGAAAAGATTTTTAACCCTTATTTTTTCGATGATGCTCATGGTCTTATTTGTGGGGCCAATGCCAATCCAAGCGGCAACCTCCCATGTGATCGATGATGCAGACTTATTAACAAGCGAAGAAGAAAGAGAATTGGATCAAAAAGCAAATCAAATTGCGCAAGATTATGACATCAATGTTTTGATGTTGACGACCTACTATGTCGGCGATTCGGATGTATATGCCAGAGACTATATTGAAAGTTATGGCGAACAAAATTTTGCCGATGGCTATATTGGCTATTGCATCGATATGTCCGACCGCTCGTATTGGGTAGATGGTTATGGACCGGAAACTTTAAAGTATTTTGATCAATCAGATACAGATGATATTAGTTCCGCTGTCGAGGATGATTTAGCGGATGAGGAATTTGGCGAATCGATGGATACTTTTTTAAATCGTGTAGATCGTCATCTCGCAAAAGCGACTAAAAAATATGGATTTTTTACCAATATCATACTCAACAAGGGACTCTATATGGGGATGTCCATCTTTGGCATTGTCTTTGCTGTTTTAATTGCGGCAATGATGACTTATTCAAAAATGCATCTTCATCAAGATAAGAAAGAGAAAACTACAGCGGATGATTATTGTGATCCCGTTCAATTAGAAGCAAAAGATGAGCAACTCATCCGGACGTATCAAACTCGTGTGCCCGTTCCTAAAGCTGATACAAGTAGTAGCTCTAGTGGAGGTGGCGGAGGCGGCCACGTGGGAAGTGGAGGTCATTTCTAATGGAATATAAATGTAAAGTCTGTGGTGGTGAACTTCGCTTTGAACCAGAACTAGGCAAACTGCGCTGTCCATTTTGTGGAACAGAATATGAAATGGATGAATACGCCGATCACGCCAATCTTCATGATCATGACCATGATGCAGATCAAGGACGTAAGGCAAAAGATGCAGGGTTTGCGCAAGCGACGGATGATTCAACGGACATTCAAGAGGATTTAGTCGTTTTCTCTTGTCCGCATTGTGGAGCGGAATTAGTGACGGATAAAGATGCAATCGCTTCAAAATGTGTATTTTGCCAAACACCAATGGTGATTGACCAACAAGCAAGTGGGAAATTTAAACCGCAAATGGTGATCCCTTTTGAAGTGGATAAAAAACAAATCGAGGATCTTTACGAGCAATATATCCAAACAAAACCGTTCTATCCACCAGAATATTCCAAGGCAAATGTGATCGAAAAGATCAAAGGCATTTACTTACCGTTCTGGATGTTTGATTTAAATCTTTCAGGATTTATTCAAGCGCAAGGGGAACGTACAATGACGCATACAATCGGAGATTGGATCGTTACCGATCACTTTGTTTACCAAATTGATCGCAAAGGCAAACAAGCATTTGATCGAATTCCGGTGATCGCTTCTTCCAAAACGCCAAAGGATGCGATGGATGCGCTTGAACCATTCGATTATTCAAAAATGGTGCAGTACAATCCCGGATATTTACCCGGCTTTTTAGCCCAACGTTATGATTTAGATGAACGAAAGACATTTGAAGTCTCAAATGAACGAGCCCAAGTGACGTATCAACAATCGATGACGGATACGATGGCTGGATATGAAATGTTGCAAATCACGAATGCACAAATTAAACCAGTCTTACAAGGGGCAAACTATACGTTATGTCCGGTTTACTTGTTATTTATGGATTATGACCATGATGAAGATAAGCTGATCGCCATTAATGGTCAAACGGGTAAAATCGTCGGCAATATTCCCATCGACAAGAAAAAACGCAACCGCTATTTCATTACGCGCTCGCTATTGGCTTGTGTGGTGATTGAAGCATTGATTTTTGCGGGATTTATGCTGTTATAAAGAAAAAATAGAACAAGCCGTGAGTAGGGAAGAAACCGAAAAACGGCTTTTTTTACGCTTAAAAATGACTTGAGCGATTTGCAGATCAACAAGGGTAAGCATCCTTTTTTAAATTGCCGTATAATGGAAAGAAATATGAAACAGACTTCTTTATTCGATTCTTTTGATGAGAATCTATCACAGCCAAATCAACAAAAACTTGACGAGATTGAGGAAAGATCTACCCTTTTGCGTCCACTAGCCGATCGTATGCGCCCATCTTGTTTGGAAGAATATTTTGGTCAACAACACTTGATTGCGCCAGGATCTTTATTGTGGAATATGATCGAAAAAGATATTGTGCCCTCCATGATTTTCTGGGGCCCACCTGGCGTAGGCAAAACGACACTAGCCAGTATCATTGCGGCGCAAACGAAAAGTCATTTCATCAATTTTTCGGCTGTCCAATCAGGCATCAAAGAGATTAAATCCGTGATGTCCGAGGCCGAAATGATGCGCAAATCGGGGGAGCGGACGATTGTGTTTATCGATGAAATTCATCGCTTCAATAAAATGCAACAAGATGCTTTTTTACCTTATGTCGAAAAAGGAAGCATCGTCCTTATTGGCGCAACTACGGAAAATCCTAGCTTTGAGGTGAACTCGGCCTTGCTTTCTAGATGTCGCGTTTGCGTATTAAAACCGTTGCAGATCGAAGATATCGAAGCTCTATTGAAAAAAGCGATTGAATCGCCAAAAGGGTTTGCTCATAAAACGATTCAGATCAGTGAACAGCAACTGTATGCGATTGCTCAATATGCCCATGGTGATGCAAGATTGGCCCTCAATACATTAGAAATGATCATTTTGAATTCTATCGAAGATGTCAAGGGAATTCATGTCGACGATCAAATGATCAAACAAGTTTTAGGAAAACGAACATTGCTTTACGATAAAAAGGGAGATGCTCATTTTGATCTGATCTCCGCTTTACATAAATCAATGCGCAATAGTGATGTGAATGCTTGTATCTATTGGCTAACAAGAATTTTAGAAGGGGGCGAAGACCCTCTTTATGTCGCAAGGCGTTTAGTGCGCATGGCCAGTGAAGATGTGGGAATGGCCGATTCACGCGCTTTAGAAATTTGTGTGGCGGCTTATCAAGCGTGCACTTATTTAGGAATGCCAGAATGCAGCGTCCATTTAGTTCATGCCGTCACGTATCTTGCGCTAGCGCCTAAAAGTAATGCATTAGAAACAGCTTATTTTGCGGCATTAGAAGATGTGCGAGATACATTTGAAGAACCAGTGCCACTACAGATTTGCAATGCACCGACAAAAGTGATGGAGGATCTTGGCTATAACCAAGGTTATGAATATTCGCACGATTATGTATACAGCATGACGGATATGGATTGTTTACCATCTAAATTAATTGGACATAGCTATTATCATCCGGGCGATCAAGGCAGTGAAGCGAAGGTCGCTAGACGCATGCAACAAATCCAAGCGATTAAAGCACAACTGCGCCAAGATCGTTTACAAGGAAAAGCACCACAGAAAAAAGAAAATTTGCATTAATAAGAAATATGCGAAAGCGCTTGAAGCGTGCTTTTATCATTACTCATCAACAAATTTAAGATTTAACTTTAAAATAAAAAGATCAATATTCACATGAAGAAGAGAAAGGAATTAAACACATGAAACTGATTTTAAATTCCCTTTCAGATACAGAAGCTTTTGCCCAAAAAATGGCGGATCGTTTAAAAGGTAAAACGATGACGATCACGCTCGATGGCGATCTAGGGGCCGGAAAAACAGCCTGGACACGCTTTTTTGGCAAAGCGTTAGGGGTTAAACGAACAATTAATTCACCAACGTTTACAATTATGAAATCATACCGCACACAAGATGGCAGCATGCTTTACCACATGGACGCTTATCGTCTAGAAGATGGCAACCAAGATCTTGGTTTTGAAGAATGCTTTGAAGAAGGATTGTGTGTTGTGGAATGGTCAAATTACATTGCCCAACAAATCCCAGCGGATCACATTGCGATCTCAATTCGCGAAACTGGTGAGACTTCACGAGAAGTGATCATGGAAGCAACCGGTAAAAATGCACAAGCTGTGTTGGAAGGATGGGAATAAACGTGAAAAGTTTGTTTATGGATACGGCGTGGAAAAACTTGATTTTGGTTTTATGCCAAGATGGTCAAGTTGTAGCAAGCGTCGTCAAAGAAGCGTTTAAAAAACAAAGTGAAACGATGTTTGTAGAACTACAAACATTATTGGATCAAGTCGGCTGGACATTAGCTGATATTCAAGAAGTTGTGATTACCGATGGTCCAGGTTCTTATACTGGACTTCGCCTAGCGATGACAACCGCCAAATTATTAGGAACACAAGCCGATGTGACAGTCAAAACAATTTCAACATTACAACTGTATGCCGGCGTTGTACCACAAGCAAATGTCATTTTAGATGCAAGAGGTGGCCGTGCTTATGTCGGACATATTGAAGCGGGAAACACAACTTGGATGGGAATTTTACCAATTGAAGAAGTAACAAGCTTCTTGGATGAACATCCAGGTCAATTATATGGCGAAGGAGAATTGGTAGATCAAGTAGCAAAGGCAAGCAATTTTGTGCAAAACGTTGCCGATTTATTGCCACTTGCCCAAGCTGTAGAAAACGTTCATGCTCTCGTTCCGGCGTATATGAAAGAAAACGATAGCTATAAAGTATGATTCGAACGATGCGATTAGAGGATCTCGAACAAGTTGAAGCATTGGAACAACAATGTTTTAGTGATCCTTGGACTTTAGATTCTTTACGTTATGAATTAGAAGGAAATCCTTTTTCAACGCCATATGTTTTCATCGATGATCAAGATCAAACGATGATTGGCTATGCGCATTTATGGATTACCTTTGAACAAGCCCAATTGGCGAATATTGCGATTGCTCCACAATATCGCAAACAAAATAAAGGTTCTATCTTATTAAAGCATTTAATCGAGATCGCTCGCGCCCAAGAGTGTGAAACGATGACACTTGAAGTGCGTAAGTCCAATCAAGCAGCAATTGCTTTATATGAAAAATTTGGTTTTAGCCCGATCAATGTAGTCAAACGCTATTATTCGGATGGCGAAGATGCAATTTTGATGGGGATAGGCTTTTAAATAGAAATCAATATCGTGCAAAAACGATAGGTAAAAGAAATAGGTGAAGAAATGATAGTATTTGCGATTGAAAGTAGTTGTGATGAAACAGCTGCTGCCGTAGTCAAAGATCAAACAGAAGTTTTATCGAGCATCGTCTCTTCCCAGATTGATACGCACACTCAATTTGGAGGTGTTGTACCGGAAGTGGCTAGCCGTCTACATGTTGAAAATGTGTCGGTTGTCATTGATCAGGCCATTCGTCAATCGGGACTGACATGGGATGATATCGATTTGATCTCCGTGACGCAAGGACCAGGATTGATCGGTTGTCTTCATGTTGGCGTGCAAGCCGCGAAAACATTGTCGATGCTTTACAATATTCCACTCGTAGGTGTAAACCACTTGGCCGGACATATCTATGCCAATAAACTCGACACAACATTACAATTTCCACTTTTAGCTTTATTAGTATCTGGAGGAAACTCCGAACTGATCTATATGAAAGATGAAAATAGCTTTGATGTTTTAGGGGAAACACAAGATGATGCGATTGGAGAAGCATATGACAAAGTTGCTCGTGTTTTAAACCTTGGTTATCCAGGAGGACCTAAAATTGATAAACTCGCCAAACTGGGAAAACCTATTTATAAACTTCCTCAGCCAAAAGCCCAAGGAGAATATGATTTCTCGTTCTCGGGTTTGAAGTCGGGTGTTTTACAGTTTGTTAAACGCATGGAAAGACAAAATGAAACGTGGACGATGGAAGATTTAGCCGCTTCTTTCCAAGAAACAGCATTAGAAGAAATCTTCTCAAAAGTACGTAAAGCGATCAAAAATCATCCGGAAGTTAAACAAATGATCGTCGGCGGGGGCGTATCTGCCAACAGCAGACTGCGCGAAAAAGTCCAAGAACTTGCCGCTCAACATCCAGATATGGATTTCAACGTGCCACCGATGAAATGTTGTACGGACAATGCGACGATGATTGCGATTGCCGGGGAAATTGCATGGAACAATGGTCGCCGATCTGACTTGTCTTTAGGGGCAGATGCAGGAATGGAAATACAATGACGGTTCGATTTTTAAAACCAGAAGATTTAGACGCAGTTTATGCGATCTTTTGTTATTATATTGAGCATTCTGTAGCGAATTTTTCATGGACATGTCCTGACTATGAAGAGTTTTGTGCCAAACAAATTGCGATGGCAAAGTCTTATCCATATTTAGTTGCTGAATATGAAGGCAAAATTATCGGATTTGGTTATGCCCATAAGTTTTTAGCAAGAGATGCATATCAATATGATGCAGAATTGACGATTTATTTTGCCCAAGGAAATCATTACGGCTTAACGCATGTTTTATATGAAAAGCTCGAGGCGATTTTAAAGGAAATGGGTATTTGTCGATTGATTAGTTGTACAACCGCAACCAATCAAGAAAGTCTTGCTTATCAAGCCAAACATGGTTTTGAAGAATTCGGTTTATTAAAAAATGCAGGATTTAAACATGACGCTTTTCATGATGTGGCGTGGTTAGTCAAAGTGATTAACCCAACGACAACACCATGGCGAAAAACGTTTGCTGAAGTTAGAAAAAACTTTGAAACAAACGTTGATTAGTTTGATAAGAAAGAAGAATTTATTGAGAATTTCAATCATCCTTACTTGTTTTAAACGAAAAGTCGTTTATCCAAAGTGATACTTTTCAAAAAAACGCAAGGCATGATGAAATAAAAAATCATCGAAAGATGAGAGTAGAAAGATGAGAGAGGTAATAGATGCCAGATAAAATTGTTGTCTTGGATTTTGGTTCTCAGTACAACCAGCTGATTGCCAGACGAATTCGTGAATTCGGTGTATACTCCGAACTTCACCCAAATACGATGACCCTTGAAGAAATCAAAGCTCTTGGCGATGTCAAAGGGATTGTTTTCTCTGGTGGTCCAAATTCTGTTTATGCTGAAAATGCACCACATTGCGACCCTGCAATTTATGAATCCGGAATTCCAGTATTAGGGATTTGTTACGGAATGCAGATGATGATGCATAACCTTGGCGGGAAAGTTGTATCCAGTAACTATAAAGAATACGGACGTACAGAAATTGAAGTAAAAACAGATAACTTGTTATTTAACGATCTTCCAGAAAAACAAACTGTATGGATGTCCCATGGAGACCTTGTTAGTGAACTTGCTCCAGGTTTTGAATTCATCGCCAAAAGTGAAACTTGCCCATTTGCGGTAGTTCAAAACGTGGAAAAGAACTTATATGCATTACAGTTCCACCCAGAAGTACGTCACTCCGAATATGGAAATGATGTATTGAAAAACTTCGTCTTCAAAGTATGCAAAGCCGAAGCAAACTGGACAATGCATGACTTCATCGAAACACAAAAACAAAAAATCAAAGAACAAGTTGGTAAAGATAAAGTATTACTTGGTCTTTCCGGTGGAGTTGACTCCTCTGTCGTTGCTGCACTTTTACATGAAGCAATTGGAGATCAATTAATCGCAATGTTCATTGACCATGGTCTGTTACGTAAAGGCGAAGCTGAATCTGTAATGGAAACATTCGGACGCAATATGAACATCAATTTAGTTAAAATTGATGCGAAAGATCGTTTCATGAAAAAACTAGCAGGAGTTAGTGATCCAGAACAGAAACGTAAAATTATTGGTAACGAATTCGTTTATACATTTGACGAAGAAACAAAGAAAATTGTCAAAGACGGTAACGTAAAATGGCTTGCGCAAGGTACTCTGTACACTGACGTCATTGAATCCGGAACAAATTCCGCACAAACAATTAAATCTCACCATAACGTTGGGGCTTTACCAAAAGATATGGAATTCAAACTGATTGAACCTTTGAATACATTATTCAAAGACGAAGTTCGTGCCCTTGGTGAAGAACTTGGTCTTCCACACGAAATGGTTTGGAGACAACCATTCCCAGGACCAGGTTTAGGAATCCGTGTCATTGGCGATATCACAGACGAAAAATTAGAAATCGTTCGTGAATCCGATGCTATTTTACGTGAAGAAATTGCAAAAGCTGGCTTAGAAGAAGACATCTGGCAATACTTCACTGCATTAACCAATATGCGTTCTGTAGGGGTTATGGGTGACCAGAGAACATATGACTATGCCGTAGCCATTCGTGCGGTAACATCAATCGACGGAATGACAGCTGACTGGGCTAAAATTCCATTTGATGTATTAGGACGTGTTTCTGATCGTATCATCAACGAAGTATCTCACGTAAACCGCGTACTTTACGACATTACTTCTAAACCCCCAGGAACAATTGAGTTCGAATAATTCAATAAACATCAAAAGTCCTTTATATAAGGACTTTTTTTATATGCTGTTTTTGACCGTGAGTACAAAATGAACACATAAATTATTGGATATGAATAATTAAATAAATTGAAGTCGATTTACATTTTTACTAATATAAAGTATAATATTAGCAAGAATGTAAAAGGCGGTGAGAGTATGGAAGGAGTAATGGATTCTAAAAAAAATGAGGTTTTGAATGTTAAAAAATTAAAGAATGCGAATGTATCGAGACAGTCTATTTATAATTTTATAAAAAGGAATTGTATGGAAAAAGTTGGCCCAGGTATTTATATTTCAAAAGATGTGTTGGAAGATGAAGCTTATGTTTTGTCACAGCGTTGCCCAAAAGGAGTTATTTCTCATGATGATGCCTTATATTATTATGGTCTGATTGATCGAGAACCTTTTGTGCATTGCATTACAATTTATAGTGGATATAACCCTTCTGCTTTAACAAACTCTGGTTATAAGGTTTATACAGTTAAAAAGGAACTTTTAGATTTAGGAAAGACTACAATCACAAATCGATTTGGCCATGAAATCCCAATGTATGATTTGGAAAGAACAATTTGTGATTTAGTGAGAAGTAGACGTAATTTCGAAATTCAGGATTTTAATATGGCGATTAAAACTTATTTAAAAAGAAGTGATAAGGATCTTAATCGTTTAATGGTGTATGCAAAAGCATTTCGAATTGAAAAGATAATTAGACAATATATGGAGGTTTTATTGTAATGTATCTAACTCCAGCACAAATAAAAGGTAGAATTAAAAATGTTGCCAAACAAAATGGATCGGATCCTATAACTTTGTTACGTATTTATATGATGGAGCGTTTTCTTGAAAGAATAACGTATTCTAAATATAAAGACGATTTCATTGTTAAGGGAGGAATTTTGGTTACTTCTATGATTGGTATATCGATGCGATCGACTATGGATATTGATACAACAATACGTAATTTTGATTTAACCAAAGAAGAAACCACAAGGATTGTAAATGAAATTAAAGATATTTCTCTTGATGATCACATTGAATTTATCTTAAATGATGTATCTGACATCATGGACAATATGGAGTATCCAGGAATAAGAATTCATATGGATGCAAAATTAGAAAATTTAATAGTGCCAATCAAAATAGATATATCAACAGGTGATGTGATTACACCTAGAGAAATAAGATATGAATATCCGTTGTTGTTGGAAGACAAATCAATACAACTGTGGTCATATAATTTAGAGACAATACTTGCAGAAAAAATCCAAACAATTCTTTCTAGAGGATTGTTAAATACACGTATGCGTGATTTTTATGATGTAACGACTTTATTTGATCGTTATAACGGTTCAATAAACTATAATGATTTATCATTGGCATTTGATAAAACATGTAGAAAAAGAGAGACACTTTCTGTATTAGAGCATTATGAAGAAATATTATGCTCAATAAGTGAAGATTCAACATTGCAGAATTTATGGAAGAATTATTGTCGCAAATATAAATATGCGAGTCATATTGAGTTTTCTACAAATTTAGAAATAATAAAACAATTGATGAGTCAAATGTTAGAAATTGAGTGAAACAATATTTTAATTGTATGTATTGTTAGAATGAAATGGTTTGTACTCAATATGTACTCACAGTGACTCCAAAATGAGTATATAATATACATAAATGATTTGGGATATAAAATAATACAGGAAATAATTGTATAAATAACCATATAATGTATATGTTGCATGGATTTAAAAGTACACAAAATTGAATTCGAATAATGAATATAAATTTTAAAATTTTGTTTTTTAATATATTATTTAATGGTAATCATTGGTTGGAGGAAAAACTATGAAGCAAGATATGATTTTAATCTTAGATTTAGGCAATAGTGAGAACACAACATTAGCACGTGCTATCCGTGATTTGGGTGTCTACAGTGAAATCAAAGCACATGATATTACTGCTGATGAATTTAATAAATTAAATAACGTTAAAGGGATTATTATTAACGGCGGCCCATTAAATATCGTTAACGGTGAAGCAATTACGGTTAATGATTTTGTGTATGAATTAGGTTTACCTGTATTGGCTGTTGATTATGCGCAAGCAAAATGTGCAAATACATTAAAAGAATGGCCAAGTGATGAAGCTGAAATGAAAGAAATCATCAAACATTTTATTTTTGATGAATGCCATGCTGAAGCAAACTGGAACATGAAAAACTTTGTTGAAGATCAAGTAGAATTGATCCGTCAACAAGTGGGCGATAAGAAAGTATTATTAGCATTATCTGGTGGTGTTGATAGTAGTGTCGTTGCAGCATTATTAATTAAAGCAATTGGTAAACAATTAGTATGTGTTCACGTAAACCATGGTTTAATGCGTAAAGGTGAATCCGAAAGCGTAGTAGAAGTATTCAAAAACCAATTAGATGCTAACTTAGTTTATGTGGATGCAAGCGAACGCTTCTTATCAAAATTAGAAGGTGTAGCTGATCCAGAAGCAAAACGTAAAATTATTGGTGCGGAATTTATTCGTGTATTCGAAGAAGAAGCACGTAAATTAGAAGGTATTGATTTCTTAGCGCAAGGAACAATTTACCCTGATATTGTTGAATCAGGTACAAAAACTGCCAAAGTTGTAAAATCACACCATAACGTTGGTGGATTACCTGAAGATATGAAGTTTGAATTAGTTGAACCACTTTACTACTTATTTAAAGATGAAGTAAGAGCGTGTGGATTAGAATTAGGTTTACCTCATGATATGGTATTCCGTCAACCATTCCCAGGACCTGGTTTAGGGGTAAGATGTTTAGGTGAAATTACTAAAGATCGTTTGGAAGCAGTACGTGAATCTGACGCGATTCTTCGTGAAGAATTTGCGAATGCTGGATTAGATCAAAAAGTATGGCAATACTTCACAATCGTTCCTAACTTTAAATCTGTTGGTGTTAAAAACAATGCTCGTTGCTTTGAATACCCAGTTATCATTCGTGCCGTGAATACAATTGATGCAATGACTGCTTCAATTGAACCAATTGATTTTGCGATTTTAAATAAAATTACTAACCGAATTTTAAACGAAGTTGAAGGTGTTAACCGCGTATGTTACGACTTAACACCAAAACCATGTGGAACAATTGAGTGGGAATAAGTTAAAATAGTTTTACAAGTCTCGGAAAACCTTATATAAGGCCTTCCGGGGCTTTTTTTTGTGTTTTATAGAGAGTGGAAGATGCATGATATCCTATCGCATGAAAATTGTAGAAGACAAAGAAGAAGACGGATTTGTGGTTTCTTATCCAGAGTTGCCGGCTACATAACTTGCGGTGAAACAATAGAGATCGCGTTAGAAAATGCCTTGGGTGCCAAAAAAGCATGGGATGAAGTAACGTTAGATGAAGGTGTCGAGATACATAAACCAGATAGTTTAGAAAATTATTCTGGGCAGTTTAAATTGTGAATTTCAAAAAATCTGCGTAGATCTCTAGCAGAACATGCTCAAAGAGAGGGAATGAGCATAGATCAGAATTCTCTATATCTTCTTTCTAGAAATGATGAAAAATTTTCTAAGTAAATGTTTATAAAGAAAGTAGCCGCAGTTATACGAGCGGTAACATCTATCATGGAATAACTGATGAATGAGCAAATTTCCTTGGATGTATGAAAAGGTGTTTCTGATTATATTATCGACTGTTGTTAATACGAATGTAAAAACTTAAATAATGGAAACGAAAAATGGACCAGAAAAGGAGATGAGAAAACTACGGATATTGATAACGATTTTTGACATCTATTGGGTGCTTTTAAAGATGGTTTTTAAAATGATTTTAGGAAGTAAGTAAGTTCTTTATATGTTTAGTGTGATCATGATACGAGATACGATTTGGTGAAATGCATAAAGTGATCATAATTTTTTGACAAATATGTCGTATGCAACATACAATTTAGTTAGAGGAAAGGCAATGAGTATATGCATTGAATTTTATAGTAAAGAAAATGGGGATTGCCCAGTAGCAGAGTTTATTTCTAAATTAGATAAGAAAATGACTGCTAGAGTGATCCGTTCGATTGATTTACTTGAACAACATGGTAATGACTTGAGGTCTCCTTATTCAAAAGCTATAAAGGATGGGATTTTTGAATTGAGGACACAGCAAGGTTCAGATATTACACGAGTTTTTTATTTCTTCTTTGTTGGGAACAAAGCGGTCATTACGAATGGATTTGTAAAGAAAACTCAAAAAACACCTCCGAGTGAAATTGCTAGAGCAATCAATTATAAGAAAGACTACGAAAGGAGATATAGACATGGTTAATTATAATGATTATAAGGAACAATTGTTAAAAGATCCTGAACTGAAAGCAGAGTATGATGCACTTGAGCCTGAATATGACATTATCAATGCAATGATCGAGGCAAGAAAAAGTTTAAAAATGACACAAAAGGATCTTTCCGAGGCAACGGGCATTACTCAGGCAGATATCAGCAGAATTGAAAATGGAACGAGAAATCCAAGTATAGAAATGCTGAAACGTTTAGCTGCAGGGATGGGAATGCGATTAAAACTTGAGTTTATTCCTCTTGATCAAAAGGAAAAAGTGTCAATAAGATAATTTTGCGTTTAATGCATAAGTGCAAAATATAAATAGAAGATAATATGAAGGGCCATTTGTGGTCCTATTTTTTTTACTTCGCTGATTCCAATCGGTACTGCATTGCTGCCTAATGTAAACAGGAAGATAAGCCTCACCACTCTTGTAATTAGAAAATATCCAATTTGATAATTATTATGGTTCTAAGTAAAACTGTTTGGGATTTGTCTTTTGAATTAAAAAATCCGAAGGGATGATAAGTTCCCTTTTAGTAGATACTTGAAATAACTCAATCGAGATGTGATAAGCTCCCAATCTATTGAACACGATAAATACAAAAAATCATGTTCATTGAACAACGAACTATCAGGAGAATTCACTAATAAGTGAAAGTACTCATATGAGTTCAGATAGAAATGGTCTATTATAAGTATGATTATTCAAAATTAGAATGGTGATTTAAATCTTTAGTTAAGATCATTGCAGTATTTGATTTTTTTAGAAAACAAAAACTGGATTTTAACTGCTTGAAGTTTGGATTACATTAGAAAATATGACAAAACTATGCAATGTCTACGATTGTGACATTCATGATGTCATTGAGATCGAGATACTATCTATGTTTATTTTGGGCTTTTGTGCGCTTTTCTTTTGGAAGATGCAGATGATGAAATAGAGCAGATGAGTATTTTTGGTTGGTATGAACAAATCAGAAAGAATATGGATCAAATCACAAAAAGCCAAATAATGAAGAGGTATCCAAATATGAGTAAAAAAGCGATTTAAAGTATGAAATCATTTAATGGAGTGAGAACAGAGCAGTTTCATCTATGAGGAATGAGGAGAACGAGTAATGATTACAGGTGAATTAAAAAATAAAATTGATAGTTTATGGGATGTGTTTGCCGCTGGTGGCTTAACCAACCCTCTTGAAGTCATTGAACAAATTACTTATTTAATGTTCATCCATGACTTGGATGATACAGACAATAAAAACGCAAGAGAATGTGCAATGTTAGGTTTGCCATTCAAAAGTATTTTTTCAGATCAAGTCATGATCGGGGAAAGAACAATTGATGGACAACAATTAAAATGGTCTACATTTAGAGATTTACCCGCAACAAAAATGTACGAAACCGTTCAAGAATGGGTCTTTCCATTTATTAAGAACCTACACGAAGACAAAAATAGTGCGTATTCAAAATATATGGACGATGCGATCTTTAAATTACCAACACCACTTGTCTTATCGAAAGTTGTTTCTTCTTTAGATGACATTTATGCCCTAATGGGAAAATCCACAGGAATTGATATTCGTGGTGATGTATACGAATATTTATTGTCTAAGATTTCTACAGCCGGACGAAACGGGCAATTCAGAACACCAAGACACATTATTC
The DNA here is from genome assembly GCF_000384195.1 of Allobaculum stercoricanis DSM 13633. Classification (GTDB taxonomy): domain Bacteria; phylum Bacillota_I; class Bacilli_A; order Erysipelotrichales; family Erysipelotrichaceae; genus Allobaculum; species Allobaculum stercoricanis. The sequence goes on along the minus strand of NZ_KB913034.1, from coordinate 1,800,450 downwards.
GCATGATGGTGGAGTTGATGAAACCAACTCCACAAGAAACAATTTGTGACCCAGCATGTGGTACAGGTGGTTTTTTAGTTGGTGCAAGTGATTATTTAAGAGAAACATGTCGTAACGACATTTTGATGAATAAAGAAAATAGAGAACATTATATGAAACATATGTTCCATGGATTTGACATGGACAGAACGATGCTTCGTATTGGCGCAATGAATATGATGACGCATGGGGTAGAATCTCCAATCATCGAATATCGAGATAGTTTATCTGACCAAAATGGCGATATAGACCAATATTCTTTAATTCTAGCTAACCCACCATTTAAAGGGACATTAGATGCGGATTCAGTCTCTTCTAATTTGTTGAAAGTCGCGAAAACAAAGAAAACAGAACTCTTGTTCTTAGCTTTATTTATCAGAATGTTAAAAATTGGTGGCCGATGCGCCTGCATTGTTCCAGATGGCGTATTATTCGGATCCAGTAAAGCCCATAAACAAATCAGACAAGCCATTATTGAAGACAATAGACTAGAAGCAGTCATCTCAATGCCTTCTGGGGTATTCAAACCTTATGCCGGAGTATCCACAGGAATTTTAATCTTTACGAAAACAGGCCATGGTGGAACAGACAAAGTCTGGTTTTACGATATGAAAGCTGATGGATATTCATTAGACGATAAGAGATCCCCAGTCAATGAAAATGATATTCCAGATATTATCGAAAGATTTAATCACTTAGATCAAGAAGTAGAACGAAAGAGAACAGAACAAAGCTTCTTAGTGGATAAACAAGAAATTGTGGAGAATGACTACGATCTTTCTATCAATAAATACAAAGAAGTTGTTTATGAAAAAGTAGAATATCCACCTACAAGTGAAATTCTTGCAGATATTGAAGCGTTAAACAAAGAAATTGAGAAGAATTTAGAAGAACTCAAAGCGCTTCTAAAAGGATAGAAAGGAGGAAAAATCTGAATGGTAAATTCGGATTTTTGGCGATAAAGTATGGGAGTTAAATTAGGTGAAATATGTAAATTTCAATCTGGTGGAACACCAGCAAAGGGAAATGCAGAATATTTCAACGGTAAGATTCCATGGATTACAACAATAGCACTAAATGGCGGGAATATTGATGAATCAAATGCTGTTGATTGGATAACCGAAAAAGCCATTATGGAAAGTGCAGCGAAAATAGTCCCGGCGTTCTCAGTTATGGTAGGTACTCGAGTCGGGGTGGGAAAAGTTGCGATTAATACAGTCGACATGTCAACTAGCCAAGACATTATTTCGCTTATTGGTATTGACGAAAATATTTGGAATAAAGAATACTTATGCAAATTTCTTCAAGGAAAAAACAGGTATTTAAACTCAAAAGCACGAGGAGCAACTATCAAAGGGATTAAAATAGATGTTCTTTCATCACTTGAATTGCCAGATATTTCATTAGAAGAACAACAACGTATATCATCAATTATTGATGTGATGAAAAATATTATTTCTTCTTATCAATATGAGCTTCAAAAGTTAGATGAATTAATTAAGAGTCGATTTGTCGAGATGTTTGGTGATCCAAAATATAATAAAAGCAACTTGGTAAAAGTTGAGGAAATTGGTGTGTTAACAAGTGGTGGGACACCGACCAGAGCAAAATTAGAGTATTTTGAAGGGAGTGTTCGTTGGTATAGTGCTGGTGAATTAAACTCACTATATCTACCAGATTCATTAGAACATATTTCTGAGACAGCACTGCAACAATCATCTGCAAAATTATTTAACAAGGGGACTTTGATGATTGGAATGTACGATACGGCAGCCTTAAAAATGGGAATATTAACTGAGGATTCGAGCTCCAACCAAGCATGTGCAAATTTAAATCCAAAGCAGGGATATAACGTTGTTTGGTTATACTATTTGTTTGATATTATGAAACCGATTTTCTTGCAGGAAAGACAAGGCGTTCGTCAGAAAAATCTCAGCCTCTCAAAGATTAAAAATTTTGAAGTCCCATTTGCGCCTTTTACATTGCAGAATGAATTTGCAGACTTTGTTGCCCTAGTAGACAAATCAAAAGTTGCAATTCAAGCAGCTTTAGATAAAACACAATTGCTTTTTGATAGTCTGATGCAAGAATATTTTGGCTAATGAAGGGAGTATTTCAATGGCGATAATGACGGTTTACCATGGCGGATATACTCCAGTTAAAAACCCAGAAATTAGAATTGGAAGAAATACAAAGGACTTTGGAAACGGATTTTATTGCACCATCATCAAAGAACAGGCGCAGAGATGGGCTAAACGTTATGATACAAAAATTGTATCCACTTATGATGTTCGCTTGAATTCTAAGTTACGAATAAAAGAATTCCGAGAAATGACAGATGAATGGTTAGATTTCATCATAGATTGTAGAAGTGGAAAGACACATACATACGATATTGTGATTGGAGCAATGGCCGATGATCAAATTTATAATTACATCTCCGATTATATGGATGGAAGCATAACAAGAGAACAATTCTGGGTATTGGCAAAATTTAAGTATCCGACACATCAAATCAATTTTTGTACGAAAGAAGCATTAAAATGCTTGAACTATAGAGGGTTTGAGGAGGTTGTGTAATGCAAGATATTGGAAGAGAATCTACAAAAGATAACGATCTGTTCTTTACCTGCTCCTTGATCGATTACATAGCTAGAGTGACGAAAAATAGAAGAAAAGATATAGTCAACGCATTGAGCAAAGAAAATATCTCAAAAATTTATGAACTAGCGGATGTTTACCATAGCGATAATATAGATCGCATAAGTGAAGATTTTATTCAAGAAGCAAAAATACCTTTAGGAACATTTGATAATGTCAAAGAATGCAAATACTCGATACCATCCCATTGGGACATCGGAAAAGTATATAAGAGATTGATAAAAGCTGTAGCAGAATACGAAAAAATTGATGTGATCGACGCGCTAATCGAAGTTTATAACTCTTTTCTCAGTGACAAAATTGATGATTATAACAGCAGTATGTATTACGAAAATCCATCATATCTGCTCGAGTGTTACTTAGAAAAAAAGGTGATTTAAATAATAGGTGTAGGATGTTGATATCGATAGAAGAGGTATCAACATGGAAGAGAAAATTGTAATGATTATTAACGAGATGGCGGATTATTTGAATGTTTCACAGATGAAGAAATTACAGGAAGTTTTACTTCAGACATTTTCGGAAAATACAATACAAAAAGAAGAAACATCAAATGATGAATACTTGCAGCTGTTCTTAGATGCAAAACGTATCGAAGGGTGTTCAGAACGAACGATCCAATACTATAGTGCAACAGTAGCTAGACTGCTTCAAATTATTAAAACTCCTGTGAGAAAGATAACAACAGAAGAGATTAGAAGATATCTTGTTGAGTATCAAAAAATCAATAATTGCAGTAAAGCGACAGTGGATAATGTAAGACGAAATATTTCTAGTTTTTTTTCGTGGCTTGAAGAAGAAGACTATATTTTAAAAAGTCCAATGAGACGAATTCACAAAATTAAAACGAAACAACCTGTAAAAGAAATTATATCCGACGAGGCTATTGAATTGATAAGGGATAACTGTCAATGTCCTCGAGATCTAGCAATGATTGATTTGCTGTATTCTACAGGGATACGAGTTGGTGAGTTGGTAAATCTGAATATATCTGATGTTGATTTTGAAGCACGAGAATGCGTTGTATTTGGTAAAGGCGATAAAGAACGCAAAGTATATTTCGATGCTAAGTCTAAAATTCATTTGTTAAATTATTTAAGTAAGAGAAACGATAATAATCCCGCTCTTTTTGTCACATTAGATGCACCACATGAACGATTGAAAATTAGTGGAGTGGAAATCCGAATTCGCGCACTTGGAAGAAAGCTAAATATGGGGAAAATACACCCTCATAAATTTCGGAGAACAATGGCAACAAGAGCAATCGATAAAGGTATGCCAATTGAGCAAGTACAAAGACTCTTGGGTCACTCTCAGATTGATACAACCATGCAATATGCAATTGTAAATCAAGCAAATGTAAAAATGTCTCATCAAAAATTCATTGCGTAAAATCGAAAAACGAATTCGGATTTACGGGGATAAATGGTAGAAACAAAAAGACTGGGTGATATAGCTACATATATAAACGGCTATGCTTTCAAACCTGACGATTGGTGCAAGGAAGGCTTGCCTATCGTACGCATTCAAGATTTGACGGGTACAAGTTATCAACAGAATTATTATAAAGGGGACTACCCAGCAAAAATTGAAATTAATGATGGTGATGTCCTCATCTCATGGTCCGCTAGCCTCGGTGTGCATATTTGGGATAGAGGTAAAGCTTTGTTGAATCAGCATATTTTTAAAGTGGTATTCGACAAAGTTGAGGTGGACAAACAATATTTTGTTTATGCAGTTCAATATAATCTTGAAAATATGTTGTCTAAGATGCACGGGGCAACTATGAAGCATATTGTAAAAAAAGATTTTGATAATATTGAAGTACCATTTCCTACACTAGTAGAGCAAAAAAGAGTGGCTTCTATTCTGGCATATGCAAAAGATGCTATAGAGGATCGGAAACAGCAACTTACCAAATTGGATAATTTAGTTAAGAGTCGATTTGTCGAGATGTTTGGAGATCCGGTATTAAACTCTTATGATCAACCTGAAGCAACTTTGCCTGATTTGGGTGAGTTTGGTCGTGGTGTATCTAAACACAGACCAAGGAATGACCCTAAATTATTAGGTGGTAACTATCCATTGATTCAGACAGGCGATATAGCTAATGCTGAATTATATATTTCTTCATATAATTCTACCTATTCAGAGCTAGGCTTAAAGCAGAGTAAAATGTGGGATAAAGGGACTCTTTGTATTACAATTGCGGCTAATATTGCCAAGACCGCTATATTGGAATTTGATGCTTGTTTTCCTGATAGCGTAGTGGGTTTTATTGCTAATAAGAAAACTAATAATATATTTATTCATTTTTGGTTTTCATTCTTTCAAGAAATACTTGAAGCACAAGCTCCAGAGTCAGCACAAAAAAATATAAATCTGAAAATACTTAGTGAATTAAAGATTATTGTTCCACCAATAGAACTTCAAAATCAATTCGCGGAATTTGTTATAGAAACTTACAAATCAAAAGTTAGCGTTTCAAGGATATAATGTAATGGGATATAAATGTGAATAAATAAGGAAAGTGAGGTGCACTATGACAAACTTTGATTACTTGAAAAAAGAAGATGAATTTAAAAGTTTTATTGATATAGCGATTGTTGCGGAAAAAACATATAGGATCGACAGCAATACTTGCATTATGAATTGTCGTAGGGCGATGGAAGCAGCGATTAAGTGGATGTATTCCGTTGATGATGAATTAACACTTCCTTATAAAGACAATTTACATACTCTAATGAGTTGTGATTCATTTAGAAACATTATTGATAGGGATTTATATAGACGTTTGGAATTCATTCGTACCTATGGAAATGATGCGGCTCATAATAGTGGAGAAAAGGCTAAAAAAATCGCAGAAGTCTGCCTGAAGTACCTCTTCTATTTCACAGACTGGATTGCCTATTGTTATGGAAGCGATTATGAAGAACGAGAATTTGATCCAATGCTTCTAGAACAAGATGATGTGCTAGCTGTTCCACAAGCAAATCCGGAAATTGATTTGAAGGCATTGATTGAAGAAAATAAATCTTTAAAAGAAGAACTGAGTAAGCGTAGGGCACAACAACAAGAAACTTATGTCACAAAACCTCTAGATTTATCTGAATATAGCACACGAGAATTATTTATCGATGCATTGCTGATGGATGCGGGATGGGTAAAAGATAAAGACTGGCTCAATGAAGTTCGCCTGACAGGAATGCCAAATTCATCAGGAGTAGGATATGCGGATTATGTTTTGTATGATGACATGCAAAAACCGTTAGCAGTTGTTGAAGCGAAAAGAACATGCGCAGATCCTTCCAAAGGTAGACAACAAGCGACTTTATATGCCGATATTTTAGAAAAACAATATGGGCGCAGACCGGTTATTTTCTTGACGAATGGTTTCGAGACAAGAATTATCGATAATCATTATCCAGAACGAAAAGTGTCTTCGATTTATTCAAAGAGAGACTTGGAAAAGTATTTCAATTTAATGAGAACGCGATCTCATTTGAATTTTATCAATATCAACAAAGATATTGCGGGTCGATACTATCAAGAAGAAGCAATTCGTGCGACTTGTGAAACTTTCGATCAAAAAAATAAAAGAAAAGCATTACTCGTTATGGCAACGGGTTCTGGTAAGACAAGAACAGTCATTGGCCTTGTCGATGTACTTTTAAAAGAAGGTTGGATCAAGAATATCTTATTCTTGGCGGACCGAAATTCATTAGTTACCCAAGCAAAAAGAAGTTTTGGCAATATGCTTCCCGACTTATCGACGACAAACTTAGTGGAAGATAAGACAAATTGTAATGCGTCTGCCGTTTTTTCTACGTATCAAACGATGATTGGATGCATTGATGATGTTCAATATGAGGATAAAAAATTATTCACTTGTGGTCACTTTGATTTGATCATTTGTGATGAGGCGCACAGATCGATTTATAACAAGTACAAAGATATTTTTAACTATTTTGATGCGCCAATTGTCGGTCTGACGGCTACGCCTAAAGATGAAATTGATAAAAATACATATTCTTTATTTGAACTCAATGATGGCGATCCTACGTATGGGTATGAACTTGCCCAAGCGGTAAAAGATGGATATTTAGTTGATTTCCTTTCAGTTGAGACGAATTTGAAGTTTATATCGCAAGGTATTGCCTGGGATCAATTGTCTGAAGACGAACAAGAAGAATATGAAAATACCTTTACGGATGAAAACGGGAATCTGCCGGAATCAATCGAATCTTCTGCATTGAATACATGGGTATTTAATGAAGATACGATTAGAAAAGTATTGAAGATTCTCTTTGATTATGGGATCAAAATCAATTATGGCCAAAAAATAGGAAAGACGATTATCTTTGCCAAGAACCATAAGCATGCTGAGAAAATACTGGAGGTATTCAATAAAGAATATCCGGAGTTGCTCGGTTATGCAAAAGTGATCGACAATCAAATCAAGTATGCCCAAAGTGCTATTGATGAGTTTTCGGAGGCAAACAAACTACCACAGATTGCAATTTCTGTCGATATGCTCGATACCGGAATTGATGTTCCGGAAGTCGTTAATCTTGTCTTCTTTAAAAAGGTCATGAGTAAAGCAAAATTCTGGCAAATGATCGGAAGAGGAACGCGCTTATGTCCGGGACTGATCGATGGTCAGGATAAAAAAGAGTTTTATATCTTTGATTTCTGTGGGAACTTTGAATTTTTCAGAATGAATAAAGGTAAAGCCTATGCGAATACGATCGCTTTACAGGGAGCAATCTTTGATTTGAAATTCCAAATTGCCTATAAACTGCAAGACTTGGCTTATCAAACCGAAGAGCTCAAAGCATGGAGACAACAATTAGTTGCAGAAATGGTGGACAAGGTAAAAGAATTGGATCAGAAAAAGTTTGATGTTAGACAACACATCAAATATGTAGATTTATATTCGAAGCCAGAAAACTATAATGGTTTGACTTATGAAAATTGTATAGATGTAAAAAATGAACTTGCACCATTGATTAAACCGGATGAAGATGAGATCAATGCGGAGCGTTTTGATGCATTAATGTATGGAATTGAATTGGCTCATTTAATGCAGAAAAAATATTCTAGACATAAAACCGATTTGGTAAAAAAAGTGAAGGGGATTGCGAGTGTTGCTAATATTCCGGAAATTCAAGCGCAGTCACCACTTCTAGAGAAAATCTTGCATACAAATTATGTAGAAGAAAGTGACCTGGATGATTTTGAAATCATTCGAAAGAGTCTTCGTGATTTGATCAAATATATTCCTAAGCAAGGAAGAATTTATGAAACAGATTATGAGGACGATATTTTATCGATCGATTGGCATGAATCGGAATTAGAAAATGATGATTTACAAAATTATAAAGATAAGCTTGAATTCTATATCAAAGAACATCAGGAAAATAATCCAGTGATCTTGAAACTAAAGGAAAATAAACCTTTAGATGAAACGGATATGGATGCACTCGAAGACATGATCTGGAATCAGCTCGGGACCAAACAAGATTATTATTCCGAAGTGGGAGAAAAACCATTAGGTGAATTTGTACGCGAAATTGTGGGCTTGGATATGAATGCCGCAAAAGAGGCGTTCTCAAAATATTTGGATGAAAGAGAAATGAACAGCCATCAAATCTACTTTGTAAACCAAATTGTAGAGTTCATTGTGCGTAACGGAATGATGAAAGATTTGTCTGTTTTACAAGATTCTCCTTTTACTGATCAAGGAAATGTTGTTGAGCTATTTGGCGATAACATTACCTTGTGGAGTGGCATTCAAAGTGTAATCAATAGTATCAACAAAAATGCCCTTGGTGATGAATAAATTTTTAAAGCGTATTGTATAGGAAATATGTGCAGCGAAGAATTTAGATGGATTCTTCGCTGTTTTTTAATGCTGCTTCTTTCTGTCGTTTTAAATGACGCATGATTAGCTTGCCTGACATGCTGAGTAAAACATGACTTACAACAAGATTTTTCTGATTACGAAATCAAAAAATCCGAAGGAGAAAACTCCTTCGGACGACTAGATATAAATTTTGACTTGTAGAAATAACGTTTGATTATGGAAATGGAATTGTTTATTGGGGGATTATTGTTGTTTTGAAGAACAACATTTTTTAGAGCATTGTTTGCCATAAGGGCAGCCAACGCACTTATGTCCTTGCTTTTTTGCTTTGTTCAAATAGTACAAAATTGAACAAACAATGACGGCAACGATCAGGATGATGATTAAATTTTCTAACATAATGTCACAATCCTATTTGCTTGTTAAAGCATATTCTTCTTTTACTTTTTTGTTCGCATTTTTAATCAACACGGAAATAGTGATGACAAAAATAGCAACGATGAATAAACCAACTAAAGCACCTACTGTGTTTAATGTTTCTGGAGCAGTGAATAAGGTTCCGATTGTATAAACGAAATAAGCAACTGTATATCCAACACCGAATTGTAATCCGATTCCGCCCCAAACCCATTTAGAGCTTTTCATTTCGGATCTCATCGCACCGATTGCTGCAAAGCATGGTGGTGTGTATAAGTTGAACATTAAGTAAGCTAATGCGGCTATTTTTGTGATGGCAATAATACCCGCAACTTCTTGACCAGCACCTTGCATTAAAACAAGTTCTTCTGTATCAATTAAGTTTTCTAGACCGACAAAGCATACGGCTAAAGTCCCTACAACATTTTCTTTTGCGATAAATCCAGTTACTGCAGCTGCAGCAAGTTGCCAGCTTAATACGCCAACAATTGGGAATAAGAGATAAGAGAATGGAGTAGCAATTGTAGCAAGAATAGAAGCATCTGCAGTTTCAGCTACGGTGAAGCTCCAAGTAAATGTCTGCATAATTTGCACGGCAGTATTACACAATAAGATGATGGTCGCGGCTTTTACGATATAGGCCCATCCACGGTTACACATGGATTTAAAAGCTTGCCATAAAGAAGGGATTTTATAGTCAGGAAGCTCGATAATAAAGAAAGATTTTCTTGCTTTATATCCTGTGATCTTATTGATTAATAATGCCCCAAGGAAAATGAGAACAATCCCAGTGAAATACATGAGTGTACTTACCCAACCGGCATTATTGAAGAAGGCACCGGCAAATAGGGAAATGACAGGGATTTTTGCTCCACAAGGCATAAATGGGGCTAACATTGCTGTCGCTCGACGTTCTCTTTCGTTACGAATGGTACGGCTGGCCATAATTCCAGGAACAGCACAACCAATTGAAATGACGAAAGGAATAACGGATTTACCGGATAATCCAACTTTTTTGAAGATTGGATCGAGGACAACCGCAACTCTTGACATATAACCGCAATCTTCAAGAAGAGCGATTAAGAAATACATCACCATAACAAGAGGTAAGAATCCAATAACGGCAATTACACCACCGATAATACCGTCCACTAATAATGCGGATAATAATGGATTTGCATTGGCCAGTAAGTCACCAACCCAAGCTTGGAACATTTCTAAATAGGCAACTAGCCAATCAGCGATTGGAGTACCAATCCAAACTTGAGAGATTTCAAAAACGAGATACATTACAACAGCGAAGATTGGAATACCGAGCCATTTATTCGTTAAGATCGCATCGATTTTATCGTTGATGTTTTTATCTTTTGTTTGAATCTTTCGGTGTTCGACTTTCTTGACGATATCATTTACAAAAGAAAACCGTTCTCGGTCTGCGTTTTCGACTTCGTTTTTATTCGTTAAATCAATTTCTTTTTGATGAAAGGGAGCTGTTTGTTTTTGAGTGGATTGTTTTGTAGCAGCTTGAATCAACTCATTTAAACCTTGCTTGGACGTAGAGATCGTTTCAATGACAGGACACCCTAATTGTTTAGATAATTCTGCAACATTGATTGTTGTCTCTTTCTTGGAATTGATATCACTTTTGTTTAATGCGACAACCATAGGGATGCCCAGTTCTAATAATTGGGTTGTGAAAAATAGACTTCGACTTAAATTCGTTGCATCTACGATATTGATAATGACATCAGGATTTTCTTTTTTGACATAAGTACTCGTGATGCTTTCTTCGCTTGTGAATGGAGACATTGAATATGCTCCAGGTAAATCGACAGCGATTAATTCTTGGTTGTTACAATAAGCGTTTTTAATTTTTTGTTCTTTCTTTGAAACAGTGACTCCAGCCCAGTTTCCCACTTTTTCGTTACTGCCGGTTAAGGCATTGTACATTGTGGTTTTTCCTGAGTTTGGGTTGCCAGTAAGTGCAATTCTCATGTTGCCCCTCCTCATTTCTCTTGTTAGTTATGACTAACTTAATGGCCAAAAAAATAATTGTGATTAAATCACAATTGCATCGGCAAGTTGGTTGTCGATTGTATAACGAGCGTCTTTAATAGAAACTACGCATCCACTTTTGATATGGGATACAACTGTTATTGTTTCGCCACTATAACATCCTAAGGAAAATAGGAAAGCATCTAATTCTTCATCATCTGTTTCGATATCTTGAATTACATATTCCTGACCTTCAATAGCATCTATTAATTTCACAATCATCACCTCGTTTTTAAGTTTAGCAGTTAGTCTAATCTAACTGCAGGCATGATACATCTTTTTAATAGGGGTTGTCAATACCAATAATGAAGTTAAATGAGATCTCGAGTTGAAGATGGAGTCGATGTGCTTTTGATTATTATGAAGACTATAGGGATTATATTTCGTTTTGATTTGTCGATTTGTCTGAGGTTTTAGGCGAGATGAACTTTGTGATTGAATTTAAATCGGCTAAAATATCCATAATTGTGTTCGAAAACAAAGTTTTGAAATTTAAAAGACAGGAGAACTTAAATGGCAAAGTCTAAACGTAGACGTAAAAAAAGAAGAAATATCAAAATTGGACGATTGTTGCTGGTGATGAGTATCCCTGTTTTTATGCTTTATGGTTTGTTTTCTGCAGTGGGATGGGTGTTTGATTTGAAACATGAACCAGCCCAACTTCCGCAATCAGAACAACAACAACAATCCCTTGTCGAAGCAGGATATCAAAAAGCTTGTTCAACAGAAGATCTCGCTAAGTTAACGCGCTTTGGAATTGATGTATCGCAATTTCAAAAAGTGATTGATTGGCAAACGGTTAAAGAAGCACAAGTTGAATATGCGTTTATTCGTGTAGGTGCGCGTGGGTATGTGACAGGTGAAATCTATGAAGATGAAACATTTGCCGCAAATTTAAATGGCGCAAAATCCGTCGGGATGGATGTTGGGGTCTATTTCTTTTCTCAAGCAGTAACCGAACAAGAAGTGATCGAAGAAGCAGATTATGTGTTATCCAAACTACAAGGCATGCCTTTAGAATTGCCGATTGTTTATGATTTTGAATTACCAGCAGATCCAGAGGCGCGAGGTCATAATTTAAGTAATGAAGAACTCATTTTACAAGCGCAAAGATTTTTAGAGCATATTGAACAGAATGGATACAAAGGGATGCTTTATGCAAATCCACAATTGTATCCGATCTATGAAAGTGCGGGACTCACCGAACGATGGCCAATTTGGTATGCAGAATACGAAACTGAATCACCGCAGTATTGTGATTTAGATATTTGGCAATATTCAGATACAGGAGAAATTCCGGGAATTGATGATCATCATGTGGATTTGAATTTAATGCGCACAGATTTTCAAGCTCAATAAATAGAAAACAAAAATGAATCCTAGAACAATGAAGAAGTGGTGTTCTTGATTGTCTAGGATTTTTTTGACGTTGAATAGGTAGGAGAAAAGAAAAGAGGATAGACCTGGTTTGAACAATCCTCTTGAATACGATTTAGTGAGAACTGGTAAATAGCTTGAACTTTAACATACTCCTATGTAGGCGTTGTGGAGAGAGGTAGTACAAACTTGTCACCTCTTTACACTTTGCGGCCAAAGCAGAATCAAAAATATTTGTTTAAATGGATATTGACAACGCTTTCGTAAATAGATATTCTAAATGTGTCTTCAAGAATGAAATGCGGAAGGCTAGCTTGTTAGTTACTTCTGAGCGTTGCTGAAGAGATTTAAAAATGATTTATTATTTTATTCAATAAAACAGGATTGTAACGAAAAGGCTTAACCTGATTTTTGTTGAAAGGGACAGAATAACTGTGCTTTCAACAAAGATCAGGTTTTTATTTTTATCCAGGATTGCAAGGCGCCAGCGAGAACGATAAAAACTTTTTTAAGCAAATTGTTCTAAAGAATGAAATAAAAATATAATTGCCCAACATGGGCTGGAAATTAGAAAGAGGAAAATATGGGTAAATATACTGAGTTTAGCAATCAAATCATTGCTAACGTTGGTGGTAAAGACAATATTGTCTCTGCTGTTCATTGCATGACTCGTCTTCGCCTGAATTTAAAAGATAAAAGTTTAGTCGATATCGATGCGGTGAAAAAAATTGAAGGTGCGTTAGGTGCACAATTCTCTGGAGAACAATTTCAGATCATCATTGGTCAACATGTATCTGATGTATATCCAGAATTCTGCTCGGTTGCTGGAGTAGGTCTTGCTGATGCTATCGATGAAAATTTAGATGCTCCAAAAGAAAAATTAACGTTAAAACAAATTCCAAATAAAGTGCTGGACTATGTTTCTGGATCTATTGCGCCATTGTTACCAATCATGATGGGTGCAGGGTTCTTTAAGATGTTCTACGCTATCCTTGGACCATCGTTAATGAATGTCTTACCGGAAACGCATCCTTTAATGCAAACACTTTATATTGTCGGAAATGCCGGACTTTACTTTATGCCAGTCTTTGCGGCTTATGGATGTGCAAAAAAATTAAATACTAATATTGCTCTCGCTTTGTTACTGGGGTTGTTGCTTGTTGATCCAAACATTATCAATATCGTAACTACGGGAGAACCATTTAAAGTATTTGGATTAATCCCAATGCAGTTAAACAACTATGCAAATAGCATTTTGCCAACGCTTATCACAATTTGGGTTTTCAAATATGTATTTGGTTTCTTCCAAAAACACATGTTCAAAAGCATCAAAGTTATTGGTACTCCATTCTGCACTTTAGTTGTAATGGTACCATTAATGCTTTGTGCATTAGCGCCAATTGGTAACATTATTGGTATGGGTCTTTCTTCATTAATTTCTTGGCTATATTCTGCTGCTGGCCCACTTGCTGTTGCTCTTATTGCTGCATTCTGGCCATTTATGGTTGCTACTGGAATGCATATCGCAGTGATTCAAATTGCTTTAATTAATATTTCAACTTTGGGATTTGATCCAGTTGTTTTGGCAGGATCAAATATCGCTAACTACGCTTTAATGGGAATGACAGTTGCCTTCTTCTTACGAACTAAAGGTCAACAAAAAGAAATGGCTGCAGGGAATGCAATTACACTTATCGTTGGTGGTATTTCTGAACCAACATTATTCACTGAATTATTAGTCAATAAAAAAGCGATGATTTGCCAAATTGTTGGTGGTTTTGCTGGCGGATTAGTTGGTGGCTTAATGGGTGTTGCAGTTTACACATTAGGTGCATCTAATTTCTTGACTATTTTACAATACGCTGGTGGACCTGGTTCTAACTTCATTAACGCCGCAATCGCTTGTGCAGTTGCTTTCGTTGTTGCATTAGCTGTAGGTTTGGTTATCGGTTTTGTTGATGACGGCAAAAAAATCTCTTTCAAAAGAAACAAAAAAGCGGCAGCTTAAATCGATTTAAATAGAAATAAGGTTCGAGAATTTTCTTGAACCTTATTTTCCATTCAGAAAGAAGGGACAATAACGTGAAATCAATCCAACAGAACTTGAATCAAACAAATCCTTCCAATATTTACCCGTTCTTTTGGCAACATGGTGAATCAAAAGAAGTACTTGAAGACTATTTGATCAAGATGCAAGAACAAAAGATCAATCATTTTTGCATTGAATCACGGCCTCACCCGGATTTTGTCGGCGAGGGTTGGTGGAAAACTGTAGATTTTATCCTAGAACAAGCAAAACAAAAAGGAATGACATTTTGGATTTTAGATGATGTGACATTTCCAACAGGAAGTGCGAACCATAAAGTTCCAGATCGATATAAAAAGCAATATTTGGCTATGAGACGCTTGGATTTCAAAGTCAGTATGAATCATTCTCAAGTATTTATTGAGCCTTTTGTCGATGGCAGAACGATGATGAAAGATAAACGCCATGTTAATGATACTTTATTTAAAGTGTTACAGACACGCCATGATGTTTCTAAATCTGGTGCATATGATCCAACCTCTGTAATGGATGTTACGGATCAAGTCGACAATGGTTTACTGACGTTGGATGTCGATTCGGCAAGTGAAGTGAGTTTGTTTATTTTCTTTCGTACATTTGCAGGATTAGAAGATGCTACAAAAGATCATTTGGATATGATGAATCCTGACGCAGTGGATTGTTTGATTCAAGAAGTTTATGAACCTCACTTCAAGCGCTATGGGCATGAATTTGGAAAAACAATTGAAGGATTCTTCAGTGATGAGCCTCGTTTTGGAAATGCAAAAGGAAATGAAAACATCATAGGCCGAACTGATATGCCTTTGCCATGGAACGACCTGGTTGAACAAGAATTGATGCATAGAGGATTTGCGTGGGAAGATTTAATTGATTTGTTTTTTGGAAAAGGCAAAAAAGTTGGAATCAATCGAGCTCTTTATATGGATGTTGTGACTGATCTATATGCGCAACACTTTAGCCAACGAATTGGCAACTGGTGTTCGCAACATCATGTTGATTATATCGGCCATGTAATTGAAGATAATCATGCACATCAGCGATTGGGTTATGGACCAGGTCATTTCTTTAAAGCACAATCAGGTCAAAGTTATGCGGGTGTGGATATTATTGGCGGTCAAATCGTGCCGGGAATGGATTATCAACATACTTCATTTGCGACAGGTGGAGCTAATGGTAGTTTTTATCACTACACATTATTAAAGCTTGGAGCAAGTTGCGCTAAATTGGATCCAAGAAAGAACAAGCGTTTAATGTGTGAAGCCTTTGGCGCTTATGGCTGGGTTGAAGGTTTGAAAATGATGAAATGGATTACGGATCACATGATCGTTCATGGCGTGAATTGGATTGTTCCTCATGCATTTGATCCTAAAGCATTCCCGGATTGGGATTGCCCACCTCATTTTTATGCACAAGGAAACAACCCGCAATATCCGTATTTCCATAAATGGAGTGAATATGCCTCTCGTTTATGCGCTTTAATGAGCACGGGCTACTCTTATGCCAAAGTAGGGGTTTTATATACGGCAGATGCGGAATGGAATGGCGAAACGATGCAGTTGGATACTGTGCTTAAAGTCTTAGAAAACAATCAAATTGGCGCTGATATTATTAGCGAACAGCACTTGTTCCAGGCAAAAGTGCAAAACAACATCTATACAATCAATGGCTATGACTATGACGTGCTACTCGTTTTGGATTGTGATGGACATTCGCCTCAAATCAAACAATGGCTTTCAACCAACCGGCATTTAGTTCGTCGAGTTAAAAAAGAAGATTTAAACACACTAGCAACAGAATTTGAGAACTATAAAGAAGTTAAATTGGATCAACCAAATTACCATTTAAGTTTTATGCATCAAGTGCAAGAAGATGGAGATTTGTATGTATTCCAAAATACAAGCCTAGATCAACCGATCGATTGCACCATTCAAATTTCAACAATTAAACCTTTAGTTCAATATGATGCGATGAACAATAAAATATATCCAATTCAATCAACACAACAAGGAGGAATTCAAATCGTCCAGTTGCATGTTGATCCGTATGGATTGGTGGTATTGGCAACGATGGAGAATACAAATTTTGAACAAAAAGCAGGAAAGTTGAAAGATCAGATAGATGTTCAAGTTCAAAATCTGCAGATCAAAACAAAAGCGTATACCGAATGTGAATTTACAACTTTAACAATAGAGAATGGATTGAAAGATTTGTCTAAACTTCTACAAAACTTTTCAGGGACAATCCGCTATGAATTTGATCTAGATTTAGATCAGACGAATATTGCGATCGATCTACGAGAGGTTAGTGAAATTGTCGATATTTGGATGAATGGTCAACAAGTCGATACGAAAATTGTTCCACCCTATACATTTGATCTTTCTCAGAGTGCAAAACAAGGCATCAATCATATTCGAATTGATGTGATCAATACTCTAGCGAGAGCACAACGAGATTCGTTCTCGCAATTCATCGCATTGGATCCAGTAGGAATCCAAGATGAAATTGCAATTTTTGCGGTTGAATAAGTGAATAGGAGGATAATGCAAATGAAACATGAAAATATTGTGCTTAACGATACTGCGTATTTAGAAACTTACTTTTTGTGGAATTCAAAAGAATATAATATAAACAAAAAACGGCCAGTTGTCTTAGTCATCCCAGGTGGTGGATATGCGTTCACCTCTGATCGTGAAGCAGAACCGATTGCTTTGAAATTCAATTCCATTGGCTTGCATGCGGCAGTTCTTTGGTATACAAGCTACGATCGCGTACAAAATGTGCCACATCAAGCTTTGATTGATGCAATGCAAGCGATTGCGTGGTTAAGAAAACATGGCGATGAAGAATATATTGATTTGAGTAACGTAATCGTTTGTGGATTCTCAGCGGGTGGCCATTTGGCTCTAAGTGCTGCTTCAAGATGGCATCAGGAATGGCTTAATGAGGCAACAAATACAACCCCAGAACAAAGAAAAGTCGATTTGTGTATCGACTGCTATGGCGCAACCCAGTTCCCAGTTTCCAAACCAGGAGATAAGGGATTTGGAGGAACTGAAAATGGTCTGACGAGTAATGAACGTGTATTTGGTAGTGATCAGCCAGATGAAGAAGTGGTGAAAGCATTCGATCCTGTTCAATACTTTAATCAAAAGACCACTCCACCGATGTTTATTTGGCACACGGGTGAAGATCAGTTGGTTCCGGTTGCTCAAGCACTTGAAGTAGCATGTGGTTTGGAAAAAGAAAACATTCCATTTGAATTGCATATTTATGAGCGAGGGGAACACGGACTTGCTCTTTCTGATCGCACAACAGCACGGAAAGATTCCCATATAAACAGTCATGTCAAAACATGGTTTGATTTATGTGAAGAATGGTTAACACCTTATATCGATCGTCCGGAAAATATGTATGGAGAATGCTCTAAAGGAGTTCCAGCACCGCACGAGGATTCACCCTTCAACAAATAGAAAGAAAAATGAACAATCATTTTTGAGACCAACAATCGAACAACGACAAGGAAGGTAAAAACTTATGTTTAATTTTTTTAAAAAAGAAGAATTCAAAGTGGTTAGTCCTGTGGATGGAACTTTAGTTCCAATCGAACAAGTACCAGATCCAACGTTTTCTATGAAACTTATGGGAGATGGATTTGCAGTTAAACCTTCATCCAATACAATTTGTGCTCCAATTTCTGGCAGAATTGTCACGATGTTTCCAACAGGACATGCAGTGGGAATTAAAAATAAAGATGGAGTGGAGTGTTTAGTCCATATTGGCCTGGAGACTGTTAATTTGAATGGAAAAGGATTTGAAATTTTCGTCAGCCAAGGAGATAAAGTTAAAGCAGGCGAACCATTGGTTCAAGTGGATAAAGAAGCAATGGAAGAAGCAGGTTACAATTTAATTACAATGGTCGTTATGACAGCAGGCTATGATAAAGCGATTGAAGTGGATGAAAGAAAATGTGTAACAGGGGAAAAAATATTGTGATGAATCCAATTTATAATCCATATTTACCATCATGGGAATTTGTTCCAGATGGTGAACCGCATATTTTTAATGATCGACTCTATATCTACGGCTCGCACGATCGATATGGTGGGGATAATTATTGTGAAGCTCACTATACTGTATGGTCGGCACCATTAGAAGATTTGTCTGATTGGACTTGCCATGGTATGTCGTATGATGCCAAAGATGATCCACACAATGAAACAAAAAAACGCAGAATGTTCGCACCAGACGTGGTTGAAAACAAAGGTAAGTATTATTTGTATTATGGGTTGGATGATTCTAAATATATATCTGTTGCAAGCGCTGATTGTCCTGAAGGACCATTTACATATTACGGAACCGTACATTATCCAGATGGAACCGAATGGTCCGATCGCGAAGGGGATACGAATTGTTTCGATCCAGGGGTTTTTAAAGATGATGATGAAAAGATTTATCTCTATTCTGGATTCTCTTTTACACAAGAAGTAGCCAAACGGATTCAAGCGAAGATGAAAGCAGAGGGAATTAAAGAAGAACTTGCTATAAATACAAAGGGAAGTATGGTTGCTGAGCTTGAAGAAGATATGCTGACGATTAAAGGGAATCCAAAACCTCTACTTCCAGGAGAATCGAATGCTCCAGGAACTGGTTTTGAAGGACATGAGTTTTTTGAGGCTTCATCAATGAGAAAATTCGATGGCTGGTATTATGCGATTTATTCTAGCTCGAATGGTCATGAACTCTGCTATGCAATGTCGCGCTATCCTGATCGTGGTTTCGAATATAAAGGTGTGTTACATTCCAACGGAAATCTAGGGGTTAGTGAAGAACCTCAATTCGATTATGGAAACAACCATGGATCTATTGAAAAAATAGGAAATGATTTTTATGTTTTTGGCCATCGTCATACGAAAGATACGCAATATCAGCGACAAGGAGTCGCAGAAAGACTATACCGTAATCCTGACGGAACATTTGATCAGGCGATGATGACGAGTCAAGGCTTATATGGCAAACCACTTCCAACGACGCAAAGTTATCCAGCCTACATTACTTGTTATTTAGTTGGTCCGAATGGCGCTGGAAGACAAGATGAAAAATTTAAAGATTTGAGCCGGCCTCAAATTCTCCTTGAAAACAAAATAGGCTATGTTTCTTGTTTTGCTAAAGGGACTCAAGTTGGTTATCGTTATTTTGAAATGCAACAGGATACATATATCGGTGTGAAAGTACGAGCAAATCAAAAATCTAAATTGTACATAAAAGCCACGCCAACTGCCGAGCCGTTTGCGAGCATTCAAATTCAAGCAAGCCCAATTCCTGTTGTGTTCTGGGCAGATCAACCATATTCTAAATCAAAAGCAGAAGTCTATTTTGAAACTGCAGAAGATGGCAAATTAGATTTGTTTGAAATTGTATTCAAGGCAAAAATTAAGTAAAAAATTAAGTAAAGCATAAATTATAGTGAATAATTAAGTTGATCAACTTAAGATAATGCATTGACAGCGCTTTCTCAAGTCGGTATCCTGTAGATGATCTCAATATAGAAGGAGTGTAAGAACATGAAAGCAATTCGCAATATTAACAATAACGTTGCGGTTTGTTTAGATGACAATGGATTCGAAGTAATCGTAATGGGTAAGGGTGTTGGTTTTGAAAAGACGCCTCACGAAGTGGCTTTGAAAGATATTGATCAGACTTTCTATAACATATCTGCTCATTATGTCTCATTACTTGATGAAGTTCCTGAAGAGGTTCTTGAAATCACCCGCTTGATTGTACAAAAAGGACAACAGTATTTAAAAATGGAAGTAAAACCTTCCTTCCTGTTCTCTCTTTGTGATCATATTCATTTTGCGATAGAGAATACGAAAAAGGGGCTGATTCTCAGTAACCCAATGAGTCATGAAATACCGCATATGTATGAAAAAGAGTACAAAATGGGCATGTGGGCTGTAGATATGATTCGTAAAAAAACGGAAGTAAAGCTTCCTCGAAGCGAAGCTGCGACAATTGCCCTTCACTTTGTGAATGCGAGTCAAGATGTGAAAAATCCAGAACGAAATGAAATTGACCGTTTTGTTGAGGACATTACCGATATCATTGAAAGTGAATTGAATATGATTATCGACCGTGAGGAATATAACTATTCACGTTTTGTTACCCATTTGAAATATTTGTTAAAAAGAACCAATACGTTGAATAAAACAAGTGTGGAAAATGCCAAGATGTTTGATAAAGTCTATGCGACTAATCTTAGACTTCAATCTACATTAAATAAATTAAAAATATATATTACAGCAGCGTTAAAAGTAGAACCTTCTAAAGATGAATTGCTCTACTTATTAATCCATCTCAATCGAATGATTGCGAGTGAAGGAATGTAACTGAAAAGGCATCACCCGAATCTCATAAAAAGCAAGATAATTGCGTTTTTATGTCGATTCGGGTTTTCTTTTACCTTTTTTAAGGGAAAGGAAGGCTAAGCAGACTCCCTTCGAATCAAATGACCATTAATCATGACGCGTGTGGTGTTCTTGTCATGGGTTTGTATTAGATTTAACAAGATTTGAACGGATACAGAAGCCATGTGGTTTTTAGGAATTTGATATGTCGTTAAAGAAGGATCAATTAAAGAGGAAATTGGTAAATTATCCATTCCTATGATCGCAATGTCATCAGGGATTTGATAGCCACGTTCCTTAAAAGCTTTGATTGCTCCGATGGCAATCGCATCATTATCCGCGAAATAACAAGAGGCAAGTGGAGCTTTTTGATCGATCAATTTCAACATATCAGTATAAGCACCTTCAATAGTGGGTGATAACGAATGAACGATGCTTTGTGAGGGAGAAAAGTGATGTTTGCGTATGCATTGATAGAAACCAGAAGAGCGTTCTTCGAAATTGACAATCTGCTGGCAAGATTGTAGATAGCCAGGTTGGCAATGTTGCTTTGTGATCAAATAATCAGTCGCACTAAAAGCAATCGCAGTATTGTTGATTGTCACGCTATTCAAATCGATGCTAGAAAAAAATGTATCTAACAAAACCATAGGCTCTTTGATGGTTAAAAATGGTTCTAGTTCATGTAAGGATAACGTGGTTCCTAAAAGAAAAATTCCTGCGTAACGAAGTTGATTAATCACTTTAATTTCATACTCAAGATTATCGTCGTCATGAATTCGATGGGTGATCAAATTATAACCACATTTCTTAAGTTCAAATTCCAGGTTTTTGACAAGCTCGTTAAAAAAAGGCGGATCAAAAATGAAATTTTTGTAACAAAAGACTAGAGCAATTGATTTTGATGGATTGTGTTTAGCTTCGATTCTCGAAAAGTCATATCCCATTTCACGTGCTGTATTGATTATAGTATGCCGCAGTACATCGCTAACGCCGTCTTTGTTATTCAAGGCCATAGAGACCGCTGCAGCAGAAACTCCAAGTTTATTTGCAATTTGTTTAGCAGTGACGCGCATGAAAATTACTCCTTATTTTCAGATGAATGTGGGTTAATGTCATGAAAATCATAGAAGAGCAGTATTCAAATCGCAAATAAAAAAAAGAAATATCGAAACATTATTGAACAATAAATTGAATTTATTCAAAAGAAAGGAAACAACCAAGATGAAACATGCAGTTGTAAGAATTGGACTTGCTCCAACAAGACGTTCAATTTTTTCCGCACCAGCAGCGGAAGAATACGCGAATAAAACGCGAAATCGTCTTCAGGAATTAGGAGTTGAATTTGTCGACATTGATGATATCGCAAGTGATGGACTACTCCATGATGATCAAGATCGAATTGCGATTGCGCAAAAGTTTAAAGAAGAAAAAATTGATGGTTTGTTCTTTCCTCATGGCAATTTTGGAACGGAATATGAGGTGGCAAGATTAGCGAAAGAATTGAATGTTCCTGTGCTTCTTTGGGGACCACGCGATGAACGTCCGGATGAAAAAGGAATTCGCTTACGAGATAGCCAATGTGGGTTGTTTGCTACTGGAAAAGTTTTACGTCGCTTCAAAGTGCCATTCACTTATCTTTGCAACTGCAATTTAGAGAATCCGGAATTTGAGCGGGGAATCAAAAATTTCTTAGCAGTTTGTAACGTAGTTAAAGCGTTCCGTAATATTCGTATTTTACAAATTGGACCAAGACCATTCGATTTTTGGAGCACGATGTGTAATGAAGGGGAATTACTCGAAAGATTTAATATTCAACTTTCACCAATTCCACTAGCAGAATTGACAGCAACGATGAAAAAAGCCGATCAAGAGGAAGTGGATCAAATCATTGAATACTGCCGTGACCATTTTTGTGTTCAAGTGAAAGATGAAGCATTAGAACAAATCGCACGTTTAAAATGGGCTATCCGTCATCTAGCAGATCAATATGGCTGTTGTGCAGGCGCAATTCAGTGTTGGAATGCGTTACAACAAGAGATCGGGATCATGCCATGTGCCGCAAATAGCTTATTAAATGAAGAAGGATTCCCTGTTGTTTGTGAAACGGATATCCATGGTGCAATTACAGCGATCATGGCAGAAGCTGCGGGGATGAACGATAACCGGACGTTTTTTGCGGATTGGACAGTTCGTCATCCAGATAATGAAAACGGTGAATTATTACAGCATTGTGGGCCATGGCCAATTTCTTGTGCTTCTTGTAAACCTACAATCGGATACCCACTCGCGTTTGATCATCCAGGAGCTGTTGAAGCACCAGCAAAATTGGGTGAATTAACACTATGTCGCTTTGATGGCGATAATGGAGAATATTCCATGTTAATGGGGAATGCTAAAGGGATTGAAGGTCCTTATACAAAAGGCACGTACATGTGGGTTGAGGTAAAAAATTGGAAACGTCTTGAAGCAAAAATCGTAGAAGGCCCTTATATCCATCATTGTGTGGGTATTCATAAGGATGTTGTTCCAGTTTTATATGAAGCATGTAAATACATCGGCGTTCAAGCTGATCTCTATGATGATAATGAAGAAGAAATTCGTGCATATATCCGTGGCGAATAAAGCATAAAAGAGGGATTGAAAATGAATGAATTGACAAGAAAAAGCTATGAGCTCAGAAAAGATATTCTTGAAATGATGTGGCTGTCCAAGGCAGGACACATTGGTGGGGATTTGTCTGTCATTGATATTTTAAATGTTCTTTATAATGCGGAAATGAATGTGACACCAGAAAATTTTAAAGATGATAACCGAGATCGCTTCTTATTAAGTAAAGGTCATTGTGCGGATGCACTGTATGCAGTTCTAGGAATGAAAGGTTTTTTTGATCGTCGTGAAGCGATTGAAACATTCTCTCAGTATCAATCTGCATTTATCGGACATCCAAACACGGATATAAATGGGGTTGAAATCAATTCTGGATCTCTTGGCCATGGTTTATCTATTGCCGTTGGGATGGCGATTGCAGCAAAAAGAGATCGTAAAGATTTTCGCACTTATGTTGTTTTGGGCGATGGAGAACTGGCAGAAGGATCTAACTGGGAAGCGTTTATGGCGGCAAGCCAATATAAACTCGATAATCTTTGCGCAACACTTGATTTAAATGGATTACAGATTTCTGGAACAACGGATGAAGTAATGTCTACTGCATCCGTTCACGATAAAGCTGTTGCATTTGGTTGGAATGTAATCGAAGTCCAAGATGGAAATGATTGCGGTCAACTAGTTTCTGCTTATCAAAAAGCAAGAACAGTAAAAGGAAAACCAACTTTAGTCATTGCTCATACTGTGAAAGGAAAAGGCGTTTCCTTTATGGAAAATCAGGTGAAATGGCACCATGGAGTAATGAGTGAAGAAGAATATAAACAAGCAATGTCCGAAATTGAGGAGGTATTAGCATGAGTACGCAAAGCAATCGTCAAGTCATCTGTGATGTATTAATCGAAGAAGCCCAAAATAATGCCAATCTGTTCGTGGCTTGTTCCGACTCGCGTGGATCGGCAAGTTTAACTCCATTTGCAAATGCATATCCAAATCAATTTGTTGAAGTGGGGATTGCGGAACAAAACCTTGTTGGTATTGCTGCAGGTCTTGCTTCTTGTCATAAACAAGTGTTTGCCGCTTCTCCAGCTAGTTTTTTAACGACGCGCAGTTATGAACAATGTAAAGTCGATGTTGCCTACTCGCAAACGAATGTAAAACTCATTGGGATTTCTGGTGGTGTCAGCTATGGTGCACTAGGAATGACGCACCATTCTTGCCAAGATTATGCAGCAATGGGTGCGTTAACAGGAATGCGTGTTTATAGCCCAAGTGATGCTCAATTAACTCGTTGTTTAGTGCAAGAATTGCTCAAAGATGATCAACCTGCGTATATTCGTGTATCACGTAGTGCTTCTCCAGATGTATATGAAGGAAATCTTGATTTTGTTCTTAACAAAGCGAATGTTCTTTGTTCGGGAAGTAAAGTTTTAATTGTCGCAAATGGCGAAATGGTTTTCTATGCGAAAGAAGCAGCGGCGCGTTTAAACAAAGACGGAATTTCCACAGGTGTCATCGATATGTATTGTTTGAAACCATTTGATGAAGCAACACTCCTTGAACAAGCTAAAGATGTTGATTTAGTGGTGTCTGTAGAAGAACATTCGCAATATGGTGGACTGGGAAGTCGCGTGGCGCAAACACTTTGCCATCATTTACCAAAAAAGCTGATTGAAATTTATTTGCCAGATGAACATTTGATTTCAGGAACGAATAAAGAGGTATTTCAATATTATGGCTTAGATGCAGATGGCATTGAAAAGGCAGTGAGAAATGCGTTATGAAATACGTATTAGGCATTGATCAAAGTACTCAAGGGACAAAAGCTGTTCTTTTTGATCAAGAGGGTCAAATCATCGCCCGTGCAGATTGTAAACATAAACAACTGATTGATGAGAATGGTTATGTTTCTCATAACTTAGAGGAGATCTATCATAACGTCATCGAATCAAGCCGAAATGTGATCGAAAAAGCAAAAATTGATCCGGAAAATATTGTGACAATTGGTATTTCTAACCAACGAGAAACAACTGTTCTCTTTGATGGACAAGGAACGCCTTTAGCCGATGCAATCGTTTGGCAATGCAGCCGATCTGCTTCGACTTTGGAAAATCTAAACTTCAGTGAAGAGGAGGCAGAACAAGTTCGCAAAACAAGTGGGCTAGTGCTTTCGGCATATTTCCCGGCTAGTAAAATACGATGGTATTTAGATACATTAGATCTTCAAAATCGAGAGGATCTTCATTTTGGAACAATAGATACTTGGGTTGTCTATAAACTGACAGGTCAATTCAAGACAGATGTATCAAATGCCTCTAGAACACAATTGTTTGATATTCATAAGCTGCAATGGTCCGATTCATTATGTCAACGTTTTGGAATCGATCCAAAATGGTTACCAGAAGTTTGTGATTCTAATGCCAATTTTGGCATGACGGATTTAGATGGCGTATTACCTCATTCTGTTTCAATTCATGCCGTAATGGGAGATTCTCATGCGGCTTTATTTGGACAAGGGTGTCATGAAAAAGGAAATGTAAAAACAACTTTTGGTACGGGAAGCTCGATCATGATGAATATCGGAAGTGAGTATCAAGAAAGTAAACAAGGATTAACAACCTCCCTAGCTTGGCAAATCGACGGTCAAACAAATTATGTTTTTGAAGGAAACATTAACTATAGTGGAGCAGTGATTACTTGGATGTTAGATGATTTGGGACTTATTGATAACAGTGCCCAATCTGAACAATACGCATTGGAAGCAAATCCTCATGACGAAACAATTTTAGTTCCAGCTTTTTCGGGCTTGTCAGCCCCTTATTGGAACGAAAATGCAAGAGCAATGTTAACAGGAATGAGTCGCACAACCACAAAAAAAGAATTAGTTAAAGCAGGATTAGAAAGTATTGATTATCAAATTGTAGAAATTCTTAATGCAATGGCAAGTGATAGTCATTTACCTTTACGGGAAGTGAAAGTAGATGGTGGACCAACTAAAAATAAATATTTGATGCAGTTTTTATCAGATATGGCACGCAGTACTGTTCGTGTCAGCAAACAAGAAGAACTTTCCGCAATTGGTGTTGCATATCTTGCGGGGATGAGTGCAGGTCTGTATTCGAAAGAACGTCTTTTTGTCCATCGAGATTACATTGAATATGTGCCTCGAATGTCCAATGAACTATGGAGAGTGCGGATGGAAAGATGGTACGATGCTATTGAAAGAGTTCAAAAAGAAAGGAAAAAGGGAGCTTTTCATGTTGACGATTACAAACGATCATAAAAACTTTCTCAAAGACGGAAAACCGTTTTTCTACTTAGCAGATACTTGTTGGTCCGCATTTACAAATATCACAGATGAAGAATGGGACTATTATCTAGAAAAAAGAAAAATGCAGGGATTCAATACCCTTCAAATTAACATTCTTCCACAATGGGATGCATCCGCAACGGAGTTAGATTGGAAACCATTTATCGATGATGATCCAATGTGTTTGAATGATTCTTATTTCGAACACGCAAAAGAAATGCTTCTTCAAGCAAAAGAAGAAGGGTTTGAATTAGCCCTTGTCGTGATGTGGTGTAATTACGTCCCAGGAACATGGGCAAGCAATATGTTCAAAAAAGGAATTCTGCCTTTTGAATTTATCAAGCCATATGTCAAGAAAGTACATGAAACATTCTCCGATTTAGATCCAATCTATATTGTGAGTGGGGATACTGATTTTCCATCAGAACAAACAGAAAAGTACTATATTGAAACAGCTAGAGAACTAAGAAAACTTGCGCCAAAGCATTTGTTCACGACGCATATTAAAGGACGTTATTCCTACATTCCAAAAGAATTGGAAGAGTTAATCGATATTCGCTTTTATCAAAGTGGTCATAACGCAAAAGATTTAACAATGCCATATTCGTTAAGCGAAAAAATGCAAAAAGAATATCCACTGGTGAAACCTTTGATCAACTCAGAACCTTGTTATGAAGAAATGGGTTATTCAGGAAATCAATATGGACGATGGAAGCAATATGATGTTCGTCGTGCTGCATGGGTCAGTGTGTTATCTGGAGCTAGCGCTGGGGTAACTTATGGAGCTGCGGGAATTTACAGCTGGCACAAGACGAAAAAAGAGTTTGGATCCCTTTTAGGAGAAGGATTTGACCGACCAAAAACATGGCAAGAAGCAATGAGTTTTCCTGGGGCGTGGGATTACGGTTTCTTGGCACGAATAATGAAAGAACGTTCCATTACTCCAAGACAAGATATGTTGGATAATGCAACAACAGATATTCGTGTCGCTAAGGATCAAAAAGGGGAATTACTGATCTATGTCCCTTGTAATACACGAGTTCGTTTGAACTTAGATCAAGACTATGAATTTATTGCAATTGATTTGAAATATAAAAATGTAGCTGATTTGTCTGTAGAGAAAAAAGGACTTCTCACTTGTATTTCTATGCATCCATTTAGTGAGGATGCATTATATATCGGTAAGTTAAGTTCAAAATAATTTTATTTTTATTCCTATATATAGTAATAAAGCAACCAAGTCTGGAGTTTGATCCAAGATATTGGGTGCTTTTTTTTGGGGTTTGGTTCACGAAGACAGAAAATTGCATGTTCTTTCTTTATGGTCGTTTTTTACATTTGCTTAATATGCAATGTATTGGTAGGATATATCTAGTTTTGAATACTAGATCAATTGACTATAAAAACCACGAATATATTTCATGCAGGGAGGACAGTTATGATTAAAATCATTACGGATTCATCTTCATTATTTTCTCAAGAACAAGCGCTAGAAAAAGGGTTTAACTCTTTACCTTTACATGTCGTAGCAGACCAAAACAGCTATCGTGATTACGAAGAAATTGATTCTAAAAATTTCACTGAATTAACAAAAGATGCAGTTAAACTTTCTACTTCACAACCTTCTGTTGGTGAAAAGATGGAATTATATAATGAGATTTTAAAAAATCCAGACGATCAAATTTTAGATATTACAATTACGGATAAAATGTCGGGGACACATCAATCGGCATTGATGGCCAAAGAAAGTTGTGATGACCCATCTCGAGTGACTGTATTTGACAGTACGACACTTTGTGGAACGCATCAACATATGGTTTTAAAAGCACTAGAAATGCGTGATGCAGGTTGCACACTCGATCAAATTGTTGAGGCTTTAACGAAAGCGACAAAACACGTCGCAAGTGGTGTTTGCGTTTTAGATTTAAATCATGTTGTTCGTGGTGGACGCTTACCTAAATCTGCTGCCGTTGCTGGAAACTTATTAAAAGTGATGCCTCTTGCTGTTATTGGCGATGAAGGTACATTGAAAGTACATGGTGTTGCCCGGACTTGGAAAAAAGTTTTTGAATCATTTGATCGCTTCCTGGAATCAAAAGGAATGAATGAAAATTGGACATTGTATATTACACATGCCAATAATCCACAAGTCGCTCAAAAAGCAAAAGATTGGTATCAAGCCAAATATCCAAACATGAATATTGTTGTTCAAGTACTAGATGCGATGTTTATGGTTCATGGTGGTGAAGGCTGCATGGCCTTCCAAGCAATTGAAATGTAAAACGCGCTCATTTCATAAATTTATAGGGAATCATCCGAAGGGAATGTGTTTCTCTTCGGATTTTTTTACGACGAAAATGTAACAAATTTCAGAAAACAAAATGAAAATACTTTTGTTTTGGGCTTGGACTTGTTACTTTCTATATACATAGAAAGAAGAGGACAAGCGATATGTTGAAACAAAACTTACATACCCATACTTGTTTGGACCATGGCAAAGACAGCGTAGAAGAAATGGTTCAGAGCGCCATTTCAAAAGGTTTTACAACACTTGGTTTTTCGGGGCACGGAACGAATAAACCCCTTGCTCCTACTTCAATGAGTGCAGAACATCAAAAGCAATATAAACAAGAAGTTCTTGCGGCGAAAGAACAATACAAAGATCAAATCGAAATCTATTTAGGCATTGAACAAGACAGCATGGCGCCATTTGAAGATGCAGATTTCGATTATAAAATTGGCAGTGTCCATTATATGAAAAAAGGGGATCGTGCAATTCCGATCGATGAGACTCCGGAAATATTCGAACAAATTCGGGATGAATTTTATGATGGCGATATTCAAAAAATGGTCAAAGCTTATTATCAAAGTATCGAAGATATGATGGATGAGCAACATTTTGATATCGTGGGCCATATTGATTTGATCACAAAGTTCAATGAACAAGAAACTTATTTTAAATTCGATGATCCTTGGTATTTAGAGTGTGCCTTTCATGCGATTCAAAAAGGAATTGATCAAGGATTCATCTTCGAGATGAATACTGGTGCAATCGCTAGGAAAAATCGTCTGACTCCCTATCCTGCACCTCAGCTGTTAAAGTATATGGCTAATCATCATGCTAAATTGGTGATCGATACAGATTGCCATAATCGCGAGTATTTGGATTGTGCAATGGATGAGTGCATTCAACGAGCTAAAGAAGTGGGATTTCATTCATTAATGAAATTAACGAAGGATGGATTTGTTTGCGAACCCATTGAATCCTACGAAAAATAGAATGAACAAAACAAAATAGACTTGAAGCAAATCGTTTAGATTGATTCAGGTCTTTTTTATGATTAAGGCTTAAATAAGGTAAAAATGCCTACAATTAGGGATTGTCTTAATCGTTGGAAATGTTAGACTAGGAAAGCGACTATTTTTGAATGGCTTGATTTTGTGTTCGATTTTAGATAAGAAGATCTTGTAAGAGCACAAAATGAAGAAAGAAAGGGGAATCTCAATATGGAGCTTAAAATTTCTGACCATTTTACATACTCGAAATTATTGCGATTCACATTTCCGAGTGTTGTGATGATGGTCTTCATGTCCCTCTACACGATCGTAGATGGATTTTTTGTTTCTAACTTAGCAGGGAAAGACGCATTTACTTCACTAAACTTAATTTGGCCAGCAGTTGGTTTGCTTGGGGCATTCGGTTTTATGTTTGGAACCGGGGGAACAGCGCTTGTTTCTAAAACACTAGGCGAACAAAAGAAAGAATTAGCATGTGAGTACTTCACCATGATTATGGTGTTCGAAGTCATTTTAGCGATTGTCGTTTCGGCGATTACGATTGCGATGATTGTTCCGATTTGTCATTTAGTTGGAGCAACGGAAGATTTGATTCCCGGTTGTATTGCTTATGGTGTCCCATTGTTGGCGATGCAAATGTTTATGTATTTATCGAATAGCTATCAATCTTTTTTGATTGTTGTAGGAAAAGCAAAGTTAGGTTTATGCATTACGATTATTACGGGGCTATCCAATATGATTTTGGACTACGTTTTTGTGGGTGTCTTCCAAATGGGCGTTTTTGGCGCTGCTTTAGCAACGGGAATGAACTGGATAATTGGGGCAACGATTCCAACTTGGTGGTTTTGGAAACATCAAGAAGCGGATATCCATTTCACGAAATTTAAATGGCGCTTTAAAGAATTAGGGAAAGCAAGCTTTAATGGTTTGAGCGAAATGGTTTCAACTGTTTCGATGAACTTAATTGTTCTTTTATATAACTTGTCTTTGATGAAAATGGCAGGACCGGATGGGGTTGTCGTTTATGGCGTCATTCAGTATTTATCATTCCTTTTCGCCTCTGTCTTTTTAGGATATTCGATGGCCATTGCCCCTTGCGTTGGCTATCAATATGGTGCGAAAAAGCCTAAAGAGTTAAAAAACTTATTGGTCAAATCGATTTCGTTGATCGCTATTTTCTCGGTTATGACGGTAAGTCTGGCTTACATGGGATCTTGGCAATTGAGTGCAATATTCGTTTCGTATTCAGATCACTTGATGGAAATGTGCGAAATGGCGATCCGTATTTATTGTTTAGGATTCTTAATGGCAGGAATGAATATTTTTGCCTCAGGATTCTTTACCGCTTTAAACAACGGTCCAGTTTCGGCATTGATCTCTTTGTTGCGAACATTTGTGTTCCAAGTTGGATCGATTTTGATTATGCCGCAATTATTTGGCATAAATGGAATTTGGAGTGCAACGGTTGTAGCCGAAGCACTTGCTTTAGTTGTCAGTCTAGCCTTCCTTTTTGGCATGAGAAAACGCTATTCTTATTTCTAAAGAAAAATAGAATCCAAATAAAAACGCCACTTCTTTTCAATAGAAGAGAGTGGCGTTTTTGTATAGATTAATCGTTAAGGTTTTGTCGTTTTGTCGGGGTTCAATAACTCTTTTTGTTCAAAATCACTTTGCAAAGAATAATCGATAGGGATTTCGATCTCTTGCATGGATGTTTTAGATTTTGTTTGTCCTAAAGCTATTTTTTGTTGTAGACGTTCACTTGTCGTGGCGAGTTTTCTTTTGGAATAGAAGAAAAAGCGGGTAATTGTTGAAACGCTCAAAATGCCAAGACAAAGCATGCCGGAAACAGATAAGACATGAACGCCTTTCATTAAACCGGCAAGAGTATTTCCTTGCGAGAAATAGACCATCATTTCATAAGCACCACCACCAGGAACTAAAGGGATCAAGGCAACGGCAGTAAATGTTGAAACAGTTGTTTTCATTTTTCGCGCAAAGATTTCGCCACAAATACTTAAAGCGACAGCAGCGATGAAATTGGCAATGGAATCATTAAAGCCACAATACAAACACAGCTGATACATGAATCCGCCAATGCCGCCGGTTAGTCCGGCTAATAATAAGGAAGTGCCACGGACGTTAAACAAAACGCCAAAGCCGATGGAAGGGAGAAGTGCTCCGATCAAACCTTTCCAGATTAATTGGTAAAATAGCGCATCCATTTTAGTACCCCATGATAAACAAGCCGGCAATTGCGCCAAGGGCAATGGCACAAGCGACTAATACTGATTCTGTTAATAAAACAAGTGCTGAGAGTGGTTCGCCCATAACGGAGTCTCGTAAAGCATTAGTGATCATCAGTCCAGGAACCAACAACATGATGGAGGAAATGATCATTGTATTCACATTGCAAGGTGGATAAATGAGATGGGCAATCACTGAAAGAATCGCAATGATGAGCGATAAAGAGGCATTGACGATAAAAGGGTTGATTGCTAATCGATCGAGAAGGACCGATAAATAACGGGTAATTAAGCCGATTCCGAAGACAAAGACCATTTCAATCAGCGTTCCTCCAAAGAAAATCACAAACCCGGCAGCCCCGATTGCACCCCATAAAGCGGTTGTGAAGTCGGAGTAGTTGGGTAAGTTATCGATTTGATTGAGATGTTCATTAATCTCGGCTGCTGAATAATGATGAAGTTCAGATTTGCGGGATAAATCATTAATCGCATTGACGATGGACAGATTGCGTTTTGAATCTTTCATACGCGCAATGCGGGTGACCGTTTGTCCTTGATATTCAATAGAACAAATGATGCCTGTAACAGTGACATAAGCAATGCAGGAATCAACGCCAGGAATCGCATGACCAAGGCGGGTCATCGTCTCTTCCACACGATAGACTTCTGCACCACTACTCATTAAAAGTGTTCCAGCACGTAAAATAGCACATACCCCTTCTTGCGCTTTAGTGCGCGCAAGTTCAGAGGCAGTTGGTGTAGAAATTTCCATGTAAAAACCCTCATAAAATCACGATTTGAATAATCGTTGGTGCGTATCAATTATACGGAATTCAATCCAAATATGTATCTGAATTGTAAACAAAAATGAGATTTCATCTAAAAGAAAGAACGAATAAAAGGTAGGGTCGCTAAAAAAAATAAAAAAATCGGTATATGGAGATTGTGGTGAAAGGGGTTAAAATATAGAGGCTCGTTCGTTATACTGAAAGCAATGAGTGTTCGAACAAGGCATCACAAAGGGAACAAAATCGAAATGATGATGCAGAAAAGAACCTATAGAAAGAGAAGGAAAATTGAATATGAGTCAAAAAATTCGTTTAGGTCTTTCTTTATATCCAGAACAAGAAAGTTTAGAAGATATTGAATCTTATTTAAAGATGGCAAGCGAACGTGGTTTTACAAAAGCGTTCACTTCTTTATTCTCCGTCCAAGGAACCAAAGAAGAAATCATTAATTACTTTAAAAACTTCACAACAATTGCGCATCGCTATGGCTTTGAAGTAGATGGAGATGTCAATTCCGCATTCTTTGAAATGATGGGTGCTAAAGCAGATGACCTATCCGTGTTTAAAGAAATGGGAATCGATGTTTTACGCATGGATGCCCCTTTCTATGACGAACGGGATGCAATCCTCGTCAATAACAATGAAGGCATTATGATCGAATTCAACACCTACATGAAAGGTGTTATCGACAATGCCGTTGCCAATGGAGGAAATCCTAAAAACATTTGCACTTGTCATAACTTCTATCCACAACGTTATACTTGCCCAGCATTAGAAGATGTAAAAGAAGAAAACCTCCAACTTGCTGATTATCCAGTAGCAATGTTTATGAGCTCCCAAGAAAAAGGAACACATGGACCATGGCCAGTATCGGATGGATTACCTACAGTTGAAGAACATCGAAATATCCCAATTGAAACGCAATTAAAACATATGGTTGCCTTAAAATCAGTGGATGAAGCATTGATCGGAAACGCATTTGCTTCCGAGGCAGAATTAGATGCAATTCAAAACATGATGAATAAAATCTATTTCCATTTAGAATCTTATGATCCAAATGTGGAAGAAGATGCCATGCTTGCAGCAGTGAGAAAAATTTTACCTTCTGGCGATTTAACACGTATTCCTTTAACAATGGTTTTAGAAGAAGGCGTCAGCGATCTGGAAAAAGAAATGTTATTTGATTTCCCATTACATAGCGTTTCTGGGGACTCTTTGAACTATATGTTACGTTCTCGTTTCCCACGCTTCTTATGTAAAGGAAAAACAATTGATGTTCGTCCAGTCGAAAAACCATTCTTTGAAAAAGGGGATGTCGTGATCGTTAATGATAATTGCCGTCATTATGGTGGTGAAGTTCAAATCGTCATGAAACCGATGGAAAACGATGGTCAAAGAAACTTAGTTGGACATATCGTTGCCGAAGAACTCTTTATCTTAGATGAATTAAAAGGAAACGATTTGTTCTCTTTAGAAGTGAAATAATGAGTATTTTTCGCAAAGTGAAAGATCAGCCACACGCAAATGTGTGGCTTTTTTTGAACTTTAAAATTGGTTGGGGTTTAGATAACCTTGCTTTTAAATTTTCATGAGGTCTTTCTAAACTTCAAACATTTTACAGCGAAAAGTTCAGTCTATTTCTTCGCTATTTTTCTATAATCTTATTTCCATGAAACTTTTTTATGTAAATCCAGGTTCATTACACCAGGAAGAACGCCTTGTTCAATGTAGTTGTAAAGCGTTTTTTCGCAGATTCCAAGTTCAGGATGTTGTTGAATGATGACATAAGGAGCAACATTTCGGTTCAGGCATTCTTTTACAGTTTCAGCCATCTGATTCGCTTGTGATGAAGTCATGTTCACGCCTAGCCGGCTGTCTGACAGTGTGTATTTATATTCAGAGTCAGCTTGTTCGGCTGAGTAAAAACACTTGTCGAGTTTACACGTTCTTTGGAATTTGCAGCCATTACACACACCAACCGCGCGAACTCTGCTCTTGCAGGGGATAGGCACTTTCTTTTCTTTACAAGCCTCTGGACAGTAATGATTGAATCCACACTGGCTGATATGGATACAATCGTAAGTTCCTTTTGTTCGGCCGAATGAGGACTTGTATGGCTTTTTTACGGTATGTCTTTTAACTTCCTTACAGATTGTTGATTTGTCTTTGCCTAGAGTATCGACAATGGATTTTCGAGTGGAGCCGTTGTTTAAACCAACTTCAATGATTTTGCGTTCTTCAAGAGTGAGATGTGCTTGTTTAGCCATGATCGTTACCTCCGTTAAGTTACAGAGGGGGTAGACAATCACAGAATGATAGATTGTAAGAGTAAAATCCACTGTCTATTGAGTGGAATTTACTTTTACACTTTGCGAAAATTATTTTTTTGTTTCAAAATGTTTATCAATTATAGAAACAAAACTTTTAATCAAATATAAGTATGATAAAATGATAAATAATAGTAATGCTTTATTTACGATATTTTCACTTTGTATTTCACGTGGACATAAATGAATAAAGGAGGATAGATGTATCTATATGAAAAAAATGTTTATGTACGCTTTGTGTTTATCATTATCAATGATTTCAACGGTTTCAGAAAGTTCAGTAAACGCTATTGGTTTCAATAAAACAGAAGAATTAAAAATCCTTGGGGAATCAATGACTTTTAATACAAATATTGATAATGATTTCATTATTTATGAATCTTTCACTGAGAAAGGTGAAAAAAATGTTTTTGTCTATGACAGAAAAGACAAAACAGCCACTTTAAATGGAAAAGATATCAATTTAAAATTTGAACAATTTGTTGACTCAAGCTTAGTAGAAAGCAACCTCCAACATGCAACTGGTGCTTATACACCTATTTATATGACAACTCAAAGCATTTCTTTTGATGAAGTTGTGAATAGTATCAGTGCTATTGCAACAGTAATTGGCGGAGTAATTGCAGTAGCTTCACTTACTGGTCTTGCTTTACCAAGTATCGCAGGCGTAATTAGCAA
Source organism: Allobaculum stercoricanis DSM 13633 (assembly GCF_000384195.1). Classification (GTDB taxonomy): domain Bacteria; phylum Bacillota_I; class Bacilli_A; order Erysipelotrichales; family Erysipelotrichaceae; genus Allobaculum; species Allobaculum stercoricanis. Next base: position 1,764,316 of record NZ_KB913034.1, on the reverse strand, counting down.
TTGGGCTGGAGCTGTTGGTTTGGGTTCTCTAACGGCTGGATATTATTGTTCAGGAAATTTTTCATACAAATTGTATCGAACAAAAGATCCAGTACAGTTTGGTGAAGCATCATGGCCTCAAATAGCGTATCGTTATCAAGATAGCAAAGTTAATTTTACAGTAAAGAATAAAACGATGTACCATAGTTATAACAAGATAGGGTCATGGTGGTATGGAAGTAAACCATTTTAAGCTTTTGATAACTGCAGTATTAATCATAATTGATTTTTATCTACAAAAATATCTTAGAATTAAGGGAGAGATTTTTGTAGAAATAAATAAATATAAATTTCGTTGTGCAATTGCAGGAATTTTTCTAGTGTCCTTAATATATCTAATCGAAAATAAGAAGTATCTATTATCAATTTGTTGTTTAAGTTTGCTAAGAATAATTGACAAACTGCTATACATTTATAAAAAACGCATGTTTTGAAATATGTAAAACCTGAATTATTCACAAAAAATCTCAAATTAAGTTATGTTAATTTTTCTAATCAAATCATTTAAACTAACTATCGTTAGCAGGCATCGACTAAGCATGAAAGTTGATGCCTTTTAATTAGAGACTCTAAAATTTGTTGAGATTTAGATAACCATGCCCTGTAAATTTTCATGAGGTCTTTCTAAGACTCAAACATTTTATAGCGAAGAATTCAACCTATTTCTTCATTGCTTTTTCTGCTATTTCTTTTTATCGGTTCCGAACTATAAGGAACTTTATTGAAAACATATAGGACTCGTTTTCTAAATCGATCCCAGTTCGTATACCTGTTCACATTATTATTGATCTATTTTAGATTTTATTTCGATTATCGATCATGGAAGAATTTGTGGCAGAAATATAATAATTTTCTTTCCAAGAGATATTAGAAAAAACATATATTTTGGTCGGGTGGATATTTTGCTTGTAGTATAGAAGAAGTATCATACGCGACCATTCAAAGATATATCAAATCACAAGAGATCGGTTGTTCCCTTCCCCTCCTAAAGGAAGTGGGATTATGCAACCTAAAAATTTTATGAATAGAGCAATACAAGAAAAGGAGTGTTCATCATATGTTTGCAATACGACGATTTAAATTATATTCATGGACCATTGTCCTAGCGCTAGTTTGTAGTATGGATTTTGTCCTTCCAATGCCCATTCAAGCAAAAGAGCAGCCGACCTCCTTTGGCGAGGAACAAGGGATTCGCAAGACTTTAGCGCAACAAGACGAATTGGATGAGAATATTTTGAATCCGCCTGCCATATATACAGATGAAGCAGATTTCGAATTTGTGGATCAACGGGAAATCATCACTACACCAACACTTGCACCATACCATTCTTGTGTTTCTTTAGAACTTGTTTATTCCGATTCTAGTTCCGCCTTTGCCTACTATGGCAACGCCTTTATTGTGTCTAACCATACGTTATTAACGAGTGCCCATTGTTTATATGACCACGAAAATCAAGGTGGCTATGTTAAACGCATCGATATTACATTTGCCGATGGGACCACGATTTCAAGTGCGAATAGTGCGATGGATATTGTGATCAGCAAAGGTTTTGAAGCCAATGATCATTATGAAGAAGATTTAGGAATTATCGAAACAGAGATCGATCTTTCTCGCTATGCGACGCCATTAAAATTAGCCTCGCCAGCAAAGCCTAAACAAAATGTTGAGATGGTGGGTTATACAAGTGATTTGTTCTCTTCAACCTCCCCTGTTGATGGGCGCGCACTGGCTAAATCAACAGGTCGAATTGAGATGATGAATCCATCGTTATTGATTTTGTCTGTATATGGAGTGCCCGGACAATCAGGATCCCCGATTTTAGCCAACAATAAAGCGGTGGGTGTCTTTAATTTTGGTTTAAGAGATTCTTCTACGATGGAATTGATCCAAACAGGCGGTGTACCTTTTTTATCGCAACAACTCCATTGGCTTACGCAAAATGCCCGTTCTATGAATCAGCCGATTTATCGGGCGTATAATCCGAATAGTGGTGAACATTTATATACGAGAAGCTATGCAGAACTAGAACATATCACGCAAGTCGGATGGAAAGATGAAGGAATGGCGTGGATGGAAAGCGCCGGGCAAAATGGAGAAATCGTTTGGCGCTTATATAATCCCAATACAGGGGATCACCATTATACTGTTGATCAACATGAATATAGTGAACTGTCTAAATATGGTTGGATTCAAGAAGGTGAAACTTGGATTGCTCCACAAAAGACAACGCCCCAAGTTCAAGCGGTCTATCGCTTGTATAATCCTCATGCAATTTCGGGAGCGCATCATTTTACAACCGATCTTCAAGAAAGAAATGATTTGATTCAACTGGGTTGGAAAGAAGAAGGCATTGCCTTTTATGCGCTTTAAGGAATTGAAAAATAAAATCAGAAAGAAGAGAACAAATTATGCAGATTCGTTTAGCAAAGCATTGTGATCTTACAAGAATTCATGAGCTACTTGGTCAAGTGCTTAATGTTCATCATCAAGCACGCCCAGATTTATTTAAATCAGGCGCAAGAAAATATACGGATGAAGAATTAATAGACATTCTTCAAGATCCAAAGCGGCCAATCTTTGTTTATGTCAATGACGAAGGTGTTGTGATGGGTTATGCGTTTTGTATTTTACAACAACATCTCAACGACAATATTTTGACGGATATTAAAACGTTATATATTGATGACTTATGCGTTGACGAAAATGCCCGTCATCAGCGGATTGGACGGCAGTTGTATGACTATGTTGTTGAATACGCTCGCTCAATTGGCTGTTATAATGTAACTTTAAATGTTTGGGCAGACAACATTAATGCCTTACAGTTTTATCGCGCATTAAATTTAAAAGAACAAAAAATTGGAATGGAAATCATCCTCTAATCATAGGGCTTGAACTTGCTTAGATTTGGGATAATCAAGACAATTGCGCATAAAAAATGTATGATTCCAATTGAATCGACCAAATGAAAATACAAAAATTATGGAGAACAACCAATGAAAATATGTCCTTATTGCCATCTTGAAAACCCGGATGAAGCAAAACACTGCCTTGCTTGTGGAAAAAAGCTGACAGATGAAAAGCCAAACTGGTTTGGGTTGAGAAAAAGAAAGGCAAAAACAGATGGGAAAGCGGCGCAAGCAAATCAAGAAGAAACAAGTACGCCAAATCCCCAACCAACACCAGAATCTGTGCAAGACGAATCAAATCGGAATGAAGATCATGCCTTTGAAAATAAAGAGAAAGAACAAGAATCTAAGAGCATTTTAGATCGCTTGTTGCATGCAGACCAACCAACGGAACAAGTCGAATATACGCCTCTTTCCAGTCGCTTACAGCCGGATATTTCTTCAGTCGATCTAGAAGAAGAAAGAAGACGTCGTCAAGAACAGCTCGAACGTCAACAAAAAGCAAAGCGAGAAGCGCAAGAAGCAATGCAGCCCGAATCCCCTAAAAATGATAAACAGAAAATGTTGTTGACGGGTGTGATTTGTTTATTATCTTGCCTCGTTCTTGTTTTAGCTTTAATTGTAGCAACTCAAGGTTCACGCGATCGTAACAATCGTTGGGATTCGCCAACAAGTACGTCTTCTATTAAACGCTACTTCGATGATTCCTATACGGATGATTGGAAAAGTACGCAAACAGAAACCCATTCATTTGAAGAGATCGAAGATACACAATGGGTGGACGATGAAGAGTCCGGTCAATTTATTGAAGATATTCTTTCCGAAGAAGGACCACAAACCAGTGCGTCTAATTTATATGTCACCCATTATGTCATGAAAGTTCGCCAACAACCTTCTTTGGATGCCGAGTCGATTAGCTCGTTAGATGCCCAAGAACAAGTGGAAATCGTTTCGACGAAAACGGATGGAAATGGAGCGATTTGGGGATTACTAGCTCATGATGAAGGTTGGGTTTGTATTCAAGACAACCAACAAACGTATCTATCCAGCATTGAATAAACAAAAGGTCTAGGGAATTGAGCCTCCCTAGGCTTTTTTTAATGGGTCAAAAAGAACGGTGACTAAAACGTAAGAACAATCTACTTTATGTAGGGATTTTTCGTGCCTAAAATGAAGGTTAAGATCTTTTGATACAAGTAAAGAGAAAAGGTCTTTTTGTAAAATCGACTCTCGATTTTGATTCGTGTAAAATAGAAACAATCAAAATATTTGCGATTAAAATAAATGCTTAAGGAGGGATGAACGTGAACGAAGATTTACGCCGTGATATGCTCGTTCCCATTGTTTTATTTATTGTATTTGGCATCTTTGGAATAGGATTGCCTTTGTTTTTTATTATGACACTCATTCCGGTGCTTTGTTATGTATTGGCAATCTATGGATCAAGCAAGCCTAAGGAAATTTATTTAGGCAAAAATAGAAAGCGAAATGCGCCCTATAGATTTTGGAATGAGCCAAAATATCAAAACCATCCAGTTGTGCTTCCTCGCGTATTTTGTGGATTGGAAGCGATTCTTTGTCTGATTTTAGGATTTTCGATCCTGATTTTGTTTCCAATTTCTTTTTATTTATTCAATTGGAGTTCAATTTATTGGGCAATGGCAGAAGGAAGAGTTGCCCCTATGCCATCGATTCCTCATGGACAACAGCGCTATGCCAAGCAAGGTCCACAACAAACGTCAAAGCAATCTGCAGAAGATGTGCTTCGTAAAATGGGCGAAACGACACAACGCTTTTTGCAAAGTGATGAAGTGAAAGAGGCGACCAGAACGATTAGGGCAACAGTTGCTAATGTGGCCCAAGAAGTGGGTCAGGGCATGAAAAATGCCAAATCGACAACCTCTAATCCCACACAAAAACAAACGGCCTATAAAAAGCCTCAGCCTTCTCCAGATGAAATTGCGCAACAGTTAAAAATTGAGGTCATCCGCCAAATTGAAGCTAATGATTTGAAGCTACAAGACATTAACCGCTCTTTAGGGGGGATGTTAGAAACGATGTTTGGAAACAGTAAAATTACGATTGCGAAATACCAAGCGGGCGTTGATGAAGCGATTGAAATGTCCTCGCAAAACTTACATGCAGCAAGGGAATATGCCAAGACGGGAAGTAATCCAGAAGTGATGCAAAAGTTCTTGGATCGCTCAAATTTAATTAATCAAAAAACAAATGAGTTAATCGATGCATTAGTAACGCATCAACATAATTTGATGGAAGAAGATGTCAACGAGTTAACGAACTCTCTTGAAGATTTACAAGATTCTTTAAAGTACTATCGCTAAAGAAGCCAATTTATTCAAAATGAATATGCACTAAACTCCAGTTGAACGATAATGATCGTTTCATTGGAGTTTTTTGTTGCAAAAATGGAACGGGTTGGAATGTAAAACAGAGAGGCAATTCGATTTGTAAAATAAAAAAGACTCCAGTAGAAGTTCTACTGAAGTCTGATGGGAAAGATTAAAGGTGAGTAACGCGTTCTTTAATTTCTTGAGTACGGCCTTGGTTCCAGAATTGAGTACCAATGTATCCGCAAGTACGACGAGCAACGTTCATCTTATCTTGGTCTGTGTTTCCGCAGTTTGGACATTTCCAAACGAGTTTGTGGTTTTCATCTTCAACGATTTCAATTTCGCCTTCGTATCCACAAACTTGGCAGTAGTCAGATTTTGTGTTCAATTCTGCATACATGATGTGATCATAGATATGTTGAATTAAAGCCATGACTGCTGGTAAGTTGTTTTCCATATTTGGAACTTCAACATAGGAAATTGCTCCACCTGGGGAAAGTTTTTGGAACTGCGCTTCGAATGTTAATTTATTGAAAGCATCGATTGGTTCAGTAACATGCACGTGATAAGAGTTAGTGATGTAGTTCTTATCTGTTACGTGTGGGATGACACCAAAACGGTCTTGCAGTTTTTTGGAGAATTTGTAAGTTGTGGATTCCATTGGTGTGCCATATAAGGAGAAGTCAATGTTGTTTTGAGCTTTCCATTTTGCACAAGCCGCGTTGAGGTAATCCATAACACGTTTTGCGAATTCGAATCCTTTTGGATCAGTGTGGGAAACACCAGTCATGTAGTAAACACATTCGCATAAACCGGCATAGCCAAGAGAAATTGTGGAGTAACCGCCGAACAGTAATTTGTCGATTGTTTCTCCTTTTTCTAAACGAGCTAATGCGCCATTTTGCCAAAGGATTGGTGCAACATCACTTGGTGTGTTGAGCAGACGTTCATGACGTAAACGTAATGCGCGATAGCAAAGGTCTAAACGTTCGTCGAAGATACGCCAGAATTCTTTTTCGTCTTTTTTAGAAGAACAAGCGATGTCGACTAAGTTGATAGTTACAACACCTTGGTTGAAACGGCCGTAGTATTTTGGTTTTCCGTTTTCATCAACATATGGAGTTAAGAAGGAACGGCAACCCATTGCTGGATAGCAATGACCTTCTCCGTTTTTGTCGACTTTGAGTTCTAACATTTTCTTTTCGGAAATGTAGTCAGGAACCATACGTTTAGATGTGCACTTCGCAGCAAGTTGTGTTAAGTAGTAGTACTTGCTATCTGGGTGGATGTTATCTTCTTCCAGCACGTAGATCAGTTTAGGGAATGCTGGAGTAATGAAGTGACCTTTTTCGTTTTTAACGCCCAAAATTCTTTGTTTTAATACGGCTTCGATAATAGAAGCAAGGTCAGCTTTTGTTTGTGGATCATCCACTTCGTTGAGGTACATGAAGACAGTGATGAAAGGTGCTTGACCATTTGTTGTCATTAAAGTGATGACTTGGTATTGGATCGTTTGAACACCTTTTTCGATTTCTTTTTGAACACGCATTTCTGCGATTTCATTTACTGTTTTTTCATCAGTTGGCAAGTTCATTGCAGATAGCTCTTCTAAAACATCGCGACGTGCTTTTTCACGAGAGATTTGTACGAATGGAGCTAAATGAGAAAGGGTAATAGATTGTCCACCGTATTGGGAACTTGCAACTTGCGCAATGATTTGAGTTGCAATGTTACATGCAGTTGAGAAGCTATGTGGTTTTTCGATCATTGTTTCAGAAATGACTGTGCCATTTTGAAGCATATCTTCCAAGTTAACTAAGCAGCAGTTGTGCATATGCTGAGCAAAGTAGTCAGAGTCGTGGAAGTGAATTAAACCATTGTCGTGTGCAGCCATAATGTCAGCTGGAAGCAAGAAACGACGAGTGATGTCTTTGGACACTTCACCAGCCATGTAGTCACGTTGTACGGAGTTGACTAATGGGTTTTTATTTGAGTTTTCTTGTTTAACTTCTTCATTGTTGCGCTCTAACAAAGACATGATCTGTTGGTCAGTTGAATTTGTTTTACGAACAAGAGCGCGTTCGTAGCGGTATGTGATGTAGTTTTTAGCGACTGCGTAGTAGCCTGCACTCATTAATGCCGCTTCAACCATATCTTGGATTTCTTCAACTCCAGCAGAACGTTTCATGTTTTCGCATTGGCGAGCAACTTGATCAGCTACAGAAAGGATAGATTCTTCTGTGAGTTGATTATGTGTTGTAGCTTTATTTGCTTTGCGAATCGCGTTTTCGATTTTTGCAACGTTGAAAATCGCTTCTTCGCCACTTCGTTTGATGACTTTCATCAGCGTTTCTCCTTTATATATCGTTAAAATATCGTTAAACGATATTTGGATTGGAAAAGACCAATCAAATTAGAATGAGTTGTGAAAATCTGATTAGATCCAGGATTGTTCTGTAAGAGATTCACTATATGATTTGAATTGAAGTGAATAAAAATTGTGGATTCAATGATCGAAATCACTGAACAAAGAATTCACTTCAACGAAGTCCCTTGTTAAAAATTGGGTACAGATCTAAGTATATACAGGAAGTCTAGCAAGGAAAAGCGAAACAATCGAAATCCCACAAAAGTCCAAATCATTTTTTTGAAACAAACGGACAAGAGAATTTACAAACTTTTAGGTAAATATCATCGGAATTATTTGCTTTTTAATAAAGTTTGATGACAAAGTAAGGCAAATTTAGCGATGAATGAATCGTATAGAAAAGATGAAAAAGGAGCAAATTTCATTTCAAAAGGGCTCTAAAATCCATATCGGGCAAAAATGCAAATAGTTACAAAAAGGAAAAAAGAAAACCAACCGGAAAAATGGGTTGGCTTTCATTTGAGTTAGAATTGCGCTCGGAAGAAAATAATTTGACCAAAGCAGTAATGCGAAATGTGACTTTAGAAGTGAGTCACAAGGTCAGAACGAGAGAAGATTGCTCGCCCAAGAATTTGAACTGGTGTTTCTTCAAGCTCACGCAAAGTGAAGATACGAGGATCAACGTTGGCATTAGCGGCCATGAGAACCCAATATCCTTCTTTTTTAATCAGTCTTTTGACTGTGACTTCTTCTTGACCGATCAAGAATACGCCGATTGATCCAGAAGGAAGATCTTGGCACTGTTTGACATATAGTAAGTCGTTTTCGTGAATATGAGCATCTTTCATGGAATCACCGGTAACTCTTAAAAAGTAATCCCCACGGTGATAATCATCTTCGGTGACATCGACATAACCTTCGATATTTTCGTCAGCCAGTAAGCCATATCCCGCTTTGACGGTTCCTAAAATTGGACGACGTAACTGTAACCCACGCACGCGAGTTAAATCATCGAAATCGATATTGAGCATTTCTGCTAAAAGACGCAGCGTGTCTGGGGCAATTTTGCGAATTTTGCCACAGCACCATCGAGAAACTGTAGAACGCGTTACGCCACAGTATTTGGCAATATAGTCATTTGTCAAATTGTTGTCTTCTTTAAATTGGTTGAGAGCGTCTGGAATATTTACTTTCATAATTGAATTATAGCATGTGCGCAACTAAATAAAAGATGACAAGAATACTTTGTGCACAAAAAGTGCGAATTTTAAAAGAGAATAATGCTTTTATCTTGCGCAAGCAATGAACACATTAAGCAAAATCAGCAATAAAATGGCACGAATATCAACTTTTACTGACGAAATGTTTGGTTTCTATGAACAAACTAAAACGACTTCATGCGCATTTTGTTCATGGATGAGAGATGAAGTTTGCTCAATATGCGCATATAAATAGAGGATGATCTATAAAAGTGCACAAAAAGTGCGTATTTATATTGTGGATCAGAAAAATCATGACTATACTGAAGACATGAAACGGGTAATTGTACACAGTGACATCAACCATTGTTACGCACAAATTGAAGAAATGCGCCATCCAGAATTGCGCAATGTACCAATGGCAGTCGGAGGAAGTGAAGAAAAAAGGCATGGCATTATTTTGGCTAAAAACGATTTAGCCAAAGCTGCGAATATTAAAACAGGAGAGTCGCTACGTGATGCGTATCGCAAATGCCCGAATCTTACGATCGTCCATCCCGATTATGATGCGTATATGTATTACACTGAAAAAATTAAAGATATTTATCGTAAATATACTGATCGGGTGGAATCATTTGGCTTAGATGAGGCGTGGATTGATTTAACGCCATCGCAAAAATTATTTGGCGATGGCGTGGAGCTAGCTAAAAAAATACAAGACGAAGTATATGACACTTATGGCATGACCGTTAGTATGGGCGTTTCGTTTAATAAAGTATTTGCCAAACTTGGAAGTGATTTATTTAAACATAAAGGATTTGCGCTGATTCAAGAAGAAGATGTCGAGAACATCGTTTGGCCTTTGCCAGCAGAAGATTTATTGATGGTCGGTACGCGCATGAAAAAGAATTTGAATGAAATGGGCATTTTTACGATTGGTGATTTAGCGCACCGTTCGGTGCATGAACTTGAAAAACGTTTTGGCGTCATGGGCCATTTGCTATGGATGTATGCCAATGGTTTAGATGATAGTGAAGTGCATGAAGTAGGCTATACGCGCCCAGCAAAATCGATTTCTCATTCCAAAACAGTGGTCAAAGACATTGAAAGTATGGCGCAATTACGCGAAGTATTTCGCGTGTTGAGTGAATGTGTTGCTGCCGATTTACGCAAAGCCCACGTCAAAGGTCGTACAATTCACATCCATTTGCGAGGGAGTGATTTAAAAAGTTGTGGCAAACAAAAAAAGTTTGACCAATATACCGATTTAGCAAGCGATATTTTAAGTGCGGCGATGGATTTGGCCGCCAAGTTATGGGTAGGGGATGTACCTTTACGTTCTGTTGGCATTCATGTTTCCATGTTATCGGCAACGCAAAACTTTGATCAGCTCGATCTTTTTAGTCAGCCCCAAACCAGAGAAAAGGAACGCGCCCTAGAAGAAGTTTTATATAAAATTCGAAATCGTTATGGCTATGACTCTTGCCGTATGGCAGCATCGCGCGTGGATGTGCAACTAACCGATTTTGATCCGGATGGATTGTTGCATCAAGTTCATCCTGTAGGGGTTTTAGAAGGATCGATTCGTAAATGAAGTTGTTTAAGTATTACGTCGATGTGGTGACTTTGATTTTTCAAGATGGATCATTCAAACCGTTATTTGTTTGTTGGGGAAAACATCGTTATCGCATCGAAAAAGTATTAACTGTACGAGAGACATATTCTAAAGCGGGCGGTTGTGGAATTTGTTATACGTGTCGCATGAATAATGGTCAACAACGCAATTTGTTTTGGGAAAGAAACCGTTGGTTCGTTGAATCAGAAATCTATATTCCAGGTGCTCAAGAAGCAAGAGCTGAACCATCGGATAAAGGAATGTAGATAGAAAACAAAAGTCGCTTGTCGAAATCAATCAGCAAGCGACTTTTTAAAAGTAGATTATTTTGCAGGTCGAGCAGAGGAAGCCGCTTTTTGTGCTTCTTGCTGTTGTTGTTGCTCAAGTAAGCCTTGGGTAGAACCAGGATAGAATTGTTCTTTAAATTTTAAATATTTTGTAGTCATACGCGGGTAGTCATTTAAATAAGTTGGACTGACGCGTTGATAGGCATGATATTGGAATCCCACCATCAAAGCACAAAGAGGGAAGACAACAACCCAGCTCATGATGGAATAAGCTTTTGTATGATGTCTTTGGAAAATGACGCTAAGTGAGATAACCAAAAATCTTAAACCGGCAACGACCATTAATACGATCGTTGAAAAAGCCGGCATGATGTAACGGCCTTGTGGTTGGAAGTCATCACTCCATGAATAATACATCGATAAACCGATGACCATGACAGCGCAAAGGAAAGCCACCACAAAAAAGAATAAGTTTTGTGTATTTGTCGGATTTTTTGGATATTTTTTCTTTTTGTCGACAATCATTCGGGTGGTCCAAGCAAGAGTTTGTAAAGCAAAAGCGCCTAAACCAACCAACATGACGATTGCTGAGTAGAGATAGACTTGCTTAGAGAACAAAAAGTCCATGACCCCTAATAAACAAACAGAAGACATGAATGTCATCTGAGCCCAAGTGAATGTAAAGCCGTGTTTGAAGTTCCACATTTCAAAAAAGCCAATGCCTTCGCGATTCGCTTTATAAACAGTCGAAGGGGTATAGCCAAGATCACCGAATTGTTCCCCCATGACGAGGCGAGTTTTGGTGCCAAGTAAATCCCCATCATATAAAATGCCATTGCGAATAAACCACCAACCGGCAAGCAAGAACGTAATGACAAAGATCACTCCGGCTTTTTTGAGCATCATTTTCTTGTCTTCTGGACTCATATGACGATGGAAGGCGCTTAAAAAGAAAATCGGAATACTCATTAATATATAAGGATAGCTGTTGTAGTAAGACAGAATCGTAATCCCCATCGCAAAGGCGAATTTAATGCACATCGGCCAACTCCATTGTTGACGCATTCCGCGAATCCAACAATATAAAACGGCACTGACTCCAGCCATACAGAACAAGTCGTTATTGCTATAACTGGATAAAAAAGAGATCTGTGGCATTAAACCACAAAAGAATGCGCATAAAAAAGCCCATGCCGGTTTCCAGTATAGCCATTCGCATGTCCGGAACATGAAGTACACCATCGCTACTCCAGAAAAACAAGAAACAATACGAGCGGCATAAAATAAGGCGTGAGGATCTTGGGTAAAAAATGAAACGATCCACATATTGAAGGCACCAAGAATATTGGCAAGCATCGGTCGTAGAGCGTAGGAGAATCCCCAAATGTCGATTCGCACGGATTTGTCCCAGGCGTTTGGTAAATGTCCGTTTTGGAAAACGTAGTCAGATAAAATAATTCGTACACTTTCGTCGGGCGCTTTTGCCATGGGGACTGTGATCATCCAGGTGACATAAAGGCCGAATAGGGCAATTAGAAATAATGTAAAACAGATCCAAACTTTTTTGGAATAACGCGTTTTGGGTTGAGCAGTATAAACAGATTTATCACCTGAAGTGAACCATGACTTGATTTTGAGCCATGAGTGACTTAACGAAAAATTCATGTATAAATCCCTTTCAATCATTAAAACGTGCAAATATAGAGGAAGAATGTTTTTAATTCATCTAGTATTGCAGAATAGAGAGTTGCCATAAATAGGCATAGGCCAAAAAGGCCGTCAATTCTAAAAATAACATATCGTCAAACGTAATTCACAAAAGAGGAGTAGTTTTTGATTTTCGGGTAGTTTTTGTAACATTTGAAAGTTTGTAAGAGTTATGTATGCATTTGCATTACTGAGAATAATGGCATACTTGCAAAGATTCGAGCATGAAGAGAATTGCCTTGCCTTGAAAAAGAGCGCATTTTTGCTTTAATAAAGGCTATGAATAAGAAAACTGTAATTTTGATTCCATGTTATAACGAATCCGCTACGATCGAAAAAGTTATTCGCGATTATCGCGAAGCATTTCCAGGTGCGGAGATCTATGTTTACGATAACAACTCAACAGACCATACAGACGAAATTGCGCGCAAAGCGGGTGCAATTGTTCGCTATGAAAGAAAGCAGGGAAAGGGAAATGTTGTACGCTCCATGTTCAGAGACATTGAAGCTGACTGCTATATTATGGTTGATGGAGATGATACTTATCCAGCAGAAGATGCAATAAAACTCGCTAATGAAGTACTGAACAATGGTGTGGATATGGCGATTGGGGACCGTTTGTCTTCGACTTACTTTACGGAAAATAAACGTCCATTCCATAACACAGGAAACCGTTTAGTACGCGCTTTGATCAATACGTTCTATGACGCAAAAGTCAAAGACATCATGACTGGTTTACGTGCGTTCTCTTGGGACTTTGTTAAATCGTTCCCAGTTTGCTCTAAAGGATTTGAAATTGAAACAGAAATGACAATTTTTGCTTTAGACAAAAATATGAAACTTGCAGAAGTTCCAATTGGCTATCGCGATCGCCCAGAAGGCAGCGTATCGAAATTGAATACGATTAGCGATGGAATGAAAGTACTCAAAACAATTGGGACTTTATTGCGTGATACAAAACCATTTGCGTTCTTTACTTGGATCTCCGTTATCCTTTTATTGATCACAACTGCATTCTTCGTACCGATCTATATTGATTTTTTACATACTGGTTTAGTCGAAAAAGTTCCAACATTGATTATGGTGAGTATGCTAGGCATTATCACGATTCTTTGCTTCTTTACCGGAATTATTTTGACAAGCTTACGTAAAAATCAGAAAAATGAATTTGAACGAAGCTTGACGACAATGCGTTTGATTCGGGAAAGTCAACGTCAACAAGAAAATCAGATCAAAGAGGATTAAGCATGAAATTCTGGAAAAGAAAAAACGCAAAATCCGAAATTGAGCAAGAAGAATTAGAAACGAATGATCAAACAGAAGCTGAAAATACAGCGGATGAAAGAATGAGTGAACCTGTTTTAACCAAAGACAGTGCACAAGATGATCAAGAAGAAACACAAGTGGTCAGCGAAGATGCTGTGGTATTTCGAGTGGTAGCCAAAACGGCAGAACCGGAACCACAATCCACAAGTGAGCAACCAAGAGAAAAGCAAGAAGTTCAAGATCTACCCTTAGAAAAGGATGGCGAAGGGATTCAAGAAGACGAGGCTGAATCTGAAGAATTATCGGTCGATGAACTTCAAGATTTAGAAGAGATTGAAATCGAAACACCAAAAACAACTCCAGTTGATCAAGAACCATCCTCTTCAACAAAATCAGAACCGGCTCAACTTGATGAAACAGATAATCAAGATGCCGGAGTTTTACAAGAGGAACAAGAAAAAACAATTGCGAAAAACCAAAACAAAAAAGTAGATCCGGTTGTTCAACCAACATCACCACTCAGCGAACAAGAACGTTTATGGTTACGTCAATCCATTGATGAAATGGAGGATAAGAAGCAACGGAAAAAAGGCTGGGATCTAGCGATGATTTTGCTAGAAGAAATTTTGATTCTAGTCGCAACGATTTCCGTGGGCACGTTCTTTCCGAATTCGGCATTAATTATTCCAATGAGTGCAGTTGCTCTTGTCGTGAACTTATTAAGAATCTGGTATAGCGATGCACTGAATAAAGGATTTGACTTTTTATATAAATGGCGATGGCTCATTGCCCTGATTGTTTTTGCTTTATTAGTCCTTGCGAAAGTACACACATCTAATGCGGCAGCTTATATGTATAATTTCCAAGCTGACCCAAGTGTGGAAAATTCAATTTTCTTTGGTCGTCCACGTTTAATTCGAACAGATGAATATGTTGTTCAACTTCCATATTATTGGTCGCAATTTTATAACGACTTCCAAGAAATCTCTCATCAAATGTCGGTGAGTGGACAAAATATGATTCTTGGCTATAACGCTCCAGTACGCGATATCACAATGATCGGGAAACCGTTTGTTTTAGGATATTTATTGCTGGGAAATGAATATGGAATCAGTTGGTATTTCTGTGCCAAGACGATTTTAATGTTCATGGTAGCCATTGAAATGTTTAACATTTTAGTCAAGAACCGCTATTTGGCTGTGTTTGGGGCATTTGTGTTAACTTTTGCGCCCGCAACGCAATGGTGGTATTCTCCACATTTCTATGATGTTATTTTCTGGGCTTGTACATTATTTGTGGTGGGCTATTGGTTCTTTATGGCTTGTGGCTGGAAGAAATGGCTGATGACGATCTTAGCCATTTGTTCTTTAACAGGCTTTGTGCTGGCAATATTCCCATCTTTACAAGTGCCACTAGGCGTGTTGGCTTTCTTCTTAATGATTGCTTGCTTGATTCGCGATCGCGATCAACTGCAATTTAAAAAGACAGATCTGTTCAATGTGATCGTTGTGATCGCAGGGGTCGGTATTGTTTTGGGACCAACACTTTGGGGTATGCGTGATGATATTCAAATATTGATGAATACGGCTTACCCTGGTTCTCGAGTTTCAGTCGGTGGGGATGGTCAATTCTGGCGTTTATTTGTCAATCCAGTCAGCATTATGCAATCTTTCTTAGATCCGGCGTTGTTAAACAATAGTGAGATCTCTAGCTATACTCATTTTGGCATAGCTTGCATGATGTTTTATCCATTCTTGCGCTTTGCGTTATTCAAGAAAAAAGATCGCCAAGCGTGGGTTGGGGATGTATTGATGATTGCGATGATCATTGAAGTGACTTTCATGTTTGTCCAATTCCCAGAGTGGTTATCCAAACTCATGTTGTTATCTTATTGCAACCGAATGAATACAGTATTTGGTGTGACGGCAACGATCTTTACAATTTGGATGATTCAAGTTGCGTTCCAGACAGAAATGCGATTCAAAAAAACAATCATCTTCCTTGTCTTTGCCGTATATGCTTGTGGTGCATTTGTGACTGTGAAGTTTATGGATATTCCACACTTCAACGATTTTATCCCGCAAGGCTCTCTTGTCGTTTATGGCTTTATGATTGGAATTACGGTTGCTTTCTATTTGACCATGACACGTTTTAGACAATTAGGTCTGGCTGGAATGATTTTATGGACTGCTTGTTCGGGCTGCTTAGTGAACCCAATCATGATTGGTAGTGCGAGTGTAACGGATTATCCAATTGCGAAGAAAACTCGCCAATTGGTAGAAGAAAACCCTGATGCTTGGTGGGCTTATATGGGAAGTAATATTCGTGCTGGCTTATTAACGGCGAATGGCGCGAAAGTCATCAATGGCGTTAACTTCTATCCAGATTTTGAAAAATGGGAAATGTTAGATCCTGATTTAATTGATTCGGATACGATTAACCGCTATGCCCATATTCAAATGACGCCAACACCAAATCAAGAAACTGAAGTAGTACTGAACCGTCCAGATTTAGTTACTGTTCATATTGATCCATATGATCTTGAAAAATGGGATGTTCGCTATTTGATGGCAGATGAAGATTATTTACCGGCATTAGATGCTGTTGAACTTCCATATGATATTTTGTATCAAGATCAAGAAGGACAAGTCATTCTTGAATTAGAGTGGAAGTAAAATTTTGATCAATCAAACCAATCTGAAATTTGAGCAAGACTCAAAGAAGCAGATTGGTTTTCTTTTTCTGCTTTCAACAAGGTAAAAAAGAAAAATGAATGAGCTTATCCAATGAAATTGATGGACACGTTTTAATTGTTTGGTGGGATATGCTATAAAAGATAAGGAAATTTTAATGCTGATAAACAAAGAGGCATTGAAATGGAGAAGAAAAAAGGAGAAAAAGTATGGCAAAAAAGATCATACAAGTCGATGAGAAAGTACCGGGCAGTTTATTGTTCCCACTTTCCCTCCAACATTTATTTGCGATGTTTGGGGCGACTGTATTAGTTCCATTTGTTTTAGGAATCAATCCGGCAATTGTTTTATTTATGAACGGTGTCGGTACATTGTTATTTATTGCGATCACAAAAGGAAAAGCGCCAGCTTACTTAGGAAGCTCGTTTGCGTTTTTAGGTCCGGCTGGAATCGTTATTGCGAAATGGGGATTCCCTTACGCATTAGGTGGTTTCGTTGCGGTTGGTTTTTTAGGCTGCATTTTAGCATTAGTGATCAAAAAGTTTGGGACAGATTGGATTGATGTCGTTTTACCACCAGCGGCAATGGGACCAGTCGTCGCTTTGATTGGTTTAGAATTATCGGGATCCGCTGCCAATACAGCAGGATTATTAGCAGAAACAGTGGATATGAATAATGTCATCATCTTCGTTGTGACATTAGGAACGGCCATTATTGGGAACTTATGCTTCCGTAAGTTTTTTGCGATTATTCCAATTTTGATTGCGGTGATCACAGGATATGTAACAGCTGCAGTGTTAGGCGTTGTCGATTTTACAGCGATTCTACAAGCACCATTGATCCAAATTCCAAATTTCCAATTCCCGAAATTTTCTGTCAGTGCGATTATGACGATGTTGCCAGTGCTCTTGGTGATTACCTCTGAACATGTAGGACACCAAATCGTGACCAGTGAAATTGTCGGTCGTGATTTAATTAAAGAACCAGGTTTGCATCGCACAATTTTTGCGGATAACTTTTCAACGATGATTTCTGGTTTTGTGGGTTCTGTTCCAACAACAACATATGGTGAAAACATTGGTGTTATGGCTTTGACAGGCGTGTATTCAGTATGGGTAATTGGTGGAGCAGCAGTTTTATCCATTTGTTGCGCATTTATCGGCCCACTTTGTGCATTGATTCAATCCATTCCATCAGCTGTTATTGGCGGAATTTCTTTCTTATTATATGGAATGATCGGTGTTTCTGGTTTACGAATTTTAGTAGACCGTAAAGTTGACTATGCCAATACAGTGAACTTAATTTTGACTTCTGTCATTTTCGTCATTGGACTTTCTGGAATCACAATTAAACTGGGTGATATTACTCTTTCTGGAATGGTTCTTGCGGCATTGACTGGAATTTTAATGTCATTGATGATTTACATTTTTGACAAATGTCATTTATTAAACGAAAGCTCAAAAGCAGAATAAACTGTTTGGATCAACAATTTGAAATCATAAATGTTGAACCAATAAAAACTTCCCCAATTTTGAAACGAATGGATAACGTTCAATTTTGGGGAAGTTTTTTATTTGTCTTTGACCATCTTGAGAGGTAAGCGTCAAATGAATGACGGGTATTAAGATGAATAGCCTTTTGAGATAATTCGATCAGTTATCTCAGGGGGCTTTTTATTATGAATGATTTCGGCTATTTAGATCTTGGAATAGATTTCTCCAAAGTCAAAAACATTATTCTAGTGAATAAACCAGCCGATCTTCGTAAAGGGATTGATGGTTATGCTTCTATCATTCAGGGAATTTATCACCTAGATCCAACGGATGGTTCTTTGTATCTTTTTACTAACCGAACCAAAGATAAAATGAAAGGAATCCTCCATGATGGCAATGGTTACTGGTTGGTCTATAAACGTCTAGCTAGATCTCATTTAAAATGGCCTTTTACTGAAATAAATCAATATCAAACAATCAGCTCATCACAGTTACAAGCTCTACTATCCGGAATGACAATTGTGCCAGACCCTCAATTTTTACCTAAAAAACCAAAATACATTTAACCCAGCAGGCCACTCTGCTGGGTTTTTGACAAGAACTATATACATATGAAAAAACACATATTTAACATACTTAAATTTAATATAATATCTTATTAAGTTTCATATTATGCATAAATAAGATATAATACAGTTATGGTAAGAATAGATCCTGAAATTAAACAAAAAATCCGAACTAACATAGCGACTCAGATTCGTGAACAAACAAAAGACATGGACAAAAACGATGTCGTGAATTTACTTATTGATACAGTCTGCGAATCTCAAGGCAGAAAAGAGCTCAATAATTATCTCCAAAACGCTCTTTTTGCCGCAAAAACTGAAAACATTCAACTCAGACTCTTTGACTTAGATACCTTAGAACCAACTGATTTGGAAAAAGACACAATCGAATTCTTGAACGAAAAACGTGAAGCCTGTGAGATTACTGAAGAACAGTATCGCGAAGTTTTAGCTAAAGTCCAAAATCATCGAAAAAAGTTGGACAACCAATTAAACGATCTGAAAAAGCTAGATGCCGTTAAGAAAAACAAACCAAGAAAAGACTGCAGAAACCACGAACCCGATATCATCGATGTTATTCAACTCGATGAAAACACTCTCTGCCCATTCTGTGGCAGAAAGATGTCCCATTTAGATTATTCGGAAAAAACCGTTATTGAATACCAACCAGCTCAATACCTAATCAGAAAAATCAAACTGGAAAAAAAGGTTTGTCCGGCAGGATGTACAGATGAAAACGGAAAATCGATGATCATCAAAGCTCAACCGAAAGAACCAGATCTCATTGACAAGAGCATTGCCACAACTTCTCTTGTTGCCGGACTCGCTTATGAAAAATTCATGATGGGCACACCGTTATACCGCCTTGAAAAGGACGCCTCTGCTTTGGGAGTAGATCTGTCTAGACAGACAATGAGTAATATTTTACAGACGTGCTATGAACAATATCTAATCCCCATCTGCGAACAGATCAATCAGGATCTAGTGAAGCAAAATGTCATCCATATGGATGAAACACCGCTACAGTGTCTTGCCTTAAAAGACCGATCGACTTCCTATATGATCTGTGGAGTTAGTGGAGAATATGCACAACAACAAATGGTTCTTTACCAGTTCAATGAAAGTCGGAAAAAAAGAATTTATCATAAGTATGCTTGGGACAGATTTTACCGGCGCACTCATGACAGATGGACTGCAAGGCTACAGATCCTATCCAGGATGCACAAAACTATCTTGTTTGGCACATGCAAGACGGTACTTTTATGATGCCGTTAACTGTAGGGATGATTATGCCCAATTGAAAAAGATTTTGAATGCGTATAAAAATTCCGATGATATTCCGGAAAAAGCTCAAGCCTTCCTTCAAGAACATGAGTCTTTAAATCGTTTAGTTGCCATTTTAAAACAAATCGCAGAACTGTATCAAATCGAGAATGACTTTTCTGATTGTTCAACTGAACAGAGAACACAGGCCAGAAAAAAGCTAAGCAATCCTCGTTTTGAAAAGTTAGTGCAAGAAGTTGAAATTGTAGCAGAAGGATTCGAAGAGAAAACGAAAGCTCATAAAGCTGCAACATACTTCTTGGAGCGTAAAGAAGAATTAGCGAGATACATAGAAAATGGCATTTATCCGATCGATAATAATTTAGCTGAAAGAAAAATAAAGAGTTTCGTGATCGCAAGAAAGAATTTCTTGTTCTCGAATAGTGTCAGCGGAGCAGAATCGGCTGCTGGGTATATGACACTGCTAGAATCAGCTAAAATGAATGGATTAAACCCATTCATGTACCTAGAACACGTTTTGAATACATTGAAGTATTACAAAGAAGAGCAAATTCCACAGAAAGTAGTGGAAGAGTTAGTTCCATACTCTAAAAATCTTCCTGAAAACTTATATCTTCAGTCAAATAATTAAGGCGCTGTATTCTGTTTAGCTACAAACAGAATACAGCGCCTTTTATTCTAATAACACACGTCATTCATTTGACGCTTACCTTGAGAGTTCGCAATTTTATGGCTAGGGATTGCCTTGCAAAAGGTCACATGGAAAACATCATTGTGATGGTTATTCTATTTGATATTGATTGGTTAGCAACTTTGATGAGAATCAAAATCGGCGTAATGTTATGTCATTATTTCGATTTCTGTTCGGGATAACTTTTGTTGTATTGATTGCTTTTGTGAAGCTGCACTTGATGACGTCGGCGGCGCACAATTAAGCGTTCAAAACTACCATTTTCAATAAATTCCGCAAGAGTATATTGTTCAAGCATCGTAACGGTGCAGGCAAGATGTCCGGCGGTTTTTTGGTAGAGATCAATTAAGGAAGGCGGTAAGACCATATAACTCAATCGCAAGGAAGAAGAAAGTGATTTTGAGAATGTATTGAGATAAATCACTTTTTGATGATGGTCTAAGGCATAAAGCGTTTGTAACATCGGCCCACTTTGAAAAAATTCAGAGTTAAAGTCATCTTCAATCAAATACCCCGCTTTATTTTTGATCCACGATAAATACGCTTTTCTTCTTGTTGGTGAAGCTTTAATCAAACCAGGGAAGCTCGAAAAGGGGGAGACATGTAAAAACTGACTTTGGGAGTTGGCAAGTTGCTCCAATTGAATTCCATCTTGATCGAGTTCGAGTTTTTCAATCGTCGCATTCGATGCTTGATACACTTGTTCAATGATGGGATAACAAGGAGATTCTAAAGCGACATGAAAATCTTCTTTGAACATACGACAAAGTAAGAAATATAATTCTTGGCTTCCAGAGGCAATGACGATTTGTTCAGGTTGAACGTTCATGGAACGATGATGAACTAAGTAGTTGGCGATCACATTGCGCAAGCGATGACTGCCAGCGCCATGAGATGTTTGCAACAAATATTCTTGATCGCGGGACATCACCATGCGCATCGTTTTAAACCAAAGAGAGGCGGGAAAGTCGTGATCGGGCGTGGCAAGGTCCGGTTCTAAGGGATGAAGTTGGAATGGATTTTGTTTTTGCGGGCGAATATTTCCATCTAAAACAAAAAATCCTTTGCGCTCTTTTGCGACAATGTAGCCTTCTTGTTCCAATAAGCTTAAGGCTTGTTCAACCGTGGATAGTGAGAGATGCAAATCAAGGGCATATTGTCGTTTTGAAGGCAGTTTGTCGTGGGCCACAAATAATCCGGATTCAATATCATGACGAATATGACGATACAAAGAGAGTGCTAATGGTTTTTCTAAGACGTAACTAATCATCTGGTCTGCTCTATTTTTCTTTTTCTGATTCTTTTGATCAGATCAGAAATGAGTATACTGGAAAACAAGTTCATTTAAAATGAAAAATCACGATCAACTTGATCGTAAGGAGTTATCGAATGAAAACAGCTTTAAAACAAACTGCTTATCCAACGCGCGGTTCAGTTGCCTGGATTACAACTTGCGCTTTCTTTATGGCACTCACAATTGCGCTCGCTAGTTTTGGGATCCCTGTCCCAGGGGGAGAATTATATTTATGTGATATTGCAATCACGACCGCTGCGATGTTATTAGATCCAATCGGCGCGATGTTAGTCGGTGGAATTGGCACATTTATTGGTGATGCCTTATATTATCCAGCACCAATGTACATTTCTCTTGTCGTTCATGGATTACAAGCATTTACGATCAGTTGGTTTGCGCATAACACGTTTAAAAATAAACCGATCATTGGGGCAATTGTTGGCCTTGTTTTGGGGGTAGTCATTTTAGTGACGGGATATACGATCGGGAAAATCTATGTGTATTCGACAGTGGAATATGCGATCCTGAGTTTCCCATTTGAAGTTTTGCAAGGAACGATTGGGGCAAGTTGTGGCTTGATGTTGACGTATGGATGTCATTTGAAACAAATTTTTGAGAAAAGAGTAAATCGTCGTCGGTAAAGAATAAAGAACAAGGGGAGCAATACTTGCTCCTTTTCTTTTTGTTGGCGAAGGTTTACATCTTCTTTTATCTCATCCAAAATAGAAAATAATCATCAAAAATTTTAATTAAAAAGTTTGAATAAAAAAGAATGAGAAAGAGGACATCATGAACTATTGTGCAATTGTTTTAGCTGCCGGAAGTGGCAAGAGAACGGGATTGAATTTTAATAAAGTGCTCTATCCTTATCAAGGACGACCGATTTTAGATTATTCCTTAGACGTATTTGAAGCAGATGATGAATGCAAAGAAATCATCGTTGTTGTGGCCGAACACGAAATTGAAGAGATGAAACAACAATTCATGCGGTCGAAAACAAAGTTTGTGATAGGGGGAAATGAACGCCAAGATTCTGTATTCAATGGCTTGCAACAAACGAGTCAACCTTATGTTTTGATCCATGATGGCGCCCGGCCATTTGTGAGCGCCAATTTGATTGAACGGATTAAAACAGCCTTGCAAGATCATCGGGCCGTTGTTCCAGGCGTAGAAGTTGTCGATACGATTAAAGAAATCGATGAAAATGGCTATTTTTCTAAATCTTTAATTCGCTCAAAACTCAGAGCGGTTCAAACCCCACAAGCTTTTCAAACTAATTTGATTATGCAGGCCCTTCAAATCGTAAAACAAGATCATATTGCGGTAACTGATGATGCGATGGCAGTGGAATTGGTGATGCATGTCCAAAGTTATTGTGTAGAAGGGGAACTTGCTAATTTTAAAGTGACTTCGCCTTTGGATTTGCAGCAATTAGAGAACCAATCGAAAGCATAATTGTGACAAATTTGTCATTTTTAATTTTCGATTGCATAAAAAGTTTAAAATATAATTCAGAGTTTGATTCGAAAAATGTAAAAAACAATCGATACAATCATGCCAGTTAGGCGAGAAATCAATATGAAACCAATTGAATGTGAACGATTAACAAATATAGAAATGGGATTAAGCCAAGAAGAAGTCCAACGGGCAAAGGCGAATATTATTGAAACGAATCCCCAAAAATCAATCAAACAATTAGTGTTTGAAGAAATCTTTTCCTTTTTTAATATGATTAACTACATCTTAGCAGCGTTAGTCATCTATACCGGAAGCTATCGAAACTTATTGTTTATGGGAATAGTCGTTGTGAATACAACGCTGAGTTTGTATCAAAAAATTCACTCCCGTAAAATTCTCAACAAGCTTGCCTTGTTGAATGCCCAAACGTACACCGTCTTGCGCCAAGGCAAGCAAGATGTCGTAAACATGGATGAAATTGTCGAAGGCGATTTAGTCTATCTTGCTAGTGGTGTGCAAATTCCTTGTGATGGCATTGTGCGATTTGGCCAATGCCAAGTAAATGAAAGTTTATTGACCGGAGAAGCAGATGCTTTAGATCGCCAAGAACAGGACTCTTTATATGGAGGATGTTTTGTGGTGAGTGGAAAATGCATCATGCAAGCTGTTCTTGTAGGCGATCAACAATATATGGCTTCGATTTTAAAAGAAGCAAAACGAGAAAAAGCTTATCCAAGTAAACTTAGAGACTCCCTTGATTCTTTGATCAAGTTTTGTTCATGGATGATTTTTCCAGTCGGAGCGGCGCTTTTTATCAAATTGTTTTTCTTCTCCAAAATATCGCTGAATCATGCGATTTTAAATACAACAGCTTCGATGATCGGCATGATTCCAGAAGGATTGATCATTTTAACTTCGACGGCACTTTTAACTGCAGCAGTAAGAATGGCGAGAAAAAAAGTGTTGATTCACGAGTTGTATTGCATCGAGAACTTAGCACGTGTCGACACGCTTTGTTTAGATAAAACAGGAACAATCACCAGTGGCAATATGAAAGTCAAAGATTTAGTGACGACATCCAATCACTATTCAAAAGCGGATTTGAAACAAATCATTGCCAATGTCACGCATGCCGTTGAAGATGAAAATTTAACTGCGCAAGCCCTCAGTCGTTATGTAGCAGATCTTGACGTGTCACAAAAAGCGAGCCAAGTATTTCCGTTTTCTTCTGCCAAAAAATGTTCGGGAGCAGTATTTTCAGAAGAAACGTATTATATCGGGGCTTATACCTTTTTGTTTGAACATACAGATCCTATAATCGTTAAACAAATTGAAGAATATGCTCAAAACGGAAATCGTGTTTTAGCCATCGCGAAAGGCAAAGTGACGACGACTTTGAATCAAGGGGATTATGAACTTTGCGGGCTGATTTTAATCGAAGATGAAATTCGCCCCAATGCGAAAAAGATTTTGGATTACTTCAAAGCAGAAGATGTGGATTTAAAAATTATTTCTGGAGATGATCCGACAACGGTTGGCGCAATTGCCAAACGGGCCGGAATTCAGAAAAAAGCGATTGATATGTCGTGTGTGAAGGAAGATGAAATTGGCCAAGTCGTTCAAGAATATTCCATCTTTGGTCGGGTCAGTCCGATTCAAAAGCGCATGATGGTAGAAGCTTTACAACAAGCAGGTCATACAGTGGGCATGACGGGCGATGGCGTGAATGATGTGATGGCATTGAAGCAAGCGGATTGTTCTATTGCGATGGGATCAGGAGCGCAAGCGGCAATGAGTGTTGCTTCTATGGTTTTATTAGAAGACCAATTTAAAGTGATGCCAAGTATCGTCGCTCATGGTCGTTGTGTCATTAATAATATTCAAAGAACGGCTTCACTCTTTTTAGTGAAGACGTTATTCTCCTTCCTTTTGACGGTTCTTACCGTCATTTGGATGCGAGAATATCCATTTGTGCCGATCCAATTGACTCTTGTCTCCTCGATTTGTATTGGTATGCCTGCGTTCTTCTTAACATTTGAACAAGATACAAGGCGAATTAAAGATCATTTTATGATCAATGTACTCTCACGAGCAGTACCGGGAGCGGTTGCCTTAAGTAGTATGATTTGTGTGTTGTATGTCTTGATGAATCTGGGTGTTTTTGGTCTAGGATTAAATGAGTTTAAAACACTCAGTACACTGCTTGCAATCGTCAATGGGGTATGTGTGCTCTATATGATTTGTTCGCCTCTTACGACGACGCGAATGGCAATTATCATCTTGAGTGTTGCTTGTGCAACGATTGCGATTCTCTTTATGCCTACTATCTTTATGCTGAAGCCATTTTCTTGGTTGGCGCTACTTTTAGTTCTTGGGCTTGGCGTAGGCGATGCAATATTAATGAGATGGTTAGTCTATTTACCTTGGAAAGAGATTCTTTCTCGATTTGCGTGGAGTAAATAAAAAATAAGCTTGCCCAGTAAGAAGAGGGCAAGCTTGTTTGGTTTATAGAGAAAGATTATCCTTCTACGCGAATGGATTTAATTTTTTGTTCTTGTAAAGGTCGATCAGAACGGTTGGTTTGCACATTGGCAATGTCATCAACAACTTCAATTCCGGAAGTAACTTTTCCAAATGCAGCATAATCACCATCTAACCATGGAGAATCTTGATGCATGATAAAGAATTGGCTTCCAGCAGAGTTTGGATTCATTGCACGAGCCATGGATAATACACCACGTGTGTGTTTAAGGTCGTTTTGTTTAAATCCATTATTGATGAATTCGCCATGAATTGTATAACCTGGACCACCCATGCCAGTTCCTTTTGGGTCGCCGCCTTGAA
This sequence comes from Allobaculum stercoricanis DSM 13633, assembly GCF_000384195.1. Lineage (GTDB taxonomy): Bacteria > Bacillota_I > Bacilli_A > Erysipelotrichales > Erysipelotrichaceae > Allobaculum > Allobaculum stercoricanis. The sequence goes on along the minus strand of NZ_KB913034.1, from coordinate 1,738,254 downwards.
TCATGAATCCTTTGATGACACGGTGGAAAATTAATCCGTCATAGAATCCTTCATTGGCAAGTTTTTCAAAGTTTTCTACTGTTTTAGGCGCTTTTTCTGGATACAGTTCGCCTTGAATTACATCACCATTGTCCATGGTGAGGATGAAAGTTTTACTCATATTTCCTCCTATTGAGTGAGATCAAAATCTACTTGCATTCTATTCTACCCAATTGTCCACTCAAATAAAGAAGATTTGAACAGGAAAACACAATTGGAAATCGTAAACGAACAAGAAAGGCAGAAGTGAAAGAAATCAGCTAAAATATAGAAGACAAAATCGAACAAGAAGGGAGTCGATCAAATGAAACGAATTTATTTATGTGCATTGAGTGATCCAGTAAAACAAGGACATCGTTTTGAACAATGGATTCCTATTCTTAAAAACTACGAGATCGAATTAGAAATTTCACCATTGATTTCAAAAGTCGTTACGCCAAAAGAAAAAGCGCAAGACTTTAATCATGCTTTGCGCAGTTGTCGTTATAGTTGGATTTTTGATGTGTCAGGGGGAAATCTCGCCAATCTTGTTTTACCTTATATCGATTACGACGTTTACCAACAAGCGCCGACTTATTATGCGGCATTTTCGGATGGAACATGCATCGTCAATGCGCTTGTTACGCGATCAAATAAAAAAGCGTTATTGTTCCCCATTTGGAATCAAGTCGAACTCGATCATATTGTACAAATCGTTCGCCAAGACCAATGCATTCCCAAAATTTTACCAGTAGCTAATGGACCACAATTTAGTCGCCATGCCCGTGTTTATGGTGGGAACATCCGTTGCTTTTTAAAATTGGCGGGAACGATTTACATGCCAGATTTAACGAATAGCTTTTTGTTTTTGGAATCGGCAAGCACAAGTTGGTATGCCATGAACTCCATGGTCCATCAACTGTATCAAATGGGGGCGCTCGATTCGATTGGTGGGGTCATTTTTGGACGCTTTAATCAGATTGAAAAAGAATTTGGATATGATCGGCAAACGATGCTGACCAAGATGAAACAATTATTTGAAGAGCTTTGCCCGGGCCGTTTATTGTTTTTTGAAGCACCACAAATTGGCCATATTCAAGATAGTGAAGGAATTTGGATTTCAGTCGCCAAGCCATTTTATAAACAAACAGATCCCGACTTGGTTGTCCAAACACCAACCCCTAAAAAAGTAGAACAGGCAAGGCTGAATCCACAAGCTAAACCAACAGTCAAACCAAGCTCCCCGGTTTTAGGGGCAACGCAAAAACCAACAAGTACCATTATCCCGGCACCAGATAGTCAATCGCGACGTATGGCATTTTTGAAAAAACGGGCGAATCAAAGAAAAGAAAACGAATAGAACTGACCGATTCATGCGATCAACTTAGAAAAAGGAGGAAGAAATGGCAACAAAGCAAGATGAAAATAAACCTAAAAAATCTTCTTCCCGTCAATCAAAACCAATTGAACCTTGTGAATTAGATGTACTGAAACTCACACCAACGCAAAAACAAATCTTAGCCCATAAACGGATCCATACATTTAGCGAACTCATTCATACTTATCCTTTGCGCTATACCCATATTTTACCGAGTGATCAATGGCAGGATGGCGATGAAGTGTTATTTGAAGGAATTGTCCAAAGTGTGAAAAGTAATCAACGCGTTTCTCGAGGACGCGTAGTCACCCGATTGAAAGTGTGGTTTGATCATAAAGAATTTGATGTCTCTATTTTCTCATATGGCTATTTTCCAGCGATTAGCCAAGAAGATCAATTGACGATTTGTGGAATTTTTCATGAACCCAATACGATTGGTTCCTTATGGACAAGTCGCCAACCTTTACCAGAAGGGTATGCCCTTTATCCTAATTATTCCATGCCCCCAAAAGTCAGACGCGATACGATGATCCGGATTATGGATAAAGCAATGGATTATGTGGATACCATACCCGATCGCGTTCCGCAAAGACTTCGCGAAAAGTATCGCTTGCTCAAGCAAAACGATGCGTTGCGCTATGTCCATAAACCACAAAGTGAACAACAACTCTATCAAGCCGTGCGCTCTTTAAAATATGAAGAATTTCTTTGTTTCCATTGTGCACGATTGATGCAGTCCGAACGGATTGAAAAAGAAGCCAAAGTATTTGATACCGAAATGATTGAGCGAAAAATTCGCTCTCTTCCTTATCCTCTAACGCCAGACCAGCGTAAATCCATCGATCAAATCTTGGCCGATATGCGCGAATCCATCGCCATGTATCGACTATTGCAAGGGGATGTGGGTTGTGGAAAAACGATCGTTGCCGCAATGGCTGCTTATGCCTGTGCTTTAGCCAATCAACAATGCGCTTTGTTGGCGCCAACAGAAATTTTGGCCCGCCAACATGTCAAAAGCTTTGAAGGACTCGGCATTCCGGCAACGCTATATTGTTCTTCTTTAAAAGCGAATGAGAAACGAAAAATATTACGAGATTTAAAATATGGAAAAATTCAAATTGTCGTCGGGACCCATTCTTTATTCCAAGAAGCTGTTGAATATGACAATTTAGGATTAGTGATTGCCGACGAACAACAACGCTTTGGGGTTTTACAACGCCGATCTCTTATTGAAAAAGGTCATCAACCCGATGTGTTATTGATGTCTGCAACACCTATCCCTAGAACCGCGGCGCATTTTATCTATGGCGATATCGATTTGTCTGTCATTCATACGATGCCACCCGGGCGCATGCCGGTTTTAACAAAATATTTTGAGTCTTCTTCGATGAAGCCGGTTTTAGGTCGAATTATAGAAGGGATTGAAAAAGAAGGACGCCAAGTCTATGTTGTTTGTCCAGCGATTGAAGAAAATTTAGAGGAAGAAGTCACTGCGGCCAAGAAAATCCATGAAGGGATGGTCTCCGTATTTAAAGATCGCATTTCTGTTGGTTTATTGCATGGCAAGATGACTACCGAACAAAAAGAAGATATTATGCAAGAATTTAAAGCGGGAAAAATTCAAATTCTTGTTTCAACGACAGTCATTGAAGTCGGAATCGATGTGGCCAATGCGACGATGATGGTGATTTATGATGCTCATCGTTTTGGATTGTCGACTTTGCATCAGCTTCGCGGGCGTTGTGCAAGAGGGAAAAAGCAAGGGGAATGTTATCTACTATCTTCTTCAAAAACACCAGAATCCAAACTACGCCTTAAAAAGATGGAAGAGCTGGATAATGGCTTTGATTTATCTGCTTATGATTTAGAACTGCGTGGTCCTGGCGATATTTTAGGAACAAGACAATCAGGACTTCCGGCTTTTATTTTGGGCGATGCGAGCAAAGATTTAAAGATGATGGATTGTTGTGCATATGATGCCAGAGAGATTTTAGCGAATCCCCAAGATGAACAAAATCGCAATATGATGGCTTATCTAAGCTTAGTTCGCGATAAAGTTACCATTGACTAAAGAATTTTTGATGATCAAAAAGTGTAAAGAGGATTGGCGTTTGCGATCAAAGCGAAGAAAAAATATAGGCAATTTGTATATGAAGATTTGCTCCTTTATTTAGGTGGGCAGATCTTCTTTTTTTATACGGTGATAGCATCCTTTTTATCTTTTTAAATGACATAGATTTCTCCTTAAGATAGAGCGGATTTTTGCTCGATACTTGGAACGTCATTAAATAAGCATTCTACGTTTCAAATCTGCGGTTAGATACAATTCAAATAGATTTATGATAAATAAAGTTGTATGAAACTGAAGAAATCCGTTGCTTTGAATAAAAAACGTTTTAAAATGTAATTAACAATTGTACTGATCTTATATCAAGGTTGGTTGCTTTACCCTAGGGTCTACTACAAATAGAGTTGTTGTCATTGCAAAAAAGCTATATTGAGTAGCTTGGAAAGTGAGGTCATTAAAATGACAAAAAATAAAATGAAATGTGCTGGGACTGCATGTCTTTCTGCGCTTTTGTTTGTAGGTGTACCTCTAGCTCCGATTAGCATGACAAGAACTGTTTAAGCAATGGATTGATGATAATTTTGATTATCATTCCAACAAGTAGTAAAGGGGATGAACCGCATGAAATATTGGACACCAATAAATTCATTGCGCTCTGGAACGATTCAGGCCATGATTTTTGTTGATACTTTAAAATCTTGGTTTGAAACAGGAAATTGGATTTTAAAAGTCATTTCAATTATTCTGCTATTCTCATATCTGTACAATGACTCCGTTACAAATCCAAATTATAAGCTGAGGCCGCTGCTAAAAAAATGGACGGATGCGATCAGTGCGAAGTTAAAGTCTTTGCCGGTCCTCAATAAGTGGACTTATTTTGATTGGTTTATGTTCGTTGTCATGGGATTAAACATCTATTTTGTGTGGTCACAAACGGAGGATAATGGTTTTCGGGTATTGTCGATTGCTATGGTGGTTGCCTATGTCTTATTAAGAACTATAGAAATATTAACAACCGATAAAAATTAGAACCAAACAAGATTTAGAGCCAAAAGAAGCATTAAATGGATAAAAGATTAAAGTGTATAGATCCTCTTTTAGTCGATACTCGAAATAAGAGAAACGACGGAAAGGGGATCTTTTTGTTGTAGGGAATAGATTGGAAGTTGATTAGTTTGGCTCTAGGTTAAAAATAGAAAACAGTCCTCTTTCGAAGACTGTTTTCTTGTCCATTGTTGATTGAATCGATTTTAGAATGCTTTTGTGATCGCTTCTTTTAAAGCATCAAAATCAGGCTTTTCAATCGTTCCTGATTCGATGGTCATCGCATCTTTAGTTGGTGCATTGGCATAGCGAGGAATGATGTGCACGTGGAAGTGATCGACAGTTTGGCCAGCTGCTTCACGACAATTGGCTAAAATATTGACACCATCGCAAGGTAATCCTTGAATCATCGCATTTCCGATTTTTTGAGCAATCGCAAAAATTGTGCCGAGCTTTTCGGTTGGATATTCGAGTAAAGATGCCGCATGAGTTTTCGGTAAAATGAGAACATGTCCTACACTAGCAGGGTTGATGTCAAAAATTACGCGAACTTCTTCATCTTCATAAAGGGTCGTGGATGGAATTTCACCATTCGCAATTTTACAAAAAATACAATCCATGATTGTCATCCTTTCTGATTGTTGAGTATGTTTATACAACTTTTTTTCTATAAATCTTATTGTACTGATTTTTTTGAAAAACGAGAAAAAACGACAAGATTTATTCTGATTTGAAAAAATCAAATTCTATAAATGAACAATCCCTAACGATTATGGACATTGAAAGAAGTTACATTCTTGAATTTATCTCTAAATTTTGTACTTGCATTCTAGGAAATGTATAATTTATAAGATATATCCTTTGATTGCCGATCCATAAAAACGTCGTGATTGACGATAGGGGAATCGACAATGAAGTCGTCAATAAACGTGAGGATTTAAAATGATAAAAATGCAAGTATCACAAGTGGCTCAAGTCGTTTCGGGCACACTTGTTCATATTGACCCTGATTTTGAGATTTGTGGTGTCGTTACGGACTCTAGAGTTGTCCAGGCGGGAATGTTATTTGCGCCAATTGTTGGGGCCCGTGTCGATGGTCACGATTTTGCGATGCAAGTGATGGACCAAGGTGGCGTAATGTTCTGGCAAAAAGATCATGCCTATATTCCGGAAGGTACAAGAGCAATCGTTGTGGACAATGTGGTAGACGCACTTGGACAATTGGCGAGTGCTTGGCTAAAACAGATGAATCCACTTACGATTGGGATTACGGGTTCCAATGGAAAAACATCCACAAAAGATTTTTGTGCCGATTTATTTGGCTCGACATGGAAGACATGGAAAACCCAAGGCAATCGCAATAGTGAAATTGGCTTACCGCTAACCATTTTTGAAGCGGACTTAGATACAGAAGTCTTGATTCTTGAAATGGGGATGGAAAACAAAGGTGAGATTGAGTATCTTTGTTCCATTGCGCCATTGGATATTGCGGTGATTACATCAATTGGCAGTGCCCATATGGAAAATTTGGGTTCCAAGCTCAATATTGCGCGGGCAAAATGTGAAATCGTTTCTTCTTTAAAAGCAAATGGAACGTTTATTTACCATGCCGCAAGCGAAGAAATTCAACAAGCGGTTCGTGAGTTAACGATGGATCCGACTTGGACAGTCATTCCTTATGGACCGCATACAAAATATGAACCAAAGGATCTGGGCTTCTCTCGCAAAGGTCTAACCTTTATGTTAGATGAGCTAGCAAGTCAGCCGTTCTTTATTCCAAGTGTTAATATGGTACAAGCCGATAATGCGACAGCAGCTTTATTGGTCGCAAAAGCTGCAAAAATTCCAGAAGAAAACTGGTATGTGGCTTTAAGCAATGCCCATTTAACACCAATGCGTGGAGATATTCACGCTTGGCACAATTCCTGTATTTTCGATGATACTTATAAATCAAATCCGGAAGCTTGTCAGCGTGCATTGCAGACATTGATTCAAATTCCAGCCGATCTGCATATTGCGGTATTATCCGATATGCTTGATTTAGGTGAACAGGAAAATGAACTTCATGCTCAAATTGGTCGTTTTGCAAACGAAGTGGGCGTGGATATTTTGTATACATGGGGTGAATTATCGAAGCACACTCATGATGCATTCACAAAACAAAAGAAACATTTCGAATCGAAAGAAGATATGATTCGTGAACTGAAAGCATTTGCGAACCAAAATAGCGCAATTCTAGTAAAAGGTTCACGAGCAATGAAAATGGACAGCGTGGTGCAAGGCTGTCTAGAAGGAGAATAGTATGGAAAAAATTCGTCTTGGCGTCATTTTTGGCGGTCAAAGTTCAGAGTATAGCGTGTCTTTGCACTCCGCGGCATCTGTTTTACGTTCGATTCATACAGAACGTTACGAAGTTGTGATGATTGGGATCACATTACAAGGTGGTTTCTACCACTACACAGGATCGATTGATGATCTTGAACACGATCATTGGCAAAATGAAGAACATGCAAAACCAATTGCTTGGGTTCATGGCGGAATGGTTGAACGGGAAACGAACGAGATGATTTCTCTCGATTGTTGCTTGCCTATTTTACATGGTAAAAACGGAGAAGATGGTGCCATTCAAGGACTATTAACTTTACTTGGTATTCCTTGCGTAGGTTGTGATCTTTTAGGTTCTGCCGTATGTATGGATAAAGAAGTGATGCACCGTTTATTTGATCAAGCGAACATTCCTGCTGCTCCATATATTTGTTTACATGGGGAAGATCCATTGATGTCTGCTGATGAAGTAGAAAAGATTATTCCTTTGCCATGGTTTATTAAACCATGTAATGCCGGAAGCTCTTATGGAGTTCATTATGTGGACAATAAAGAAGAGTATGAACAAGCTGTTGCAGATGCGTTTAAATATGATGGACGCAAAAAAGTGCTTGTTGAAGGGGCAATTGATGGCTTTGAAATCGGTTGTGCAGTTTTAGGGGATGAAGCCTTAGTTACAGGTGAAATCGATGAAATCGAAATGGCCGGAAAAATCTTTGATTTTGCCGGAAAATACGAAATGAAAGATTCTGCTATCTATTGTCCAGCGCGCATTAAAAAAGAAAAATCAGATGCTGCAAAAGAATTAGCAAAAAAAGTATTCCGCGTTTTATGTTGTCGCGATATGGCTCGTGTTGACATGTTCATTAACGAAAAAGGCGAAATCTTAGTAAACGAAGTGAACACCATTCCAGGATTTACGGCAACAAGCCGTTATCCATCCATGATGAATGCTGCAGGAACAGAATTTGGCGATTTAATTGATACTTTGATCGATTTAGCGATGCAAAAAGAGATCCAACTATGATAGAAATCGACAAACAAAGAACGTGGGCGCAAATTCATTACGATCGAATTGCGCATAACGTCAAAGAAGTTCAAAAGTTAATTGGAAACACGAAGATTATGGGCATTGTGAAAGCAAATGCTTATGGTCATGGTGCTGTACGTTGTACGCAAGAACTCAAAAAAGCAGGGGTCGACTATTTTGCGGTAGCTTGTTTGAGTGAAGCGCAACAGTTACGCCAAGCCGGAATCGAGGATCCAATTTTGATTTTGGGTTATACGGCGCCTGCTTGTTTTGATGAATTAGCCCAAGGTCATTTTGTTCAATCCGTTGTTTCTTACGACTATGCGAAAAAACTGAATGCATATGGTCTTGCTCACAATATGAAAATGTCAGTGCATGTCAAAGCGGATACCGGTATGAATCGAACTGGAATTTTATATGAAGATGGACAAAAAGATTTCGAACAAATTTGCGAAGTGTATTGGATGAAAGGTCTCGATGTACAAGGGATCTTCTCGCACTTCCCGGTCAGTGATGATTTAGGTTGTGACAGCAAAGCATTCACAGAAAATCAAATTCGTTTATTCAACGAATTAGTCGATCGTTTAAAAGCGCAAGGCATTGAACCAGGATTACGTCATATTCAAAACTCATATGGTATTTTGAACTACAAAGATTTAGGAATGGATTATTGCCGTCCTGGTCTTTTATATATGGGTGTGACGAGTGATGATACGATCGAAATCGAATCGAATCCGGATTTTATTCCAATTTTAGAATGGAAAACAAAAGTTTCTTTAGTCAAAGATGTACCAGATGGGGCAACGATCTCTTATGGGCGTCACTACACTTGTCATGGCACAAGACGAATTGCTTCTTTGGCGATTGGTTATGCGGATGGATTATCCCGTATGTGTAGTAATCAAGGTTTAAATGTTTCAATTCGAGGCCATCTTGTTCCGATTGTCGGCAACATTTGTATGGACCAATGCATGGTCGATGTTACTGGTTTTGATGATATCGTTGAAGGCGATGTGGCCACATTGGTCGGAAAAGATGGGGATCAAATTTGCAAGGTGGATGAAATCAGTCGCCTAGCTAAAACGATCAACAATGAAACACTCAGTGCGATCACAAGTCGTGTTGTTCGCATCGATCAAAATAACGAACTTGCAAAGTAAGCAAGGACGATATAAAACATTCAAACAAGCGAAAAGCTTGTGAATGAAGGAGGGAATTCTTTGGCAAAACTAAAACAATATCCAGCTATTGATATCGCCAAATATGTTGCGGCAATGCTGGTCGTTGCCATTCATACATTTCCTTTTGTGGATTTTAATCCAGCATTTAACTTGTTCTTTATTTCCACAATTGGACGTTTAGCCGTTCCGTTCTTCTTTGTGTGCAGTAGTTTCTTTCTGTTTCGCAAAGTCAACCAAGTTCACTTGCGTTCGATTCAAGCTAAAGAAATCGTGAAAAAATGGTTTGTTCGTATTGGCGTACTGTATTTGATCTGGACGGTGATTTACTTACCGTATACGATTTGGAACTACGCTCAAGCTGGTTTTTCACTCAGTGGTCTATTAGGTTGGATCCGTGATTTCTTTTTGAACGGTTCTTATTACCATCTTTGGTTTTTACCAGCATTAATGCTCGGTATGGCGATTGTATGGTGGTTATATACAAAAAAAGGCGTGATCTTCACGCTTGAAGTTTCTTTGATTTTATATTTTATCGGCTATTTGATTAATATCTTTGGTCCGATTTGGGAAAGCTTACCTTACATTTCTATTGTGTATGGTTTCTTTGTCAAAATGATCGTGACGGCACGTGATGGATTTTTCTTTGCGCCACTCTTTATTGGGATTGGCTTGATGTGCTCACAAATGCGTCGTCCAAATTTAAAAGCTTGCTCGATTGGGTTTGCGGCTTCTTTCATTGGTTTGATTTTAGAAGTTTGTGTATATTCGGCACTGGGCGTGTTAAGTGATCAGTCCAGCATGTTTTTGATGTTAATTCCTGCATTATATTTCTTTATGAATATGATGCTTCAAATCAAAATGCCCAAAAAAGCGGTTTATGTAAAAATGCGGCAGGAATCGACTCTCATTTATGTCAGCCATATCCTTTTCGCGCGCCTGCTGCTATTAGTCATTCCGGAATATCATCTCGTTGTGTACTTAGTGACTCTTGCACTTGCACAATTTTTTGCGAGTACGGTTCTTAGGTTGAGTGATAAATATCCATGGCTGAACTGGTTAATGTAATATGATTCGAGTTCATCAAGTAAAATGTACAGATCCCAAGGATATTGAAGGCGCTCTTTTAAAGAAGTTGAAAATGTCCAAACAGGATCTTTTAAGTTGGAGTGTTCACCGTAAATCGGTGGATGCAAGGAAACAGAAGGTCCTGTTTTCCTTTATTATTGACGCTGAAGTTCGTCATCCCCAAAAATACTTATCCAATCCCGATGTTCGCATCGCACCCGACGAAAAGTTTACGTATACCCCAAAAGGAAACGTGCCACTGTCCAATCGTCCTGTAGTTGTCGGATTTGGACCGGGAGGAATGTTTGCGGCATTATTATTAGCGCAAATGGGATATTGCCCACTCGTTTTAGAACGGGGCAGTGAAATTGACAAACGTACCGAAGACGTGCATCGATTTTGGCAAGAAGGAATTCTCGACCCTCAATCGAATGTTCAATATGGTATGGGTGGAGCAGGGGCTTTTTCAGATGGAAAACTGACGACGCGATCGAAGGATTTAAAAGCACGAAAAGTGTTTGAAGAGCTCGTTCGCTTTGGCGCAAGTCCAGAAATTTTATATCAACAACATCCTCATATCGGAACCGATGGGTTTGTTAAAATTGTGAAAGCCCTCAAACAAGAAATTGAGCATTTAGGGGGCCAATTTTTATTCGATGCCCAATTTGATGATATGCGAGTGAAGGATAATCGCATTGTTGCTTTACATATTCAAGATCATGGATGGATCGATTGCCAAGCACTGATTATTGCGATGGGCCATTCAGCAAGTGATACGATTCGCATGCTCAATGAAAAAGGCTTAGCGATGGAAAGTAAGCCATTTGCGATTGGGGTTCGAATTGAACATGATCAAACGTATATCAACCAGGCGATGCTCAAAGATCGTGCTAACGATCCGACTTTAATTCCGGCACGCTATCAAGTCACTCAAACCGTTTCCACCAACAAAGGTGTCTATAGCTTTTGTATGTGTCCGGGAGGGTATGTTGTTGCGGCAAGTAGTGAACCGAATACCGTTGTTGTCAATGGCATGAGCTATTCCGATCGTAGTGCAGAGAATGCGAATGCCGCATTACTTGTGCAAGTCGATCAAAGTGATACTGGGCCAGGCTTATTTGCCGGCTTAGACTATCAAGAACAACTTGAACATGCGGCATATGATTTGACGCACTCTTATCGTGCACCGATGCAAAAGGCAAAAGATTTTGTGCAAGGGGTCATGACGACACGTTTTGATGGCATCCAACCAACGTATCCATTAGGTCATGTTTTTATTGATTTCAATACGTTTTTACCGCCGGTTATCGCCAAGTCATTAAAAGAAGCACTGCTTGCATTTGAACAAAAAATCCCAGGATTTATTGGAGATGCGATTTTGACGGGTGTTGAAACACGCAGTTCTTCTTCCATTCGCGTTTTAAGAGACAAAACGTCTTTACAAGCGACTGTGCAAGGGGTTTACCCTTGTGGAGAAGGTGCAGGTTATTCCGGAGGCATTACGACATCGGCCATTGATGGATTGCGATGCGCAATGGCGTTAATGGACCACTTTGACAAGCCTTCTTTACAATCGGTAGAATAAAATTATGAGTATTTTATTTCCAAAAATGACGGTGCGATCTTTTCAAACTCTCGATCTCAACCGACTAAAGGATCAAGGGATTCAAGTCTTATTTATCGATGTCGATAATACCATCACAACCGAGCAAAACGAGGGCATTTCTAAAGAAGCGCATCAGTTTATCTTGGATGTAAAACGGATTGGAATTGAACCAGTGATCTTTTCCAATAACTTTAAATTTCATATTGAACGAGTATTAGGCGGTTATCCAGATGTGGCATTATGCACATTTGTTTGTAAGCCACTGCCATTTGCCTATTTGTGGCAAATGGCGAAAAGAAAAATGAAACCTAGTCGTTGTGCTGTGCTTGGAGATCAATTGTTTACCGATATTCTCGGGGGCAACTTTGCGCGTACCTTTACAATTTTGACCAAGCCACTGACAAAATTAGAGCGCAATGACACCAAAATTATGCGTTGTTTAGAAAATCTTGTTTATACCCGCTGGGAGAAACAAGGCAAAATAGCACGGGAGGACGATTATGTCAGAATTCTGTAAAGGATGTGGCGTAAAGCTACAAAATGAAGATCAAAATGCGATTGGCTATACGCCATCATTAGATGCACCTTATTGCCAACGTTGCTTTAAATTGCGTCATTATGGAGATTTGACCATTAATATGCAACAAGGAATTGCGACTGAACAAACGCTCAAAAAAATTAACGATCTAGAAGGTGTGATTTTCTGGACTGTTGATTTATTTAATTTAGAAAGTAATTTAGTCAGTCGCATCAATCGCAGATTACCGGGTAAAAAAATTGTTTTAGTTTTAACGAAACGAGATGTTTTACCACAAACGCTTAGTGATGCAAAAATTTATCGATATATCGAACAGCGTCTTGCCCAAGAAGAAATCGAAGTGGTGGATGTCATCATTGCCGGTTATATGCTTAAAGATGGAGGCAAATGCGAAGAAGTTCTCGATGAAATCCACGATGCTGTTAATCGCTATGCCCACAATCAAAACGTCATTTTTATGGGTATGGCCAATTCTGGAAAATCAACACTCGTGAATAAACTATTAGGTTCAGCAGATTTAACGATTTCGCGAAATCCAGGAACAACATTAGATGTGATTGAACGCGATTGGGATGGTCGTAAATTATATGACACTCCCGGATTGGAAGATGCAAAATCGTTATTGACATATTTGCCAAGTTTAGTTTTAAAAGAAGTGATTCCGACTAAACCATTAAAGCCTTATGTTTCCCAAATCTATGAAGATCAATCTTTTGCGGTTGGTGGACTAGCAAGGTTAGATGTGATGTGTAAAGGAAAAGCAAGTGTTGTTGGTTATTTCTCTTTATCCGTACCGATTCATCGCGGAAAACTCGATGATGCCGATCGCTTATGGAAAGAGCATTTAGGGGGATTATTATCACCAAATATCGATGACACACCGCAAACAATGAAAGCATGGAACGGTCCATGCATTAAACCAAAAGAAAAAATAGACGTGGTGATCCATGGCTTGGGTTGGTTTTCACTGACTGGAAATATTCGCGAAGTGCGAGTTTATGTCCACCAAGGCATTCAAGTCACCTTTAGAAAGGCTATGATTTAATGTTAAATTCCCAAAACAAAAAGAAATTACGTACGATGGCACAAACTTTGCCCGCTTTACTTCAAATTGGAAAAGGAGATTTATCCGATAACTTTTTTGAAAATCTCGACTCTGATTTAGAAGCGCATGAACTTGTGAAAGTTTCGATGCAAAAAACATCCAGCCTGACAGTTCGTGAAGCAGCAATTGAATGTGCGGCACAAACAGGCAGTGATGTCATTCAAGTGATTGGACGCACATTTACTTTGTATCGTCCAAGTAAAGAAAACAAATTAGGAATTAAAGAATAATGACGAAAAAAGTCGCATTACTAGGAGGATCATTCGATCCGATTCACAACGGTCACATCGCAATGGCAAAAGCAGCGATTGATCAGTTAGAAGTGGATGAAGTTTGGTTTGTCCTTGCCCATCAGGCTCCACTTAAAGAGTTCAAACCGACAAGTGACGAACATCGTTTAGCGATGTTGCAACTCGTTTGTAAACAACATCAACAATTTAAAGTTTGTGATCTGGAATTACATCGACAAGGAACAAGTTATACGATCGATACGTTGCGCGATTTGCATCAACAATATCCTGACTATCAATGGTTTTGGATTTTAGGGGCAGATCAACAAGCGCAATTTGAACAATGGAAAGATTGGCAAGAACTGCTAAAACTTGCCACATTTGTGGTTGTCGATCGCAATGACCATCTCAAAAAAGATGGCGTTCGCAAGCAGTTTGTCATGGTTGCGATGCATCCCGTCGATGTTTCGTCTACGCAAGTTCGCCAAGGAAAACGACTCAACCTCATCCCCAAAGAAGTTCGCCAATATATTGTGGATCATGAACTATATTTAGAAGATTGGGTATCTGCACAGATGAATCCACATCGCTTTGCGCATTCTAAAAGTGTAGCGAAAGTTTGTATGGATCTAGCAAAAGCCCATCATTTGGATGTGCATAAAGCATATTTAACAGGCTTGTTTCATGATATTGCTAAAGATCTTCCTAAAAAAGAGGCGGAAAAATGGATTCAAGACTGTTTCCCGCAGTATATGGAAGAACCAAAAGCAATTTGGCATGGCTATATTGGTAGTGAAGTAGTGCGCATACTGTATGGCATCGAGGATGAACAAATTCGCAATGCCATTTATCATCACGTCAAAGGATTAAGTAATGAACCTTATGCGATGATGGTATTTATCGCAGACAAAATTGATCCTTTACGCGGATATGATTCCAGTGCTTTATATCAAGCAAGCATGTCTGATTTAGCGCTTGGGTTTCAAAAAGTAAAAGAAGAAAACGCAGCATATTTAAAAAAACAAAATATTCAAGGCGTTTGATTGGATACAGAAAGGATAGAGAACATGGCTCAATATGAAACACTCGGTCATTACTACGATGCTTTAGTTGGTGATGATCATGCTTGTGATCAATGGGTGGATTGGATTGAATCCTTTCATCCGGGCAAAACATTTTTAGAACTTGCTTGTGGAAGTGGCGAAATCACCGCCCGTTTAGCAAAAAATCATCAAGTGAGTGCACTAGATCTTTCGGCAAGTATGCTAGAGGCCGCAAAAACAAAAGAAGAAGCCAATCAAATTGAATTCTTCTTGCAAGATATGCGGAATTTAGCCAACTTTGGCCAGTTCGATACGATTGGATGCTTTTGCGATTCATTTAACTATTTAATTGAAGAAGCAGAAGTCCAAGATTTCTTCAAACAAATTCATGATCATTTAAATGAAAACGGATTGTTTCTTTTTGATAGTCATGGCAACGAACGTCTGCAAGAATTTGCGGATGAATATGAAGAAGCCGGAACATTTGATGACGGCACACAAGTTCAATGGGTGATTAGTGCAGAAGGGGATTTGATTTATCAAGATTTTGCCTTCTTTTTAAATGGCACTAGTGGAGTGATCCAAGAACATCACTTACAACGTGTTTACCCCTTAGAAAAATTACTTGCTTGGCTTGACCAAGCCGGCTTTGAAGTGATCTCTTGTGTGGGTGACTTTGGTTTAGAACCACTCGAAACTTGCGAGAAATACTTTATCGCCGCTCGCAAAATTTAGAATTATGAACATAAAAATACGGAGGTAAGTATGATTGGATTAATTGCAGCAATGAATTCGGAAATCAATGCCGTGACGGCAAAGATGAATGAAGTAAAAATTACAAAAGTAGGAAATGTTGAATTTAGAGAAGGCCAATTACAAGATGAACAAATTGTTATTGCCTTGTCGGGTGTAGGAAAAGTGAATGCCGCAATCGCAAGTACTTTGATGTGCCATCTCTATCCAATCGATGCCCTTCTTTCCATTGGCGTTGCTGGTGGTTTACAAGATGAACAAGAAGTAGGCGATCTTGTGATCTCTGATGCAGCGATTCAAGTAGACTTTGATACATCCGCATTAGATGGTCCAAGTGGAATTGGCATGAAATTTGATGCAGATTTAAACTTGGTCAATCGTGCCAAACAAGTTGCGCAAAAAACAAATCTGAAATGGCGCGTCGGGACAGTTGCAACACAAGATTTATTTTTAACGTCAAAAGAAGATTATGAATATTTAATGTCACGCTTTTCGCAAGCAGCATGTAATGAAATGGAAGGGGCATCCGTTGCACAAGTCGCAACAAGCTTCCATGTCCCATTTTTGATTTTACGCACATTATCCGATGTCGTAACACACGAAGGAAATCCAGTGGAATTTGAAACGTTTGAAAAACAAGCAGCATTGCAAGTAGCGGATTTCTTTGAAGAGTTTTGTAAGAAAGGCGAATGATTGATTAAAAAGCCCCATCTCGTGGGGCTTTTTTGATTGGATCCCTCGCTTTTCGTATAATAGTAAAGAATGTGAAAAAACAACGTTCAATTGAAGAGAAACGCCTATGAATAAAGATCGTAAAACAGAAAAAGATACGGAAAATAAAAAAACACAATTTAATGTGCGGGATCATTTTGATGCAAAATTTGAGGAACCAGCCAAACCCCAAGAAGCAATACAGAGTGATCAAGATTTGCAAAATCAAAAGGCTACAAAAGAAAAGGGTGCAAATGAGAAAAAGGACAAAAAAGAACCAGCTAAACAATATTGGGGATGGGGAGTCACTTTAGGCTTATTTGCGACTCTCATTTTGATTATTGCCGTTTTATGGGCACTTTTTATTAGTGGACCGGCACGTATTGAAGATGCCACCAATAAAGCAGTGCAAGAGCGGATCACTCAACAAGTAGCGGATATCCAAGGCTTGCGTCAAACTAAATTCGATTATGTCACTTGGCAAGGATATAACGAATCGACATTATATTGGTTTGATGCGACAGGAACGCAGATCACGCAACGCGATTTATCCACGCTCAACTACCAACAAGCCAGAGACAAAGCTTTAGCAGACTATAATCTGGACGCAACAACCGTGGAAGTGGCTTATGGTTATTCCGCACCGGTATATCGCTTAGAAAATAAAGAACGCATTTTGATGTTAGATTATGACACCCTAGAATGGGTTTATGAAAGGAAGACTGGCTATGCCAACAACGAATGAATGGGAGAAACCATGGTTTAATCGCGGATATTGGATTTTTGAACATCTTGAAGATTTCCATTTAGAAAGCGACGAAACTTTAGTTTTGATTGTGATGAACTATTTAATGGAAACGAATCAAACAATTGATCCAGATATCCTTTGTGCAAAGACCAATTTAAGTGCGAATCGACTCGATCAATGTCTGAGTTCGTTATCGGAAAAAGGCTACTTTACGTATGGCATGAAAAACAAACAACTCGTTTTCTCGCTGGATGGATTGTTTGAATATCAACCACAAAAAGAACAAAAAATCTTTTCGAAAACGTTGTTTTCACAATTTAGTGATGAGTTTGGACGGCCATTATCAAGCTCAGAAATGGATCGATTGATCGATTTAGGAAATCAATTTGAAGAAAGTATGATTTTACATGCACTCGATGAAGCAAGTGCCTATAATAAACGCTCGCTAAACTATGTCGAGGCAATGCTGGCCAATTGGAAGCGAAAAGGCTTAGATGCCCAAGATATTGAAAGTGGAAAACGATAATGAATGCAGATCTAATCATCGATCAAATCGAACAAATATTCCCCGATGCGAAATGTGAATTAATTCATGACACGCCATTTCAATTGTTGATTGCGGTGGTGTTATCTGCCCAAACAACAGATGCTTCAGTCAATCGTGTCACGCCAGCATTATTTGCGCAGTGGCCAGATAGTCAATCTTTGATGAATGCGGATATTCATGATGTTGAACAAGCAATACGCACCATTGGCTTATATCGCACAAAAGCGAAAAACATCGTCTTGTTAGCAAAAGCGTTACATGAACAATTCGATGATCAAGTCCCAAGCACATTTAAAGAACTCCAATCTTTACCTGGAGTGGGGCGAAAGACAGCCAATGTAGTCCGTTCCGTCGCTTTTGATATTCCTTCTTTTGCGGTGGATACCCATGTCGAGCGGGTTTCTAAACGTTTAGGACTTGCAAAAGTGGAAGATGATCCTTTAAAAGTAGAAGAAAAACTGCGCCGCAAAGTATCACGTGCCCGTTGGAATCAAGCGCATCATGACATGATTTTCTTCGGCCGTTATTTTTGTATGGCTAGAAATCCGAAATGTAACGAATGCCCATTTGCCGAGTTTTGTAAAAAAGATAAATTAGTTGCCTATCAACAAGCTAAAAAAGAAAAACAAAATAAAGAAGCCAACGAGAAAGAAGGATAAGATGAAACGCGTGATTCAAAATGTTTGTATTTGTGGACGAGGTGCAGTTGGACTAACCTTTGGTGAATTATTTCATCAATACTTAGGGAAAGAACATTTTGCCTTTATCGTCGATCAACCGCGAAAAGAACGTTATCAAAACCAAGTTGTGACGATGAATGGAAAACCGATCAAGTTCCATTACATTTGTCCAGAATCCCCAGAAGATCACGACTTTCAAGCAGATTTAGTTATCTTTGCTTGTAAGTCTTATAGCCTTGATCAAGCAATGCAACAAGTCAAACCGTTTTTACATGAACAGACCATTTTAATGAGTGCGATTAATGGAATGGCAAGTGAAGATCGTTTGGAACAACAATTTCCTTCTTTACAGGTTATTCATACCATAGCGCAAAATATGGATACTCGTTATGATCCGACTTGCCAACAAGGAACATGCACAACGCGGGGAGAACTTGTCTTTGGCGCCGTCGACCAACAACGTAAAGACGCTGCCCATGCGATTGCAGAGATATTTGATCGTTGCCATATTCCCTCTCAACATTCGCAACAGATTTTATTGGATCAAGCCAATAAACTCATGTTTAATTGTGGCATTAATCAAGTCTGTGCTGCTTACCAAGTGACTTATGGAATGGTTGCGCAAATTCCGCAATATCATCAAATCTTTTGCCAAGCAATGGAAGAAGCCAGAATGGTGTTGAATCAAAAAGGTTATGCCATTACAGAAGATATGCTCAATGATTGGGTCAAACGGGTCGAAACATTCGATCCTGATTCTATGCCAAGTATGGCACAAGACCTCCAATATCAGCGGCCTGTGGAACTTGATTTGTTTGCGGGAACGATTATTCCGTGGGCAAAACAATGTGGCGTGCGTGTGAAGGTAATGGAAGATTTAAAACAAAGAATTGAAACACGCATTCAAAACAAGCATTAAAGAAATATAGCGAAGGAATAGCTCATGACGAGTTGTTCCTTTTTTTAATGCTTTAAAACGGGTGAAAAAGAGCGGAAAAAAGAGGAAATCGTGTTGGCAAGATGAGGGTGCATTTATTCAGACAATGCGATTCTTTTGCGTGAAGATCACACAAATAGATTGATTGATAATCATTGTTGAATTGTATTTTGCGAAGTAGAGTGAGCTTGCGATCGCAATGGACAGTGTGTTGAGAAAGGAGGAACTATGTGGATCAAATCCCTAATCAAAAAAGTACTTTGCATCATTTTGGCTAGCACTCTATGCGTCAGCTTTTTCATGTCCGACAATTTAATGACCTTTGCCAAAAGAGAACAACCTACCATGGCTAGCCAAGAATTAAAAAGTAGTCAAACCCAACAAGAATCAAATCTTCAAACTTCAAGTGTAGAAAGCACGGAACAAAGCGAAAATACCGAAGAAGTAGGCATTGTGGACTGGCTTAAACTCGATGAATGCGCCTTGAGTGAGGAAGAGTTTTTAGAACTTTTAGCCACGTTTCGAACTGCGGTTATACAAATCGTCAACGATTATCACGACAACCGTGCCCAACAATGGCAAGATTTGCGATTTGAAGTGGGCCGCCTTACGCAAACTACAACCCATTTGGATGCAGAAGGTTTTTTGCCAGAAGCTTACTTTGAAAGCCACGATCAACAAGAACTTACCATACCGGGCTGTTTTCAACTCTTGAATCGCAAGTGGCTTCATTCAATTTCGCCCCAACCGCCAAGACGATTGATGGCAAGATCGGTTTTCAATGGATTATTTATTTCGAGCGTCGTTTCTAAAGTTCAAGTTCCAATTTTTGGTCATTACATGAGTAATGGAAGTTGGCGATTGTCGAATGGATGCCAAGGATTTTGCGCCGATTATTTGCGTGCGATGCCAACAAGTGGAGTACAGGCGATCGATGTAACGCCAAGCCAAAACGAGCAACTTCGTCGTGTTTTGTATTACGGCTATGGCGGCCCAGCTAATATTCTCGGCAGTCTTGGGTTTAATGAAGCCCAACAAATTGTCATTACAGATGATCTCGTTTCCCAAGCTTATAGCCAAAAATGTATTGCCAATAATGAGTTGGGCGGTGTGATTTGGAGCAACGGGATGTTTGATGTTTGGAAAACGATCGTTGAAAAACCCTCACCACCAAGTGCATTCAAAGTGTATATTGCCTCGTTTGCCGGTCAAGGATTGAACCACAAAGGCCAACAAGTCCCTTTTCAACCTTTAGCTTATGGGACAATGACTAATCCAGAAAAAGGGGCTTTGCAGCTGATCAAAACAGCAAGTGACGAACACTTTGAATTAGCGAGCACAACGAATTATTCATTAGCGGGAGCAGTTTACAAAATTGTCAAAGGAAATCAACCAGAAGGGGCTAAAGAAATTGCCCAACTGACCATTGGCCAAGATCAAGCGTCTGAAGTTTTAGAAGTAGAACCAGGAATATATTGGGCTAAGGAGATTAACCCCCCAAAAGGGTATGCTTTAGATCTTTCGTGGCATCGCATCGAGGTAGATGCAAATTCGAGTGTTCAAGGCCCATGTCGGATCATGGTAGTAGATCGACCACAATATATTCCAATCGATCTACTCGTTAAAAAGCACAATGCTTTTACTCATGACATTGATTCCCGTTTGAAAGGAACACGATTTCGCCTCCGGTTTTATGATATCGACCCTAAAGAGCCTGGCCGATATAAAAATACAAAGCCGCTATATGAGCGTGATGATTTGATTTGTGATGAATATGGAGAAGTAAAGATTGCTGGATCGATTTTTCCTATTGGTGTTTTGACGATTGAAGAAATTGCGGTACCGGAAGGATTTGTTTTAGATGATCGCGTGCATGTCATCCCCTTAGATCCAAAACAATCAACAAGCGAAGTACTCGATATTTATCAAGTACCGATTTTCTATAACCGACCAGAAACTATCATTTTAAAAAAGAAAGATTTAACGAGTGGAAAAGCCCTTGCTCATGTGGAATTTCAACTTACCAGTCCAAGTGGAAAACAGACAAAATTGGTATGTGACGAAAATGGCCAAGTGAATCTTTCATTCAATGAGCTTGGAAAATGGCGATTAGAAGAAACAAAAGCCCCACCTCATTACCAACTTAATCCGGTACCGATCTTCATTGAAGTTAAAGCAGATGGAATTGAAGTACTCGATGATGAACATTCACAACTTTTCGATTATGAAATGGGGATTTTAACGGTAAAAAACGCAAAACAATCATTTGCGATCAAACTTTACAAATATGATGATCAGCTACAACCACTAGCGGGTGCCGAGTTTAGCTTATTTAAAGACCTTGCTATGACTGAATGTGTGGGGAAAGCCGTTACGGATGAAAATGGGCAAGTTGTTTTTGCGGGATTAAATCTGTCTCAGTATGTTTTGGTGGAAACTAAAGCACCAAAGGGATACATTTTGCCGACAACGGCTAGTGGTAAGGTCAAAAAATATTCCATTCTCTGTAGTGGTGGAGATAAGGGGTATAGCTTTTGGGTCAATATGAACGCTGTGTCAAATCAAAAGCCACAAGAGATACGAAATGGCACATTTTATAACGCTTCAGCAAATGGTCAATATGTTCTTGAAGGGCAAATCGTGAATCACATCAAAGCGACACTACCTCAAACAGGAAGTCATGGGATGAAAATCATTTTAACTTTGAGTTTAGGATGCATTTTTCTTGCGCTAGCAATGGAATCAAAGTCCAATCAAAGATCAAAAAATAAAAAATAGAAAGTAATGGAAATGATGAAAAAACAAAAATATAAAGTCTATACAAAGGCGATGGCTCTTTTAGCAGCAACTTGTCTTTGGACAACCCCAATTCATGCCAAAACGAACACGCCATTCATGCCAACGATGAATCTTAGACATCACAATGTGGATATCACGCTAAAACCAGGAAATGCAGGAAGTTTAGCAGGACGAACATTTGAAGTCTTTAAAATTTTTGACGTGGTTGTCTCTGCAAACCAGAGTTCATATGCCTATTCATTTTGTACAAGCGCCGATCCGACACAAGATGCAAAAAAACAATTAGCAATCCAAACTGTTGTCGCTCGCTGGTACAACAAAAATAAACCTATAGGGCAAACTGAGGATAAAACTCCCGAACAAATTGATATCAATACGGCTTTACACTACATCGAATCACTACAAACGAAAAATGGCCAACTTGAAAGTGATACAAGTATGTTTCGTATTTTTGTGCAAGACTTACGGGATGAATTGAACAAGCAAGGTGTAAAAGCAGATCGCACAGAAGTCGTTGGCAAAGAACATACGGCCAATCAAGATTATGTCGTGTCAAACCTAGAAAAAGGTTATTACTTAATTGATGAAGTAAATGCCGATCATACGTCCATTGCCGGGGCCCAATCGCTCATTATGGTTTCTACTGTAGAAGGCAATCAAGATATTGAACTAAAAGGAAACTATCCAGTCGTGGAAAAGAAAATTCATGAAGATGATAATAATTTGGGCTGGAATGATATTGGCGATTATGAAATCGGCCAAGAGATTCCATATCAATTTAAAACGACAGTCCCACCAATTCGAGCTTATGCAGAATACAAAATGATTTTTCATGATCAAATGGATACCGCATTACAATTGGATGTTGAATCGATTCAAGTGCAACTGATTTCTGGTGATCAAACTGTGCGTTTAAATCAAGGTCAGTTTCAAGTTGTCACCGATGCAAAGCGTTTAGAACCCGGTGAGACTTTTCAAATTCGCATTGAAAATTTAAAGACGCTAATCGATCAAAATTTTTATGCGTCCCAAAAAGATGAGTCAAAAAAGACTTATGGCCAAACGGTACAAGTCAGTTATCAAGCAAAGCTCAAGGAAAGTGCAGCAGCCCTTCCTGGACGACCAGGATTTGAAAATAAAGTGAAACTCGAATATTCCAATAACCCAGATCGTGATGGTCAAGGCGATACCGGATCGACTTTGTGGGATAGCGTTGTTGCTTTTACATTTAATTTGTCAGGAACGAAAATTTCTGCCCAACAAGCTAATGGCCAATATCCACCGCTGGCTCATGCGCATTTCCGGCTATATCGCGATCAAAATTGTCGCAATGAGATCGGTCTAAAAAAAGTGATCCAAGAAGATCAAACTTATTATGTTGTTGATCCAAGTGGGACAAGCAAGGAAGAATTGATTACGCAAGCCGATGGGAAAATCGCAATTTGTGGATTAGATGGGGGAACGTATTATCTAAAAGAAACAAAAGCACCGGAAGGATTCCATGGTCCATTAACGCCAATTCAACTCGATATCAAACCTGTTTATACGACCAATCGCAATGAATATGTTGCCGGAAGTGCGAATGCGAATGATGTCTTAAAGGATTTGACGGGGGAAATTGCTTATCAAGAAAGTTATGATGGGCAAAGTCATTCAGTCGATATCACACTTGAGGGGGATCAAATCGCTGGAAATCTAGGCACGATCATCTTTGATGTCATCAACCGTACAGGAAAAGAATTACCGATGACTGGTGAAAATGGGGTTTGGTTTTATTTGATCAGTGGCAGTTTTGTTTGCGGATTAGGAATTGCGATCGTTCTCGTTTCTAAATCAAGAAAACATTCTTCATGAAGTATTTGAAACGATTTTTGATCGTTGTACTCATTGGAAGCGGACTATTATTGACGTTAGTTCCAACGATCTTGCCCCTCATTTCGCGTCAAGAAAATGCCCAACAAATACGTTCAATTCACCAAAAGAGTGAAGAATTAGATTTGAGTTTGCGTGATCAACAAATTGCGCAAGCGTTAGAGTGGAATGAAAAGCTTGCCCAAAATACGCAAGGATTAAGTGGAATTGATGAAAGAGATGAAGCGTATCAAAACCAATTGCGCTTCTTTGATGATGGTGTTATGGGGATTATTAGAATTCCTAGTATTGATGTTTCTTTACCGATTTATCATGGATGTAGTGATGAAGTCCTCCAAACAGGGGCAGGGCATTTACCTTCTTCTTCATTGCCCATTGGATCGGCAACAGGTAGAAGTGTCATTGCTGCGCATGGCGGAACGGTTCATGCGACATTGTTTTCCCGCCTGGATGAACTTTGCCAAGGGGACATGTTTGAGATCGTCAATCCGCAAGGGACGCTTTACTATCAAGTCGAATCACTACAAGTGATTGAACCGGATGATTTAGAAGTACTCCAAATCGAAGAAGGTCGTGATCTAGTTACATTGATGACTTGTACACCTTATGGGATCAATACGCATCGCCTTTTAGTGACAGGGAATCGTATTCAACCTACACCAGAAATTATTGAACAATCACAAAATCAACCTTTAGAACTATCTAAATGGCCATCATCTAGACAAATAATCTTTAGTTTATGGCCATTTGGTTTAGCAGTTGTTGTCGTGATCGTCTTGATGGTGACGATGAACAATAGAAAAAAGAAAACAGAGAGGCTTTCTTCAAGTGCAGAATTTTGTGATTGGCCAAAGGATTTAGGGAATAGACGTGTTGATTTTGGTGAATATACATTTCATATGGAGCCAATGAATTTATCTAAAAAAGAAAAACGTTTGCGTAAGAAACGATATCGCGAGCGTTTTGAGTAAGAAAAATCCCGCTCAGTTTTTCATCTTGCTGAACGGGATTGTTTTTATTCGTTTTTATTTGAAAAATGATCGCCTTGATGATGGGATGGATGCGATTTTTCGTGTTCGATTGTACGTTCATAGACTGTCTTTAATCCTTTAAAGATCAGTGTTGGATCATAGACATCAATGGCGTCCGTGTATTGGTAAATAACGCGTCCTAAACCACCAGTCGCAATGACTTTAAAATCTGTTTTTGATTCTTTACGGAAGGCTTCGACTGTTTTTTCAAAACCACCTAAAAATTGATAGAAAACACCAGCTTGCATTGCGCTTTGTGTGTTTTTGGCCATGACAGAGCGTGGCTTTTTGATTTCGATTTCAGGAAGCTGTGCCGTTTGGGCCCAAAGTGCATTGGCGCCTGTTTCAATGCCGACGCTAATTGCACCAGCTTTAAAAACACCGTACTCATCGACGTAGTCATAAGTTGTAGCAGTGCCAAAATCAACGATAAGTAAAGGATAACCGTATTCTTTAACAGCACCGACAACATCGGCAATACGGTCAGCCCCAACTGAACGTGGGTTTTCGAGTTGCACACTTACGCCGGTTTTTACCCCTGGCCCCATGACTAAAGGCTCAATGCCGAGAAATTTGATAATCCCATTGCGGAAGGAGTGCATGACTTTAGGAACAACGGAACTGACAATGACACCTTCGATATCTGAATGATTTAAATTCGCACTGCGCAAAAAGCTTTCGAGCAAAAATCCATATTCATCACTAGTACGGCGCATTTTTGTATTCATTCGATAGTTACAGATCAATTGATCTCCATCGAATACACCTAATGTAATATTTGAGTTTCCAACGTCTACGCAAAGTAACATATTAAGCTTGGCCTTTCTGTAGCTGCAACATTGTTTTTAAAATGGTGCGACCGAGTTCTTCTTTGTTTTGCATGCCAAGGTGTTGTGTGGAATCTTTTAATAATAAAGAAACGACATTCGTGTCAGTTCCAAAACCAGCACCTTCTGTATTTAAGTTATTGGCGACAAGTAAATCGCAGTTTTTCTTTTCAAGTTTTGCACGGGCATTATGATCGAGATTTTCAGTTTCCATCGCAAAACCACATAAAACTTGACCTGGCTTTTTGTTTGCGCCCAGGCTTGCAAGAATATCGGGATTTTTCACTAATTCGAAAGTGATTGTGTCGCGATCGTTTTCTTTCTTCATTTTTTGATCAAAAGTCTCTTTGAAGCGGAAATCGGCAACTGCCGCAGCCATGATCACAAAATCAGCATCGCCACTTTCTTGCTTCATCGCTTCTTCCATTTGTCTTGCATCGACAACAGGAATGAGTCTTACGCCTTGTGGCTTTTCTAAGTGAACGGGACCAGAAACTAAGACGACATCAGCGCCCATTTTTTGGGCAGCGCGAGCAATCGCATATCCTTGTTTGCCAGTAGAGTGATTCGACAAAAAGCGGACAGGGTCTAATGACTCAACAGTAGGTCCAGCAGAAATGACGACTTTTTTGTTGGCCAGTAAATCTTGATCACTATTTTGTTGCTCAAGAAGATTGATGATCGCATGTTCGATTGTCGTTAAATCGGCTAAGCGTCCTTTTCCGGTATCTTGGCAAGCAAGAACGCCACTTTCGGGTTCGATCACCTGCCAACCGCGTAAGCGCAATGTATTGAGATTGGCTTGTGTCGCAGGATTTTCGTACATGTGAACATTCATTGCAGGAGCCACTAAAATTGGCTTATTACAAGCAAGAATGGCACTAGATAATAAATCATCCGCAATGCCGGTTGCAGCTTTGGCAAGAATGTTGGCATCAGCTGGGGCAATGCAAAAAACATCGGCCCATTTAGTGAGGGCAATATGTGGAATCAGCGCTTCATTTTCACCATTAAATTCATCGGTATATACGTCATGATGACTTAATGCTGCTAAAGTGAGCGGTGGAATAAATGCGGTAGCGTGTTTTGTTTCAATAACTTTTACGTTATAGCCTTGTTTGGATAAAGAACTGACGAGGGAACATATTTTATAAGCGGCAATTGAGCCGGTGATCCCAATCAGGATATTTCGATTCTCCATAAGATAAGCCTTTCATGTATTGAGCCAAAAGAGTCAAAATTAACGGCTTTTTGGACATCAGGATTATGTTGCGTTTTTTATTATACAAACCGTTTAAAGAAATTCCAAAATAACACGCTAACTCAGAGGATAAAATGATAAAAAAATCACAAATAAGTGCTATCCGGTGGTTTTAGAAGAAATGAAAACGATTTGCATTTCTATTTCATTTGGCCTTGGACTTTCTTTGGATGATTCGTGATTGTTAAAGCAAAGAAAATGAGTCTACTTAAAGAGAAAACGATTGGAAATCGGTGCAATCCGTTTTCGTGCTGATACAATAAAAATATGAATGTACTAATTGTTTCAGATTCGTTTAAGGGTTGTATGACAAGCTCTGAAGCGAATGCACAAATTGAAAATGGAATTTTACAAGCAGATCCAAGCATTCAATGCGAAAAGTTTACGATCAGCGATGGTGGCGAGGGAATGGTCGAAGCGTTTGAACAAGTATTTCAAGCTGAACTTTTGCAGGCATATGCTAAAGATTTGTATGGCAAACCAATTTTTGTAGATTGGGCTTATGATGCCAAGACGAAAACAGCTTGTATTGAAGCGGCAAGCGTTTTGGGATTAACGTTATATCCATTAGAAGAAAGACATGTTCTCGATTCTTCGAGTTATGGCTTAGGGATCTTGATTAAACAAGTTCAAAAACAACGAGAAATTAAGCGGTTGGTGATTGGTCTTGGAGGTACGGGATGTAACGATGGTGGTATGGGATTAGCTGCTTCTTTTGGGGCAGTCTTCTATGATCGCCAACACCGAATTTTGCGCCCGTGCACGCGCAATTTAAAAAGAATCGCTTTTATTGATAAGCGTAATTTCTATTTTAGCCATGACTGTCAATTGATTGCGGCTTGTGATGTGACCAATTATTTATTAGGAACACAAGGCGCAACTTATATTTTCGGTCGCCAAAAAGGACTAACGCCAACAAACCTCATGGATATCGAATATGGAATGACGGTTTTAAGAAACAAAATTGATCAAACCTTCCATGTGGACATGAATGAATCACCAGGATCAGGTGCTGCTGGGGGAATTGGCGGCATGTTAATCGGGTTGTTTGGTGCGACGATGCAAAATGGAATAGAAGTTCTTTTAGAAGGCGGATTAAAAGAAAAGATTGCTCAAGCGCATTTGATTTTTACTGGAGAAGGACAAAGCGATGCCCAATCTTCTTGTGGAAAAGTCGTCTCTCAAATCGGCATGATGGCCCAAGAATATGATAAACCGGTCATCGTTGTTTCAGGAGCACTAGGGCGAGGATATGAAAGTCTTTATAAACAAGGAATTACTGCCTTGTTTTCGACGGCAGATCGGGCGATGAGTTTTCAATACGCCTTACTACAAGGACCAAAAAATCTTTGTCAAGAAGCATATAACCTCATGCGCTTAATACGGACAATTCAAAGGAGTAATTTAGATGACTAATACGATATTCAAAAAACTAATTTCTACAACAATGACTTGCGCAGTGTTGTTCAGTTTTACCGGATGTGCCAATGGACAAGATGCCAACAAAGAATTAGAAATCAAGGAAATTAATATGGAAGTCTTGCAAGAGATGATTGCCGATAAAGAAACATTTACTTTGATGGTTGAACGCGATAATTGTCCATTCTGTAATTCGATGAATACGTATTTAGAAGAAACAAAAGCAGATCATAAAGGTCAGTACAATGTGTATCGTTTAGATACGACAGATTATGAGTTGTACCGGGAAGCGGAAGGTGATATGACACTGATTTCTTCTACAGAAGAAGGAAAACAGTTTTTGTCGATTTTCCCTTACTTCTTATACACGCCAAGTATTTATAAAATTGAAGAAGGTCTTCCTGTTGATGTGGGAATTGGATACGATGAAGCGAATTATACAATCTCGAATTGGAATGTGGATTCAACAATTAATTGGGAACAAGCAAGACCAATTGATGTTTGGACATATTTAGCACAAGAGTAAGCGATTTTCATCAAGAATCAGAAAAAAAGATAAGGTGACTTGAACAATTTTGTGAAATTGTTTACTGTAAAGAATACTGTAAGAAGGAGGAAATGATGAAAATTAAAGAAAACGAACTTGAGAATAATGTTTATTTTTGGCAAAAGTTAGATACATTGATTCTTTCAGGTAAATGGGAGGTCACTCGCAAGCAAGGGGAAGCAGCGCTTGATTATCCTGGTTTGGTTTATCCGTTTGATTTTGGAACGATCAAAGACACGATTTCTGCTCCTTCTACCCCTTTATATTGTTTTCACGGTTCTTTAAAAAACATGCAGGCAACAGCAATTGTGATTCAAGCAGATATTCTTTCTCGTGAAGTCATCACGAAAGTTTTGATTGGATGCACGCCAGAAGAATGCAATATAATTTTGAAATTTATTAATGCGACTGAATTCCAAAAAGCAATTATGGTACGCCGCTCGAGCACTGTTCCACAATGGGCAGATTCAGATCATTAAAACAAATATAGGGGATAGAAAGTTCCTTTGAAAAGAGCTGAAAAAGCTCTTTTTTTTTTACCTAATATAAAGATATCCATTTATTATGATGTGTTGATTCTAAAATGGTATGGAAAAGATAGTTTTCTTACAATAGGATCAAGCTGAATGGATTTAATTCGTCTGTAAATTCTTATTTTATTCTAAGCATTTTGCGCTAGGTTTGATTGTTCGGTGGAGATCATTTAAAATTGAAACTATGAATGAAACAATTCTGAATACCCCGTATGCATTAATTGAAGCACTTCAAAATGGTTATACAGTGAAGTTTATTGATTTACAGACACTCGCCCGTTTTGAAAACGATATTTATTATGTTACGGGGCACCATCATACATTACGACTCGATGAACAAGGCTTTTTGGACCTTTATGGACACTATCCAGGGCAGATTTTAAAAAGTAGTGATGGAATCGATGAGAAAAAAGATGAAGAATATTACGCTTGGCGAAGGGAGAAACAATAATGGCAAAAAAAGCTTATCCCATTATTTACACGAAAACGACACGTGGATCACTCTACCGCAATGGTTCTGTGAACCCAACTTTATATTTTGAAGTTCTTCCTAATGAAGAACTTATGGCAAATGACCCACAATATGCTGAATATTTCGAGGATATGATGCGTAATGAAATTCCTCGTGCGATCTGCAATAAATTTGTGGTGAGCTCACCGCTCTATATCACAAACGATAAAATTCCATTTATCATGTTCAAAACAAATATCGATGAATATAGTTTACGTGAATTTTGTCGAGCAATTTTGCAGGAATTTAGTTTCCATACGGGTAAACGTCATGAAGGGATCTATGGTTTGACAAAAACCATCTTTGTCGAAATGGGTAAAAACCCACCGGTGTTTAGATCGATCATGATGTCGACTCCAAGCGAAAAATTAACGCGGTCTCCAGAATTCGAAAAGATGAAAACACCGATGAAGTTTGAAGGGGATCCGCTAGACCAAGGAATCATGTTGCCTTATGCGATTTGGAAAGAAGAAAAACGTCGTCAACGCGCTCAAGAATCACAAGACCAGTTTAACGAAGACGAAGAGGTAGTAACATGGTAGAAGATCCTCATGAAAAAACTTATTTTGACACAACGGGATTAAAAAAGACGATTAACTATGCGATCAAAACTTGCTTGTTGTTGTTCGCAGTTCAATTTATCGTGATGTTCCTGGGATCATCATTTATCGTTGGTTTACCCGTAAGTTATTCTACTTACTCAATGATTTTTACTGTCTGGGAAATTGTAACTTCAATTATTGCAGCAACCTGTGCAATTATTTATGGCGCAAAAGTATTCCATATCAATGTTTCAAAGCTATTGAACTTTAAACAGTTCTCTTGGAATTGGTTGGGTAAAGGCGTGGCGATGCACTACAGTGTCAACTTCTTTAGTGGCTTGATTATTGTGTTCTTTAATTTGATTTTGTCATTCTTCAGTACGCAAATTCCGGAAGTAGAAGTGTATAGTCCAAATGCCTTTTATCTCATTATGAATTTGATTTCCGTGGGAATTGTTGCGGGGATTAGTGAAGAAATCATTTTTAGAGGAATGATTTGTAATTCACTTGCGCGCTACAACAAAGGTTTTGCGGTTGTTGTCTCGGCATTGATTTTTAGTTTGATGCACATGAATTTAGATCAAGGAATTCCAGCTTTCTTTAGCGGAATTTGTTTTGGCTATATTTATTTGAGAAGTGGAAGCTTGTTAGTGACCGTTTTACTTCATATTTTGAATAACTTTATCGCCGTCGTTGTGACAGCGTTCGATACGGGTATTATGGTTACGCTTCTTTCTCTTTTATTACTCGTGCTTGTCGTATGCGGATGCTACGTATGGTATAAAGAACGCAAAGAAGTTAGTGCGATGATTTTGTTGAGTTCGCAAGCGAAAAAAGAATGGTCCGTTCTCGTTCGTAGTGGATGGTTCTGGTTTGTTGCAATCGTATTTGCGATGATTTCTTTTTTATCAGTCATCATCTCAATATTCGAAATTTATTGATCATAAAAATATTTATCTGAACTAAAACATCAGCCTACAGACGGCTGATGTTTTTTTGACAAAAATAGGATATATTTTCACCAAATTCATCATTTTCAGGTAAGGTAAAGGTAGCTTATTTGAATAAGCAAGGGGGCTTTGAAAGGAGACTGTTATGAAATTTATTCATTTAGCCGATCTACATTTAGGGAAAAAGCTATTTGGCTATGACTTGATTGAAGAACAAAAAGAAGCATTAGAAGCTGTTTTGCAAATCGCTGATCAACAACAAGTAGATGGTGTTTTGATTTGTGGTGATGTCTATGACACAGCAATACCACCCGTCAATGCAATCGATTTATTAGATTGGTTTTTAAATGAGTTAAACCATCGTTCGATCGATGTGTTTATGATTAGCGGAAATCATGATTCGGCAGGCCGCTTAGGGTTTGGCAATGAGTTGATGAAAGCATCTTCAATTCATATCCAAACAGAATGGAAAGGTGAAATCGAATACGTTGATTTAAACAAATCTGATGAAAGTGTTCGCATTCACTTTTTACCGTTTTTACGTCCGGCTCAAGTCCGTTTGCAATATGAATGTGAGGTAGAAAATTGGAGCGATGCGATTCGTCTAGCACTAGATCAAGCAAATCTAAAAGCGGATGCGACCAATATTTTACTTAGCCATCAATTTTATAAAGGTGCATCAGCAAGTGATAGTGAAATTGCTTATGTTGGAACTTTAGACGAAGTTGATAGTGCAGTGCTCGAAAAATTTGACTATGCTGCACTCGGCCATTTGCATCGTCCGCAAAAAGCGGGAAGGGAGAATAACTGGTATCCAGGAACGTTACTGAAATTTTCTGCTTCCGAAATTACAACAGAAAAATCGATCACGATGATCGAAACAAAGATGGATCATTCGATTGAAAAGACGCTCTTTCCTTTACAGCTTTCTTGTGATTTTGTCAAAATCGAAGGCACATTTGAGCAACTGGTCAGTCGTGAATTTAGACAAAAACAAAATTTAGATCACTATTTTTATATCGTTTTAGACGATCAACAAGAAATTTATGATGCATTTGAAAAATTACATGCCATCTATCCCAAAATTCTTTCGATTAGCTATGCCAAAATTAGACGGGAAAACGAAATTAGCGATTATAAACCGTTAGAAGCAAGTCATAAAACGCCACAAATGATTATTGAGGAATTTTTTGCGCTCCAAAATGGAGTGCAAATGGATGAACATCAAGCAAAACTGATTCAGTCATGTTGGGAGGCACTACATGAAGCCGATTAAATTAACGATGCAAGCCTTTGGACCTTATGTCCAAAAACAAGAAGTCGATTTTACTTTGTTTGAAAATAAAGGACTCTTTTTGATTAGTGGGGATACAGGATCAGGAAAAACAACGATTTTCGATGCGATTGTGTATGCCTTATATGGGGAATTATCTGGGGATATTCGTAAACCAGAGATGTTACGTTCCAAATATGCCAATCCCAATTTGGATACTTATGTTGAATTAGAGTTTTTGCTTCATGATGAACGTTATTTGATTAGACGCTCTCCCGAATATATGCGGGCCAAAAAGACGGGGACGGGATTGACTAAGCACCCTTCTAGTGTGGAATTCACAGATTTTAAACATGCTAAAGTACTCACCAAAGTCAATGAAGTGCGCCAAGCGATGAATGACTTGATTGGATTAGATATGAAGCAATTCAAACAAGTTGCGATTTTAGCACAAGGGGAATTTTTGAAATTATTACTCGCTTCGACCCAAGAGAGAACCAAAATTTTTAGAGAGTTATTCCAAACGAGTGATTATTCCCGTCTGCAAGACATGATTCATGAAAAGGCAAAACAAGCAATTGCTAAAACGGATCAAGCACAAGAACAGCTTCAGTTGGCAATAGACGCTTTAGAAGAACTTAGCGAAGAAGAAAAAGAAAGTGTTGAACTAATTGAGCAATGGCTCAAAACAAAAACGAGTGCACTTGCAACACTGCAACAAAAAGAAAAAGAACTGACTAAACAATCTGCGAATTTGTTCCAACAAAAAGGCTTGTTGACACAACAAGCTGCCCGCTATCAAACGTTTGTTCAAGCAACAAAACAAAAAGAAGAATTAATGCCAAAGCTTGTTGAAAATGAAAAGAATTTAGAATTGCTCGAAAAGCAAAAACCAGAAATTGAACAATTGATTTATGGTCAAAAAAAACTTGTCGAACAACTCGATCAATTTAAACAAGTACAGCAAGTGCAGGCAAAACAAAAACGAGCACAAATGAATTTTGAACAAATTCAAAATGCGTGTCAAAAAGAAGAAGCCCAAATTCAAGAAGGGAAAATTCAATTAGAAGTCCAAGCTAAGCAACTTCAACAATGGCAAGATCTAGAAGCGAAAATTGAAAAAAATAAAGCGCAGGTGGAAAAGGTTGAAAAATTAAAACAGCTCCAAAGTAAACAAGCGGCACAATTAGAAAAACAAAAGAAAGAACAAGCAACGTTTATTGAATACAATCAACAAGCTTTGCAAGCGCAAAATGACTACACAAATGCGAATCAGCTGTTTTTAGCCGGACAAGCGGGGCTTTTAGCACAAGATTTACAAGATCATCAACCATGTCCAGTTTGTGGTTCTTTAGACCATCCACACCCTGCTTCTTTTAATGATCAAACCCCAAAAGAAGAAGAGGTTCGTAAACTGGAAACAATCAGAAGTAAAAAAGAAAAACAAGCAACAAACCAAAGTGTGATTTGTGCCAAACTCGCGCAGGAAATTGAATATCTTGATCAAGATATCATCAGTTTGCAACAACAATTAGGCAACCTTGATATTGAACAAGTTTTAAAAGAACAAAAAGAATTGTTTGTTCAAAATCAACAAAAACAACAATTGACGAAGTTGCACCAACAAAACCAAACAAAGTTAGAGCAAGCGCAAAAAGTGCTCAAAGACAAACAAGAACAATTATCCCAAGCAAAATTGGAAGTTCATGCTTTGTTAGAACGGGTAGAAACACTGAAAAAGACAATTGATATTCAAGACGAGCAACAAGCACGGCATAAACTCGCACAAGATCAAAAAGTATGTGCGGAATACGAAAAACTGTATCAACAAACAAAAGCTGAAAACGAAAAGTTAAAGGCAAATGATGCGCAAATTGAAGGGGTATTAAAGACATTTGAGAAAAAGCCAGAAGATATCCAACCTTTACTTGTCGCAATGAATGCGCAAATTGCAACAATGGAAACCGATCGGGAGAATGTGTCTAAAGAAATTATTCATCTCAATGGTGTGATAAAAACGAATCGAACATTATTCGAACGCATTGAAGAGCAGATGAAAGAACTGCCGAAAATGCATGATGAAGCGCAAAACTTAAAACTGTTATCGGACACACTGAATGGCTCGTTAACCGGACAAGCTAAAATCAATCTGGAAACTTATGTTCAAATCGCCTTCTTTGAACAAATTATTCGCCGTGCGAACACCCGTTTGTTTATGATGAGTGGAGGACAATATGAATTGTTGCGGGCCAATGAACAAGGAGGAAATTCCAAAGTTGGTTTAGGATTAGATATCAAAGATTACTACAACAATTCCACTCGTTCTGTACGTTCTCTTTCGGGAGGAGAGCAATTTATGGCCTCCCTTTGTTTGGCACTTGGCCTTTCTGAAGAAATTCAATTAGAAGCTGGAGGTGTCAGCTTGGAAACGCTTTTTGTTGATGAAGGATTTGGAACGTTAGATGAAGAATGTCTGAGTAAAGCAATTTCTGCTTTATCGATGTTGGCGGATTCAAGATTAGTCGGTATTATTTCCCACGTAGAGTCTTTAATGAATCGAATCGATAATCAAATCGTCGTTTCAAAAGATCCAGTTACGGGATCACATGCCCGTATCCAAACAGCATAAAGATCAATACAAAGAAAGTAGGGAAGATAGATGATTAAAGTCATTGCGGTCGATATGGACGGAACGCTTTTAAATGAGAACCACGAAATCACACCCCGTACGGCATCTGTGATCAAACGCGCACAAAAACTTGGAATGCGTGTAGTGATTGCGACAGGACGCTTTAAAAAAGGTGCTTTAGGGGCAATTGATGGCAGAATAGATAATGTTGACTTGTTGCTTAACAGTGGAGCAGAAGTTGAAGATCGTGATGGACATGTTTTAGGTCGTCATCCGATTAGCTGGCCAGATCTTAGAGCAGTTGCTGCTTTCTTTGAAAAATACCCAGAAGTGGGATTGAAATATAACGGCTTTGAAAAAATGGCTTTTATCGGCACAGAAGATGATTTTATACAAAAAGCATTGCAAGATGCGCGGATCTTCAATGCCGGAAAAACGGACGAAGAAATTCTCGCAAATCCTGATTTTGGACCACGACAAATGATGGAAAATACGAATATGTTTCCAAATTTTGAAACGTTAGAACAAAATATGGAACCAATTGCCAAGGTTTTCTGTTTTGGTGCTCCTGCCGATCGCATGGTTGCGATTAAAGAACAAGCTGCTAAAGAGTTGCCTCAACTTGCGGTTGCCTCTTCATTTCCGACGAATATTGAAATTACATCCCTTGCGGGCCAAAAAGGTCCGGCACTCAAAGAATTCATCGAATCACTGGGTTATACAATGGATGAAGTAATTATTTTCGGAGATAGCTTAAATGATTTGTCGATGATGGAAATGGATTTTCATACTGTTGCTATGGCCAATGCCGATGAAGAAATTAAACGAGTTGCGAAGTATATGACAAAATCAAATGCTGAAGAAGGTGTAGCATGGGCAATCGAACAATTGTTAGATGCTGACTTTTACGGCTTATCCGCAAGAAAATAAAAAACTAGAACAAAAGAATAAGCTCCTTATCTATTGAACGCTGGTCAAGGAAAAGGAGCTTTTTTTGATCGATAGAAAAGATGCAATGTGCTTTGGTTTTTACAGGTTCTAATCTAAGTCATGGAAAATTACATAAATAATAAAAAGTCTCTAGGTCATGACCTAGAGACTATCATTTCAAAAATGGTGGAGCGTAGGAGGATCGAACTCCTGACCCCCTGCGTGCAAAGCAGGTGCTCTCCCAGCTGAGCTAACACCCCACGTGTTTGATTACTCAAAAATAATAACAGATCCACCTACATAGGTCAAATAGTAATTTAAATTTTTTTTAAATAAAAAGAAGAAAAAGACTTGATGATCTTAAGATTGGTGCATTTAAAAAATCAAGAAGAGATCAAGCAAGATTTGGTTGGCAAGAAAATGATGAATAGTCTTGGACGTTGATTTAGAACAGACTTGAGAATGATAAAGACGATACGATTTTTGCTTCTATTATAAGACGACAGCGGGGATTCTATTTTAAATATGAACTTGGCTATTGATCTCGAAGACGCTTCTTATTTAAAATGATCAAATTTATCAACAAGACAGTTAATCATTTGCAAAAGAGTATGACATAAAAGTTAAAAAGAAAGTATCAATGGATCTAAAATTGCGGATCAAAAAGAAGAGGAATGTGTAATTTAGATGCAATATTCACTTTGAATGGGAAATAAATTGATGATACGGAGGTCGATCTTTGAATTTCTTTTAATATTTTTTGAATTATTTTTCTGATTTTTATTTTTTGCACGAGCTAAGGTTTATCGTTTATATAAAGCATATTTTACTGTTTCAAGGATGGTTCTTTTTCAAAAAATGCGTAAATGTCAAATTTTTTTGAAAAATATGTTTGACCTCTGCTTAGGGATCTGTTATTATTTTCAAGCAGTCAAGAGATGGGCCTGTAGCTCAGGTGGTTAGAGCGCACCCCTGATAAGGGTGAGGTCGCTGGTTCAAGTCCATTCAGGCCCACCATTTTTTGATTGTTAATGTGGGGTGTTAGCTCAGCTGGGAGAGCACCTGCTTTGCACGCAGGGGGTCAGGAGTTCGATCCTCCTACGCTCCACCATTTTTCAAATAATAGCCTTTAGGTGACGTTCCTAAAGGCTTTTTTTCTGTGCGCACAGATCTTTTTAGATTAAAGCAGCTTGGTTACTTTTACTGTGGCCAAGATATTTAAACTGACTAATTTTTCTTTTCGTTGATTTTGTGGAATAGATTCTAGAAAAGAAGGATGAATTGTGGTGATCCACCACGATCGATTGGATCGCTGATTGAGCTTAATGGGGCTGATTAAATGTGCTTTAAAATTTTTTAAAAAAAATTAAAAATATGTTTGACCTCTGCTTAGGGATCTGTTATTATTTTCAAGCAGTCAAGAGATGGGCCTGTAGCTCAGGTGGTTAGAGCGCACCCCTGATAAGGGTGAGGTCGCTGGTTCAAGTCCATTCAGGCCCACCATTTTTTGATTGTTAATGTGGGGTGTTAGCTCAGCTGGGAGAGCACCTGCTTTGCACGCAGGGGGTCAGGAGTTCGATCCTCCTACGCTCCACCATTTTTCAAATAATAGCCTTTAGGTGACGTTCCTAAAGGCTTTTTTTATGTTTGCTTTGAAGATCCGCCTAAGAAATCGTGTTGACATCATTTTGAAATTCGTTCATGCTTTAAAAGTTAAATGTTAAATTTTAATTTTTTTTCAAAGACGAAAAAGTAACATGATTTTGATTAGGCAGGAAAATAATTATGCAAAAAGTTGATCCAAATCAAAAAAATAAAAAAAGAAATACCTCACCTCTTCTTTTTGGGGGAGTGGCAATTGTATTTCTTGTAGTGGGAATGGTCATTGCAAGCGTTGTGCCGATTCCGTTTTTATCAAAAACAGAAGTCGCTCAAACATCAGATGAACTCAAAAAATTCCAAACGATTTATGATTTGTTGTCTGAAGAATGGTATTACTCAAAAGATGATGAAAATATTCAAACAACATTAATTGAAAATGCGTTAACTGGTATGACGACAATTCCCCAAGATCCACATACTTCCTATTTGGAATTAGAAAGAGCAAGTGCGTTTTCTGATGCTTTAGCGGGCAGCAATGTCGGAATTGGCGTGAGTTTTTTCACAGATACGCAAAACCGCTTTGTTGTTAAAGATGTATATATGAATTCGGCAGCAGATCGCGCCGGAATTCAACCGGGTGATGAGATTGTCAAAGTGGCCAAACAAGAAGTAGCCGGAAAAACAACGGATGAAATCGTAAAAATCATTCAATCGAATGCGAATCAAAGTATGGCGATGCAAGTTAAACGCAATGACGAACTCGTGGATATGATGGTAACCCCGGGCACGTTTGATCAAACGGTAAGTGCAAGAATGTTGGAAGATAACGGATTAATCACTATGAGTTCGTTCTCCCAAGATACCGCAAAAGATTTTACAGAAGCCGTTGGTCGACTTCGTGAACAAGGCGCGAAAAATTTAATTCTCGATTTACGCAATAATACCGGAGGCTATTTAAGCTCCGTCATTCAAATTGCTTCTTCATTATTGCCTTCAAATAGCGTGGTTTTCCAAGAGTGTTTAAAAGATGGAACTGTCAAGACGATCAAAACAGAAGATAACTATGCCCAAGTCGAGTTTGACCATATTTATATTTTGCAAAACAAAAATACGGCATCGGCTTCAGAAATTTTGATCGGGGCTTTAAAAGATCAAATCCCGGACAAAGTAACGACAGTCGGACAAACGACGTATGGAAAAGGAACAGAACAAACAACAATCCCGTTTGAAGATGGCACTTCTATTAAATTCACAAAAGCAGAATGGAAAACACCAAATGGTCTTTCCATCAATAAAGTGGGCTTTATTCCGGATGCCGAAGTGGCTTTAAGCGAGGTTGCGACAGTGAGCTATGTTCCTGTCAGCGAAGAAAGTCCGCTCAATATTACGCCAGATAGTGTACATTCCAATGCGAAAGCAGCGCAGATTTATCTTCGCTATTTAGGTTATCCAGCCCAACGTTCGGATGAATATTTTAGTGTGGCAAGTAGTGAGGCTTTAAAATCATTCCAAAGCGATCAAGGATTAGAACCAACAGGTGTGATTGATAATACGACATTTCAATCGATGCTTGATCTTTTAGCAAAAAAACTAAACGAAGAGTCAATGAATCATGATTCGGTGCTCTTCCAAACGTTAGAGATGATCCATTCCGGTGAAATCCCTGCTCCAGCCGTTCAGCCGGGTGCTCAAGAAGCCGTTACTTCTCAACAAGAAACAACAGAATAAAGACAAAAGAATCAATGAAGACGTAAGAGGTTGCACAACGTCTTGAATTGATTCTTTTTTATTGACTTTTTGAAAAGGAAAGTAGGAATTTTTGACAAGAAA
The DNA here is from genome assembly GCF_000384195.1 of Allobaculum stercoricanis DSM 13633. Lineage (GTDB taxonomy): Bacteria > Bacillota_I > Bacilli_A > Erysipelotrichales > Erysipelotrichaceae > Allobaculum > Allobaculum stercoricanis. The sequence goes on along the minus strand of NZ_KB913034.1, from coordinate 1,698,691 downwards.
AGGTGAGCTTTTTATAGTAAGGGCAGACAGAGTAGAACGAAAAGCGTTAAGTGTGCCGATAACGGGGAGTTGAATCGGCGACGAAAAGGGTAACCTTGCGGTTTTTTGTTCGCATCCCGCTGCACCGAAAAGATGAACCTCTTTTCCTATGCAACGGAAAGGAGGAATAGATTATGAAATCTGTCGCAAGCTTTTTTAATTTGAAAGGCGCGAAATTAACAAGTACTCGTACAATTACAGGAGTTGCATTATTTGTGGCTCTCTTTGTGGCCTTGCGTTTATTTAACATTCAGCTTTCTGCCACATTAAAAGTGAGCTTTGCTTTTTTAGCGACTGTACTTTGTGCAAGAATTTATGGCTTTTGGCCAACGATGGTGTACGCTTTAACAGCTGATTTTGTGGGCTTTATGATGGCACCAGATGGAATATATAACCCACTATTTGCTTTAGTGCTCATGGTTAAAGGTGCAATTTATGTTGCATTTTTCTATCAAGTAGAAAAAATTTCCGTTCCCCGTATTATCATGGCGCAGATTTTCGCAAATTTGATCGGAAACATCTTATTCAACCCATTATTGTTGACGATGATGTTCGATATGCCTTATTGGGCTTTAGTCAGCAGCCGTGTCGTTAAAAACATTGTCTGCTTGCCGATTGAATGTGTTGTGATCTACTTCGCATTCCGTTATTTGCCTAAAACACTATTTCCAGCCAAAACAGAAACAAACAATGGATAAAGAAAAAGCACCCGCGGGTGCTTTTTTTATACGAAATTTAGAGTTTTAAAAAGTGTTCGAGGACGTAGCCGGCAAAATAGAGCGAGCCACAAACAAGAGTCGTTTTTGATGTTGTTGCGAGTTCTTGAAACAGTGTATCGAGCTCAACAACAGGCGCATTGTATTCTTGGGCAAGTTGATCAAGATCGGCAAGTCGTTCACTTTCAAAAGAAACAAAGTGAAGATTGTTCGTTAAATCTTGAAGTCTTCTAATCATGACATGGGCTTGTTTGTCCGCTAAAACCGAAAAATAGATTTGATCGATTTTTGTATGACTTTGCATCAAAGAAGAAACAAGGGCTTCAATGCCATCGGGATTGTGGGCGCCATCTAAAACGAGATAAGGGTCTTGGCGTAAAACTTGAAAGCGAGCAGGCCAGAAAAAATCTTGGATTGCTTGCTTGAGTTGATCACAACTAAAGGAATAGCCAATTTCATTTAACAGCGTGTAGGCGCACATAAAGTTTTCTTTTTGATAGGCCGGAAGATGCAAATTCCAAAACTCAGAAAAGTCGACTTGCGCTAAATCAGAGTCGTTGAGAATTTTAAGTTTGGCATGGACGGAACGAGCCCGTTGTTGAAAGACGGCTAGACAATCAGGATCTTTTTCAAATGTGACAACCAACATGCCGGGTTGGATAATTCCAGCTTTGGCTTGGGCAATTTCAGCCTTTGTTGAGCCGAGAAAAGCCATGTGGTCAAACCCAATTTGGGTGATGATGCCGTATTTGTAGTCTAAAGCTGTTGTTGCATCTTGGCTTCCCCCTAATCCGGTTTCGATCATTGTCCAAGTCGGATCACTTGTTTGATGGTGGATAAAGGCTTGACGAGCCATCCATAAATCCATTTCAAACATCGTCATGCGGCGCGCAAAGAAGCGATCGCAAAAGGCATCATAAATCGTTTCCCATTCTTGCATGGTGATAGCCTGGCCATTGATGCGAAAGCGCTCATTATGGCGAATCAAATGCGGAGAAATAAAGGAGCGTGTTTGACAAGCTTGGGCTTTGAATAAAACTTCAAGCCAAGTAATCACAGATCCTTTTCCGTTGGTTCCGGCAACATGAATGGCATGTTGCCCATCGAATGGAACAAAGTCTTCTTTGTCCCATTGCTTTAATACAGTTAAATCGTGGTTATGAAATTTACAAGCTTCCATTTCCGTAAGCTTTTCATTAAGTGTTTTTGACATGCCTTTATGATATTCCAAAAATACCCAAGGTCCAATTCGAAACTGAATGAATTTCAGGTACAATAAGGCTGATTTGAATGTAAAAAGAAAGAAGGATCAATATGACTTGGGAAGATATTATGAAAGAAGAACTGGAAAATGGGCCACTTCGTCAAATTCGTCAACAGCTCGATATTGCTTATCAAACAACAACCGTTTATCCCGCAAAAGAAAATCTATTTCGGGCATTAGAAATGACGCCACTCGATCAAGTGAAAGTGGTGATTTTAGGCCAAGATCCTTATTATGGGCCAGGTCAAGCGCAAGGGTTCTCATTTTCTGTTCCGGCCAATATGAAAATTCCCCCTTCTTTAGTGAATATTTATAAAGAACTCGCTTTAGAATACGATACGCCAATCAACCGCTCTGGGGATTTGAGTGATTGGGCCAGTCAAGGTGTCTTGTTATTAAATGCGGTATTATCTGTTGAAGCAGGAAAACCGTTATCTCATCATAAGATGGGTTGGCAACAATTTACGAATGATTTGTTAAAAGTGCTCAATGAACAAGATCAGCCAATTGTATTTTTGCTTTGGGGTGCACAAGCCAAGGGAGCAAAACAATTTTTAAATCATCCTAACCATCTCGTTTTAGAAAGTGTCCATCCTTCGCCACTTAGCGCAAGTCGAGGCTTTTTTTGTAACAATCATTTTAAACTTGCCAATCAATTTTTAATTGATCATGGCGTTGAGCCGATTAATTGGATTCAATCGAACCGCTAAAAGAAAAGTCGCTGTTTATGATAAGTTCCCTTTTAGTAGACACTCGAAATAACTCAATCGAGATGTCACTAAAAGGGAACTTTTTTATGTCTAGAAAAACAAAATATACTGCTGAACAAAAACTTTGGGCAGTTCATCAATACCTCAACCATATGATGTCTGCTTCATCTATTGCGTCAGCCCTCAATATGTCTGCGACAGGGCGCAATTTAATTTTCACTTGGGCTCGGCAATATAAATGTAATGGCGTCGACGCATTTAAAGCCAGACCATCTAATAGCTCATACACTAAAGAGTTCAAAGAACTTGTTTGCCAAGAATATCTAAGTGGGCAAGGTGGGTTAAAAACCCTTGCTACTCGTCATGGAATTCCATCTGATTCGATCGTTTTCAACTGGGTTAAGAAGTATACTAAAAAAACGAACGAACTGAAGGATTACACTCCTCAGCCGGAGGTATACATGGCACCTAGAAAGAAAACAACTTTAGAAGAAAGACGCAAAATTGTTGCATGGTATTACGCTCATGGTTGTAGCTATAAAGAAACTGCTGCTCATTTTGAATGCAGCTATTCTCAAGTCAGAGATTGGGTTATCAAATTCAACGAGCAAGGTGAAGAAGGTCTGCTGGATCGACGAGGGAAAAGAGTCCCTAAAGAAGAACTCGATGAGAATGAACAGTTACGTAGAGAGTTGAAACGACTACAAGCGATTAATCGTCATCTTGAAATGGAGAATGAACTCTTAAAAAAAGCCGAAGCAACAGAAAGGAGATGGTGGAACGATATAGTCGAGTCAAACGAAATCAAATAATGCAAGAATGGAAAGAACATGACTATAAACTGATCGAACAATATCACGTTCAAAAAAATTGGCCGATTCGAGAAATGTGCCAAATTTTAAGTATTAGTCGTGCGGCTTACTATAAATGGCTTCATCGCAAGGAAAAAGGACCAAATCCAGATGAAATCGAGCTGATCGAAAAAATCCAAGAACTCGCAAAGAAAAAGAAACGTTTATATGGATGTAGAAAAATGTCCAGAAAACTGAAGGACATCTATGGAATTGAAGTAGGTGTCAAGAAAGTGTATCGGATCATGGCGAGATTGAATCTTCTTTCTGTTTATCGTCCAAAGAAACATACTTGGATAAAATCTAATCCTGGACAAACTGCAGAAAATATTTTGAATAGAGATTTCGAAAGTACTGCACCGAATCAAAAATGGGTAACTGATATTACTGAAATCAAAGTACCGAAAACAAATCAAAAACTTTATCTTTCTTCGATTTTAGATTTGTATGATCGCAGCGTTATATCATGGAAAGTCAGTACGAAAAACAATTCCGTGCTTGTTGATGAAACATTAAGAGAAGCATTAGAGAAGAATCCAGGAGGATGCCAGCTATTCCATTCAGATAGAGGTTTTCAATATACGCGTCCCGTATTCTGTCATTGGCTAGAAGAAATGGGGATTCAACAATCTATGTCTCGGGTTGGAAGATGCATAGACAACGCAAGTATGGAAGGATTTCAAGGAATTGTAAAAGACATACTCTTTATTCTGCACCCAGAAATCAATTCAATAGAGAGTTGCATCCAAGCTGTATCAGAGACCATTGAATTTTATATGAACGAATATCCACAAGAACGTTTTCATGGAAAAACACCAGCCGTAGTGCGAGCAGAGGCATTCAAAACGGATCATCCAGCAGAATATCCAATTCAACCGAATTTGAGAATCCAGAAATTCTGGAAAAAAATCGAGCAAAAAAATTGGTAATGAATGGCTAGCCATTCATTACCAATACACAACTATATTTAGTTATTTCATAGTGTCTACTTTACAAGGACGCATCATATTCAACAATAAACAACGACTTTTTCATTAGAGACCTTTGAGTTCGAAAATCATGTCACGAAGTTCAGCGGCGCGTTCGAAATCGAGATCAGCGGCAGCTTGGCGCATTTCTTTTTCGAGTTCGGCAATATAAGTTGCAGTATCTTTTTTCGAGAGTTTTTGTTTTTTCTTGAGATACTTGGCAGTCATCTGCTTCGTTTCTTTTGAGTGCACCACTTCTCGAATTGGTTTGATAATCGTTTTTGGAACAATACCATGTGCTTGGTTATAAGCAACTTGGATCGAGCGGCGACGGGCCGTTTCATCAATCGCATATTGCATTGATTCGGTGATCGTGTCGCCATACATAATGACCTTACCTTGAGCATTACGAGCCGCACGACCGATAATTTGGATTAATGAACGTTTTGAACGTAAGAAGCCTTCTTTATCCGCATCTAAAATGGTGATTAAAGAGACTTCAGGAATATCCAAACCTTCGCGCAATAAGTTGATTCCGACTAATACATCATATTTTCCTTTGCGAAGATCTTGAATAATTTCGACACGTTCAATCGTTTTAACTTCATGGTGAAGCCAAGCGACTTTGATGTTGAGGTTTTTGAGATATTCGGTTAAATCTTCCGCCATGCGAACGGTTAATGTTGTGACTAACGTTCGTTCGTTACGTGCGATGCGATCGTTAATTTCACCAACTAAATCATCGATTTGACCGAGAGTTGGTCGAACTTCGACAATTGGATCCAATAAACCAGTTGGACGAATGATTTGTTCGATGATTTCCCCTTGTGTTTGTTCAAGTTCATAATCACCAGGAGTGGCCGAAACATAAATCGTTTGTTTGGCCTTCTTTTCAAATTCATCAAACGTTAAAGGACGGTTGTCGAGGGCAGAAGGTAGACGGAATCCATAATCGACAAGCGTTTGTTTACGGGCTCTATCGCCATTAAACATGCCTCGAATCTGTGGTAAAGAAACGTGTGATTCATCGATAATCATCAAAAAATCATCAGGGAAATAATCAAATAACGTATAAGGAGTTTCACCCGGTTTACGTCCGTCAATATGGCGAGAGTAGTTTTCAATGCCAGGACAGACGCCAAATTCCCGCAAAGCTTCAATATCGTAACGACAACGTTGTTCCAAACGTTCTTTTTCTAAAGGTTTATTCATCTGATCAAAATAATCGAGACGATCTTTGAGTTCTTCTTCGATTTGATTGGCAGCTTTGTGGATGATGTCCATGCTTGTCGCATAACCACTAGCCGGGTAAAGGTTATAGAAATTATAGGCTTGAATTAATTGCCCAGTTAAAGGTTCGACTTCACAAATTCGTTCGATTTCATCACCAAACATTTCGATACGAATGATATACCGGTCGGTATGTCCAGGTGCAATTTCAATCACATCGCCCCTTACGCGAAATGTTCCTCGTGTTTGATCCACATCATTGCGTTGATATTGTTGGTTGATTAATTTCATCAACAATTCTTGTCGATCGATAAGATCGCCAACATGAATCGTGTCGATCATATCACGGTATTGATCTGGGTTTGAAGCACCATAAATACAAGCAACAGATGCGACAATAATCGTATCTTGGTGGTGCAGTGCGGAATTGACGGCGGCCATGCGCAACATATCTAATTCTTCATTTGTCTTCGTATTTTTATCGATATACGTATCGGTTTTAGGCATATAGGCTTCTGGTTGATAGTAATCGAAATAAGAAACGAAGTACTCAACGTGGTTATGTGGGAAAAACTCTTTGAGTTCAGAATAAAGCTGACTAGCTAAAGTTTTGTTGTGGGCAAAGACTAAAGTAGGACGATTGACTTGGGCGATGACATTCGCCATCGTATATGTCTTACCAGTTCCCGTTGCCCCCAGTAAAACTTGATGTTGTTCTCCGTTTTGAATCCCTTGGACAAGCTTTAAAATGGCTTCTGGTTGATCACCAGCGGGGGGATAGGGAGAAACTAATTCAAATTTTTCGTCCATGAAATACTCCTTTCTATTTGTTTTGGGGTTAATAATAGAAGTGTAGACAAGAAACTTGTCTTGTCGAGGTTGAATGCCATGGTTGAATTGTGCCAAGATTTTAGCGAAATGTTTTTATGGATTCAAGCGATACGAGTCATTGTTAAATCGGGAAAGAATCTCCAGAGAAGCGGGATTCAATTTTGGATTAAACTCGTTAAAATTATAATCAAGAAATACAGTTTTATTTTGGAAAAGATAAATAAAAGAACATTCAATTCACGAATCTTTTGTTTATGTTCATCAACAGAAAGGGGAAAGATAAAATGCATCGAATGCAAACGCGGGCAGTCCAAGTTGGACCTTTAACAATTGGAGGCGATAATCGGGTTGTCATTCAATCGATGTGCTCCATTCGGACCAATAAAGTGGATGAAGTAGTCGAACAAATTTTAAATCTTGAAAAACAAGGTTGTGAACTCATCCGTGTATCCGTCATGGATATGAGTGATGCACAAGCGATTCGAGAAATTAAGCGTCAAATTCATATTCCGCTCGTGGCAGATATTCATTTTGACTACAAGTTAGCACTAGCAGCAATTGAAGCAGGTGCGGATAAAATTCGGCTCAATCCGGGAAATATTGGTGCTCGCGAAAATGTCGAAGCGGTTGTCCGGAGTTGTAAAGAACATCATGTGCCAATTCGTATTGGAATTAACTCAGGATCTTTAGAAAAAGAGATTCACGAAAAATATGGCAAACCGACAGCGCAAGGAATGATTGAATCCGCAAAACGCCACGTCCAAATTTTAGAAGATCTCGATTTTCACGACATTGTACTGTCATTTAAATCCAGCGATCCGATTTTATGTTTAGAGGTCTATCGACAAGCAGCCAAAGAATTCGATTATCCACTACATTTAGGAGTAACGGAAGCGGGAACTGTGATGACTTCAGCAGTGAAATCCACACTTGCACTCGGTCCACTTCTGCTTGAAGGAATCGGCAATACAATTCGCATTTCCGTGAATGGAGATGCGAGTTTAGAATTGCCAATTGTCAAAGAATTGTTAAAAGATTGCGGATTAAAAGATGACGTTCCAAATCTAATTGCTTGTCCAACTTGTGGTCGTACGGCATGGGAGATGAAACCGGTTGTCGATGAGATGGAAAGTTGGCTCCAAACGATTCATAAACCAATTACGGTTGCGATTATGGGTTGTGCAGTCAATGGTCCGGGGGAAGCGAAACACGCCGATATTGCGATTGCGGGCGGACGCAATGAAGGATTGTTGATTCGTAAAGGACAAATTATTGAGAAGTTAGATCAAAGTGAAATGGTCGATCGCCTCAAAGAAGAAATTCAAAAATATACAGAACAATAAAAATGAACTAAATTATTACACTTTTTAACACTCAATGCGATGGACTTTGTGAAGAAATTGACCAAATTTTATTTATGGAGTTCGAGTGCTATATTAGTTGGTGGGTAGAGCAAATATATGCCCTTACAAAAAAGGAAGTAAAACAACATGATCATCTCTAAATTAACTGAACTTGTTCGTGGAAAAGGTACACGAATCGTTTTTACTGAAGGCTGGGATCCACGTGTAGCGGGTGCAGCTGTGCGTTTACATAAAGAAGATTTATGCACACCTATTCTTTTAGGTAACCGTGCTGTAGTCGAAGGAAACGCAAAAGAAAATGGCTTCGATATCACAGGTATCGAAATTCTTGATCCAAAAGAATATCCAGCAGAAGAATTGGAAAAAATGGTAGTCCGTATGGTCGCTTTACGTCGTGGACGTCTCGATCATGATGGTGCACAAGAATTATTAACTCATACAAACTACTTCGGAACAATGTTAGTAGAAATGGGTAAAGCAGATGGCTTATTAGGTGGGGCAACTTACTCTACTGCTGATACAGTTCGTCCTGCATTACAGTTAGTTAAAACTGCTCCAGGTCAGAGCATCGTATCTTCAACATTTATCTTAGTTAAAGATGGTCAGCAATTATTCATGTCTGACTGTGCGATCAACTTAGATCCAAATCCGGATGAACTCGTTGAAATCGCATTACAAACTGCAGATACAGCACAAAAATTCGGTGTTGAACCACGCGTTGCAATGCTTTCATACTCTTCTTATGGCTCTGCAAAAGGTCATTGCGTAGCTAAAATGGAAGAAGCTACAACTCGTTTAAAACGTATGCCTTTAACTTTCAAAGTTGATGGTGAAATGCAATTTGACTGTGCAGTTTCTCCAGAAGTTGCAAAATTAAAAGCACCAGATTCTCCAGTAGCTGGTAAAGCAAACACATTCATATTCCCTAACTTGTCTAGTGGAAACATCGGTTATAAAATCGCTGCTCGTTTAGGTGGATGGGAAGCATTAGGACCAATCCTTCAAGGATTAAATGCGCCAATCAACGACTTAAGCCGTGGAGCAAATGAAGAAGAAATCTACAAAATGGCAATTTTAACTGCTGCTCAAAAAGTTGCGCAGACAGAACCACTTCCATTCTAAGTTTGATTTTTCTTGAATCAGATCATTTAAACTCGCCAAATTTGGCGAGTTTTTTTCTTGAGGGACAGAACCTTCAATGAGAGCAATTTTGAAGGTAAAGCGAGATTGACTAACAAAATGTTGAGAAACGCAATTTTAAAGACAAGACAAGCGGACAAATGCAATCGAGCTGATATACTGAAGGCATGAAAAAGAATGATATTTTACCTTGGGACCTTGAAGAAGGTGCTGTTATGGACTTTGTTGAGAATCAAATCTTATTGATTCTTAAAGACGAAGATTGGAATGAAAACCAATTGCAAAGTGCAACAGATAATCCGATTCAAGTTGTTCTTTGCGAAACCAATGGTGTATTGATTTTCCTTGCTCAAGGCGGACCGATCGATACTTGCGATTTTTACTTCAATATTCAAGAATGCGATGAAAAGAAGACGTTACTTGAACAAAGAAATCTAGATGTACGCTTGTTGTTGGTGAATCGTGAAAATCGAATCGTTGCACTTAAGAGCACAACTCTCTCACTGAAGTTGACGGAACAAATCGTCGACATCTTACAAAAACAAGATCAATACCCATTTATGCCGGGAGAATTCGATGCGAATGTGGATGGATTAATGGCAACTTTTGAACCGGCGGAATTGTATCGCTTCAAAAAATTAGAATTTGAATTGCGTTAAAATGAAAACTCGTTATTCTCTAACAATGAGCGAATTAAAAAAGGAGAAAAATATGAAAGCTGTAATTAGCGTAATTGGTCAGGATAGAGTAGGCATCCTGGCTATGGTTGCAAACATTTGTGCAGAACACAATGTGAATGTTTTAGAAGTATCTCAGACGATCGTCGATGGAGTATTCTCCATGACAATGATCTGTGACTTAGAAAAATTGAATATCACGATGGACGATTTTGCTAGCAAATTCGAAGCATTCGGTGAAGAAAATAACCTGGTAATCCGCGTGATGAACTACGAAATTTTCCAGGCAATGCATTCCATTTAAGAGGTGCTTATGCAAACAGATAAAATTCTTGAAACGATCAAGATGATCGATGAGGAATGCTTGGATATTCGTACAATCACAATGGGGATCTCCTTATTAGATTGTGCTGATCCAGATATCCATGAATCCTGCAAAAAAGTAGAAAATAAAATTTGTCGTTTAGCTAAAGACTTAGTGAAAGTTGGCGATGACATTTCTCGTGAATTTGGAATTCCAGTCGTAAATAAACGAATTTCTGTTACGCCAATCGCTCTTTTAGTTGCGGCAAGTGGTGGTGACCCAGTGGAATACGCACTAACTTTAGAACGTTGTGCGCAAAAATTAGGCGTTAACTTCATTGGTGGTTATTCCGCATTAGTGCAAAAAGGGTTTGCTAAAGGGGATCGCGAATTAATCGAAAGTATTCCTCGAGCACTCACTTTGACACAACACGTATGTTCTTCTGTTAACATCGGTTCGACAAAAGCGGGTATTAACATGGATGCTGTTAAGAAAATGGGTCAAGTCGTACGTACTTGTGCAGAAATGACTGCAGATGACAACTGCATGGCAGCAGCAAAACTTGTTGTATTCTGCAATGCGCCAGAAGATAACCCATTTATGGCCGGAGCATTCCATGGCGTTGGTGAAGCAGATTGCGTCATTAACGTTGGTGTTTCTGGTCCAGGTGTTGTTCGTGCAGCACTCGCAAAATTGGATAAAAATGCTTCTATGGATGAAGTTGCAGATTTAATTAAACGCACAGCATTCAAAATTACAAGAATGGGACAAATGGTTGGTCGCGAAGCGAGCAAACGTTTAGGTGTTCCATTTGGAATTGTTGACTTATCTCTTGCACCAACACCTGCAATTGGTGACTCTGTTGCTTATATCCTTGAAGAAATGGGCTTAGACACTTGTGGTGCTTATGGTACAACTGCATGTTTAGCGCTCTTAAATGACGCAGTTAAAAAAGGTGGCGTCATGGCAACAAGCCATGTTGGTGGCCTTTCTGGTGCATTTATCCCTGTTTCTGAAGATGCGGGTATGATCGCAGCCGCTTCTAAAGGCGTGTTAACGCTGGAAAAATTGGAAGCGATGACAGCTGTATGCTCTGTTGGTTTGGATATGATCGTTGTGGATGGCAATACAAGTGCCGAAATTATTTCTGGGGTCATTGCGGATGAAGCAGCAATCGGTATGGTCAATACGAAAACAACTGCGGTTCGTATCATTCCAGCAATTGGTAAAAAAGTCGGTGAAGTACTCGACTTTGGTGGTTTATTAGGATCAGGTCCAGTTATTGCGATTAACCAAACAGGAAACTCTATATTTGTAAATCGTGGTGGCCGTATTCCTGCTCCATTACAAGCGCTGAAAAACTAATTTTTATTGCTTAAATTGATCCGTTTCGTCTGGGCGAGACGGATTTTTTTAGAAATCGTTAGATGAAAATCTATGTAAGAAATGAAATAAAAAGATGTAAACAAATGTAATTTTTAAGAAAAAATGTCAGATTTAGAGGCTGACTTTATATAAAAAGCACGATTCTTGACAAAAAATTGCATTTGATGTTTGCGTTTTGGTTTGGCTTGTGCTTAAATCATCGCATAAACGAAGAAGAGAAGTAGTAAGAGCGGAAAGCTTTTAGAGAGGCGACGGTTGGTGAAAGTCGTTAGTGGAACGTTCTGAACGTGTCTTGGAGTGCTGGTTAATCCCTGCCGTGATCCGCGTTAAGGATAAAGTGTCCCGATTAAGATGAATGAGAATATCGGGGAAGTAAGGTGGTACCGCGTGTTCAAGCGTCCTTTCGTATTAACGAAAGGGCGCTTTTTTTTAAGACTTGAAATCTACTTCAAGAAATATAAGGGAGCTATCCCCGGAAAGGAATAAGAGTATGAAAAAAACAGTTTCTGTAGCATTATGTTCTTTAATGGCTTTATCTATGGCGGCTTGCTCTAATAGCAACAACGCTTCTTCTGCAGCATCCGATGGTGCAAATGCAGAAGCAAAAACAATTTTAGTAGGAATTTCCCCAGACTATCCACCATATGAATCTAAAGATGCAAGTGGTGAAATCATCGGTTTCGATGCTGATATGGTTGATTGGTTATTTAACTACCTCAACGAAAATGGCCACAACTACAAATATGAATTCGAAGAATTATCTTTTGATACAATCATTTCCAGCTTACAAGCAGGTCAAATTGACTTAGGTGTATCTGGTTTCACATATGACCCTGATCGTGCTGGAATCTTCTCCGATTCTTATTATGATTCTGCACAAGTTATCGTTGTTACAGAAGATTCTACAATCACTGGAGCAGCAGATTTAAACGGTAAAACAGTTGGTGCTCAACAAGGTGCAACTGGTGAATCTGCAGCGCAAGAAATCGAAGGCGCAAAAGTACAAGCAGTCGCTGATGCAAACTTGATGATGGAAAACTTAAAAGCACAAGGAATCGATGCAGTTGTTTTAGATAAAGCTGTAGCGGATCAATATGTAAGTAAAGGTGGTTTCAAAATCGTTGGTGAACAATTAATGGATGAAGAAAACATCATTTACACATCTGAAGATCAACAAGAATTAATGGATCAAATCAACGAAGCAATCGCTGCCTTCAAAGAAAGCGATGACTACAAAGCAATGACTGAAAAATGGTTTGCGAGTGAAGTTGAATAATGGATAAAGTTTTAACAGGCGAAAATATGATGTTCCTGCTGCAAGGGGCAGGGATCTCGTTGGCGCTAGCGCTTGGGGCATTGCTCATTGGAATGGTGATCGGTGTCTTAATGGCAGCTGGACGAATTTCTAAACATAAAATCTTCAATATTCTTTGTGGTACATATGTCGAAGTATTACGTGGAACTCCAATGTTGTTACAAATTATGTTCTTCTATTTGGGAATTCCAGTATTAATTCGTATGATGACGGGCGTTCGTGTTCGCATGGATGTCTATGTCGTTGCTTTGGTTGCTTTATCCTTAAACTCTGGAGCATATCAAGCGGAATTGTTCCGTTCTGGTATTCAAGGGGTAGATAAAGGACAATGGGAAGCTTGTGAAACATTAGGAATCGGTTATTGGCCAATGATGCTCAAAATCATCTTGCCACAAGCATTCAAACGCATTGTTCCACCACTTGTTAGTGAATTTATTACGCTGATCAAAGACTCTTCTTTGGCAAGCTGTATTGGAACGAGTGAATTGATGTACAACGCCCAAGTTTTAGGGGCACATTACTACGATTATTTAACACCACTGCTCATTGCCGGTGTGGTTTATCTGTGCATGACTTTAGTAATTAGCTGGTTAGCACATAAATTGGAAAGGAGATTAGCAGTCAGTGACTAATAACAACCCTTCCGTCATGATTCAAGCCAATAATCTTTCGAAAAACTTCTCTGGTATGCATGCTTTAAAAGGAGCAAGCTTATCCGTGGAAAGAGGAGAAGTTGTATGCTTAATCGGACCTTCTGGTTCCGGAAAATCGACTTTCTTACGTTGCATTCATGGCTTAGAAAAACCAGATGGTGGCGAAGTTTATTTGGAAGGTAAATTGCTGGATCCAAAAAACAAAGAAGAATATCGAGCTTTACGAAATAAAATGGGCTTCGTATTCCAACACTTCAATTTATTTCCAAACTTAACAGTTTTGGAAAACTGCACATTTGCGCAAATGCAAGTGCTCAAACGTACGCAAGAAGAGGCGACAGAAAATGCGTTATCCTATTTAGGTAAAGTAGGATTACTCGAGAAAAAAGATAGTTACCCAAATAACTTATCTGGTGGACAAAAACAGCGTGTAGCGATCGCAAGAGCGCTATGCATGAATCCAGAAATTATGTTATTTGATGAACCAACTTCCGCATTAGACCCAGAAATGATTAAAGAAGTTCTGGAGGTTATTCAAGAACTCGCAGCGCAAGGGATGACGATGATCGTCGTTACTCATGAAATGGGATTTGCGCGTAAAGTAGGAACAAAAATTGTGTTCTTAGAAGCGGGTCATGTGATTGAAGAAGCAAACTCGGAAGAATTCTTCACAGCGCCAAAAAGTGATCGTGCTAAAGAATTCTTATCCAAAGTGATTTACGACTAGAATTTATAAAATATAGATGATTCATTAAATAGAAATAGATGGTTGGGATTGTGCTAGGCAACTCGATCATCTATTTTTTTGAAAGAGAAAACAGCTGGGAGGATACAATGAAAATTGCAAGATTTCTGACGGAAGAATGGATGAATGATTATGAACAACAAGCAAAATACAATTTAACGGATACTTCCTGCGAAAGTTTAACGATGCAAGATTTATTGCAGTTTGATCCGAAAGCACTAGAAAACATTACTTTAGATTATGGATGGATTACTGGATTACCCGAATTACGTAAAGAAGTGTTGTCGCTATATCAAAATCAAGATGACAACACACTAGCGTTTACGCATGGGGGACTACAAGCGAACGAATTGGCCATGAACCTTGTTTTAAACCCAAAAGATCACATCATCACCATTCATCCCGGGTATCAACAATTCCGTGATTATCCCCGCTTTTTAGGTTGTGAGGCAAGTGAGGTTTCTCTTGATCCAACGGATTGGTCATTGCCACTTGATCAAGTGGAAAAAGCAATCCAATCGAATACGAAAATGATCATTTTTGCAAACCCTTCTAATCCAACAGGAACATGGCTAGATCAAAGCCAACTCGAACAGTTGATTGCCTTATGCCAAGCAAAAAATATTTGGATTTTAGTCGATGAAGTATATCGTAACCCATTGTGTATGGAGCAAGAAGTGGCAATTAGCGACTTGTATGATAAAGGAATTTCCACTTCTTCTTTATCCAAAGTTTATGGTGCTGCCGGTTTGCGTTTTGGTTGGATCAAAGCCAATCCCCAACTTATCGCAAGGGTACATTCCATGCGTGATCATATGTTGATTTCCACGGGACCATTAGTAGAACGAATGGCTCTTGTTGTTTTGAAAAATAGAAAAGAAATTATTGAACGTGTACAAGAAGTTGTACAAGATAATAAACAAACGATTACAGAATGGCTCAAACAAACGCCATATTACAAACTCGTGATGCCCCAAAAAGGGACTGTATCTTTTTTACAACTGCCAAGTGGTGTCGACTCGACACGCTTTGCGATCGACTTATTAAATGAGACCGGGATTTTCTTTGTACCCGGTTCGACATTTGAAATGGAAGGCTATGTTCGCCTAGGACTTGCTAAAAAACATCAAAATTTAAAAGAAACGCTTACACTCTTGGATAGTTTTACGAAAAAATGGATGAAAGAACACGTAGATTGATCATTCTTTCGGGCTGTAAGTGAAAATGGTTGTAAAATATGAAACAAAAATGAAAGGAAAAATGGCTTATGACAATTAGAGTTGGTGTTTTAGGTTATGGGAATCTTGGTCGTGGTGTAGAATGCGCCCTTCAACAAAATCCAGACATGGAATTGGTTGCTGTTTTTACAAGAAGAGATCCCAAAACTGTTTCTATTTTAACCCCAGGGGTATCGGTTTATTCAGTTGATGATGCGATGAAGATGAAAGATCAAATTGATGTTATGATCATTTGTGGAGGGAGTGCTAAAGATCTTCCAGAACAAACGCCACAATTTGTTCAATATTTCAACGTCGTAGATAGTTTTGATACGCATGCGGCAATTCCTGAACACTTTGAACGGGTCGATCAAGCCGCAAAAGCGTCAGGAAAAATCGGCATGATTTCTATTGGATGGGATCCAGGAATGTTCTCTTTAAACCGTTTGTATGCTAGTACAATTCTTCCAGAAGGACAAGATTATACGTTCTGGGGAAAAGGGGTCAGCCAAGGTCATTCAGATGCAATTCGTCGTATTGAAGGAGTCATTGATGCTCGTCAATATACGATTCCAGTCGAACAATCTTTAGAAGCCGTACGCAATGGAGAAAATCCTGAACTCAGCGCTCGCCAAAAACATACACGGGAATGCTTTGTTGTGGCACAAGAAGGTGCAGACTTGGCAAGAATTGAACACGAAATCGTAACGATGCCAAACTATTTTGCGGATTACGATACAACTGTTCATTTCATTAGTGCAGAAGAATTAAAAGCTAATCATAGTGGAATTCCACACGGTGGATTTGTGATTCGCACGGGCACAACAGGTTGGAATAAAGAAAATAAACATATTATTGAATATCGTTTAAAACTCGATTCCAATCCAGAATTTACTTCTTCTGTATTAGTCGCATATGCAAGAGCTACTTATCGCTTAAATCAAGAAGGACAATGTGGATGCAAAACTGCATTTGATGTTGCACCAGCCTATTTGAGTGCCAAAACACCAGAAGAGCTGCACAAAAATTTATTGTAAAAATAAAACGTCAATTGATATAAGAAGTATAAGATCAAAACCAATTGGATGAATCAGTTATTGATTTGTTGAATTGGTTTTTTATTATTCATTTTTTTACACAAAACCAAGATGATGATAAACTGAGACAATATAAAAACAGATAAGAAAGGGTGAAGCATATGAGATATTACATCGCCGATTGCCATTTCTATCATTACAAGCTCAACGAACAAATGGATTGTCGTGGTTTCGAAGATGTTGAAATCATGAATGACTATATGGTGGAACAGTGGAATAAGAAAGTTCGTCGAAATGACGAAGTAGTTATTTTAGGAGATTTCTCCTGGGGGAATGCTAAACAAACTACAGAATTGTTAGAACGTCTGAATGGGAAAAAGTTTTTAATTCGCGGTAATCATGATCTTTATCTTGATGATAAAGCGTTTGATCCATCGATATTCGGCTGGATTAAAGATTATGCGGAGCTTCATGATAATCGCCGAAAAGTTGTTTTATCGCATTATCCAATGGTGTGCTATAACGGACAATATCGCGTAGATGAAAAAGGGAAACCAAAAACGTGGATGTTATATGGACATATCCACAATACGCGCGACCAAAGATTTATTGATCAATATTGCCAATACGTATCTAAACAAACACATCATCGCATCGGGACGGGCGATTTAGCAAAAGTGCCCATGCAAATGATTAATTGCTTTACAATGCGTTCAAACTATCAGCCATTAACATTAGATGAATGGATC
The DNA here is from genome assembly GCF_000384195.1 of Allobaculum stercoricanis DSM 13633. Classification (GTDB taxonomy): domain Bacteria; phylum Bacillota_I; class Bacilli_A; order Erysipelotrichales; family Erysipelotrichaceae; genus Allobaculum; species Allobaculum stercoricanis. The sequence goes on along the minus strand of NZ_KB913034.1, from coordinate 1,681,495 downwards.
GAGGTAGAACAAAAACGTTTAGAAAGTCTCAATATTCAATTAGACTGGTAGCAGTGACGAAATAGATCGCTGCTTTTTTATGTTGAAATTTGAGAATAGAAAAGAAAAAATAAATGTCGAAAAAATTTTTTAAAAAATATTTGCATTCAGAAAATGATGTGTTATCATATCAAAGCGTTAAGCAAAACAGATGGCGCGTTGGAGAAACGGTTAACTCACATGCCTTTCACGCATGCATTCACGGGTTCGAATCCCGTACGCGTCACCATTGAAAATAGCACCCTTCAAGTGAAAATCTTGAAGGGTTTTTTATACCCTTAGAATTCGTTCCATCAATGATCAAGGTGAAAAAACTACAGCGTTTGAATTTGTTGATTAAATGATTAGATCAAAGACGACGAAACGATTTTAGAACAATATATACGGTTATGGTGAATTGAGTTGGTGTTTTGGCTTATTAAAAATAAGAGAAACGACCGATTTGAATGCGTAAATGGAGTCAAGGGAATCTGCAAATAGAAAAAAATAAATTTTTTTAAAAAAAGTATTGCACTCCTTTTGAAACATGATATACTAACGAGGCATTCAAGCGATGAATGAAAAAAACAGATGGCGCGTTGGAGAAACGGTTAACTCACATGCCTTTCACGCATGCATTCACGGGTTCGAATCCCGTACGCGTCACCATTGAAAATAACACCCTTCAAGAATATATCTTGAAGGGTTTTTTAATGCAGTTTTGAAGAGCATTTCCTGCTTTTAAGTTCAATGGCGATGCAAGAAATGATGGTTGAATAAGAGGTTTAATGCTTTAAGAGTAGATCGTTGAAAAATGACATGACGGCTAGGTGATAGTGAGTCAAGAAAGTTAGATGGACGAAACACCATACATATCGCAAATATCGATCAAAAAAAGTCGAAGAAAATCGGATTATTCTGTTGCAAATTCAAACTGAATTGAGTAGTATGTTTAGGCATGCGTGGGAGGAAACGCAAAGATTGATAGAAAAAGATGAGAAATCATCTTCATATCATTCGAGTCGTTCCGTAAACCACAGCATAAGACCATATACAGGAGGAGAGTCTTATGGCTAAGAAAAAGAAAAAAATTACTAAAGTTGTAAAACTCCAGTTCCCTGCAGGTGGAGCTAAACCAGGTCCAGGTCTTGCAGGTGTTGGAATCAACATGCCTCAGTTCTGTAGCGCATTCAACGATGCAACTAAAGAACGTAAAGGCGACATCGTACCAGTTGTCATCACTGCTTACGAAGACAAAAGCTTTGATTTCGTATTAAAAACAACTCCAGCTGCAGCAATGCTGAAAAAAGCTGCTGGAATTTCTACAGCAAGCGGTGACCAGAAACAGGTTGCTGGAACTATTACTGTAGATCAGCTTAAAGAAATTGCTGAATACAAGATGCCAGATTTAAATGCTAATGACGTTGAAGGTGCTATGCGCATTGTTGCAGGTACTGCACGTAACATGGGCATCAAAATCACAGGATTCGAAGGATAAGGAGGACAGACCGATGGCAAAATTAAGCAAACGCTATAAAGCTGCTAAAGATCTCGTAGATCGTACAAAAATTTATACCGTTGAAGAAGCTGTTGATCTCGCTAAAAAAGCTAGCTCCGCTAAATTCGACGAAACTGTTGAAATGGCTTTCAACTTAAACGTTGACCCACGTCACGCTGACCAGCAGATCCGTGGTGCAATGGTTCTTCCTAACGGAACAGGAAAAACTCAGACTGTTGCTGTTGTTGCTGAAGGCGACAAAGCAAAAGAAGCTGAAGAAGCAGGAGCAGATTTCGTAGGCTCCGATGAACTCATCCAAAAAATCCAAGGCGGATGGTTCGAATTTGACGTTCTTATCGCTACTCCAAACATGATGGGTAAATTAGGACGTTTAGGTCGTGTACTTGGACCAAAAGGTTTAATGCCAAACCCTAAAACAGGTACAGTTACAATGGATATTGCTAACGCTGTTAACGAAGTTAAAAAAGGTAAAGTTACTTACCGCGTTGACAAAGCAGGTAACATCAATGTCCTGATCGGAAAAGTATCTTTTGAAAACGAAAAACTCGTTGAAAACTTCAACGCTGTTTACGATGTAATCAAAAAAGCTAGACCAGCTAAAGTAAAAGGTACTTACATGAAGAATCTTGTTCTTTCTACAACAATGGGTCCTGGTATCCACGTAGAAATGAAATAAGAAAGTATTTGACTTTCTAATTCTTCATCACTAATATAAGTTTGTTATCAGTATTCCATAGACAGCAACGGCTAAAATGCTTAATTATGTTGCCGAGGGATTGATCGCATTTTGAATATGCATATCAAGCCCGCTATCTTTGCGGGCTTTCTTAATCTATCTAGAGAATATTGATGCAATACAGAAAGTAGAGGAAACCTCATGAACAAAGACGTCCTTGCTCAAAAGGAAGCTGATGTTGCTGAGCTGTCTCAAAAAATCTCTGACTCTAGTTCTGTTGTTGTCGTTGAATACCGTGGCTTAACAGTTGCTGAAATCACTGAATTACGTAACAACTTACGTAAAGAAGGTGTGGACATGAAAGTGTTCAAAAACACAATTGCACAGCGTACGGTAAAACAGTTAGGCTTCGAAGCCCTGGAACCAGCTTTAAAAGGACCAAACGCACTTGTATTTGGTACTGACCAAGTTGCTCCAGCTCGTGTACTTGCTGAATTCGCAAAAACTCACGATAAACTGGTTTTAAAAAGCGGCATCGTAGATGGAGCAGTTGTTGACGAAGCAACAATCAAAACTCTTTCCAGTCTGCCAAACAAAGAAGGTATGCTGGCAAAATTTGCATCTACTTTGAATGCACCTGTAATCAAATTTGCTCTTGCTGTTAAAGCAGTTGCTGAAAGCAAAGAATAAGAGCGCGACTGCATCATTGCAGTAACCATTGGAGGAAAATAAAATGGCTAAATTAACTCAAGAAGAAATCCTTGCCTACCTCGAAGAGGCAACAATCCTTGAACTGAACGATCTTGTAAAAGCAATCGAAGATAAATTCGGTGTAGTAGCAGCTGCTGCTGTTGCTGGACCTGCTGCTGGTGCTCCAGCTGCTGACGAAGGACCAAGCGAAGTAACAGTTACATTAACTGACGTTGGTGGAACTAAAGTTGCAGTTATCAAAGCTGTACGTGAAATCACTGGTCTTGGCCTTGTTGATGCTAAGAAAATGGTTGACGGTGTTCCTGCTGTCATCAAAGAAAACATTGCTCCAGAAGAAGCTGAACAAATCAAAGAAAAACTTATGGCTGCTGGTGCAACTGTTACAATTAAGTAGTTTTAGTTTAAAATTATTTAACAATGTATATGAAAGCATGAGTGATTTCACTCATGCTTTTTTTCTGTAACCAAATCGAACGTTTTAGAAAAAAGCGCACAAAATCCCTGATGTTTTTGAAAAAATAAAATAGTAAAATTCTAGAAGGCTACTTGTGCCAGTTGTTCTGGCATGAGAGTTATTCCAAAATTTTCAAGCTTCTTTAAAGTTGATACTAACTTATTTTTGTGATTTTTCTTTTCAAAGTAATCTGAGCCTAAATCTTCATATCTCTCATTCTTTTTGAGTAGTTGCCAAATGATTTGTAATATTGCGTGTGCAACTGCAACAATAGCTCTTTTCCTTCCTCTATGTGAGGCAATCCGTTTATACATTTCTCCAAAGTAAGAATCTTTTTTCAACACAGCTGAGTGAGCACAGACAACTAAAGTACTTCTTAAGAGTTTATTTCCCTTGTTTGTTCTTCCATTCTTTCGTTTCCCAGCGCTTTCATGATTTCCAGGACATAGTCCACCCCATGAACACAAAGCTCCGCTTGTTGGAAAGCGCGACATATCTGTTCCAATGATTGAAACGATCGTTTGTGCACTCGTATCTGAAATACCAGGGATGTCTTTGATTAATTCAACTGCGTTTTCTTCTTCTTCGTTTAGATGATTTGAAATGTCGTCATTCAGTTCTTTGATGTGCGCTTCAAGTTCTGAAATATGAGTTCGAATCACTTTGATCATCTTTGCCTGAATTGGGCTGATACAACCTTGCATATCTTTGATCAATTGTTTTTTAGGTGCTTTTAATCGTTTGGAAATCAACTTTTCTGCAAGAAGTCGTTCATAAGCTTCGTCGTCAAAAATTTCGCCAGAAACAATATAGTCAAGAAGAGCTTTTCCACTCTTACCATTAATATCGGATATTGTCCCAGATAGTTTGATATTCGCTCCTTCTAACATTTTCTGAAGTCGATTCTTTTCAGCACCTAAATCAACGATCAATGATTTTCTGTATCTACATAGTTCGCGAAGTTCTCTTTGACGTCTATTTGGAATAAAACTCGGTTTAAGAAGTCCATTCATTAACAGATCAGAAATCCATTCAGCATCTTTTACATCTGTTTTTCGTCCAGGAACTTGTTTCATGTGTTGAGCATTGACAACCATTGGGTTTAAATCACAGCCTTCAAGAATATTAAAAACAGGCTTCCAATATGAAGCTGTACTTTCCATCGCTACAGCTTCGCATTGATTGGCTGTTAACCAATCCACAAGATCAAGAAGATCTTGAGTTGATGCACCAAAAGAACGAATTTCAGTAGATTGTTTCGTTCTCAAACAAGCAACCAAAATCTTTTTGTGAACATCGATACCACAACAAACCGCATATAGTCTTTCCATAATTACCTCCAAAAATAGAAAAGCGGCCGATCTTCTGCGAATTAATATTTTTTTCTACGTTCTCGAGCAGGGCGAATTATTCGTTCTGTTTCGAAACAGTCAGTGGTGCATACAGAAGATCTTCTATCAATTTTTTTTTTGCGAGATCAAATCTCAAAAAAGCAACGATCTCTTCCGCTAATTTCAGTATAGCAAGAGAAAAAAGACCGAGTGATCAAATTCACTCGGTTACATCAGGAGTGGTAGAGCCCGACTGTATGGTTATTTTTTTTACGCTTTTGCCAAACAAAGTCAAAAAAGGCAATAAAAAAAGCCGGACCAAGATCCGGCCCCCAACAAGCGAGATTTTTACCTGTACGTTTGTGCAGGTGGGCAACTTATTACAAATCTAGGATACCTTGATCAACCGCAACTGTCTTAAAAGAGAGATGCACTTTCTAGGTTTTCGACAATGACATGTAAAAATCAGTTTCCCTTATCTCAGTTGTAGGAAAAATGCATGCTTGCTAGGTGCCTTAAGTATATCAAAATGAGATTCATCTGTCATGGTTTAATGCTTATCATTGTTTGTGAACTTATGGTCAAAAAAAGAAGAGAGAATCATTATTGTTTATGCACAATGCTGCAAGAAAACTACTTGCATTTATCTTGGGGATATGTTGCCATACTAACTATGAACGAGACAAAACAATTCACACAAAAAGGAGTTAACTCAACACAAGAAGAACGATTGCTCTTTTGTGCCAAAAATGTAGATAAAACGTTTGATGGAAAACAGATTCTTTCGAATTTGAATTTAAAGATTTATGCCAATGAGCGAATTGCGCTAATGGGACCAAGTGGAAGTGGAAAGACAACGATTTTAAAAATGGTTGCCGGTCTTGTAGAACCAGATCAAGGTCATGTGAGTTCCACGCAAAATGTATCTATGGTTTTTGATGCGGATGATTTATATCGGGAATTGAGTGCATACCGCAATGTTGAACTTGGATTAGACTTTTTAAAATTCGATCGAGCAAAACGAAAAGAAAAAGTGATGCATTGGGCGCAGGAATTTTCGTGTCTTTCGTTTTTGGATCAATTAACGTCAACTTTATCAGCAGGACAAAGAAAAAGAGTGGCATTGGCACGAGCAATGATGAAAGAGCCGGATATTTTAATACTGGATGAAACATTCCCTGCACTAGATCCGGCGTTAAGACAAGAGATTATTCAAACTCTTTTAAAACTTCAAAAAGAACGAAACTTTGCTCTTGTTTTTGCTACGCATCATGAAGAGGAAGCAAAACTTTTACAAGCAAAAGTAATTGAATTTCAAGAAATATCACAATAGAGAAATCGTTTTAAAGATGAGTAAAAAGCGAGCAGAAACTAACGAAATTTAAAATAACTATCGATTGAAATAATTACAGCTCACGACGTCATAATTTGATTATAAAAGCGTAGTGGACAAAAAATTGGACGATAGACAGGAAAAAAGACAACAGAGCAATTTAAGGAGTTCTCTAGAGAATTAAAAAAGCAAAAATCACTATTGATGCCAATATAAGTTGTAAAAAGGGAAAAAAACATGCTAGAGTAACAACGGAAATCTCGAAAGATATCGCCTAATTTGGAAGAAATTGGCGATGTAATGATTTACATGACGTTTTCATCAATTTCATTGAGAAACAAGCTTGACAGATCTTTCGTATTTTTATAACCTATTCAAGCATGCAAATGGGTGGAACACCCGTTTTTTAAAGGGTTGATTATGACCCACCCGGATTCGTTTGTATGAACTATGTCGATAAGGACTCATAAAAGATAAATAAGGAGAAGCAATGCCTACAATTAATCAGTTGATTCGTAAAGGCCGCGAAACTAGCGAGAACATGTCAAAATCTCCTGCGTTAAACCGCGGTTACAACTCTTTAAAGTCCAGACCAACTACTTTGTCCAGCCCACAAAAACGTGGTGTCTGCACACGTGTCGGGACAATGACACCTAAAAAACCAAACTCTGCACTTCGTAAATACGCTCGTGTACGTTTGAGCAACGGTATGGAAGTAACAGCTTATATTCCAGGTATCGGACACAACCTTCAGGAACACTCTGTTGTACTGATTCGTGGTGGACGTGTTAAAGACCTTCCTGGTGTACGTTACCACATCATCCGCGGTACTTTAGACTGCGCTGGTGTTACAGATCGTAAACAAAGCCGTTCTTTATACGGAACTAAAAAACCTAAGAAATAGTCAATCGTGAAAGGAGAATAAAACATGCCAAGAAAAGGACATATTGCGAAAAGGGATGTATTACCTGACCCAATTTACAATTCCAAACTCGTCACTCGTTTAATCAACAAAATCATGATTGATGGAAAACGCGGGACTGCACAGAAAATTTTATACAATGCATTTGACATTGTTGAAGTAAAAACTGGAAAACAACCAATGGAAGTTTTCGAACAAGCTCTCGAAAACATCATGCCTCAACTCGAATTGAAGGTAAGACGTGTCGGTGGTGCTAACTACCAAGTACCAGTAGAAGTTAGCGACGAAAGAAGACTAACTCTTGGTTTACGTTGGTTAGTAAACTACGCAAGATTACGTAACGAAAAAACAATGGAACAGCGCCTTGCAGCTGAAATCATCGATGCTGCTAACGGAACTGGTGCTTCTGTTAAACAACGTGACAACGTTCACCGTATGGCTGAAGCAAACAAAGCATTCGCTCACTACCGTTGGTAAGATTGATTTCAATCAAATTTCACTTTGATTTGTCAATATACGCAACAACTTGCAATACTATAAATTATGGATCGCCTTGTATTTGAATAAAGGCGGCAGAAAGGATGTCGAATCATGCCAAGAGAATACTCTTTAGAAAACACTCGTAATATTGGTATCATGGCCCACATCGACGCCGGAAAAACAACAACCACTGAACGTATCCTGTTCTACACAGGTGTTAACCACAAAATTGGTGAAACACACGATGGTACATCCACAATGGACTGGATGGACCAAGAAGCAGAACGTGGTATCACAATCACATCTGCAGCAACTACTGTTCATTGGAAAGGCAACAGAATTAACATCATCGATACTCCAGGTCACGTTGACTTCACAGTTGAAGTTGAACGTTCCTTACGTGTATTAGATGGTGCTGTTACTGTTCTGGATGCTAAAGCCGGTGTTGAACCACAGACAGAAACTGTATGGCGTCAAGCTACTGAATACGGTGTACCACGTATCGTTTTCGTAAACAAAATGGACTCCACTGGTGCAGACTTCATTATGTCTTGCAACACAATCGTGGATCGTTTAGGTGCAAAATCTTGCCCAATTCAGTTACCAATCGGTGCTGAATCTACATTCGAAGGTGTCGTAGATATCATCGAACGTAAAGCTATCTACAACAAAGGTGATAAAGGCGTTATCATCGAAGAAGGACCAGTACCTGCAGATTTAGTTGATCAAATGGAAGAATATCGTCTCCAACTCTGCGAATACTTAGCAGATTATGACGAAGAATTCATGATGCAAGTACTTGAAGGTGAAGAACCTTCTATCGAAGAAATTAAACGTGTTTTACGTATCGCAGTATGTACAGGTGAATTCTTCCCAGTACTTTGCGGTTCCGCTTATAAAGACAAAGGTGTTCAACCAATGTTGGATGCTGTTCTTGCTTACTTACCAAGCCCATTGGATGTACCAGCAATCTCAGGTACATTACCAAACGGTGACAGCGCAGAACGTATCCCAGCAGATGATCAACCATTTGCTGCTCTTGCCTTCAAAGTTATGACAGATAAATACGTAGGTAAATTAACATTCTTCCGTGTTTACTCTGGTGTAGCTGACTCTGGAAGCTATGTATTGAACTCTTCCAAAGATACAAAAGAACGTTTTGGTCGTATCATGCAGATGCACGCCAACAACCGTAACGAAATCCCATGCGTATACGCAGGTGATATCGCTGCTGCTGTAGGTTTGAAAAATACAACAACTGGTGATACTTTATGTGATCTTGATCACCCAATTATTCTTGAAAAAATGCAGTTCCCTGAACCAGTTATCGAACTGTCTCTTGAACCAAGAACAAAAGCTGACCAAGACAAAATGGGTCTTGCCCTTGCAAAACTTGCTGAAGAAGACCCAACTTTCAAAACTTACACAAACAAAGAAACTGGACAAACAATCATCGCTGGTGTTGGTGAACTTCAGTTAGACGTTCTTGTTGAACGTTTACGCCGTGAATTCAACGTTGATGCGAAGATTGGTAAACCTCAAGTTGCTTACCGTGAAACATTACGCAAAGCTGCGGAATGTGAAGGTAAATACATCCGTCAGTCTGGTGGTAAAGGTCAATACGGTCACGTATGGATCAAATTCGAACCAAACGAAGAAGGTAAAGGTTACGAATTCGTTGATGCAATCGTTGGTGGTTCCGTTCCACGTGAATACATCAAACCAACTAACGAAGGTCTCCAAGATGCTCTTGAAAAAGGTGTAATCGCTGGTTACCCAATGATCGACGTTAAAGCAACTCTCTTCGACGGAAGCTACCATGATGTCGACTCTTCTGAACAGGCTTATAAAATTGCTGCTTCTATGGCTTTACGTGAAGCTGCTAAAAAATGTAACCCAGTTCTTCTTGAGCCAATCATGTTAGTTGAAGTTACTGCACCATCTGAATACCTTGGTTCAGTAATGGGTGACGCGTCCAGCCGTCGTGGTCAAATCACAGATCAGGAAGAACGTGGTAACGCAACAATCGTTCGTGCTCACGTACCACTTGCTGAAATGTTCGGATATGTTACTGACTTACGTTCCTTCACACAAGGACGTGGTAACTACTCCATGAAATTCGACCACTATGCAGAAGTACCAAAAAATATCTCTGAAAAGATTATTGCTGAAAACGGTAAGTAATCTTTGAAGATACACCATTTGTGAAACGGAAATATTTCCGTTTCATAGATGGAATCTGATTCAATTTTCGATTTAGAATGTTAGAATTAGATTGCGATTAGGAGTCGCGAAAAAACAAGTGCACCGACAACTTGTTTTGGATAGAAGTATCGTCGGTAAGTTGATTTTGATATGCGAATATCATAAAATAGACACAGTCTGAAATTAACTCTAGGAGGATATAATGGCTAAGGAAAAATTTGACAGAAGTAAAACCCATGTCAACATTGGTACAATCGGCCACGTTGACCACGGAAAAACTACTCTGACTGCAGCTATTACCACTGTACTTTCCGGTAAAGGTATGGCTCAGAAAACTGATTACGATCAAATCGATGGTGCACCAGAAGAAAAAGCTCGTGGTATCACCATCAACACTGCTCACGTTGAATACCAGACAGACAAACGTCACTATGCACACGTTGACTGCCCAGGGCACGCTGACTACATCAAAAACATGATCACTGGTGCAGCTCAGATGGATGGTGCTATCCTTGTTGTTGCTGCTACTGACGGTCCAATGCCTCAAACACGTGAACACATCTTACTTGCTCGTCAGGTAGGTGTACCAAAAATGGTAGTATTCTTAAACAAATGCGACATGGTTGATGACGAAGAATTAATTGACCTTGTTGAAATGGAAGTTCGTGACTTACTTGGTGAGTACGATTTCGACGCAGACAACACTCCAATTATCCGCGGTTCCGCTCTTCAAGCAATCGCTGGCGATCCAAAATGGGTTCCTGCAATTGAAGAATTAATGGATGCTGTAGATAGCTGGATTGATGACCCAGTTCGTGACGTAGATAAACCATTCTTAATGGCTGTCGAAGACGTTATGACTATTTCTGGACGTGGTACAGTAGCTACTGGACGTGTTGAACGTGGTACTGCTCACCTTTCTGACAACATCGAAATCGTTGGTATCAAACCAACTCGTACATCTGTATTAACAGGTCTTGAAATGTTCCACAAACAGTTAGACGAAGCTCGTGCTGGTGACAACATCGGTGCATTACTCCGTGGTGTTTCCCGTGACGAAATCCAACGTGGACAAGTTCTTGCTAAACCAGGTTCCGTACACCCACACACAAAATTCAAAGCTGCAGTTTATGTACTGAGCAAAGAAGAAGGTGGACGTCACACTCCATTCGTTTCTAACTACCGTCCTCAGTTCTACTTCCGTACAACTGACGTAACTGGTGTAATCACATTACCAGAAGGTGTTGAAATGGTTATGCCAGGTGACAACATCGAAATGAACGTTGAACTGATTGCTCCAATCGCAATCGAAAACGGTACTACATTCTCCATCCGTGAAGGTGGACACACTGTAGGTGCTGGTAACGTTACAGAAATCTTCGAATAATCGAACGATTGATATTGTTATCTAAAAATCAAGCTACTGGATATCCAGTAGCTTTTTTTGATGTTTGAAGAATTTTTCAAACTTTTTTTAGAGATGATGGATTAGACAGAATAATTGGTTCAAAAATTAAAGCACAATACGAGTAAACCATATGTGCGTTATGCAAATGGCATACATGAGACCAAATATAAGCATCGTTCGTAGTTCATATTGTCAATATAAAGCATCACGTTTTGTGTACTAAGGAAATTTGTCTTTACAAAAATGTTCTTCTAGATAGAATGTTCAAATTTAACGAAAAATGAAATGGATAGTATGTAAAAGGTAAAGAAAAACAATTTTCATAATGTAAAGAAGATATATAGATGAAATTTATATACTTTAAATCATGTGATTTTTTAGCATTTCTATCGCTTGTTTTTCAATGTAAACGGTTGTGAAACAAATGTAACACGCAAAAGGGCCTGTACATTAAACAAAAAAACGACAAACGTATTGTATTAAAAGACGGATTGCCTTTTTCTCAAGAAAAAATAGAAAAATTATGTGATAATGGTCAACGAAAGGAGTGTTTGATTATGTCTTCAAACAAAGGGAACTCTGCAGCTGCTGAAGCAAAAAAGATTAGCGCGACTACCCTTTCGTTTATGGCTTTCTCCACAGTTTGGGGTTTTGGGAACGTCGTAAACGGTTTTGCATATTTCAACGGTTTACAGGTAATCTTCTCATGGATCATGATGTTTGCTCTGTATTTCGTACCATATGCATTAATGGTTGGTGAACTTGGATCGGCATTTAAAAATGCCGGTGGTGGTGTTACCAGCTGGATTTTAGAAACTTCAAATCCAAAATTAGCTTATTACGCTGGATATACTTATTGGGTTGTTCATATCCCATATATCGCTTCTAAAGGAAGTGGTGGTCTTAAAGCGTTAGCTTGGACTTTCTTAGTTAACGATTGGTATGACTCTTTACCAGCATGGCAAGTACAGCTTGCTACAGGATGCGTATTCGTATTCTTCTTATGGGTTGCATCTCGAGGTTTGCAACCTTTAAAAGTTTTAACTTCTCTTGCCGGAACAAGTATGTTCGTCATGTCCTTACTTTATGTAGTTATGATGCTTGCTGCTCCAGCAATTAACCCAACGGCTTCTTTTGTACCCCTCGATTGGAGCTGGGAAAACTTAATCCCACAATTTAACGTGCAATACTTCACATCATTATCAATTCTTGTCTTCGCAGTTGGTGGATGTGAAAAAATTTCTCCTTATGTAAATAAGGTAAATAACCCAGGTAAAGACTTCCCTAAAGGAATGATCTCTTTAGCAATCATGGTTATGGTTTGTGCTATTTTAGGTACAATCGCTATGGGTATGATGGTACCACCAGAAGAAATCGTTGGTGAAGCTCAACAGCACTTTATCGCTAACGGTGCATACATTGCATTCCAAAGATTAGGCGAATATTATCATGTAGGTAATTCTTTAGCTGTTGTCTATGGTGCATGTAACGCAATTGGACAGTTCTCCACTCTGGTACTTTCTATTGACGCACCATTACGTATGTTATTGGATGATGAATCTGCACGTCAGTTCGTTCCAAAAGGATTACTCAAACAAAACAAATACGGTGCTTACACAAACGGTATCTTAATGATCGGTGTTCTTTCCGGTTCTATCATTGCTGTTCAATTATTAGGTAAAGGTGCAGCTGACATTATTTCTTGGCTGAACAAATTGAACTCTGTATGTATGCCAATGCGTTACTTATGGGTATTCTTGGCTTACATCTTATTACGCAGTGCGGTTCCTGGAAAATTCAATAGCGAATATGTTTTCGTTAAAAACAAAGCAATCGCAGTTTCTGCCGGTGTATGGTGCTTCTTCGTTACTGCTGCATGCTGTATCTTAGGTGTGTATGTAGAAGGCGACGTTTTACGTACAGTATTGAACATCATCATGCCTTTCGCATTACTTGCTTTAGGTCTGATCATGCCTGCTATCCGTAAAGCACAAGATGCTGCTGGTAAATAATTTTACGAATTAGATTTGAATGAATACGCGTTGAAAAATTTTGACGCGTATTTTTTTTGAGTGTTCAATGAAGTTCGTTAGAAAAACAGCTTTTTATTCGAAAATAATCAATACAAATTAATATGAAAACATTGCATCACATCTGATCAATAAATGAGAATGTGATACAGTTTATTCGGAGGTAATTCTATGTCTTATTTAGATTTTTGCCAAAATATGACGCAGTTTATTCAAAACTGCCCAAGTATGTTTCACTCAGTAGCAACAATTGAAAAAGAACTACAAGCGAAAAATTATACTTTATTAAAAGAAAAAGAAGCTTGGAATATTGAACCAGGCCACGGATACTACGTGATCCGTAACAACAGTTCCATCTGTGCATTCTATGTTCCACAAGAAATCACAGATTACCACTTTCAGATCAGTGCTTCTCACTCTGATTCTCCGACTTATAAAATTAAAGCTATTCCAGAATATAAAGGACCAGAACCTTATGTTCGTTTAGATGTAGAAGCATACGGTGGAATGATCGATTCAACTTGGTTTGACCGCCCATTAACTATTGCCGGACGTGTTCTTGTTGAAACAGATAAAGGTTTAGAAAACCGTTTATTGTATATCGATCGTGACATCTTAATGATTCCTAACGTTTGCATCCACTTTAACCGTCAAGTTAATGATGGTTATTCTTACAACCGTGCCGTTGACCTTCCTCCAATGCTTTCAGCTGGAGAAATGAAAAAAGGTTCCTTTGATGAAATGGTCGCTAAAGAATTAGGTGTCGAAGTTTCTGCAATTCGTGGAAAAGACTTATTCTTAGTGAACCGTCAAAACGGCCTTGTTTGGGGTTATGAAAACGAATTCGTTTCTTCTCCAAAATTAGATGACCTCGAATGTGCATATTCCACATTACAAGGATTCTTAGATGCAGATCATACAAAGAAAGTTGACGTTTACGTTTGCTTCGACAACGAAGAAGTTGGATCCAACACAAAACAAGGTGCAATGTCTACTTTCTTAAAAGACACTTTAAAACGTGTGAATGCTGCTTTAGGCAAAACAAGTGAAGAATATTACCGTGCTGTTTCTGGTTCTTTCTTGGTTTCTGCTGACAATGGTCATGCATTACATCCAAACCACCCAGAGAAAAACGATCCAGCCAACACTGTATTTATGAACCAAGGACCTATCATTAAAGAATCCGCAAACCAAAAATATACAACAGACGGTTTCTCTCGTGCTGTCTTTGCTTCAATCTGCAAAAAAGCGAATGTTCCATTCCAATGCTTTGCTAACCGTTCAGATATTGTAGGTGGCTCTACATTGGGTAACTTATCCAATACACAAGTTTCTGTTCATGCAGTAGATACTGGCTTGGCTCAGCTTGCGATGCACTCTTCTTTCGAAACAGGTGGCGCAAAAGACCCATATTACTTATATGAAGCATTAAAAGAATTCTATAACACAAATATCATCATCGATGGTGCTGATACGGTGACATTCGACTAATGCAATTCTTTACTCCCCAATGGAATACGAGAACTCTTCAAAAGAAGGCGATGCCTTTAGTTGAGGATGCAGATTATAACCGTGCTTTTGGTCAAATCGACAAGATGAACGAAAGCGTCGGGATGAAACATCTTTTGATCAACTGGGTGACCGATCTTCGTTTAGAAGATAAAAATATTCCAGATAAATTATTATCCAGAAAAAAATCAGTTTCCTTTTTAGATAGCGTTCGTCAAACAACGCAGACGGATATGACGAATTTCCGTTTGTCCGGAATGATCATGATGATTACAGGATCTTTGTTCTGTATGTTCATCAAAGCATGGATGACTGAGAACTACTTAGTAAATTTCTCAATCGATGCCTTAATTGGTGTAGCTGCTGGAGCGATCTTCATCTTGAATCTTGGCAGCCAAATGCGTACGGTCGGCTATTATGGAAAGACGCTCGATTTCTTTTTAATGGATGGAGCGATCTTCGTTTTATGGTTTTTACTGATGATGATGATTGAAGCGTTTGATTTTTCATTGCTTTTATTCTTAATCGTCTATTTTCTACAAAAGAAAAGATTTGAGAAAATGCAAAAGGAATTTTTGAGTAATAACCAAATTGTATTGCATTAATCAGCTACCAGTCCTTATCCTTCTCTATATAGTTGTTTTAGGGACAGGAAAGCTTAATAATTTGTTCAATATAGAAATATCGCGAACTTGCGAATTATAGCGCTACAAAGTCAAGAAAGCCTGGATTATTTCCAGGCTATTTTTTATGGGCAAAACAAGGATGATTAAGGAAAAAATGTGTGATTTAAAAAAATATAAAAAATAGATTGAAAACATGACAAATTTGGGTAAAATGGTCTGCGGTAAACATCGAAATAGCCCACTCAAACATGAAATGAGCGTGAATTGACCAACTTAGATTGCAAGATCGCTAGATTGGCCAGATTCATATAGCATGTCGACTAAAACCAAAGAGATACGACGTAAGAAACATCTCAAATCCACTTTCAAGACGTCTTTTGTGAAATAAGACAAAAGAGTTTGAAAGAAACGCTTACAAAGTTTTGAAATAAATTTCAAAAACGACAGAGCCCAGTTCGGCTTTAGATTTCGTGTTTTTGAAGAAATTCTTTTTAAAAATAAGAAAAATAACCTTGCATCGAGTGTTCTATAATGCTAGAATACTCAAGCACTGCGAGGAAGTGCGAGGTTGCTGACCCACTGAATAGCGTTGTCATGGAATGGGCCAGGTAATTCGCATGGAGCATGTTTATCAAGAATAAACGAAAGGAGTAACCATGGCAAAAAACACAATGAGAATCCGCTTGAAAGCGTATGAGCACCGCATCTTAGACGAAAGTGCAAAGAAAATCGTCGAAGCAGCTCAGAAGCATGGCGCTAAAAAGGTTGTTGGACCTGTACCTCTGCCAACAGAAAAACAGGTTGTGACTATCCTTCGCGCTGTACACAAGTACAAAGATTCCCGTGAACAATTCGAAATTCGCACACATAAACGTTTAATCGAAATTGTTGCACCGGATAAAGAAACTATCGATGCATTACAGAGACTAGAATTGCCTAGTGGCGTAGACATCGAAATCAAACTTTAATGGAGGAAGTCATCGTGAAAGGTTTGTTAGGAAGAAAGTTAGGGATGACTCAGGTCTTCACAGAAGATGGCTTGCTAATTCCTGTAACTGTAATCGAAGCCGAACCAAACGTTGTTCTGCAAGTAAAAACAGAAGCTACTGACGGATACAACGCTGTACAGCTCGGATTCGAAGATGTAAAAGAAAAAAATTCGACAAAACCTGAGATCGGACATGCTAAAAAAGCAGGTACCGCTCCAAAACGTTTTGTCAAAGAAGTACGCAACTGCGACCTGGACGTTAAAGCAGGCGACACGGTTGGCGTAGATATCTTTGCTGCTGGAGAACAAGTTGACGTAATCGGCACATCCAAAGGTAAAGGTTACATGGGTACTATTTACCGCAACAATGCGCACCAAGGCCCAAAATCCCACGGTGGATCTAAGAACATCCGTCACATCGGTTCTCTTGCCACTAACGGTATTACTTCCCGTCAGGGACGCATCATGAAAGGCACATGCATGCCTGGTCATGAAGGTCACAAACGCACTACTGCTCCAAACTTGACCGTTATCAAAGTTGATACAGAAAACAACTACGTTCTTGTAAAAGGAAATGTTCCAGGACCTAAAAAAGGAATGGTCATGATCCGCACTGCTAAAACAAGCAAAGGTGACAAGGCTCCAGTTGTTCTGATCGACAGAACTGCTAAAGAGGAGGTCACTGAATAATGGCACTCATCGACGTATTAAACCAAAAAGGTGAAGTCATCAGACAATATGATCTGAACGACGACATCTTCGGTATCGAACCACATAAAGATGCTCTGTATGAAGCAGTTAAAATGCAACAAGCAGGTAAGCATCAAGGAACTCACGCTGTAAAAGGTCGCTCCCAGGTTGCTGGTGGGGGACGTAAACCATACCGTCAAAAAGGTACTGGTCGTGCACGTCAAGGTTCTATCCGTGCTGCACAACATCGCGGCGGCGGAATCGTATTTGGTCCAACTCCAAGAGACTATGCTTATAGAATCAATAAGAAAGTTCGCAGACTTGCCCTTAAATCTGCTCTTTCCGCTAAAGTTCTTGAAAAAGAATTTGGATTATTAGACCAAATCGCACTTGAAGCACCAAAAACAAAAGAATTTAACGCAATCGTTGATGCAATCAACGCGCCAAGCAAAACTCTGTTTGTTATTGGTATGGATGAAGCTTGCACAGATAACATTTATCTTTCCGCTCGTAACATCCCAGATGTAATGGTGATGAATTCTAAAGCCATCAACGTTTACGATCTGTTAAATGCTAATCATGTTGTTATGACAGAAACAGCAGTTAAAGAAGTAGAGGAGGCCCTCGCATAATGAAAGACTACAGAGACGTTATCATCCGCCCGGTGATCACAGAAGAATCTGTATCCGCAATGGATGGCCTGAGAAAATATACATTCGAAGTTCCTACTAAAGTGAACAAAATCGAAGTGAGACAGGCTGTTGAAAACCTGTTCGACGTTCAAGTCGAAAAAGTCAACATCGTAAATACTGCAGACAAACCAAAACGTTTCGGACGTTGGATGTCAACAAAACACGGTTTCAAAAAAGCAATCGTTACATTGAAAGAAAACAACAGTATTGACATTTTCGGGGAAGAAGAATAGTTCCCATCAGGGAGAAGACGCTATTTCCTGACTAAATATCGCGAATGAGAGGAGAAAAAGTTTATGCCTATTAAAAAGTATAAACCGACTACACCTGGCCGCCGCGGCATGTCTGGATTAACTTTTGAAGAAATTACAAAAACAACTCCAGAACGTAGCTTGACTGCTCCACTGAATTCTAAAGGTGGACGTAACAACACTGGTCGCATCACTACACGTCATCAAGGCGGTGGTCATAAGAGAACTTACCGTATTATCGATTTCAAACGAAATAAAGATAATATCCCAGCAAAAGTAACAGCTATTGAGTACGACCCAAACCGTACTTGCAACATCGCATTATTAACTTATGCAGATGGTGAAAAACGCTACATCTTAGCTCCAAAAGGCTTAGAAGTAGGAACTAAAGTAATTTCCGGTGTGGAAGCTGATATCAAAACAGGTAACGCTTGCGAACTTCGCAACATGCCTGAAGGTACAACAGTACACAACGTTGAATTAAAACCTGGTAAAGGTGGCCAGATGGCAAGAGCTGCTGGTGCATCTGCTCAGATTTTAGGTATTGAAGAAAAATATGTAACTCTTCGTTTAACTTCTGGTGAAGTACGTAAAGTTCTTGGAACTTGCCGTGCTACAGTCGGAACAGTTGGTAACGAAGACCACAGCCTGGTTAACTTAGGTAAAGCAGGTAGAACTCGTTGGAAAGGTATCCGCCCAACAGTACGTGGTTCTGTTATGAACCCTAACGATCACCCACATGGTGGTGGTGAAGGCCGCACACCTATCGGACGTAAGTCTCCAATGACTCCATGGGGCAAAAAAGCTCTTGGCGTTAAGACTCGTGATAAGAAGAAAGCTTCTAATAAATTAATCGTCCGCAGAAGAAACGGTAAATAGGACAAGGAGAACGTTGAAATGAGTCGTAGTTTGAAAAAAGGGCCATTTATTGATGAGCACTTGATGAAAAAAGTACAGGCTTTGAACGCTTCCAGCAAAAGAGAAGTTGTAAAAACTTGGAGCCGCCGTTCAACAATCTTCCCTGAATTTGTTGAACACACATTTGCCGTTTACAACGGTAAAGAACACGTACCAGTGTACGTAACAGAAGATATGGTTGGACACAAACTCGGTGAGTTCGTTCCAACTCGTAAATATACCGGACATGCATCCGATGACAAGAAAGGCAGAAAATAGGAGGTTACTATGGAAGCAAGAGCAACTGCAAAAACACTTCGCATTCAGCCTCGTAAAGCAAGACTTGTTCTGGATCTTATCCGTGGTAAAGATGTTGTAGAAGCTGCAGCTATTTGCAAATTCTTACCTAACAAAGGTGGAGAAATGGTTGGTGCTGTACTTAAAAGTGCAGTAGCAAACGCAGTGAACAACCACGAAATGAATGAAGACGCACTTTACGTCAAAGAATGCTATGCAAACGAAGGCGCCACAATGAAGCGCTTTATGCCTCGCGCTAAAGGAAGCGCAAGCCCAATTAACAAACGTACAAGTCACATCACAGTAGTTGTGGCTGAAAAGGAATAGGAGGATCACCATGGGTCAGAAAGTTAGTCCTATTGGAATGCGTACTGGTGTCATCCGTGACTGGCAGTCCAGATGGTATGCAGACGATAAAGATTTCTCAAAATTTCTGATGGAAGATGTGAAAATCCGTAACTGTGTTGAAAGCTACTACAAAAAACTTTCTTTAGCAGCTGCAGATAAGAGAAAAGCAGATCCTCAGATTTCTCGTGTTGAGATTGAAAGAACGCAGAATCGTTTGACAGCGATCATTCGTACTGCTCACCCAGGTGTTGTCATCGGCCAAGATGGTAAATCCATCGAAGGTCTGAAAAAAGAATTAGCAAAAATCACTTCTGCTAAAAATATTCAGATCAACGTCGTTGAAATCGCCAACCCTAATCTTGATGCAAGATTAGTTGCACGTTGGATTGCAAACGAACTTGAAAACCGTAAATCCTTCCGTGCTACTCAGAAAAAAGCTATTCAGAACACAATGCGTTCTGGTGCAAAAGGTATCAAAACTTCTGTATCCGGACGTCTTGGTGGAGCTGATATCGCTCGTGCTGAAGGATATTCCGAAGGTGTTGTACCACTTCACACACTTCGTTCCGATATCGATTACGCTATTGAAGAAGCTGACACTCAATACGGTAAGCTCGGTGTAAAAGTATGGATTTGTCGTGGTGAAGTTCTTCCTGGAGAAATGGTTAAAGAACCAGAAGCACCAAAACAAAGAAGACAACGTCCTACACGCGGCAGAAATGGCCGTCAAGGAAATGACCGTCGTCAAGGCGGCAAAAATAACCGTCAGCCACGCAGAGATGGTGCACGTGCTGCTAGACCAGCTGCACCTGAAGCTGCTCAGGCCGAAGGAGGAAACGAATAATGTTAATGCCAAAGCGCACAAAATACCGTCGTCCTCATCGTTTAAGCTACGAAGGTCGTTCTAAAGCAGGACGCAGCGTAGAATTCGGTGAATACGGATTGGTAGCTGACAGCGGAAACTATATTTCAAACCGTCAAATCGAAGCGGCTCGTGTTGCGATGACTCGTTACATGAAACGTGGTGGTAAAGTTTGGATCCGAATTTTCCCACACCTGGCTAGAACTAAAAAACCTCTTGAAGTCCGTATGGGTTCCGGTAAAGGTGCTCCAGAAGGATGGGTAGCAGTAGTTAAACCTGGACGCGTAATGTTCGAGGTTGCTGGTGTACCTGAAGAAGTTGCAAAAGAAGCTTTACGTCTTGCTGGACACAAATTACCAGTGAAGACACGCTTCGTTCGGAAAGGAGAAACTGAATAGTCATGAAAGCAAGTGAACTTCGTACTAAAACACAAGAACAGCTGTTGCAGGAAATGAACCTTCTTAAAGATGAACTGTTCAATCTCCGATTCAAACAAGCTACTGGTCAATTAGAAAATACAGCACGCCTTAGAGTTGTAAAAAAAGACATCGCAAGAATTAAAACTGTTCTTGGCGAAATGAATAAATAGTCAGGGAGGATTCGAACATGGAAGAAAGAAATTCTAGAAAAGTTTACCGTGGCAGAGTCGTTTCTGACAAAATGGACAAAACTGTCACTGTTGCCGTAGAAACGATGAAAAAACATCCTCTGTACGGTAAACGCGTTAAATATACTAAAAAATTCAAAGCCCACGATGAAATGAACGTTGCTGGAAAAGGCGATCTTGTTGAAATTATGGAAACAAGACCACTTTCCAAAACCAAACGTTTCCGTCTGGTTAACGTCGTTGAAAAAGCCCGTGGATAAGCTGGGAGGAAAAGCAAATGATTCAAAATGAAAGCCGTTTGCGCGTGGCCGACAACACGGGTGCCAAAGAAGTTTTGGTTATCCGTCCACTTGGCGGAAGTAAGCGCAGATTTGCCAACATCGGTGATGTCGTTGTGTGTGCCGTTAAACAGGCAGCTCCTGGCGGAACCGTTAAAAAAGGCGATGTAGTTAAAGCTGTAATCGTCAGATCTAAATATGGTGTACGTCGTGACAACGGTACTTACATCAAATTTGACGACAACGCAGTTGTAATTATTAAAGATGACAAATCCCCAAGGGGAACTCGTATTTTTGGTCCAGTTGCACGTGAACTTCGTGAAAAAGACTTCATGAAGATCGTGTCCTTGGCTCCAGAAGTACTGTAAGGAGGATTTTTTCGTGAAGATTAGAAAAGGCGATAAAGTCCAGGTAATGACCGGGGCTTATAAAGGCACAATCGGCGAAGTCCTTGCAGCTTTCCCAAAAGAAAACAAGGTCATCGTTGAAGGTGTTAACGTAGTAAAAAAACACCAAAAACCTACTCAGGCTAACCCTGATGGTGGAATCATCGAAAAAGAAGCAAAAATCCACGTTTCAAACGTTGCTCTTTACGATGAAAAAGCTAAAGAAGCTGGTCGCGTAGGATACAAATTTGTCGAAGACAAAGATGGTAATACAGTTAAAGTTCGTTACTTCAAAAAAAGCGGTAACGAAGTAAAAGAAAAAAAGTAGGAGGATAGAACATGAACCGGTTAAAAGAAAAATACCAGTCCCAGATCGTACCGGAACTGATGAAACAGTTCAACTATTCTTCCACGATGCAGGTTCCGAAGATTGAAAAAGTTGTTGTCAACATCGGTGTTGGGGACGCTATTCAGAACTCCAAGTTTATGGATGAAGCAGTTGAAGAACTCGCTGCTATTACTGGTCAAGCTCCAGTAATCACTAAAGCAAAAAAATCCATCGCGAACTTCAAAGTTCGTGAAGGCATGCCAATCGGATGCAAAGTTACTTTACGTGGCGTTAAAATGTATGAATTCTTAGATAAATTATTCAACATTTCTTTACCACGTGTACGTGACTTCCGCGGTGTTTCCGATACAGCGTTTGATGGACGCGGTAACTATACTCTCGGTGTAAAAGAACAAATCATCTTCCCAGAAATTGACTTTGATAAAGTTAATCGTTCTAGAGGTATGGATGTTGTTATTGTTACAACTGCAGAAACAAATGACGAAGCTAAGGCTCTGCTCACTTTAATGGGTATGCCTTTCGTCAAAAAGTAGGAGGAACTCATGGCAAAGAAAGCGATGAAGTTAAAACAGCAGCGTCCTCAGAAATTTAAAGTTCGCGAGTACACTCGCTGTCAGAGATGTGGTCGTCCACACTCTGTATTGAAAAAATACGGCATCTGCCGTATCTGCTTCAGAGAATTGGCTTACAAAGGTCAAATTCCTGGAGTTAAAAAAGCAAGCTGGTAACAAGGAGGTTATTTATCATGACATTGTCCGATCCAATTGCAGATATGCTTACTCGTATTCGCAATGCTCTTGCACAGAAGCATGAAACAGTCTCCATGCCTTCCAGCAAAGAGAAAGAACGTATTGCGAAAATCCTTGTTGAAGAAGGTTACATCAACGGTTTCTCCACAGAAGCTGATGGTGTTAAAAAATCTTTAACAATCGATCTGAAATATGGTAAAAACGGAGAAAAAGTTATCTCTGGTTTAAAACGCATTTCTAAACCAGGATTCCGCGTTTATGCACCTGCAGACAATCTGCCACGTGTATTAAACGGACTTGGCACCGCTATCATTTCCACTTCTAAAGGTGTAATGACAGACCGTGATGCTAAAAAAGCCAATGTAGGCGGCGAAGTTATCGCTTATATCTGGTAATATATTAAATTGTTAGAATCATGTGCTCATAACCTATTTCAGGCAATGACCCTTTAGCGAAGCCCTTAATTCGTCGGATCATTGTAGGCATTCTATATGTCATCTAAATTTCGAAACTTATCTTTATGATATGCGGAATAGGCTGAGTGCATTGATTTTGATAAATCTGAATATAAGAAAGTCCCCGTTTCGACGGGAGCTTTCGTGTATTTAGGGATTTATCTATATACTGGTTCGTCCAGTTATTGCAGGAGGAAATTACTGAATGTCACGTATCGGCAATAAACTGATTACCGTTCCTGCTGGTGTTACTATTGACGTAAAACCAGGGAATGAGGTGACTGTCAAGGGGCCAAAAGGGACTTTGACAAGAAAATTTGCAGATTATCTTACTTTAGATCTCGCAGATAACACAGTCATTGTAAAACGCCCAAATGACTTAAAAGCAACAAAACAGATGCATGGTACAACACGTGCTCTGCTTCACAACATGGTTGTTGGTGTATCCGAAGGATTCCAAAAAGAACTCGAACTCGTAGGTATCGGTTTCCGTACAGCAGTTAAAGGCAACACTTTAACAATGAACGTTGGTTTCTCTCATCAAGTAGATATGGAAATTCCAGCTGACTTAGAAGTTACATGCCCATCTGCTACAACTATCGTTGTAAAAGGTATTGATAAACAAAGCGTTGGTGAATTCGCAGCTAACGTAAGAGCAGTTCGTAAACCAGAACCTTACAAAGGCAAAGGTATTCGTTATAAAGATGAATATGTTCGTCGTAAAGAAGGTAAAACTGCTGGTAAGAAATAGTGGGAAAGGAGTATAGAAAATGATTAAAAAACAATCTAGAAACGCAGCAAGACAGAAACGTCACTTACGTATTCGTCAGAGAATCAGCGGAACTCCTGAATGCCCACGTTTAAACGTATTCAGAAGTAATGCTAACATTCAGGCTCAGATCATCGATGATGTTCATGGCCACACTTTAGTATCTGCTTCTTCTGAAGCAATGAAACTGTCTAACGGTGGTAACATTGAAGCAGCAAAATTAGTAGGTGCTGAACTCGCTAAACGCGCACTTGAAAAAGATATTAAAAAAGTTGTGTTTGACCGCGGTGGATACCTTTACACTGGTCGTGTTCAAGCATTAGCTGATGCCGCTCGTGAAGGCGGCCTGGAATTCTAGGAGGTCGCCATGGCAAACGAAAGAAGACAAAGAAGAGAACCAAAAGAGTTCGAAGAACAGGTAATCTCCATCAACCGTATCGCTAAAACAGTTAAAGGTGGACGCCGTATGCGTTTTGCTGCTTTAGTCGTAGTTGGTGACAAAAAAGGCCGCGTAGGTGTTGGAACTGGTAAAGCTAAAGAAGTACCTGAAGCTATCCGCAAAGCATCTGAAGCAGCTAAGAAAAACATGTTCACTGTACCAATCGTTGGTACAACTATTCCTCACGAAATCACAGGTGCATTTGGTGCAGGAAAAGTATTTATGAGACCCGCATCTGAAGGTACTGGTGTTATCGCTGGTGGTGCAACTCGTGCAGTTCTTGAACTTGCAGGTATCACTGACGTATTAACTAAAAACCTCGGAAGCCGTACAAAAATCAATACAGTGCGTGCAACTGTACAAGGTCTGCAGTCTTTACGCACACTTGACCAAGTAGCTGAACTTCGTGGCAAAAAGCCAGAAGAAATCCGCGGGTAAGAAGGAGGAAACGAAATGAAATTACATGAACTTTCCCAGACTGAATCCCGTGCATCCAGAAAAAGAGTTGGACGCGGACCTGGATCAGGTCTTGGTAAAACATCTGGACGTGGACAAAAAGGTCAAAAAGCACGTTCCGGTGGTGGAGTACGTTTAGGTTTTGAAGGTGGTCAAACAACTTTGGCTCGCCGTTTACCAAAACGTGGATTCACTAACTTCAACCGTAAAGAATATGCTGTATTGAACGTTAGAGACTTAAACCGTTTCGAAGACGGAACTACAGTAACTCCAGAATTATTAAAATCTGAAGGTATCCTGAAGAAACAACTTGCTGGAGTTAAAATCCTTGGTGAAGGAACTCTTGAGAAAAAACTGCACGTTGTAGCAGCTAAATTCTCTAAATCAGCTGAAGAAGCAATCGTTAAAGCAGGCGGAACTATCGAGGTTCGTTAATTAATGAAAACCATTAAGGCAATGATGATGAACAAGGATATTCGTAATCGAATCCTGTTCACTCTCTTTGCCTTTCTTGTTTATCGTTTGGGATGTGCGATCACAGTTCCAGGCGTGAACACGGAAGGACTCGTAGCAAGCATTGAAGATAACAGCTTGTTTGCGATGATGAGCCTGCTTGGAGGCGGTGGATTAGAGCAGTTCTCGGTTTTTGCGATCGGGGTTACACCTTACATTACCGCATCTATCATCATCCAAATGCTTAGTATGGATGTTATTCCAGCACTTGCTGAATTGTCCAAATCCGGAGCGAATGGCCGTAAGAAATTAGACCAATACACTCGTTATTTAGCAGTTGTTTTTGGTTTTGTTCAATCAATTTCTATCAGCTATAGCTTCTCAAACATGTACAACGGGTTATTTATTGGTGGATTAAGCACTGCTAAATTACTTTTTGTATCGATGATCTTTACTGCAGGATCCATGTTCCTTGTCTGGATTGGTGATCAGATTTCTGCTAAAGGAATCGGAAACGGTGTATCGATGGTCATTATGGCTGGTATCGTGGGCCGTATGCCTCAACAATTCGCAGATGCTTGGAACACTCTCGTCAACGGCGAACTTGCTCACGGAGGCTGGATCTTTGCGGCATACATTTTAATTTACTTATTAATTATCGTTTTAGTTACTTTGATTAATACAGCTGAGCTGAGAATTCCAATCCAATACACATCTTCATCGATGTCATTGGCGAAAAATTCTAAAATGAACTATTTGCCATTAAAGATCAACTCTGCATCTGTAATCCCAGTAATTTTTGCATCTTCCTTGATGATGGCACCTCTTCAGGTGTGCAGCTTCTTTGCGAAAGGTGCCGGCTGGTATGTTACGATGCAAAACTGGCTAGGCTTAAAAACTTGGTATTCCATTTTAATCTATGTTGTTTTGATTTTGACATTTACATTCTTCTATTCGAAAATGCAAATCAATCCAGAACAAGTTGCAGATAATCTTGGAAAATCCGGTGCTTACATTCCAAGTGTAAGACCTGGTAAACAAACAGAAACTTATATCGACAAAGCATTATCAAGAATTACTGTTCTTGGTGCAAGTGCTCTTGCATTAATTGCAGTATTACCTCACTTGATGCCATTGATTTGGGCAGATATGCCAACTTCTATGGCTCTTGGTGGTACAGGTATGATCATCGTTGTCGGTGTAGCTATCGAAACTGTTCGTCAAGTTCAAGGCCTCGTTACTCAAAAAGCGTATAAAAAATATTACGATTTTGACTAAGCTTATAATCGCCTATATCCTTTCTGGATATAGGCTTTTTTCTGATGTGTTGTTATCTGGCCATGCATCAAGGCTGGTATAAACATGAAAAATCAAATAATCAATGTTGCAATCAGTTGCATTCACTTTGAATAAATATGTTTAAAGATTAAAGGATGTATATGCTCTTTGCGTTTTTGTGTCAAAGAACACAGGATATTTGAGTTTTAGTAAACAAAATAAATGACATATAAATCAGAGATTATTAGTCATGATAGAAGTGAGCAAAAATGTAAAGGAATACAATTTCACTTTCCATTAACGAGTCAAGCCTTTCTTATGACAATTCATTCAGTAGACTTGTGCAAATTTGCAATAAATTAGAGAATAAATAATGAAATTTGTTTATCTATAGAGTTTGAAAATAGATGACAAGCCAGAATCAGACGGTTTATCTTAGAGTGCTGCTTTGCATCATCGTAATCTTATAAAAGAAACTGTTGATTTAGAATTGATTTTCAAATTCTGATTAAACAAATGAGCTTATTTGAACCCAAGTATTTCACATGGATTCCACATAGATAGAGGGAGAACTGCAATGAATTTATTTATCATGGGTGCGCCAGGTTCTGGAAAAGGAACTTTCAGTAGCCGTTTAAAAGACCAATACCAAATCGATCACATCTCAACTGGAGATATTTTCCGTAAAAATATCAAAGAAAATACAGCACTTGGTCAAGAAGCAAAAACTTACATGGACAAAGGTTTGCTTGTACCAGATGAACTTGTAAATAAAATGGTTTTAGATACACTGCGCAATTTACCAGCAGATTCAAAAGGTTATTTATTAGATGGTTACCCAAGAACATTAGAGCAAGCGAAAGCTTTCGATGAAATGACTAAAGGTACACCACAAGAAGTTGAAACTGTTTTATATTTAGATGTTCCAAATGAAGTTTTAAACAAACGTATCTTAGGTCGTCGCACTTGCCCAAATTGTGGCGAAATTTACAACATCTACTTTAAACCTACAAAAGTAGAAAATGTATGTGACCATTGCCAAACTGAATTAACTTATCGTGCAGATGATAACGAAGAAAGCTTAGCTGTTCGCTTAGGTGAATACGACAGAGCAACTCGCCCAGTTATCGAACATTACCAAGATCAGAACAAAGTTGTCCTCGTAGATGCAAACCGCGACTTCGAAGCAATTTGGACAGATATTTCTGCAAATTTAAATTCATAAAATTCCTTGCATTAATTTGAAATTGCGCCTATACTAACTAGGCGCAATTTAGTTTTTTATATGGTCCAAAACTAGGTTCGCAATGAAAAATCAATGGAATTTTCCCCAAAAATAGAGGAAAACATTGAAGCAGGTAAAAATCCTGCCTGCCGTCTAGCCCGCGGTTGAAGCCCAAACTGGGAATTCTACTACAAAGTAGATCGCGCTTAGCAGACTATCACGTTTCTACTAAAATACGTTCAATCTATGAGGGGATTTTAGCAGGTTGAATACGTGAACATCGAAAGGGGTATACACATGAAAGTAAGACCATCCGTGAAACCCATCTGTGATAAATGCCGTGTCATCCGTCGTAATGGCAGAGTCATGGTAATTTGTGAAAACCCGAAGCACAAACAGAGACAGGGTTAATTAATTTTTAACAGGAGGAAGAAATGGCTCGTATCGCAGGAGTTGACATTCCAAATAACAAACGGACTGTCATTGCCTTAACCTATATTTATGGAATTGGCGCACCAACTGCTGAAAAAATTCTTAAAGAAAACAATATCAGCGAAGACATTCGTGTTAAAGATTTAACAGAAGAACAGCTGAACACATTAAGAAAAGCAGTTGATCAGATTAAAGTCGAAGGTGACCTTCGTCGTGAAGTTCAATTGAACATCAAACGCTTGATGGAAATCGGTTGCTACAGAGGTATCCGTCACCGTAAAGGTCTGCCTGTTCGTGGACAACGTACAAAAACAAACGCACGTACACGTAAAGGTAAAGCAAAAACAGTAGCTAATAAGAAGAAATAGAAAGGATAGGTGACATAATATGGCAAAGAAACAGCAACAAGTTAGAAAACGTCGCGTTAAAAAGAATATTGCTAGAGGTATGGCACACATCCACTCTACTTTCAACAACACGATCGTAACAATTACTGATGAAGGCGGAAACGCAATTTCTTGGAGCTCCGCTGGTGCTCTTGGATTCAAAGGAAGCCGTAAAAGTACACCATATGCTGCACAAATGGCAGCAGAAGCAGCTGGTAAAGCTGCAATTGATCACGGTATGAAATCCGTAGCAGTTGAGGTTAAAGGACCAGGTCCTGGACGTGAAGCTGCTGTCCGCGCTCTGCAAGTTGCAGGTTTGGACATCACTATGATCAATGATGTAACACCAATCCCACATAACGGCTGCCGTCCACCAAAACGCCCACGTGGTTAATGGATAGGACACTGTTTCGTGTATATAATAAATATATATATACAACAGTCGGGGGAAACTTTAGTTTTCGCTAAAAAAGGAGGTCCAGCAGATGAAACAATACGAAATTAAAACTTTAGAAGAAACACAAGCTTCTGGAAAGTTTGAAATTGCGCCTCTTCCTGACAAATTCGGGATCACACTAGGAAACGCATTACGAAGAGTTCTACTCTCTGCTATTCCTGGCGGTGCTGTTTTCAGCATTCGTATTGACGAAGTGTACCACGAGTTTACAGGAATTGAGGGAGTAACCGAAGACGTTGCTCAGCTCATTCTGAATTTAAAACAACTCATTTTGAAAATCGATATTGCAGACAACAGTATTTACACATTACGCATTCGTAAAACAGGACCATGTGTTGTCACAGCTGGCGATATTCAATGCCCAGAGGGAGTTGAAGTACTCAACAAAGATCTGGTGATCTGTACATTATCCGCTGGAAAAGAGTTCAGCATGGACATGCAAGCTAAACTTGGCCGTGGCTATGTTGGCGCCGATATTAATAAGCACAGACAGTCTGGTGAAAATACGCCTTTAGGCATTATTTACACCGATTCGCTGTTCAGCCCGATCACACGTGTCGCATATAGTAGCGAATCCCACGTTGATGAAAATGGACAGCTCTATGATGTATTGACAATGGAAATCGATACGGATGAAACATTAAAACCATCCCAAACATTATCGATCGCATCCAAGATTTTGAGAGATCATCTCGCAATCATCACTGACGCAGATTTCTTATTGAAAAATACAGTCGAAGAGGAAGAAGAAACTCAATTAGAAGATCCTTCTTTAAAATCTAAGATGATTGAAGATCTTGAACTTTCTGTTCGTTCTTACAACTGTTTGAAACGTGCAGGAATTTCCACAGTCGATGAATTGTGCCAGAAAACTGAAATGGAAATGCAGCATGTCCGTAACTTAGGTAAAAAATCGCTGCAGGAAATCAAAGACAAAATTTACTCATTGGGTCTGCACTTCAGATCCGGTGGAGAGAACGCATAGGAGTCGAAGATGAGAAATCGTAAATTAGGCCGTACAGCTGATCATCGTAAAGCTTTACTTCGTAACATGGTTACTTCTTTGATCGAAAACGGCTCTATGGAAACCACTGAAATGAAAGCGAAAGAACTCAGCTCAGTGATGGATAGTCTCGTTACTCTTGCTAAACGTGGCGATCTGCACGCACGCCGTCAGGCTGCTGCTTACGTTCGCAACGTTGAAGTTGATGACGAAGGCACCACTGCTCTGCAGAAACTTTTCAACGAAATTGGTCCAGCTTACAAAGATCGCAATGGTGGATACACTCGTGTAACTAAAACACGTATCCGTCGTGGTGATGCTGCTCCAATGGCAATTGTTGAATTCGTAAAA
Source organism: Allobaculum stercoricanis DSM 13633 (assembly GCF_000384195.1). Lineage (GTDB taxonomy): Bacteria > Bacillota_I > Bacilli_A > Erysipelotrichales > Erysipelotrichaceae > Allobaculum > Allobaculum stercoricanis. Next base: position 1,651,175 of record NZ_KB913034.1, on the reverse strand, counting down.
TAAGTTCAGCTTACTCAATACAAAATAAGCAAGAGGAAAATCTAGCCTCTTGCTTTTTCTTTACCCAATTCAAGGGACAGTTGAATTTATTTTATGTTATTCTTCTAAATAGAAACTTTAATGCCTAGCGTTAAAGGTTATATCATTAGGCATTCATGCCAATTAAATAGTCGGGTATTCCCCATGACAAATGGAAGGAAATTAGATATATGAGTAACATAGACGAGCTGACACGGTATGGTATTGTGCACCTCGTACCGATTCTACAAGCGGATTCTATGGAGTATATGGAAAAATTGTTTGAGACACTCCATCCTAAAACGTTTTTAGAAATTGGAACGGCAATTGCGCGCACATCGATTGCTTGCGCAACGATCTTAGACGATGTGAAAATCGTTACGATCGAAAAAAATCCAGAGATGGCAAGTGTCGCTAGACAGAACATTCTCAACTCCGGATTCGCAGATCGCATCACGCTAATTGAAGGGGATGCAAGAGAAGTAGAAGTTCCTGATTGGAAATATGACATGATCTTCATTGATGCAGCTAAAGGCCAATATCAGCGTTTTTTTGAAAGATATTCACCGATGCTTAATGAAGGTGGATTGATTGTATCCGATAATATGTTTTTCCACGGACTAGTCGAACATCCTGAACGTACGAATAATCGCCATACCAAGGGGTTAATTAAACGAGTTCAACGCTATCGTGATTTCTTGGATCAACATCCAGATTATGAAACCACGATTTTAGAAGTTGGCGATGGACTGGCCCTTACGAGAAGAAAGGATGATTCTCATGTTTAAATTTTTAGTGAAAACAGCTGTAACTGTTGGAATTGTCGGACTTGCTTTAGAAGGAGTCAAAAAAGTATTACAAAATCGCGATGAAAAACAAAATGCGGATCTTGATAAACATTGCGAAGAATACATCACGATTACACCTTCTTTTCCAGTCGAAACGGAAACAAACACCCCAGTAGAACCTGAAGAATCAGTAGAAAACGTAGAACTAGTGGCCAATGCAAAACCAGTTCAAAAAGCAGACCTCACTGAAGAAGAATCACAAAAAGAAGGATCAAATCCAACTGAAGAGTCAATTGTAAGTCAATCTGTAGCAGAATAGGGGAATACTTCGTTTACTAGAAATAGTAAACTCAAAACGATTCGATCGTTCTTGTTGAGCTGAATAAAATTAAATTCTCTAAAAGAGATGAAAGGATAAAGAGATGAAAGGTTTAGAACGTCTTTTAAAAATTGTAACTTCAATTGTGGTAATCGCTGCTGCTATCTTGGCATTTTTCTACTTTTTCCAATCAAAAAAAGAGCGCCTCGATGAATTAAACGATTACTTAATGGGCGATGATGACGAAGAGTCAACATACGATGATCAAACGGAGGATTCAGCCGATTGTAGCGACATCGAATATCTACAACGCGATATGCGCTGCTTAGATCAACTTGAAGCGAATCAATCTGCTCAATTAGCATTTTTAGTTGATCCTGATTACTTAACAGCTTTCCAAAATACACTTGCTGATGCGGGATATTCTTCCGAATATAATCCTGATTCACAAATGTTAGACATGTTGTTAGCTGGCCCAACTGATCACGAAGAAATTTCTGAATTGGGCGAATTGTTGTCAGAATTATTAACATCAACACATTCAACTTATTTGGGATTTGCCTTACAATAGGCATCCCTTTTTTAATGCCTTATACAAGGAGAAAGATCAAAGATGGATTGTAGTCCGTCTGGCGAGTAAATCATGCAATGTTGGCCTTGAAAACGTTATCTTTTTCGAATCATTTTCAAGCTTATTGGCAAGACTAATGTAATTGAAATAACTTTTTGTATAATGGATAAGATGTTGAGAAAGGCGGTATGTATGGAAGCAATCGAACTTGAACATCTATCTTTTAGCTATGATGGACAAACAGATGTATTAAAAGATATCTCTTTAACCATTCCTAAAGGGAGCTATACCGCAATTGTCGGGCATAACGGATCTGGGAAATCAACTTTAGCTAAGTTGATTATTGGTTTATTAGAACCAAAATCAGGAACGATTAAAGTTCTTGGACAAACTTTGACCGATCACAACTTAAAAGCAGTTCGTGATCATGTTGGGATTGTTTTTCAAAATCCAGATAACCAATTCATTGGCTCGACAGTGGCAGATGATATTGCCTTTGGATTGGAAAACCATTGTGTCCCAACAAAGGACATGCAACGAATTATCGAAGAAAGTGCTGCAAAAGTCTCTATGAGCGATTACCTGAATGCGGAACCGACCAACTTATCTGGTGGACAAAAGCAGCGGGTTGCTATTGCGGGGATTCTAGCGATGAGTCCTGAAATCATCATTTTTGATGAATCGACAAGTATGCTTGATCCGCAAGGCAAAGCAAGCGTCAATGAACAAATTCGCAAATTAAACGAAGCGAAAAACATCACAATTTTATCCATTACTCACGATATGGAAGAAGCTGCCCAAGCGAGTAATGTGGTCGTTTTAGATCAAGGAACCATTGCGGCAATCGGCACTCCGGCCGACGTGTTCCAAAATGACGCGCTCATGAGTCGCCTTCGCCTCGATTTACCATTTGGTTTGAAAGCAGCAAAAGCTTTTCAAGCCCATGGAATTGAAATTGATGCGGTGATGAATAATGCACAATTAGTGGAGGCGCTATGCCAATTGAAATAAAAGATTTGGAGTATACGTATTCACAAGGAACTCCATTTGAACATAAAGCATTAAAAGGTGTGAACTTGACGATTCCAACAGGAAAAGTCATAGCAATTATCGGCCAGACTGGATCGGGAAAGTCGACTCTTGTTCAACATCTCAATGCCTTAATTAAACCAACAAAAGGATCGATTGATATTTGTGGGTTTCATATCACACCGGATACGAAGCTTAAAGATGTCAAAATTTTACGTAAAAAAGTCGGCTTAGTTTTCCAATTTCCTGAATATCAATTATTCGAGGAAACAATTGAAAAGGATATCGCTTTTGGTCCGAAAAACTTTGGGGTAGAACCAGAAGAAATCCAACAACGCATTCAAGAAATTCTGCCTTTAGTAGGATTGGATGCAAGCTATTTACAACGTTCGCCATTTGAGCTCTCTGGAGGTCAAAAACGCCGTGTGGCGATTGCTGGAATTCTCGTTCAAGATCCAGAAATCTTAGTGCTTGATGAACCGGCTGCAGGATTGGATCCCCAATCAGCCCAAGAAATGATGTCATTATTTATGCGTTTGAATCGACAAGCGAATAAAACGATTATCCTTGTCTCCCACGACATGGAACACGTTTTACGTTATTGCGATGAAGTGATTGTCATGAAAGATGGCAAAGTTAAAACGCAAATGGATGTCCATGAATTTTTCAAATATCCTGATATCCTTAGAGAAATTGACATCAATCCCCCGGGAATTGTGCAATTAAAAGAAATGCTCCAACAAAATGGATTTGAGATTGATCCCGATTCCTATTCGTTGGATGAACTTGCCCAATCTTTGAAAGGACAGGTGGCTAGCCATGAATAACATTGCTCTTGGCCGTTACTTGCCTTTAAATACCATCATTAACAAGATGGATCCGCGTTCTAAAATTTTGATTTTACTTGTGATGATGATTACGGTCTTTTTACCGGCTGGATTTATCGGCTATGTTCCGATTTTAATCTTCATCGCTACGGCTTTATATTTTTCGAAATTAAAACTGACTTATGCCCTACGTGCACTTAAACCAATGATCTGGATGTTTATCTTCTTATTGGTGATTAACGTTCTTGTCATGCGCACGGGAACACTGTTGATTTCATGGGGTTGGTTTAAAGTTTATTCAGACGCATTTAGTCAAACGGCTTATATTATTATTCGTTTAACGCTGATGATTATTTTATGTACCGTGTTAACGGCAACGACTAAACCACTTGATTTGACATTAGGAATTGAAAAGCTACTCAAACCTTTTGAAAAAATTGGTTTACCAGCTCACGTGATTGCGATGATGATTTCGATCGCATTACGTTTTATTCCGACTTTAATTGATGAAACAAATCGCATTATGAATGCGCAAGCTTCTCGTGGTGTCGATTTGGAAAACGGGACGATGACTGAAAAGATTCGTGCCGTCTTATCCTTAATCGTCCCTCTATTTGTTTCTGCATTTGATCGCGCTGATCAACTTGCGGATGCGATGGAAGCAAGAGGATATGATCCATCTGCAACAAGAACACGCTACAAAGTGTTAAAAATGACAAATGTCGATTATTTCGCTATGGCATTCGCCCTTGTTGTCTTTGCAACTGATCTTGTTTTATGTTGGATCTAAAACTGAATGAATAAAATAGATGATGATGAATAAATGGACTTCGGCTGTTCTGTCGAAGTCCATTCACTGTAAAGGGGGAAAGTTATGCGCTATAAAGTGACAGTCGCATATGATGGCCATCGCTATGCTGGATTCCAAAAACAAATGAATGCCAATGGAATTCAAAGCGTGATTGAGCGTGCATTAGAAAAAATAATGAAACAACCAGTATCTATCACGGCCTCAGGAAGAACAGATGCTGGCGTTCATGCCCTTGGTCAAGTTTTTCATTTTGATGGACCAGAAACCATTGGTACGCGTGGATTCTATCAAGCTCTCAATACACTTTTACCCAAGGATATTCGAATTAAAAAAGTGGAATTTGCCGACGATGATTTTCACGCGCGTTTTTCCGTTCAATATAAGCATTATGACTACATCATCACCAATGAACGCGATAATCCATTTGTCGAGCATTATAAAGCAGTGATTTGGCAAAACTTAGATCTTGAATTGATGCGCCAAGGATCAAAGGTTCTAGAAGGTCAACATGACTTCACTTCGTTTTGCAACGCGCAAATCGATCCACGCAAACCACGAGTAAAAACCATTTTTAAAATTGATATTCTAGAACAAGGAAAAGATATTGTGATCTCCTATTTTGGAAATGGCTTTTTGCGTTATCAAGTGCGCATGATGTCAGCGGCACTCATGGCACTAGGATCGCATAAAATCACCGTCAAACAACTTGAAGAAATACTTGAGGCAAAAGATAAACACGCTTGTCGCTTTAACGCACCAGCCCAAGGATTATATTTAGTAAAAGTTGGCTATAAACCTTTTGACTTTAAGGGACAAAACAGCGACAATAACGAGGCGTCATTGGCAAAAATCGAAGAAGTATAAGGCTTGCATTGAAATGGAATGATATGCAATTAGACACATTCAATTTTGGCGAAATTTTCGCAGTAAAATTCAATATGTTTAATTGACATCGATCGATATTTTGCATAAGATTATCCGTGGCTATATCCAAGCCTTTGAGCCCCGGTAACGCTCATTGAAACGGAGGAAGCAAACATGCGTCAAACAACAATGGCAAAACCTGCTGAAGTAGAACGCACTTGGTATGTAATTGATGGCGAAGGTCAGACTCTTGGTCGCCTTGCTACAACTGCAGCACATGTACTGCGTGGTAAACACAAACCTACATATACACCAAACGTAGACTGCGGTGACTATGTAGTTATTATCAATGCAGACAAAGTCGTAATGACTGGTAACAAACTTAATACTGAAAAGTACTACAACCATTCCGGATTCTATGGTGGATTACGTGTTCGTACTGCCAAAGAAATGAAGGAAAAATACCCTGTTGAATGGGTTCGCAGAGCAGTTCAAGGTATGCTCCCACACACTCGTTTAGGTGATGTGCAACGTAAACACGTATTAGTTTACGCTGGTTCAGAACATCCACATATGGCTCAACAACCTGTAGAACTCAAGGTTAAAGGATAGGAGAATAGGAAATGGCAAAGAAAAATAACATTGTTCAGTACCTTGGTACTGGCCGTCGTAAAAAAGCCGTTGCCCGTGTTTTCCTTCGTGCAAACGGAACAGGGAACATTGTAGTCAACGGTAAAGAACTTAAAGAGTACATGCCTTCTGAAGTTCTTCAGATGGTAGTACGTGCACCTCTTGAATTAACAAACACTCTTGATCAATTCGACGTGTTAGTTAACGTTCAAGGTGGAGGATTCACTGGTCAAGCTGGTGCAATCCGTCACGGAATCACTCGTGCTTTAATGGAAGCTAGTGAAGATTACCGTCCTGCATTAAAAGCTGCTGGTTTTGTTACACGTGACCCACGTGCTAAAGAACGTAAAAAATACGGTCTTAAAAAAGCTCGTCGTGCGCCACAGTTCTCAAAACGTTAGTAATAATAGTTGTGAGAAATTCAAAGAAGTATTTAGACTTTGCAAGAAGTTTAAATGCTTCTTTTTTTCTTTTGCAGAGAATAGAAATAAACTTCTTGTTAGCATATGCATAATAGAAGTTATAAGAAAACTTCTATATAGAGGATGCTATAATGAAGTTATGAGGTGATAATAAATCTATGGTGAATTATCGAATTGGCGAAGATGTTCAATTAATTAGAGAGATGCTTAATTTATCACGACAACAATTTGCAAAAAAAATAGCAGTTGATATGACTACGGTAGAGAGATGGGAAACGGAAAAAACGGATGCAACGGAAGAAAATATCGAAAGCATATATACTTTTGCATTGAATCACAATATCTTTATAAACGAAATTAAAGCGCAACTATATTATGAAGAATTAACGAATAAAAATGAGTTGGTATTATTTCATGGCGCTAAAAAACGCATAGATGGTGAGATTGATATTGAACACTCTAAAACCAATAATGATTTTGGTAAAGGGTTTTATTGTGGAGAGAGTTTTGAACAGTCTTCGTTATTTGTAAGTGGATTTGACACATCAAGCGTTTATATATTGAGTTTTGACCCACAAAACCTCTCTAGCATAGAATATAAAGTCAATCAAGAATGGATGTTAACGATCGCATATTTCAGGGGAAGACTTAATGGGTATGAAGATCATCCGATTATTAATAAACTAATTCGTAAATTAGAAGGCGTAGATTATTTAATTGCACCAATTGCTGATAACAGAATGTTTAGAATTATAGATAGTTTTATTGAAGGTGAAATTACTGACGAACAGTGTATACATTGTTTGGCAGCTACTAATTTAGGATTTCAATACGTTTTTAAAACAGAAAAAGCTTTGAGTCAGGTGAAAATAATTGAAAGATGTTATTTGTGCAGTAAAGAAAAAGAAAAGTATCAAATTAAAAGATTAGGAGATAATAAACTTGGGGATGCTAAAATCAAAATAGCACGGAGACAGTATAGAGGACAAGGTCAATATATTGACGATATATTAGATGATAAATTATGAAAAGAGAAATGGATCAAACTGGCTTGTTACTATGTGATGTACAAGGTAAAATTTTTGAACAATCTATAACTATAGAAGATTGCAGTTCGAATATTTTTATTCGTCGATTTATGAATTCTAAATTTGTTTCTAGAATGGATAATTTAACTTTTTTAAATGAGAGTACGACAATTGAAGATGTTTTCGACGAAATTAACGAAGAGTACGGTAAATCTACTTATGGAAAAATCAAATTTTCAATGAATGAGATGTATTGGATCGGTTATATTTATAGATATCTATCCTATGTTTATCAAATCGACAGCAAGAATGCTTATAAGATTGTAAAAGGTAACGAACTTAGACGTCTGTTTTTTGCGTATCATTCCTTAGATCCAATGAATGCAATTGACCGAATTTTAGAAGCAAAATCAATAGTACTAGATAAAGATGTTCATCAATTGACTAAAGAGGGAGTAGAAATACTGAGAAGAATAAAGGGGTTTAACAATTAAAATATTAGACATCATTGTGAACAAAAAATAGAGAAGTGTTTAGACTTTGCAAGAAGTTTAAATGCTTCTTTTTTTCGTTTATGCAATCTTACAGAAATAGGAACGGAAGTAAGAATTAAGATTATGCGTTTGTGATAATATAAAATCACTGATCTAAATATTCTATTGCGACAAAGAATGAAGAACCGAATGCATCAATGATTGAAACCCTGAATAAGGATGGTATTTCATGAAAAAACTCTATTGTAAAAAATGCGGACATAAAATTAATTCGAAGTTTTTGTTTGTTCCAAACCGATGCGTTTGTGGCGCAAATCTAAATGAATGGGAAGAAGATACAGGACGAAGTTCGCTTCGCTATTTACTATGCTTATTGTTATTGATGCTTCCTCTATTTTTGATTGTTTATTTATTACGTAATGCATTAAGGAACTCAATATTATTCTTTGCATTTATTCTTGTCATTTCAATGATCTGGCTTCGGCTAGCAGATGGACTATTCGTTCGTTTGGGCATAGTAAAAATGAAGAATATCTTTATAAAGTAGATTTTTGATGTTGTGAGAAACTTTTGTATTCTCTGGTGTAACAACTGGATTGATCCTTTTTAACCATTTAACTCGCAAATTCACTGTTGCAGTGCGAGTAATGGTTGGTATTTTGACATTCCCATTTTATTTGATTGTGGGGATTATCGGTGTTATTCCTTTTTTGATTTATCAAGTTGTGCTTTTGATTAAAAAAGTAGGAGATCAATATGCAATTAAAAAGATTTCTAGCTGTAGCTTTACTATCCATGACGATCGGCGTAAGTGGTTGTGCTGCAAGTAATCGTGTGAATGAGAAACAGGATGATTTGATTTATCAAGAATCTATATCGCCAAATGAGAAATATGTAGAGAATCAAGAAGATGTGGTTCGCTACGATATCGAAATATACAAAGAAAATGAGGAAACTATTTCGATTCAAGCAAAATCAAATAGTGAGTTTTTTGAACCTTTAAGCTATGAATATTATGTCAACGCCCCTTTGAATCAAGAGGATATCAGCGTGGAGTGGACAACACTAAGTGGTGATCCTCAAGAAACAAAAGAGAATCAACTTTGTGTAGCGAAAATCAAGGTGAATGGAAATACTGATCAAATCAAGATTAATTTTGCGAATCGCGCAATTGAATTGATTGAAGATGCATTAGCGCATTAAACCGATGAAAAGGAATATTGCTTATTGTGAATTTTTTTAAGAAGAATAAAGAACAATTCATCACATTTATAGCTTGTGGGACTATTTTTATTGTTGCTTTATCCGTTATTGCCCTATTGAGTGGAACAATTATGCGCTTTTTCGGTTTTCGGTATGATTCGATCGGCAGCATGATTTTGTTTTTCGTCATCACAACGATTGTTTCATATCCAATGAATTTAATTGCCGGGGGATTGTCCAAAGCACTCTATCAAATAAAACGCATGAATAAAAATAGAGCAATTGTTCTGTATTTGATTTTAGATACAATTGCGACGTATTTGGGATTGATGATTGTGGATTATTGTCTGCCTTCTATTTCGGCAAGTCATTTATCCATCCTCGTTATGTCTTTTCTTTTCGCTTTACCGGGAATTGAAGATTTCAAAAATCCATAAACAGATCACATAGAATAGGAATGAAGTTATGGATATTATTTTAGTTGTTTATGCTTTATGTGTATTTTTACTTGGACCGATATGGATTATTCGAAGTGTAAAGGCGAATAGTCAAAATAAAATGAAAATGGTAGCGACAATTATAATCGATACGCTTTTGGTCGCAAGTGCAATTTATGCGTTAAGTATTGTGTTCAAATAGAAGAAAATTAAAGAGTAGGGATCATTATGGAAAAACAAGTCATTCGTTGTTCGAAGTTTGTCAAAGTATTAGGGATCATCACGACTGTTCTTTTTGGGCTGATGTGGGTTGTACCTCTTATCGCCGGTCATTTTCTGATGGCACTTTGTTTTTTCCCCTTTACGTTTTTAGGCATTGCGCTATTACTTGCGTACCAAAAACAAACAATTGTGATCGATCACAATACACTGACTTTCAATTATGTTTTAAAAAAATCAATAGAAGTGCGTTTTTCTGAGATTCGATGCTTATTATTGATTCCATTAGGGAATCGAACCCAAATGGCTTTGATTGATCGTGGTTATAATCGATTGGTCACATTAGATTCTATTTTTGGAAACTCTGACCTACTCTTTGATGCTTTAGCAGAACATGAAGTACAAATTGTCGATTTTGAAGAATTGTTAGAGCAGAAAAAAGATGTATCGAAATATGTGGGAACATTGAATGCGATAGAACGAAATTATTATCAATCTATTGTGCAAGAGACAGAAACAATCGACAGTATTTCTTCCGATCGTTGTCGATTCGATTTCGAAAAAGCGAAGAGATTTTTGCGTGTTTTAGGCATTGTCTTGATCGCGTTAGATGGAATAGCTTTTGTCGTTGGCGGAAAGCTGATGATGGTTTTATTTGTTTTAGTGATTCTAGGATCTTATGCGGTATACCTGTGGTATTATCCGTATATTTACATCGAAACGAAGACTAAAAAGGGCGAACAAGTCATGCTCCAAATGCCATTTTTGGGTGCCGCAATTGCCCTACTTTTAAACTTAACTTCGGCAAATACATTTGGATATGATCAAATTGCCTATTTTAAAACGACATTGATTATAGCGGTTGTCTTATTCATTCCTTTTGTGATCAAATCGGTACGGATCAAAGTGCCCCAACGATTTGTTCGGAAATTATCAGTAGTTTTCGCAGTTTTGATGATGTCCTTTACGATAACTTTCCCGGTCAGTTTCTTATTGACGTTTGAAAAGCCAACTCATGAAACGATTGTGATTACAGATAAAGATGTCGATACAGGCAATAGTTTGACGGATTATGAGCTGATTGCTTCTTGGCGTGGTGAAGAACAAGAGTTTAACGTGTCGAAAAGTCAGTATTTAAAAACTTCTATTGGCGATAGTTGTCGAGTTTGTATTCGCAAAAGTTTATTGGGTTTAGAGTACTACAGTGTTCATGAATAAATTAAAGTCGCATATGTTGAATTGAGAATGTTTTTGTTAGAGATCATTCATTTAAAAGCGGAAAAGTAAAATATAAAATTGACAAACGAAGTTCAACTTGCGATGATAGGATCATCAAAAGTGTTACTAGTCATGTAGGCATTAATTTGATAGAAATAAACATCTGTTTTAACTACTTGTTTTTTCTATTGTATTTATGCCTGCATTTTTTTTATCTGAAAATCATATTGTAGTAATTCATGCACGCATAGATACATAGAAATTTTGTCGAAAGGAGAAAAAAATGAAAGACAAAATTTTTAGTGTTTTGCAACGTGTCGGAAGAAGCTTCATGTTACCGATCGCTATTCTTCCTGTTGCCGGTTTGTTTCTAGGGATTGGTGGATCATTCACCAATACGACAATGCTTGAGGCTTATGGATTGATGTCAATCTTTGGTCCAGGAACAATTATGTTTGATCTGTTCAGCGTCATGTCTAAAGCAGGAGATATTGTCTTTGCCAACTTACCGATTATCTTCGCTATGGGCGTTGCGATTGGAATGGCTAAAAAAGAAAAAGAAGTTGCTGCTTTATCTGCCGCAATCGCCTTCTTTATCATGCATGCTTCAATTGGCGCAATGATTGAAGTTTTAGGGCTTGCCGAAACTTTACCAGCGGGTTCTATTACATCGGTTGTGGGAATTCAATCGTTACAGATGGGTGTATTCGGCGGGATTATCGTCGGATTAGGTGTTTCTGCATTACACAATAAATATCATACGATCGAACTTCCGCAAGTTCTCTCATTCTTTGGAGGATCCCGCTTTGTTCCAATTATCAGTGCGGTAGTTTACTTACTTGTTGGAATTTTAATGTCATTTATTTGGCCTTCGATCCAAAATGGAATCTATGCAGTTGGTGATATCGTAAGAAGTTCTGGATATGCCGGAACTTGGGTATATGGATTTATGGAACGTGCTTTAATTCCATTTGGTTTACATCACGTTTTCTATTTGCCATTCTGGCAGACTGGTGTTGGGGGGACAGCTACAGTTGCTGGAACTTTAGTCGAAGGGGCACAGAATATTTTCTTTGCGCAATTAGCAGATCCAAATACAACTCGTTTCTCAGTTGAAGCAACAAGATTTATGGCTGGGAAATTCCCATTAATGATTTTTGGTTTACCAGGTGCTGCGCTTGCGATGTACACTTGCGCCAAAGACAATAAAAAGAAAGTTGCTGGGGGATTATTACTTTCTGCAGCATTAACGTCCATGTTAACAGGAATTACAGAACCACTTGAATTTACTTTCTTATTTATTGCGCCATTGTTATATGTAATTCACTGCATCTTTGCCGGATTAGCTTACATGTTGATGCATATCTTCAATGTTGGTGTCGGAATGACTTTCTCTGGTGGTTTAATCGACATGACATTATTTGGGATTATGCAAGGGAATGCCAAAACAAACTGGATTTGGATCGTGATTGTTGGTGTATTCTACTTCATCCTATACTTTGCGATTTTCAAATTCTTGATTACGAAAAATGACTACAAAACACCAGGTCGTGAAGACGATGATCAAGAAACAAAATTATATACACGAGCTGATGTGAATGAGAAAAAAGCAAATGGTGCGGCATCAGCGAAAGACGAACAATCTGCACTGATCACAAAAGGATTAGGTGGAAAAGCGAATATTAGTGATGTCGATGCTTGTGCAACACGTTTGCGAATCACGGTTTTTGATCAAGAAAAAGTCGATGAAGCACTTTTAAAATCTAGTGGAGCAGCTGGAATTATCCGTAAAGGTAATGGTGTACAAGTTATTTATGGACCAAGAGTCAGTGTGATTAAAAGCCATTTAGAAGATTACTTAAGTGGTGATCATGACGAAACAGAAGAAGTAGATATCCAAGAAGTTGTTGAAACAAAAACAGAAAAAACAATTCTCGAAACTTTTGCGTCAATTACAGATGGTAGCATCGATTTAATTACGAATATGCCAGATGAAACATTCGCGAATAAAATGATGGGCGATGGAGTCATGTTTATTTCCGAAACAGGTGAAGTATATTCACCATGTGATGGTTCTGTTGAACTCGTATTCCCAACAAAACATGCAATTGGCTTAAAAAGTGAAAAAGGAAATGAAATTTTACTACACATTGGTGTAGATACTGTTAATCTAAATGGTGAAGGATTTACCGCATTTGTTGAAGCGGGTCAAACGGTTAAAAAAGGCGATTTGCTTGTAAAATTTGATCTCGAATTCATTAAGAAAAATGCGCCGAGTGATGCGATTGCTTTGGTCTTCACAAATTTATCACCAGATAGTAAAGTAGAAATCACAAAACTTGGTCCGGTAAAACAAAAAGAAGAAGTATTAAAAGTGTATTAGTCAATGTCACGATAAATGAAGAGAGATAGGTATGTTTAAGGTTAGAAAGGTTTTAAATAATAATGCGCTTTTGACCATTGACACCCAGACCCAAGAAGAAGTGATCTTTATTGGGAATGGGGTTGGTTTTGGTCAGCACATGAATCAACAATTTATTCCCAGAGATGGTGATGTGGCTTATCGCCATGAAGCGAAAGTAGATCTCATCCCTGCGGTTACAAAAAATGATCCGATTTATTTGGAAATTGCGAGCGCAATTATTGATGAAGCAAAAAAGGAATTTGGAAATATTGATACAAGTATATTGCTACCTTTAAGCGATCATATTGCCTTTGCGATCCATCGGATTCAAAACAATATGGTGATTTCTAACCCTTTTTCTCACGATATCTCTTTGTTATTTGATCAAGAATATCAAGCAGCGCTTAAAGCGCGGGATATTATTGAACAACGCCTCGATATTCGGATCAATGATGAAGAAGTTGGCTATATCACACTTCATATTCACTCCGCTCGAAGTGATGATCAAGTGAGTGAAGGAATGCTTTTTGCGGTGTTGATTAATGAATCGATTCAAGAATTAGAAGAAGCTTTCTCGATGAACGTAGATGTGCATTCATTATCGTATTCGCGAATGTTAACACATATGAAATATCTCATTGCACGAACGAAAAATGGCGAAAAATTATCGATTGATATGGATGAATTTACGAAAAACCAATTCCCGCGAGCTTATGAAATTTCTAAATCGATCATCAAAAAGACGGAAAGAGCGTTGAATAAAAAAATCGAACCAATCGAAATTGGATATCTAGCTTTACATATCCAACGCGTATTCTCTCTAGAAAAAAGTGTATAGACTAAAATAAGATAAAACATCAAATCCCTGGCGTCCTCATTAAGACTCCAGGGATTTTTATACAAGAGCTATCCACGATCAGATACAAAAAAAGGGTGATCAATCGACCATCCTTTTTTGACATAAAATTCTATGAATTGGTAATGAAATTATATTTGCGATTGAGCAGACGCAATGTGCGATCAGTCATTTCATCTGGGGACATGCAATTTAGATCCATCAGCCAGTTCTCAATTAAGCTTAAAGCAACATCACTTAAAACATTTAATTCGAATTCATCAAGATCTTCATACAAAAAATAGATCGCTTGGGATTTAATGTGCGATTGGATGAAATCACGAAAATGACTTTTAAATGAATTTTGTCCTTCGATTTTTAATGCTTTGCGATAGAAGTCTCTATTTTCATATAAGTAATGATACGCTTGGCGCATTCGTTGAATATGTTGGTTAGTATCCAGCGGATCGATGTGCATTTGGACGTAAGAAGCGATTTCTGAATCGAAAATCCAATTCAATAAATCATATTTATCCATGAAATGGTAATAGAAACTTTTACGATGCATTTCGCATCGTTCGCAGATTTGTCCGATTTGAATTTTCTCAAATGGAGTATCTTCCATCAATGTTTTTAATGAGCTTGCTAAAGCTCGTTTTGTAATATTGGAGTCAGCCATATCTGTTTTTCCTATTCATTAACCGAGAAAACCTAAATGTTCGAGTAAGATATTGAGCCCGATTAAAATCAAAATGATTCCCCCGAGAATTTGGGCTTTTGTTTCAAATTTACGACCGAAAACGTTGCCGATCTTCACACCGACCATACTAAATAAGCAGGTGCAAATGCCAATCAAAGTGATCGCAAGCCAAATGTTGACATTGCCAACCATCGAGAGTGAAATGCCAACGGCCAAAGCGTCGATAGAAGTGGCAACGGCCATCACAAACATCGTCTTGGTTGATAAATCAGCATCTTGTTCATCTGGTTGACAATCACATTCATCTTTCGAACAAAGTGCTTCTTTGAGCATATTGATTCCAATGAAGGCCAGTAAAATAAAGGCAATCCAATGGTCAATTGCTTGAATTGATGAAGCAAATAATGCGCCTAAAAAGAAACCGATCAGTGGCATCAGTGCTTGAAAGCCACCAAACCAAATTCCGCAAGTTAAGCTTGCTTTTAGTGTTGAACGCTTCATTGCTAGACCTTTGCAGATCGAAACCGCAAAAGCATCCATGCTGACGCCAACAGCTAATAATAATAATTCACTAATTCCCATAACTTGTTTCTCCTTCACTATGTCATGAAACGATGGGAAAAAAAAGACGAAACTCACCCACCGCAGCAGATAAGTCTCGTCAATTAAGGTGACACCAGGATGTATATCCAGCATGTTGGTATCGCCGCGTAAATACGCTGACTACTCCCTTATGTATCGTTAATAATATTGGATAATTAAGATTTGATCAAGATGATTTTGGGACAAATGATAAAAGATGGTCAAAAATGTAACGAATATAGCCGTACGAGAAAAAATGGGACGATACCCATTGTTTGTCCAATGCACTTTTTTAAATTAATTCTATAATACAATACATAACCAAAAAGAAGGAGGATCTTCAATGACAGGACACAATGAAGATGCGAATCAAGTCGTCCAGTCCCTTCAGTCAGACTTGACTACTGGCTTAACGCAAGGCCAAGTTGAAGAGAAGAGGGCACAATTTGGAGAAAACAAGTTAAAGGAAAAGAAAAAGAAAACGACTTTGCAACGTTTTGCGGAACAGTTCAAAGATGTGATGATCTTAATTTTGATTATCGCAGCAATCGTTTCTTTTGCGATCGCTTGTATTGAAGGAGAACCTAAAGAATTTTTTGAACCGGTTCTTATTTTGCTCATCGTCATCTTGAATGCGATTATGGGCGTAATGCAAGAAAGTAAAGCCGAAAAAGCATTGGATGCACTGAAAAGTTTATCAGCACCGCACGCAAGAGTGTTACGTGATGGAAAAGAAAAAGTCATCGATGCTGTTGAACTCGTTCCAGGTGACATTATTCACTTGGAAGCAGGGGACTTTATTCCAGCCGATGCAAGATTGATCCGTAGCGTAAGCTTAAAAAGTGAAGAATCCGCTTTGACGGGGGAATCAGTTCCTTCCGAAAAAGATGCGAGTGTAATTGTTGATGAAAAAGCTCCATTAGGAGATCGCAACAATATGGTGTTCTCGGGATGCAGTATTACATATGGTACAGCGACAGCTGTTGTTACTGCGACGGGAATGGATACTGAAATGGGGAAAATCGCCAACCTTTTAGAAAATGAAGGGGAAACACAAACTCCATTACAGAAAAAATTAGCGCAATTAGGAAAATATCTGGGCTTTTTAGCTTTAGGTGCATGTGCCATTATTTTCGTTGTGGGAATGATGAATGGAATTCCAGCACTTGAAATCTTCATGACTGCAGTTTCTTTAGCTGTTTCAGCAATTCCAGAAGGATTACCTGCTATTGTTACGATTGTTTTATCGATTGGTGTACAACGGATGGTCAAGAAAAATGCGATTATCCGTCGTTTACCTGCAGTAGAAACTTTAGGTGGTGCTTCTGTCATTTGTTCTGATAAAACAGGAACATTGACACAAAACCGCATGACTTTAGTGAAAGCTTATCTTGATGGTGCAACAGACACTGAAGACATTACGATTCATAACTCCGATGAGGTTAAAAAACTTTTGACATACGGTACGTTATGTAGTGATGGAAATGTTGTTTTCCATGGTACAGAAGAACAACATATCGGGGATCCAACGGAAACCGCAATCGTTTTAGCGGCTCATCGTAACGGATTACCAAAAGAAATGCTCAATCGTGAATATCCTCGTTTAGCAGAAATTCCGTTTGACTCCGATCGTAAATTGATGACCACTGTAAACAAGATCGATGACAAGTATATCGTGATTGTTAAAGGGGCATTCGATATGATGGCTTCGCGTTGTATTGCTGGTGATTTAGAGCGGGCAGCACAAGTCAACGAAGAAATGAGTAAAAACGCATTGCGTGTGCTCGCAATTGGTTATAAAGAAATCGATGAAATTCCAGAAGAACCAACTTCTGAACAATTAGAAAATAACTTAATCTTCATGGGCTTAGTGGGTATGATCGATCCACCTCGTGAAGAAGCAAAAGCTGCCGTTGATGTTTGTCGTCATGCAGGAATTCGTCCAGTCATGATCACAGGTGACCACGTCATAACCGCTTCTGCGATTGCTAAACAACTTGGTATCCTGCAAGAAGGGGATCGGGCAATTACTGGTGTTGAACTCGATGCAATGACAGATCGTGAACTTGATGAACAAGTCGAAAACATTTCCGTTTATGCGCGTGTTTCCCCAGAAAATAAAATCCGTATCGTTAAATCTTGGCAACGTAAAGGTCAAGTTGTTTCGATGACCGGTGATGGTGTTAACGATGCGCCAGCCTTAAAAGCAGCAGATATCGGTTGTGCAATGGGGATTACCGGAACTGATGTTGCTAAAGGAGCAGCAGATATGACACTGACTGACGATAACTTTGCGACAATTGTCGACGCTGTCCGTGAAGGACGTGGCATTTATGCCAATATTAAAAAAGTTGTTGGATTCTTATTAGGAACCAACATTGGGGAAGTTATCTTAGTCTTTATGGCGATGTTAATGTGGCATGAATCCCCATTACTTTCCATGCAATTATTATGGATTAACTTAGTTACTGATAGCCTTCCTGCAATCGCATTAGGTATGGAACCAGTTGAACCTGATGTCATGGATCACAAACCAAAACCAAAAAACGAAGATTTATTTGCGCATGGTTATGGAATCCGCATTATCCTGCAAGGGGTGATGTTCGGTGCTTTATCTTTAATTGCTTATTATTTAGGTAAACAAGGAATGGGAACAGTTGAAGGCGGACAAACAATGGCGTTTATGGTGCTTTCCCTTTCCCAAGTTATTCAAGCGTTCAACATGCGTTCTGAACGTTCCCTGTTCAAAATAGGAATCTTTACAAACAAAAAGTTAAATCAAGCAACACTTGTTTCCGCTTTATTAGTACTTGTTGTCTTATTTACACCTGTATCTAATTTATTTGGCGTTGTTATGCTTTCCGGCAAATTGTATATGATTGCTTTATGTTTGATTTTCACACCAGTTGTTGTGATGGAATTATCAAAAGCATTTGGTTTAATCAAACATCATCATTAAGATTCAATAAAGCAATGAATCATTAAATATTTAAGTTTTGAAAAGGAGTTATCGAGCAAAAGATAACTCTTTTTTTAGAAATGATTTAGCAAATTCATCTGAATAAAGAAAAAGACCATCCTGTTGCGGATGGCTTTTTTTGAGTTGTTACTCGATCGTTCGTTCCTGTTTCTAGTTTTATAGATCACGGCTATACCATGTAGCCGATACCTTTACGGGTTTGAATAAAGTCAAATAATGAAATGCTTTCGAGTTTGCGACGGAGTCGATTGACGTTAACCGATAATGTGTTTTCATCAATGTAACAATCCGTTTTCCACAAGGCATCCATTAAGAATTCGCGTTTGACGATTGTATCTTTGTTTTCCATTAAGATCTTAAGAATCTTTGCTTCGTTTTTGGATAAATCAATCGTTTTACCATTGAAGCTAACTTCGTTATTTCCAATATTTAGACGAACACCTTTGTGTTCAAGGTAATCGATATGTGAAGTATAATCGAATGTTCTTCTTAAAAGCGCGCGGATTTTAGAGACTAAAACGGTAATATCGAAAGGCTTAGTGATATAGTCATCGGCTCCTTGGTTGAGGGCACTGATGACATTCATGTTTTCGTCTGCACTAGAGATAAAGATGATTGGCACAGATGATGTTTTACGAATTTCAGAAGTCCAGTAAAATCCATTCCGTTCAGGTAGATTAAGGTCCATCAAGACAAGATCGGGTTTTAATTCTTCAAATTGTTGGAGAATGTTATCAAAAGTTGGTGTGGTATACGCATCAAATCCCCAGCCTGTTAAGACAGAAGATAATGCGCTGGAGACGGATGGATCGTCTTCCACAATCATGATTTTATACATGACTCTATTATAAAACTTTCTACTTTTTAGAATATGAATTTACTCCTAAAAGTTTTTTAAGAATTCTGAACGAAAATTTTAGATTTTGTAAGATTGCATTCGATTATCGTTAAGATACACTCGCTTGTGAATCTAAATCTTCTTCAAATTGGAGGGTAAAACAGATTGACATAAGTTTCTTTCTTTTCTTGATCTATTGAAAAACAAAATTTTCACAAATCTTTTATTTAAAGCAATGAAACCGATTAACAGACTCGTGAAAAATTTGTCTAAAAAATCAAAAAAATTGGTTTATCATTGATGAACCCTATCATTGTAAAAAGTGCAAAAAGACAGGGCGAAAAGTGAAAAGAAGTCGAGAAAAAGAAAGGAAGGCAGAATGGAAGAAAAACAATTTGAATCAAATGATATTGCTCGTTTTCAAGAGAATAACAAGAAAAATAAAGCGCGCGGCATGGATATGGTCGAAGGTTCGCTTTGGAAAAAAGTATTTCTATTTGCGTTACCGTTAGGATTAACGGGAGTCTTACAACAATTGTTCAATGCGGCGGATATAGCAGTCGTTGGACAATTTACCGGCGAGCTCGGCGCACATTGTATGGCAGCGGTCGGGGCTTGTACCTCTTTAATTTCGTTATTAGTCAATGTGTTTATTGGGATCTCAATTGGAAGTAACGTTGTTATTGCCAATGCAGTAGGTGCCAATAATGATAAACGTGTTAAACGTACTTGTGTGACTTCAATTTGGGTTGCACTCATCGGTGGATTATTCGTGACTTTAGTTGGGGAGCTGATCTCCGGGCCAGTTTTGAAATTGATGGGTGTGCCAGCCGAAGTCTTCGATATGGCTAACCTGTACATCAAAATTTATTTGATGGGCATGCCAATTATCTTGCTTTACAACTTCGAAGCTGCAATTATGCGTGGAATTGGTAACACCAAATTGCCATTATTCGCATTAAGTTTAGCAGGTGTGATCAATGTTATTTTAAACATGATCCTTGTCATCGGATTTCATATGACAGTTGAAGGTGTTGCGATTGCAACAGTTTTTTCTAACTTGATCAGTTCGATTATTTTATTTATTTATTTGCGAAAAGATAAATTGATTTCATTCCACTCTTTGTTTGACCATCCAATTCATGGTGATATTTTAGTGAATATTTTACGGATCGGTATTCCATCTGGAATTCAATCCTCTGTATTTTCAATTGCGAATGTGGTCATCCAATCTGGATTTAACTCATTAGGAACGATTATCATGGCATCAAGCAGTGCATCGTTGAACGTGGAATCTGTTGTATATAGCCTTGTTTCTTCTTTTGGCCACGCTTGTACAACATTTACAGGTGCCAACTATGGAGCTAATAAAATTCAACGTTGTAAGCAAGTGCTCATGACATGCTTGTTATTGGGCTTAGGGGTAACATTTGTTTCAGCGGGATCAGTGATGGTCTTTGGACGTTCTCTTGTTAGTTTATTTAACGGAAATCCGGAAGTAATCGCGCAAGGTTATGTACGTTTAGTCGTGATGTTGTCCTCATATGTGTTCGTTATTCATTATGAGGTGATTTCAGGATATTTAAGAGGATTTGGAATTTCCGTTTTACCAGCAGCAGTAACAACGCTCGGTGTTTGTGTTGTCCGTATTTTCTGGATTTTTGTCGTATTTCCAATGAATCCAACGTATCATACGATTTTAGCAGTGTTCCCCATTTCACTGGGCCTTACCGCGTTCTTGATGATTGGAGCATTGTTTTATATTAAGCCCGCAACAAAACGCCAAAAAGCACAAGCTAAATAAGCTTAAATAGTTGCATCATAAATTATCGTTATAAATAAAGAAGCTTTGACTAAAATGGTCAAAGCTTTTTTTCTGTAACCAAATCTATCGATTTAGAAAAAAAGAAAAAGTTGAACATGACTAGGCATCTTCAACTTTGATCTCTGTATATTTTTTGAAATTTTAAGACTTGCCCATTATTCAACAATGATTTGGCAACTTTTTAATGTTTCAATTGCAGCGTTATGTTTTTCGGTAGTGACCCCTGCACAACATGCTGAATCGACATAAATCTGTAATTCTGGAAGATAAGCTTTAATGAGTAAGGCGTTGCTGATGACACAAATGTCTGTGCAAACCCCGATCAATTCAACACTTTCTACATTTCCTTGTTTGTATTGATTGACGATATATTGGGCAAGATCAACACTACCGAAAGTTCCTTTTTCAAAAACGAGATTGTTGTTTTGTTTTTGTAAAGATAAAAGTGGGTCAATTAATTGCCAACCGTGTGTATCTTTAATGCAATGGGGAACAGGTAACATTTTGCCTTCTTGTGTTTCCATATAGTCCGGTTGATGTGTGTCTAAAGTATAAATAACTTTGCCAGAAAAGTTTTGAACTTTTTGTACTACACGATCAACAATTGCTTGTGCTTCTTGGGTTCCAAGTGCATCGTAGGTAAAGTCATTTTGCATATCGACAACGATAAGATATTTTTCAGCCATGATTTTTCCTCTCTTCATTTTTCATCATCCAATGGGAATGACATCATTTAACTTATTTTCAAGCTATTCCTATTTTAGCCAAAAAGGCAGAGGAAAAAAGGAAACGGGCAAAATATCAATAGATAACAAACACTCCATACCAATCGAAGCAAGTTTCCATGATCTTCGACTGAAAAAAGGGATATCGATTATTCCATAAGATTTGATTAAAACAAAGGCGAGTGAGGAAACACAAAAATTAAGCGCCAAATCCAATAGACAATCATCAAAAATACCCAAGTATAGAGAACGGCATTTTTCCAACGATCTTTTCCTTTGAACCATAAAACGATAGATAAGCCAAGACAGATCAAGGATGGAATTAACATCGCATGCCATTGCAAAGATAAAGCAAAGCGTCCTTGTAACAAATCAAGAAAAGCGCGAGTCATGCCACAACCAGGACAAGGTAAAGAAAAAATAGCTCTAAATGGGCAATGATAATCGAACACAAACACAACAAAACCAACAAACACGACTAAAAATCCCCATCTCAGAAAATTGCGATAGTCAAAGGGAATACGAGGTGGTTTTGGAGATGGTTGGACATGAGAATATGAATTAGAATTTAGCATAGAATTTGATTACTTTCTTTTTGTTTATTGTAGCTTTGTATTGATCAAAGCGAAAAGGCAGGCGCTTGAAAAATAGTGTAGCTGTCAAAGATTGAAGATCCAAAAATAGGAAATTAAATACTTAGATCATGTATGAATGAGTAGCGATTGAAAGAACAAATAAAAGATTGACGTCTAAAAAGAATACATTTTTGTAATTTGTCTTTTTGGAATGGCTTAATGTTTTTGTAAAACATACATTTTTATGAAAATTATGAAAACGAACCATTGATTTCTTTTCATTCTTCTTTTCATTAAAAATGAAAATGATATACTTTGAAAGTCAAATTTAATGAGGAGGAATTATGGCAGATCTTAAAGCTTTATACGAAACAGTAAAAAAACGTAACCCGAATGATGCTGAATTTTTGCAAGCTGTGGAAGAAGTATTCGAATCACTTCAAGTCATTGCTGAGCAAAAGCCAGAACTTCTTGATGATGGCGTCTTAGAAAGACTTGTTGAACCAGATCGCCAGATTATGTTCCGAGTTCCTTGGGTAGATGACCAAGGTAAAACCCAGGTTAATCGTGGATATCGTGTTCAATTTAATAATGCGATTGGACCTTACAAAGGTGGCCTTCGCTTCCATCCAAGTGTAAATATCTCAATTATCAAATTCTTAGGATTCGAACAAATTTTCAAAAACTCTTTAACAACATTGCCAATGGGCGGTGGTAAAGGTGGAGCCGACTTTGATCCAAAAGGAAAGAGTGATGGCGAAATTATGCGTTTCTGTCAGTCTTTCATGACCGAACTTTATAAATATATCGGACCAAACGAAGACGTTCCAGCTGGTGATATTGGTGTTGGTGGCCGTGAAGTTGCCTATATGTTTGGCCAATATAAACGTTTGACAAACGACTGGTCCGGCGTTTTAACCGGTAAAGGATTAACATTTGGTGGATCCTTAGTTCGTACGCAAGCGACAGGTTATGGCTTATGCTACTTCACACAAGCTTTACTTGAAAACAAAGGAACAAACTTCGAAGGAAAAACAGTTGCGATTTCCGGTTCGGGAAATGTTGCAATCTATGCTTGTGAAAAAGCACAGCAGCTTGGTGCTAAAGTTGTTACTTTATCCGATTCCAATGGTTCCATCTATGATCCAAATGGAATTGATTTAGCAACAGTGAAAGAAATTAAAGAAGTTCGTCGTGGACGAATCAAAGAATATTTGGATTCTCATCCAGAAGCAACATACATGGAAGGTAAACGTCCATGGTCTGTTCCATGCGATATCGCATTACCTTGCGCAACACAAAACGAATTAGATCTAGAAGACGCTAAAGCTCTTGTGGCAAATAAAGTCTTCTGTGTTTGTGAAGGGGCAAATATGCCAACAACACCAGACGCAATTCACTATTTAATGAAAAATGGTGTTTACTATGCTCCAGGTAAAGCAAGTAATGCCGGTGGTGTTGCATGCTCTGGTTTAGAAATGAGCCAAAACGCTGAACACTTAAGTTGGACATTTGAAGAAGTCGATGCAAAATTGAAAGACATCATGGTTGGTATCTTCAACAACTGCAAAGACACAGCGGAAGAATTCGGTCGTCCAGATGAATATGTGATCGGTGCTAATATTGCTGGCTTCTTAAAAGTTGCTCAAGCAATGAAAGAACAAGGTTGCTGCTAAGAAAGTGGGTTATCCCACTTTTTTTGTGCAAAATTGAAGAACAGGAAAAAAATCAAAATTGAATAGTGGGGATGACAAAGATACATTTAAGAAAATTTCAGTTGTTTATGACAAAAAATGTTACTTTTTTAGTTTTGAACTGAAAAATAAGGCAATTATACGTTTTGTTTTGCGTTGAATAAAGGATAGAGGTTTACCAACACTAACCAAAACAGAGAAGAAATGTTTTTCAGACTGTGTTTTTTTGACTATAATGATCACAGAATTACGTGATGAAAGGAGGACTTCTCAATGGCTGCAAAAGTTACTGCTGACCTCTGCATCGGATGTGGAGCTTGCGAAGGTGGATGCCCAGTTGGTGCTATCTCTCTTAATGATGGTGTAGCAACTGTAGACGCTGATACTTGCATCGATTGTGGTGCATGCGTTGGTGGATGCCCAGTTGGTGCTATCGCTCTTGACTAATTCCAATTAATCTAGAAAGCAAAAACGGCGAATAGCCGTTTTTTCTTTTCTGTAGTCAAATAAATGCTAATGAGTCTTTAATAAATGAATTAGTTAATTACAGATTGAAAATAAAAAAGAAGGTGTACACCTTCTTTTTTATTGATCGAGTTGAGTTGGATTATTCCCCTTTAAAGGAACCATCGATTTTAGCTAATTTTTCAATACGACGGATGTGGTTAACACCTTGAGAGAATGGTGTGTTTAAGAAAGTTTCAACAATGTCTTTTGCTGTTTCTAGACCTGTTGTTCTTGCACCCATAGCTAACATGTTTGCATCGTTGTGTTCACGAGTTAAACGAGCATCAGTAACGTCTTTGCATAATCCGCAACGAATTCCTGGAACTTTGTTAGCAGCAATGCTGATACCGATTCCTGTACCACAAATTACAATTCCAAAATCTGCTTCGTGGTTTACAACAGCCATAGCTGCTTTTTGACCAAATTCTGGATAGTCAACGCTATCGTTTGTATCAGTACCAACGTTAATTACTTCATAACCTTTGCTTTCTAACATTGATTTAATTTCATTTTTCATCGCAACTGCTGCGTGGTCATTTCCAATCACAATTCTTGTCATATTCGTCTCCCTCTTTCTGTATATTTGTTTTAGATGATTTCTTACTAGAATATTTGAAATCAAGATCATTACTATCATGAAAAAACTGTTGGATAAAAAGCAAGAATAAATACTTACCAACAGGCATTTAAACAATAGAGCTATTAGATCTTCTTATTTATACTACTCGATAAGAAAGTAAATGGGCAAAAAAAGAGATGAAATCACTAAAAAAATAAAAATGGATAAAGAGCTCTAAAATAAATTCATTGATTTGTAGAAAAAACTCAAAAAGAAAAGAGAAAAGTTTATGCATGAATAACTCATTATGAGAAGTATATAATTCAGTATGAATAAAATCTGAAAAAATAATCTGAAAAAACACGATAGGTAAAGCAAGCACAAATAAAAGTGAAATTTTTTTAAAAAATATGCTTGCAAAGAGATGGGATATGTGGTTGAATAGTCGAGCACTCACCGAGCGGCAACGCTGATGAGGGCAGCGACAAAGACTTGGAAAACAACACGAAATAAAGAAATTCAAATTTCGAGTTGACAATCCAAATCTCAAGCGGTATAGTAAACAAGCTTTTTGACCGGGTAGCCGGTTGAAAACAGATGGCTCTTTGAAAACTCAATGACAGACAATTCAAATTCGATAAAAATTATACAACGTCGATTCTGAACAAAAACACTTAATATACTTCAATATATCATTTCACGAAATAAATAAACGCAAATGCGTTTGAGTCAATATCAAATGGAGAGTTTGATCCTGGCTCAGGATGAACGCTGGCGGCATGCCTAATACATGCAAGTCGAACGAGCTACTTCGGTAGCTAGTGGCGAACGGGTGAGTAACACGTAGATAACCTGCCCATACCCGGGGGATACGCTTTGGAAACGAAGTCTAAAACCCCATAGGAAGATTTAAGGCATCTTAAATTTTTGAAATAAGCTTTGGCTTAGGGGATGGATGGATCTGCGGTGCATTAGCTAGTTGGTGAGGTAACAGCTCACCAAGGCGATGATGCATAGCCGGCCTGAGAGGGCGATCGGCCACACTGGGACTGAGACACGGCCCAGACTCCTACGGGAGGCAGCAGTAGGGAATTTTCGTCAATGGGCGCAAGCCTGAACGAGCAATGCCGCGTGGGTGAAGAAGGTCTTCGGATCGTAAAGCTCTGTTGCGAGGGAAAAAGGAAGAGAAGAGGGAATGATTCTCTTTTGATGGTACCTCGCCAGAAAGTCACGGCTAACTACGTGCCAGCAGCCGCGGTAATACGTAGGTGGCGAGCGTTATCCGGAATGATTGGGCGTAAAGGGTGCGCAGGCGGCATATCAAGTCTGAAGTGAAAGGTACGGGCTCAACCTGTACAGGCTTTGGAAACTGGTATGCTCGAGGACAGGAGAGGGCGGTGGAACTCCACGTGTAGCGGTAAAATGCGTAGAGATGTGGAAGAACACCAGTGGCGAAGGCGGCCGCCTGGCCTGTAACTGACGCTCAGGCACGAAAGCGTGGGGAGCAAATAGGATTAGATACCCTAGTAGTCCACGCCCTAAACGATGAGGAGCAGGTGTCGGGGGTAGTACCTCGGTGCCGAAGCTAACGCAATGACTCCTCCGCCTGGGGAGTATGCACGCAAGTGTGAAACTCAAAGGAATTGACGGGGGCCCGCACAAGCGGTGGAGTATGTGGTTTAATTCGAAGCAACGCGAAGAACCTTACCAGGCCTTGACATCCCGAGCAAAGACATAGAGATATGTTAGAGGTTATCTCGGTGACAGGTGGTGCATGGTTGTCGTCAGCTCGTGTCGTGAGATGTTCAGTTAAGTCTGGCAACGAGCGCAACCCTCGTGATGTGTTACTACCATTCAGTTGAGGACTCACATCAGACTGCCGGTGACAAACCGGAGGAAGGCGGGGATGACGTCAAATCATCATGCCCCTTATGGCCTGGGCTACACACGTACTACAATGGCATCTACAGACGGAAGCGAACCTGTGAAGGCAAGCCAATCCGAGAAAAGATGTCCCAGTTCGGATTGAAGTCTGCAACTCGACTTCATGAAGTTGGAATCGCTAGTAATCGCGGATCAGCATGCCGCGGTGAATACGTTCCCGGGCCTTGTACACACCGCCCGTCAAACCATGGAAGCCGGTAACGCCCGAAGCCGATGGCATAACCCGTAAGGGAGTGAATCGTCGAAGGCGGGACCGATGACTGGGGTTAAGTCGTAACAAGGTATCCCTACGGGAACGTGGGGATGGATCACCTCCTTTCTAAGGAGAAAGTACAAGGGAAGAGTTAAGTGAGTTTGTCATTGAGTTTTGGAAGAGTGATCTTCCAAGGTGAGAGAGGGAGACCTTGATCATCAACCATCGATCTTTGAAAAACGAATGATCAGTATAAGACATAACAGAAGGTCTGACGTAAGTTGTAGAAAACATTACGAAGGTAATCAGAAAAGATAAACCAAGTCAGAAAAACAGTAAACAGTTCTTATAGTGTAAAAAACAATCTCGAAACAAGCATATTTTGAAATTAGATCAAGCAAGGAAGGGCGTACGGAGGATGCCTTGCCACTCTTGAATGAAGAAGGACGTATTAGACTGCGAAAAGTCATGGGGAGCTGTCAAAAAAGCGCCGATCCATGAATATCCGAATGGGGGAACCCGGCTGGAGTCAAGTCCAGTCATCCATACTTGTATGGAGAACAACCCGGTGAACTGAAACATCTAAGTAGCTGGAGGAAAAGAAAACAAAAGTGATTTTCCGAGTAGCGGCGAGCGAAAGGGAAAGAGCCCAAACCGTAGAAATACGGGGTTGTAGGAACGCGAGATACAAAAGGTAAGTGAACTAGAATGTGATGGAAAGCACAGACAAAGAGGGTGAAATTCCCGTATAGGTAAGCGAACTGAGTCGTTAGCGTCTCCTGAGTACGACGAGACACGAGAAATCTTGTCGGAAGCAGGCGGGACCATCCGCCAAGGCTAAATAAGTAAGAGTGAGCGATAGTGAAGAAGTACCGTGAGGGAAAGGTGAAAAGAACCGCGCAAGCGGAGTGAAAGAGAACCTGAAACCGTATGCCTACAAGAAGTCAGAGCCCGTCAAAGGGTGATGGCGTGCCTTTTGTAGAATGAACCGGCGAGTTACTTTTGGATGCGAGGTTAAGCAGGAAAATGCGAAGCCGAAGCGAAAGCGAGTCTGAATAGGGCGAATAGAGTAGACAGAAGTAGACCCGAAACCGGGTGATCTAGCCATGGGCAGGTTGAAGCAAAGGTGAAACTTTGTGGAGGACCGAACCGACTACCGTTGAAAAGTTAGCGGATGACCTGTGGCTAGCGGAGAAATTCCAATCGAACTCGGAGATAGCTGGTTCTCCCCGAAATAGCTTTAGGGCTAGCGTTAATGGAAAGCTGGCGGAGGTAGAGCACTGAATTCATGATGGCCCCATCCCGGGGTACTGAATGGAATCAAACTGCGAATGCCGTCAGTCAATAGTTGGCAGTCAGAGCGTGGGTGATAAGGTCCATGCTCAAGAGGGAAACAGCCCAGACCGCCGGCTAAGGCCCCAAAATGATGACTCAGTGGAAAAGGATGTGGAGATGCACGGACAACTAGGAGGTTGGCTTAGAAGCAGCCATCCTTGAAAGAGTGCGTAATAGCTCACTAGTCGAGTGGCTCTGCGCCGAAAATGTACCGGGGCTAAGTCATCTGCCGAAGCCGCGGATTTAATTAGATATTAAGTGGTAGGGGAGCGTTGCATATTCATCGAAGCAGGATCGTGAGAGTCTGTGGAGGATATGGAAGTGAGAATGCCGGTGTGAGTAGCGAGATGCAGGTGGGAATCCTGCACACCGAAAGCCCAAGGATTCCAGGGGAAGGTTCGTCCGCCCTGGGTTAGTCGGGACCTAATGCATAGCCGAGAGGCGAAGCAGATGGAAAACAGGCGAAGATTCCTGTACCCGTGATAAAGGCGATGGAGTGACAAAGACGGGAAGTGTGACCCCCTTAATGGATTGGGGGCGAAGCGAAGCAGTACAGATCTAGGCAAATCCGGATCAATATGTACAGAGCGTGAACGGTAAACGAAATCTTCGGAAAGTAGTGAAGCACATGGAGCGGCTTTCAAGAAAAGCTTCTAGCGTTAACTTTATTGCGGCCCGTACCAAAACCGACACAGG
The DNA here is from genome assembly GCF_000384195.1 of Allobaculum stercoricanis DSM 13633. GTDB lineage: Bacteria > Bacillota_I > Bacilli_A > Erysipelotrichales > Erysipelotrichaceae > Allobaculum > Allobaculum stercoricanis. Next base: position 1,621,905 of record NZ_KB913034.1, on the reverse strand, counting down.
TGGGCACGTAGAGAATACGAAGGTGAGCGAGAGAACTGTTGCCAAGGAACTCGGCAAAATGGCCCCGTACGTTCGCAAGAAGGGGCGCTCGAGAGAGCCGCAGTGAAAAGGCCCAAGCGACTGTTTAACTAAAACACAGCTCTATGCAAAGCCGTAAGGCGAAGTATATGGGGTGACACCTGCCCGGTGCTGGAAGGTTAAGGGGATCTGTTCGTCGCAAGACAAAGCAGTGGTCCGAAGCCCCAGTGAACGGCGGCCGTAACTATAACGGTCCTAAGGTAGCGAAATTCCTTGTCAGGTAAGTTCTGACCCGCACGAAAGGTGAAACGATTTGGGCGCTGTCTCGGCAGCAGACTCGGTGAAATCTTAGTACCTGTGAAAATGCAGGTTACCCGCAACTAGACGGAAAGACCCCATGGAGCTTTACTGCAGCCTGGTATTGGGTTTTGGATGATCATGTACAGGATAGGCGGGAGGCAAAGAGATAGGAACGCTAGTTTCTAAGGAGCCGCCGTTGGGATACCGCCCTTGATGATTTGAACCCCTAACGTAGACGAAAGTCACAGACAGTGCCAGGTGGGCAGTTTGACTGGGGCGGTCGCCTCCTAAAGAGTAACGGAGGCGCCCAAAGGTGCGTTCAGTCTGGATGGAAACCAGACAAAGAGTGTAAATGCAGAAGCGCGCTTGACTGCGACACCGACAAGTGGAGCAGGGACGAAAGTCGGGATTAGTGATCCGGCGGTGCCGAATGGAAGGGCCGTCGCTCAACGGATAAAAGCTACCCTGGGGATAACAGGCTGATCCCGCCCAAGAGTTCACATCGACGGCGGGGTTTGGCACCTCGATGTCGGCTCATCGCATCCTGGAGCTGGATTCGGTTCCAAGGGTTGGGCTGTCCGCCCATTAAAGCGGTACGCGAGCTGGGTTCAGAACGTCGTGAGACAGTTCGGTCCCTATCTGTTGTGGGCGAAGGAGATCTGAGGGGAGCTGTCCTTAGTACGAGAGGACCGGGATGGACCTACCACTGGTGCATCGGTTGTCATGCCAATGGCATAGCCGGGTAGCTAAGTAGGGAATGGATAAGCGCTGAAAGCATCTAAGTGCGAAACCAACCCCAAGATAAGATCTGCGGTAAATAAGACCCCTTAAAGACGATAAGGTGATAGGCTGGGAATGGAAGTGAAGTGATTCATGGAGTTGACCAGTACTAATCGGTCGAAAGCTTCATCTAAGATTCGAGAGTATAAGAAAAAAGGTAACTGTAACAGTTATGTAAATACTGGTCTTCGTTTTTGAAAGATCGATGGAACAATTCAATAGTACAGTGGCGATAGCGGATGGGTCACACCTGATCCCATTTCGAACTCAGAAGTTAAGCCATCTAGCGCCGACGATAGTGAATGCGAAAATAGGAAGCCGCTGGACAAAGAAAAACTGCCTTGATATGAGGCAGTTTTTTTTAGTTAGATAAACATGAAGTAAACTTTTTATTGTATAAAGATTTTTGTCCTCTTAGTCCCTTCATTTATTTTCGCGAAATAAAAAGGCAGAAACTTAAGTAAATCTGCAAAGAAATTCGATAAGCAGTTGCGTAAGTTAAGATTGAATCAGTATAAATAGATAATTTTTCTGTATATCCAATCGTATCCCTTAGATCCCTTTTGAAATTGAGTGATGTTAAAGAATGATTCTTTACGAGAAAGCCAAAGCGAAACCTCTTTCAGCTTTTTATAAAAGATGTTGCATCTTGTTTTGAATATGTTATCATAAGTACGTACAAAAGGATTGTTACTGGTCATGCAGGCTATACCGAATGTACATACGACGTTTTTTCGTATGTCATTTTGGTATAGCCTTTTTTTATCGAGGAGGGAACTTATGCAAGTAGAAAAAGTGATCAACAACAACATTATTCGAACTCTCGATGAGAACAGTAACGAGCTGATTGTTATGGGTTCTGGTCTTGGTTTTAAAAAGAAACCGGGTGATCCAGTAGATAAGACAAAGATTGAAAAGATTTATCGTTTACAAGATCATGCCCAAAGTAGAACACTAGAGGATGTTTTAGCAGGTATCTCACTAGAGGTTATCCAAACAGTGAATGAGATTGTTGAACGAGGCTCTGCCTTACTTGGCGTAAAGTTTAGCGATGCAGTATATATTGCGATGGCCGATCACGTTCAATTTGCAATCGCGCGAGCTAAAAACAACATTTTTGTTCCGAATGCTCTTAAAAATGAGATTTGCAGTTTCTATCCAAATGAATTTGAAGCGGGTCTTCAAGCAGTAGAAATTATTCAAAGGCGCCTGGATGTTTCACTGATCGACGATGAAGCTGGATTCATTGCTTTGCATTTCATTAGTGCTTTACAAGAAGACCAAAATATTGAATCAGCAAGAGTCATGACGGAATTGATCAGCAATAGCTTACGGGTTTTGAAGTATCAATGCCATCTTGATCTGGATACGGATTCTCTTGCTTATCGAAGATTCATTACCCATTTAAAGTATTTTAGTCGTCGGTTATTTAAATTAACTTCTTCTGACGAACCACCAATTGATATAGCTATGTATCAAATGATCAAATCTCAATACAAAGCTGCCTATTTAAATGTGTTGAAGATTTCTAGTATGATTCAACAAGTTTATAAAAAGGAACTGAGTAATGATGAAATGATCTATTTGACGATTCATATTAATCGACTCATGGAAGTAAATGGTTTGAAAAAAGAAAGAATTAGCCCGAACAACTTGATCTAATGTAAAAAAAATCGATATAAAAGAAAGGACTCACAATATGAATTACAACGAGCTTGGTGCAGTCATTTTGGACCTGGTTGGCGGTAAGGATAATGTTACTGGTTTAACTCATTGTGCTACACGGCTTCGCTTTAATTTAAAAAACGAAGGTTTAGCAAAAACCGATCAAATTAAAGAAACTCCGGGTGTTTTAGGGGTTGTTTCTAAAGGTGGTCAATATCAAATCATCATCGGAAATGATGTTTCTCATGTTTTTCGTCCAATCATGGATGTTGTAAAACTCGAAGAATTCAATAGTGCTTTAAAATCTGAAGAAAAGAAAGGATTAGGAAGCAAGTTTATTGATACGATCACAGGTATTTTTACTCCAATTTTACCGGCAATTACAGCTGCTGGTATGATTAAAGCTGTTTTGTCTATTTGTACAGCATTTGGTTGGTTGCAGACAACGGATTCTACATATCAAGTCATCAACTTTATGGCTGATGCGGCATTCTATTTCTTACCTGTTCTTTTGGCAAATTCAGCCGCAAAGAAATTTAATACGAATCCATACTTAGCCATGATGATTGGGGGAATTCTTCTTCACCCTAACTTTGTTTCAATGGTTACAGCTTCTAAAGAAACAGGAGAAGCAATTCGTTTATTTGGATTGCCAGTTTATAACGCATCCTATTCTTCTTCTGTTATTCCAATTATTTTGGCAGTATGGTTTATGAGTTACGTTGAGCCTATTGCAGATCGCATTTCTCCAAAAGCGATAAAATTCTTTACAAAGCCATTAATTACCATTCTAGTTAGCGGAACAGTGACTCTGCTTGCGATTGGTCCAGTTGGATTTATTATTTCTAGTTGGATTTCAAACGGAATTAATTTATTGAACTCTTATGCTTCATGGCTTGTTCCAACATTGCTTGGTGGATTGTTCCCAATTTTTGTTATGACAGGAACTCACTATGGAATTATTCCAATTGGAATCAATAACCGTATGACAATGGGATATGATACGTTAGTTTATCCTGCAAACCTTTGTTCTAATATCGCTCAAGGGGCTGCAACTTTTGCGGTTGCTGTAAAAACAAAACAAGAAAATATTCGAGAACTTGCTTACTCGACAGGAATCACAGCAGTATGTGGTATCACAGAGCCTGCTTTATTTGGTGTAAATATTCGTTTTAAAACACCATTAATTGCAGCTTGTATTGGTGGGGCTTTTGGTGGCCTTTATACAGGTTTAATGGGTGTCCGTAACTTTGCGGGTGGATCACCTGGATTAATGACTTTAGCTGGTTATATTGGCGATGACACATTTAGACATTTAATCCACGCAAGTATTGGCGCAACGATTGCATTCGTGATTGCTTTCATTGTTTCTTATATTTTATATAAAGAAAAAAACAATGACGGAACAGAAAGCAAAGGAAAACAAGAAGAAGGAAAACAAGATCAAAAAGAAAATCAAGATAGACTTTCACTAGGAGGAATCAAGATCTGCTCCCCTGTTCAAGGAACTCTAGTAGATCTTAAAGATGTCAATGATCCAACTTTTGCACAAGAAATTTTAGGAAAAGGAGCTGCCATTATTCCTGAAGACAACACATTTTATTCACCAATTGAAGGTGAAGTTGTTATGGTGTTCAACACAGAACACGCAATTGGATTAAAATCAAAAGATGGAGCAGAAATTTTAATTCACGTCGGTTTAGATACGGTGAATCTCAATGGTGAGCACTATCATGCTTTAGTTAAAGCAGGAGATAAAGTAAGAGTTGGCGATCCAATTCTTGAAGTAGAGTTAGAAGCGATAAAAGAAAAGGGGTACGATTTAGTTACTCCAATCTTAGTTACAAACTCTAATGATTTTCAGGATATTGCCGCAACTAACGACGGTTCAGTCAATCCTGGAGACCAGATTATCTTAGCTTTCCATTAATCAATTCAACTCAAAAACGAGGTTCCTTGTAAAGGAACCTTTGTGTTTATACAGAATAGGAGAAATAAAATGAGTCTTCCAATGAATTTTTTATGGGGTGGCGCTACAGCTGCCAACCAACTTGAAGGGGGCTGGCAAGCCGGTGGTCGTGGCTTAGCTAATGTGGATGTCACACCGCATGGTGCAGATCGTGGGGATGTTATGCGTGGAATCAAAAAGATTCATAAAATCGATGAAAAACATCATTTTCCAGCTTTAGAAGCAATTGATTTCTATCATACATACAAAGAGGACATTGCAGAGTTTGCGGCAATGGGGTTTAAAGTTTTCCGAATGTCCATAGCGTGGAGCAGAATTTTCCCAAATGGAGACGAAAATGAACCAAATGAAGCAGGCTTAGCGTTTTATGAAGACGTATTTAAAGAATTGAAAAAATATCAGATTGAGCCTCTTGTTACCATTACACATTTTGATATTCCAATGCATTTGATTGAACAATATGGGGGTTGGAAAAACCCAATCGTTATTGAGTTCTATAAAAAACTTTGTCGAGTCCTATTTACACGTTTTAAACCATACGTTAAATGGTGGTTAACGTTTAATGAAATTAATATGATCCTTCATTTGCCATTTATGGGTGCAGGGCTTGAATTTGAAGAAGGCGAAGATCAAGAGAAAACAAAATATCTAGCAGCCCATCATGAACTTCTCGCTAGTGCATGGGCAACCAAAATTGGACATGAGATCAATCCTGAAAACCAGATTGGTTGCATGGTTGCTGCAGGGGATTATTATCCATATTGTCCAATGCCAGAAGATGTTTTCTTGGCGCAACAAAAACAACATGAAAATTTGATGTTTATTGACGTTCAAGCAAGAGGAGAATATCCAAATTATGCGAAGAAAATGTTTGAACGATTGGGAATTGATCTAAACCTTGATGCTGAACAAGAAAAACTACTCAAAGACTATCCAGTAGATTTTATTAGTTTCTCTTACTATTCCACTCGTTGTGTTTCCACGCGAGATGATGCTGGGGAATCGACGGGTAATGCTTTTAAAGGGGTAAAAAATCCATACCTCAAATCGAGTGAATGGGGTTGGACGATTGATCCTCTCGGATTACGAACGACAATGAACACACTGTATGATCGCTATCAAAAGCCACTTTTCATCGTTGAAAATGGACTAGGTGCAAAAGATGAATTGGTTCAAGATGAAAATGGAAATTGGACAGTGCAAGATGATTATCGTATTGACTACCTTCGTCAACATATTCAGGCATTTAAAGATGCTGTAGAACTTGATGGAATTCCTTTACTTGGTTATACAACATGGGGATGCATCGATTTAGTTAGCGCATCGACAGGGGAAATGTCTAAACGATATGGATTTATTTATGTAGACAAGGATGATCAAGGACAAGGAAGTAATCAACGATATCGCAAAAAATCATTTGACTGGTATAAGAAGGTCATCGAATCAAATGGAGAGAATCTCGATTAGTTCGCCACATTTCGAGTTTTACGCAACACTTTATTCAATAACACAATAGGACTCTGACAATTTTGTTGGAGTCTTTATTTTTGTTTAGTTGAGTCAAAATTTCAAGATTTCGTGAATATTTTAATTAGTGTCAAAGCGCTTTCTTTAATTTGAAGGTTATGGCAAGATACCTCATATTAAGCAAAAAAGATGGATAAAATAGTTATGAATAAATTAGTTTCGAATCTTGAATCAGGGGTGTTAAAAATTCACTTAACTGAAGCATTAAAAATTGCATTTGGTTCTGCATTAGCGGTTGTTATTTGTACACTACTGAATCTTCCTCATCCTTATTCAGCAGGGACCATTACTTTGCTGACATTAATGGGAAGTACACGAAAACAGACGTTGTCATTAATTGGAAAACGGTATGTATCGTTTGGATTTGCGATCTTTTTGTGTTGGTTGATCTTTCCTCATGTAAAATCCATTTATTTAGCGTATGGGCTGTATTTGTTAGGAATCGTTTTTATTTTGTGGACCATAGGCTGGAAAGATACTCTATCTGTTAATGCGGTAATTGGGACGGCATTTATCCTCGATCAGACATTTTCTTTCGAACATATTTTGATCGAACTATTGATTTTGACGATTGGAATTGCGATTGCCTTTCTTTTAAATCTATATCAGCCAGATCTTGCGATTAAGAATTTGGTTTATGAACAAATCTTTAAAGTCGAATATGAAATTATGGTGACCTTTATCGAATTATCTGGTGTTTTAAAAGGAACGAAGAAAATTGAAGCAAGTGCAAAAACGATTCAAATGATGCTCGATGATATGAAAAAGGCTGTTGATTTAATTCAACAATATTATCAAAACCGCCTCGGGACTGGACATCGTTGGATTTTAAATTATTTAGAACTTGGCTTTGCCCAATATTCATTAATTCATGTTTTAACAACACAATTGGATCTCCAACCTGTTTGCACAAAACGTTTGGGTGGTGTCATTGATCATATTGAAGAAACCGCTTTGACGGTAATTGATGCCATCGAGCCTAAGGAATGGTTAGAAAAAAATCGGCTTGTCATTGAACAAGTAGAACTCAATGAACACCGTGCATTGGAGGCTAGCACACAAGCGATCTTGTTAATGATGTTGTATAACTTACGTGAGTTTGTTCAACTTAGACAAAATTTTTTAAATCGTTTAATAACTAAAAAAGAACAAGAAGAGTTTTACCGACGCCATCACCATTATCAGGGTGAATACGCAAATAAACTGATTCAATTACAACAAGATTATGCCAGTCGTATGGAGATAGAAGTTGAATTAGACAATTGTTAACAGATTGAGGAGGTCACAATTCGGATCTCCTTTTTTTGATTGAAAAATGATGGGTTAAATTGTAGTACGTATATCGGATGAATATTAAAATTCTTTTGAAAGATCGATACAATCTACTCTGTAAGATGAATGTGAACCAAACACTTTAAAAACATGTATATACAAAAAGAACGAAAGGAGTGAATGAGAATGAAATATTTTAGCGTACCGGTCAATGAAGAAGGCCAACGTGCACTCAATAGTGAAGAGGATTCATTTTATATCCATGATTATGAAATGGGTCAAGATGAGTTTGAACGCTTTGTAAAGAGTGGCCTTCTTCATCAAATTAATGAAACATGTGATTTAACACTGGAAGAAGGGAAGCGTTGTTGGATTTCATTTCAACAAGCGGATCAAATTCTACAATTATTGCCAGGAACACAATTTGAAAGTTCTGAATTCGCCGGCGCTTTAGTCGATGCTATTTACTTTTTAAGTGGTGTCGATTGCATGCTTTAATTGATTTTAATATGAATGATAAATTAAATAAAACCTCTGTCACAAGACAGAGGCTTTTTCATGAAATTGGATTTGTGTAATTAGTCTTCGTCGATATTGATCAATTCGTATTCACGGTTGCCAAATCCGAGTGCTTCGCAGGCATCTAAAATGAGGCGTCCATGACGAGATTCAACACGTTCAACAAAATGATCGCAGCCTGGATCATCAGAATTGAAGACCATGTCGATACAAGCTTGATCAATCGCAACTGGGTCAGTGGAGATCATGACACCGATATCTTCCATGCATGGATCTTCGGCTACATGGCAGCAGTCGCAGTCGACAGAAAGGTTCACGATCGCATTGATATATACGACTTTATCTTTGAAATATTGATCTACTGTATAAGCGGCATCTGCCATTGCTTCGATAAATTCGTCTTGGTTAATATCTAATTCCCAAGTTTCGTCGATATCTTTGGATTTTCCAGTAGAGTGGATCCAACATTTACCAGCAGTGGAAGCACATCCGATCGATAATTGTTTTAATGCGCCACCAAAGCCACCCATTGGATGTCCTTTAAAGTGAGAAAGAACGAGTAAAGAGTCAAACTGAGCTAGATCTTTTCCCACAAAGTTTTCTTGGATGATTTTGCCATTTGGAACGGAGAGTACAAGATCTGGACTTTCGGCATCAAGGATTTTAACGTCGAAATATTTGGTCCAACCGTGTTCTTCTAAAACTTTGATGTGTTCTTCAGTTGTAGAACGATATCCGCCAGAGTCATGACCATAAGCCGTATTACATTCAACAACAGTTCCTTTGACTTCATCAACGATCGGTTTGACGAATTCTGGACGAAGGTAGTTTTGGTTGCCTCTTTCCCCGGAGTGCAACTTCACGGCCACATTTCCTTCTAATTGTTTGCCCAGTGTCCGATATAGTTCTAATAATGTGTCTGGGCTAGTGTTTCGTGAAAAATAAACTTTTGATTTTGCCATAAGTCCTCCTTATTCATTTAAGTATAGTTTATTTATTTTTTGGGTGTTCATGAAGAAAGATCAAGAAGTAAATCAAATGTGGATAAATTCAAGGTTTCAAAATACTTCTCTTCAAGTGGGATCCACTTGTTAATAAAATCTTGTAAACGATCTGGTCCATTGCGCATTTCGATTCGTTTTCGTTGTGTTTGGTCATCAACATGCATAAAGATGCGCAAATTGGCATAACTGTACAACAAGGCGTTGTTGACATAACAACCTTCTAAAATAAGCACATCGGTTTTGGGTAAAACAATCGGGTCTTGTAAAGCCATCTTTTGGCAAGAAAATGGGCGAAAACAAATTTCGCGATTGTCGAGATAAGGGACGATCACTTCTTGAATGAGTCTTTGATCATCGACGTTTCGCCCCACTGTTGCATAGCGCTTTGGTGTGCGTTGATGGGGTTGCAAGAAAAAATCATCAAGGTGGATGACATTGCAAGATGGAAATAAAGAAGCAAGTTCTCTAGCAAGTGTCGTTTTCCCACTTGCACAGCGTCCATCAATCGAAATGATGAAAGGCTGCTTTGTTAAAGAAGGGTTTTCTTTTTGTTTTTGTTGATATAAAGAATAGATCAAACAAGCAGCTTCTTGAATCGTGGAACAAGAGATCATTGTTGGCCCTCATTGGATTGGATCATACCCGTACGATACAGAAATAACATAATGACAGGAATTAAAATCAGCTGGATGATGATGCCAGGAATTCCACTTGTGATTGCTGCAGTCATAAAGATTTCAAAGGAATAAGGTTGGTGAAGGAGCGTTGTAATCAGTGCCATGACTAAACCATACATCACTCGACCACAGACCATAGCCATCAACAAAGAGAGATAAATACTCGATAGATTTTTAGATTTGAACTTTGCGTACATCCAACCAATCACGGCACCATAAGTAGCTAATTCAAAAGCCATCGCAAAGGCCATGGGAAACATTGCGGGTGAATGAAAGAGGACACTTCTTAAAAATGGGGTAATTAAACCAATCCCAAGTCCATATTCCCAACCACAAATCAATCCACAAAGTAAAACGGGGATATGCATAGGCAATAACATGCGCCCAATCGTGAGAATTTGCCCGGTAATAAAAGGAAGGATTAAGCCGAGTGCTAAAAAGAGAGCACTCAAAGTTAATCGATGGACAGATTTCATAACTTGATCCTTTCTAAACGCTAGAACAATGCGTTTTCGGTTAAGTTTATTATAAATTTGTCTTGTTTTTGAAACAAACAAATCGAATTGATAGCTGGCAAAAGATGTTTTAGAAATGCGATTAAATATCAAGATGGCTAGAACAGTTCTAAAAGCAATAGAATAGAGTAGAGGGAGACTATCTGTGAGTCTCGCCCCTCTCATTGCACCGTACGTACGGTTCTCGTATACGGCGCTACAGCTTTACAGTTTTATTTCATGCGTTATAAAATGATAAATAGAGATTAAGGGGATCGATCAATCCTGGTCGATCTCCTTTTCTCATTGCCAAAATATTTGGTGAGATCAGAAAGTTCACTGTTCGCATTCCTGCTGTCCTATATAGGCCTAGTCTGGAGTTGGCTGTTTGTCTGATCAATTCAGATTCTAAAGGCCATTTAGATATGCGATTCAATTTCATCAGGTTATCGAAGATTGTTCGTGGTCTTTTCCACTGTTTCAATATGACAACTCTGATTTTATGCCTGAGCCACTCACCGAACTTAGTCAGGAACTTTTTCATCGAACCAATGCTAAAATAGTTAATCCAACCTCTGACGATTTGGTTTACTTTTGTAAACACGTCTTTTAATGGTGATGCGACCGCTCTTTTTCTACAAAGAACTTCTTTAATTTTGTCATAGAGTCTTTGTTTACGGTCATTTGCCGGTTTTGCCTTCCATCCATCTTTACCCTTCCAAAAGGTAAAACCTAGAAAGGTACTTTCTGGTGGTCGACATACATGGGTTTTAGTTGCACTGACAGTGAGAAATAGTTTCCTTTCTAACCAACTGGAAACTGATTTCATGATTCTATTCGCAGCCATTTCACTTTTGACGAAAATTACGACGTCATCGGCATATCTGCAGAATCTAAGTCCTCTACTCTCTAATTCTTTGTCGAATAGATCTAGATAGATGTTGGCTAGTACTGGCGAAATGCACCCACCTTGCGGTGTGCCGAGATCACTTTTTACGATCTTGCCCTCCTCAAGCACGCCTGCTTTGAGGAAGGATCGGATCAGATGGAGAACTTCTTTTTCATTGATGAAATTTCGGATCAGTGAAATGAGTTTATCGTGATTCACTTTGTCAAAGAATTTCTCGATATCTAAATCGATGACCCAGTCGTAACCTTCGTTCAGGTAATTCAATGCCTGCATGATGGCATCATGTGCACTTCTGCCTTTACGAAAACCAAAACTACTATCACTAAACGACGGGTCAAAGATGAGATCGAGCACCTGGGCAACTGCCTGTTGAATAGCTCTGTCCATGACAGTTGGAATACCTAACGGGCGTTTCTTTCCATTAGGTTTAGGGATATAGACCCGTCTGACCGGTTGGGGCTTATATTTCATATTCAGTATAGCCTCAGTAATTTCTTCCTGATGCTTATCCCAGTAGGATTCAAGATCACCCACTGTGACTCCATCTATTCCGGCTGANCCTTTATTCCGTTGGACAGCTCGGATAGCTTGATTCATGTTTTCTNATTGAAGTATTGATTCAATTAAACGCATGATGCGTCTCCTTTCTTTTCACAAACAAATTCAGATCATCCTCGTCCAGAGTGTCCCAGAAGATTACGTTTCTTCTGTATTGGATTTTTCCAGATTTACAGATTACTGGTTTGTTATTTCAAAGCGGAACGCTCTGTAAAACCATTAGGGCCTTCAGTCGATGACTTACTATGCCCTCAGCTGACTTCTCGCGACAAACCTTATTTCGACCGAACCCGTTCTCTTTGGGCCACCGATTGCTGATTTTAAAGCTTCTCGGAATATCGTCCGCGAGATCTCTCGGGGTAAGACACACATCTTTCACTGCACAACCTCCTGATTTACCGTCTTGGCGTTACGTTTGTCTTTTGGGCTTTGGTTTGTATTGCAACCTTACCCGCCATTTGGCCTTGTATCAGGTTTCTGTTCGTAGGCTCGACAGCTTTGCTACACCGCTTCCTTCACCCCAGCCTCACGGCTTTCGGCTTGCGGTTCGCTACACTTGGCGACAAATACCTGTGATCGGACTTTCACCGACAAGATGTGCGCCATGCCCGACACACAATGAAAAAAGCTCGTATTTAACGAGCTTTTTTACTTGGAATTTGTTTGATTATTTCTTGCTGAATAGACAACGGCAGTCGATTCATATTGACGCTCTTTTGTGTGTGGGTTTGTTCCGTTATTAGGGGTGGAGTTGTATTTTTGAACTGGCCCTTTATTTGGGGAACACTTTTTGTAGAGTGGAGAATTCGAAGTAAGTTTGGAAATCTCCTTTTGCGTTTGCTTTTTCAGTAAAGGGGAAAGTGATTGATTTATTCGATCATAAGCTTTGGGATTTAAGGATGCACTCTTGGAAACTTGTAAATCAGAATCTAGAGAGGCAGAAAATATCGTATCTTGTTGGTAGGCTTGGGTACGTTTTTCATCGGCAACATGCTTTTGGATGGCCATAATGAAGTCTTGTCCATAATGATCGATTTTCACATTTCCCACACCAGACACTTTTAACATCTCTTTAGGCGTTTGCGGACGTTTTTTCGCCATTTCCATGAGTGTGGCATCAGAGAAAATGACATAAGGGGGAACCTTGTTTTGTCTTGCCAGTTGCAAGCGTAACGCTTTAAGCACATCAAAGAGTGCTTGATTTTCTGGTGACCCTAGACTCTCACACGTGGAAGAGCGTGAAGTGAGATGCTGTTTTGATTGGCGATTACGCTGATGAAGGGCATTTTCTTTAAACTGAACATGAATCGTTTGTTGTTCGCTAAACGCTTTATGGAATTTCTCCGTCAGTGAAATGACTTGATATAGATCAGCGCTTTTAGAAAGATAACCTTGAATGAGTAACGATTCTAAATACAAGCGAACAAGCCCAGCATCTAGCTCGCTTAAACAACCAAATCCGTTTAACTCTTGTAGTTGATTACGTTTGATCTTGCTTGAAGAAACGCCGGTTAAGTATTCGACACATAAAGAAAGGCCGTATTGTTTTGGTAATTGGTTGAGTGCCATGTAAATCGTTTGGGAGATTTCGGAAATATCTTCTTTGATCCAGGTGGCATCACAATTGGAGCAATGGCCACATTTTCCACTTGAGGATTCACCAAAGTATTGGAGCAGATAACTACGCAAACACATTGGGGTCGTCGCATACATTTCCATCGTATCTAATAAATGCAGTTCCCGATTTTTTTGATCAAGACAGGCGGAAATATATTGCACGCTATCTTCTTGTTCACTCGCTCGACGAATACTTTCTTCATAAGATTTATCAATTAAAAAGCGGTTGATATGCATATCACCAGATTTATAAAGCAATAAGCAATGGGCTGGCCCACCATCTCGTCCGGCACGTCCTGCTTCTTGATAATAGTTTTCTAATGAAGAAGGAATGGAGTAATGGACAACATAGCGGACATTGGATTTATCAATCCCCATCCCAAAGGCGTTGGTTGCGACAATAATATCGACTTGATCATATAAAAATGCATCTTGGCTAGCGGAACGCTTTTCATCGCTCATCCCGCCATGATAAAAACAAGCTCGATAGCCTTGTTCGACTAAGGCTCGACAAATTTCTTCGGTTTCTTTTCTGGTCAAACAATAGACAATGCCCGCTTCATGACGATGTTGTTCAAGAAAATCCATTAAGGCATCCAGTTTATCGAGGGGGTGTTGGACTTCAAAATATAAGTTTTGGCGATCAAATCCCGTGATTAATGTATACGGATTTTGCAGGTTGAGTTGTTTGGCAATGTCGTCTTTAACTGGACCAGTTGCGGTTGCGGTAAAGGCCGCAAAGATTGGGCGATATGGCAATGTTTGTGCAAATTCGGGAATCCGTAAATAACTTGGACGAAAGTTTTGGCCCCATTGGGAAATACAATGCGCTTCATCCACGGCAATCATTGAGATTTGAACAGAGTGCGCAAAATCTAAAAAGGCGGGGGTATTTAATCGCTCAGGGGCAACATAAATAATTTTATAACAACCTTCTTTTGCCCGACGTAAGGCAAGACGGTATTGGTCGGGGGTTAAAGAACTGTTGAGATAAGCAGCGGGAATTTTAGCTTGAATTAAAGAAGCGACTTGGTCTTTCATCAAAGAGATCAATGGTGAAATAACTAACGTAATGCCCGGCATAAAAATAGCGGGAATCTGAAAACAAACAGATTTTCCAGCGCCAGTAGGCATGATACCTAATACGTCATGGCCATCGAGTAAGTGATGAATGAGCTCGACTTGTCCTGGACGAAATGAATCGTAGCCATAATATTTTTTGAGCGCCTTTAAAATTGGCGGGTAGTTTCGGTTTGGGTTATACATATGATTGAATATATCAAATTATTGTTTGATTTAGCGTGTTTTATGCCGACTCGTTTGAAAAGAGGGGCTTATTTTCGTATCGTAGTATAGAATTGTTTTTTTTATTGGGATTACGAAACACGTGATCGTAGAAAATCAAAAAGTAAGTGGATTCATCCACTTCTAAAAAGACTTATCAAATGTCGCTTTTCATCTAAGAAAAACGGCATAATGTAGAACAATAGAAGTTAACAAAGTGTGAATGAAGAAATGCCTTATTCACGTCAAAAAAATAAAAAAGATCCCAAGATCAAGATATTCAGGAAAAGAGGGGAAAAGATGATACAAGGATTTGATAACGAGAAGTACAAAAAAATGCAATCTGATCAGATCCGCAAACGCATTAACTCGTTTGGGGATAAGTTGTATCTGGAGTTTGGTGGCAAGTTATTTGATGACAATCATGCAAGCCGCGTTTTACCTGGATTCCAACCAGATTCAAAACTCCAAATGTTGTTAGAACTTAAAGATGAAGCCGAAGTGGTCTTTGTCGTCTCCGCAAAAGATATTGAAGACAACAAAGTTCGCGAAGACATCGGGATTTCCTATGATGAAGATGTTTTACGTTTAATTGATGTCTATCGTCAAACCGGTTTATTTGTATCTTCTGTTGTAATCACTAAATACTCCGGACAAAAGAGTGCACAAAAATTAAAACGTCGTCTGACGAAAAAAGATATCAACGTATACTATCACTATGTGATCGACGGTTATCCAACGGACACGCATAAAATTATTTCCAAAGAAGGCTTTGGGAAAAACGATTATATCGAAACGCAACGCCGCTTAGTTGTCGTTACTGCACCAGGGCCAGGAAGTGGGAAAATGGCAACTTGCCTGTCCCAACTTTATCATGATCATATTCGTGGAATTCAAGCAGGATATGCAAAATTTGAAACATTCCCAGTTTGGTCTTTACCTTTAAATCACCCAGTCAACTTAGCTTACGAATCCGCAACAGCAGATTTGGATGATAAAAATATGATCGACCCTTATCATTTAGAGGCGTATCAAAAAGTAGCCATCAACTATAACCGCGATATTGAAATCTTCCCAGTATTGCGCAGAATGTTTGAAGAAATTTACGGATCATCTCCATATCAATCGCCAACCGATATGGGTGTAAATATGGCAGGGTTCTGTATCGCTGATGATGAAGTGGTTCAAAAAGCCGCAAAACAAGAAATCATCCGTCGTTACTTCGCAACACGTAATCGCTATTTGCAAGATATTTGTGGACGCGATGAATTAAATATCCAAGAAATGTTGTTACAACAATGCGGTTTGACACCAGAAGATCGTGCATGTGTTGCTGCGGCAAGAAAACATGAAGCACAACGTGGTGTAGTTTGTGGAGCAATGGAATTTGACGATGGCATGATGATTCTTTCTGCCAACAACAATTTCATGGGACCTAGTGCAGGACTAGTCATGAATGCGATCAAAAAGCTGGCAAATATTAAAGATGATGTGTTATTGATTGAACCGGATGTATTTATTCCAATTCAACATTTGAAAACAGAATATATGGGGGCACAAAACCCACGTTTACACGTATATGAAACGTTAATTGCTTTATCGATGTCTGCAAAGACGAATGAACAAGCCGCAAAAGCGTTGAGCATGCTTCCACAATTAAAAGGAGCGCAAGCGCATTTAACAAGTTCTTTAAGTGAAACTGACTTAAATACATTTAATGCTTTAGGCATTCAAGTGACATTTGAACCAGAAAAAAAATAAAGAAAAACTTTAAAAGCTCTTTTGACTAGACTGATCTGTCGCTTTTTGTAGCACTAAAACCAGTGATTATAAAAAGGGGATGAATCAAGCTTTTCAAGAGCTTTTTTTGCGTTTCGGGAATTGAATTCTCTATAATAGAACAAACATGAAACGAAAATAGAAAGCAGGTTATCATGGCAAAACGAATGAATTTAAGTGCTGCCAATGCGGTACGTACAATCTTAAAAAATAAAGAAGACTTTAAAGTCGAACTTGTCGAAAAAACAAATGATGGAGATCGCACTAACTATTTATATGATGTGTTTTTCAATGATCAAAACGGAACACTCAATATTGCGGTTGAACAAGGCGAAATTAAAATTGCGGTGCTGAATTTAAATATGGGTCGAATCATTTCTTTAGCAACCGATACCAATATGAAAAAGCTCGCTCAATACGTACTCGACAATGAACTATAGTTTACGCATGCGCGTTGTGGTCTCAAGTGAAGACGAAAGTCAAGGCTTATCGATTCAAAATGAGTTAGCAAACCTTTGTTCCAAACTTAGTTTTTCCCCAATGCGTCTTGAACCAAGTTTGGAAGGTTGTTTAGAATTTGCGGCAAGTGGAATGGTAGAAGAACAAGAGCGAACGCTACTTGTCGAAACTTTAGATAACGATTGGGACTATGATGAAGAAGACGATTTATATTGGGCCTATGGCTTTAATACAAAATTATTTGACCAACGCGTTTATTATTTAGAACTCGAATTTTCTAAAATCACAAAATAAAAATCGATAAATTAAAATCCGCCAATCTAGGCGGATTTTTTTTCACACAATTTTACTTTGAGTTGATTTGGTGATCGAGTTTAGCAAAAACTTGGGCAAGGTTTTCGATTAAATCTAAAGGGGTAAAAGCAACGGGACTAAGTGTTCCAACTGCGGCTTGGTTATGGGCAAAAGCACCTAATACAGCGGCATGGAAGGGATTTGCAATCCAGGCCGATAATCCGCAAATGATGCCACAAAGAACATCCCCACTGCCACCTTTAGCTAGCGCGCTATCTGGACGGTTAATGCAATAGTCTTGTTTTTGTGCTTGGCTGATCAGCGTCGTTTCCGATTTTAAAACAACGATAAGATTCGGGTGTTGCAAACAAAACGCATGAACAATCGCTAAGGGATCTTTTTGAATTTGCGAAACTTCAATTCCAGTGAGTCGTGAGAATTCCATTAAATGAGGCGTAATGATGACAGGCTTTGTTCGTAAGTCGATTAGAGCAAGCAATTGTTCTTTGTATTTGGCAAGTAAATTAATGCCATCCGCATCTAAAACGACAAGCGCACCGGAGCGAATGATTTTTTCTAAAAGGGGTAAACCACTTTCTTTTGTCCCCATTCCATTTCCACAACCAATAACGCGATAGTTCTCTATATCCAAAAGGGATAAGTAGGCATCATTTGCAAAATAGCCTTCTTCATCTTGCGGACTAGCGATAATCATCGCCAAATCATTTTTAGCCGCGATCGCTTGAGCAGAAGAAAGGGGAGTGAATAAAGTGAGTGTACCACAGCCGGAATGAAAACAAGCTTTTGTGGCCATATTGAGTGCTCCTTGCATACGAAAACTCCCCCCAACGAGCAAAACTTTGCCAAAAGTTCCTTTATGGCTATGGCTTTCGCGGATTTGCCATAAAGATTGCATCGTCTTAAAGGTGGCAATTTGCGGTTGAAAAAGAGGATGGGATTTTTGGACTTTAGACTTTGTTTCCATTTTTTTATGCCTCCTTGTTGCGGCAAGATCGGCCACAACGCTATTATGGTATAATTGTTGTTTGTAAGAAGAGCGTCTTCTTGTCAGACATGAAGATTCAATGAACAATAGATTGCGTTATAGGAATCGGCGAATCTATTGTAATCGTTGGATTTTAGATCGTTCAATCAGGTTGAAACTGAAATTAAAGAAAGGCGATTTGAACATGGCAAAACAAAAAACACGAGATCATTCGCTAACGAAAAAGTCGATTATTGCGGGTGGCCTTATTGGGACCGGTGGCTTCTTTATCGCAAAAGCGATTGGTTTAATTTATTCTATCCCATTTTCCAGCATTTTAGGCTCAGATGCGTATATGGCTTATTATGGGACAGCTTATCGAATTTATAGTTATATCTTAAATGTCTTCACGGCGGGTGCACCAATGGCGATCGCAACGATGACCGCAAAATACATCACGCGAAAAAACTATAAGACGGTGCTCAACGTGCATCGCTTATCCATTTTGGCGATGAGTTTATTAGGCTTTTTAGGCATGATTGTCATGATTGCTCTTTCGGGCGTTCTAGCCGGTGCAATGACCGAGGGAACGCAAGATGGCATCGACATCATGACGAAAGTGTTGTGTATTCTCGCAATTGCGATTTTCTTTGTTCCGATATTGAGCGCATATCGTGGCTTTATTCAAGGAAATAAAGAAATGGAAGAATTTGCGTTCTCCCAAGCATTTGAACAAATTTTCCGCGTGGCTTTTTTACTTGGGGTTGGCTGTTTACTTGTCTATGCCTTCCATATGTCGAGTGTTTATGCTTTATATGCGGCAGTCTTGTCAACATCCGTTGCAGCAATTGCCGGAATTGTTCAAATTGCGCATTTTTCTAAAGGAACAGAACAATCATTACGTGACCAAGCTGAACACCAAACACAGCGTGTCATTCCAATTAAACCGTTATTAAAAGAATTTATATTACTTTGCATTCCTTACTTGTTATATGCGGTGATTGGATATGCCAATGATATTTTTGATGCTGTTTTAATGCCAATTGGTTTGAAATATTCAAACTATTCTGTTGAACAAATCCAAACGATGACTTCAGCGGTTAACTATGTCGGCATTAAACTCACTGCGATTCCAATGATTTTATCGCCAGGGTTTGTCTCGGCGATTATTCCGCATATTACCAGTGCCCTAGAAACTGGCAACATTAAATCTGTGCGCAAAGACATTTTGGACTGCATTAATATCGTCTTATTTATCGGGCTATTTTTGAGCTTTGCGATTTTGTTCTATGCTAAACCATTGTTCTATACGCTCTACTACACGTCTGATTTAGAGCTTTCCGCCAATGCGGTACAATGGATTGCGATCGAAGGCTTATTTGGCACAATTACGCCAGTTGTTTCATCTATGATGATGGCTTGTAGAATGCGCAAAAAATTATTGAGCCAAATGATCGTGGCAGCGGTTGTAAAATCAATTATCATGGTGCCAATGGTGATGTGGTGGGGTGTTGCTGGAAACGTAATTTCCACAATCCTGACTTATGGATGGATTATCCTCTACTCCCTTAGAGAAATGGCCCGTGCCTATTCCATTAATTTCCATTCCACAATTAAAATCGCTATTCAAACTGCGATTTGTTTAGTGGCTATGGGACTTGTCATGTTTGGTTTACAATATTTAGGACTTGGTGCAGCTCAGGGAAGCCGCATGTTATGTTTTGGGGGAATGCTACTGAATGGCATTATCTCCTCGGTGGTTTTCTTTGGATTGGCACTTTACTTTGGGATCATCCAAAGACTGTTCCACTTCCGCTTTAAAAAAAGAACTGCATAAAAATTAAACGATAAGGATGTCAAAACTATGTATGATGTAGTAGTTGTAGGCGGAGGCCATGCTGGAATTGAAGCAGCAGCGGCTGCAGCCAGAATGAATCAAAAAACATTACTGATCACCAATAAATTGGACATGCTTGGCTCAATGCCTTGTAATCCTTCTGTTGGTGGACCAGCCAAAGGAATTGTTGTTCGTGAAATCGATGCGTTTGGCGGATTGATGCCACAAGCAGCAGACCAAACAGCTTTACAATTTAAAATGTTAAATACCGGAAAAGGACCGGGCGTTCGTTGCTTACGTGTCCAATCCGATAAAGATGAATATAAAAAATGGATGCTTAATGCGCTTCAAAAACAAAAAAATCTCGATTTGTTAGAGCAGCGCGCCGCTAAAATTATCCTCGATGATTCGAAAAAGAAAGTCATCGGGATTGAATGTGAGGATGGTTGTCAAATTCATGCCAAGATGACCATTTTAACAGCGGGAACAGGGATGAACTCGGCTATTTTACGTGGCCATACTTCCACTGTTTCTGGGGCAGATGGCTTACCAACCAATACAACGTTATCGCAATCTTTAGCCGATGCGGGATTAAAGCTCATTCGTTTAAAAACAGGAACGCCTCCTCGTGTTTTAAAATCGACAGTAGATTTAGAACCAGCCCAAATTCAACCGGGAAATCCTGAGTTCTTGCATTTTAGTGAATTAACGAAACCGGAACAAGTCATTGCTCCAGAGAAACAATTGCCTTGTTATTTAATTTATACTCAGGCCAAAACGCATCAAATCATCAATGAACACTTACAAGATTCAGCGATGTATTCCGGATTGGTTACTGGCGTTGGTCCTCGTTATTGCCCAAGTATCGAAGATAAGCTCGTTCGTTTTGCGGATCGTGAACGCCACCAATTATTCTTAGAACCAGAACGAGCAAGCTATGATACGTTCTATATCCAAGGCTTCTCGACTTCAATGCCAGAAGAAGTCCAAGAAGAAATGGTGCATTCTTTACCAGGATTAGAACATGCCGAAATTTTAAAATACGCTTATGCGATCGAATATGATGCCGTTGATCCTTTACAAATGTATCCATCTTTGGAAAACAAACTGATCGAGAACTTGTTTACGGCCGGACAAGTTAATGGCACCTCTGGATATGAAGAAGCAGCTGCGCAAGGATTGATGGCGGGAATTAACGCTTCTTTAAAAATCCAAGGCAAAGAGCCAGTTGTACTCGGCAGAGCCCAAGCCTATATCGGCGTTATGATCGATGACTTAACAACGAAAGGGACAAAAGAACCGTATCGCTTGTTGACTTCACGAGCTGAATATCGCTTGTTGTTGCGTCATGATAATGCTTATCGTCGTCTAGCCAATATTGCTCATGATATTGGAGTTTTGCCAGAAGAAAATTGGCAGTACTTCTTAAAATCAGAAGCGGAATTCGCCCAAACGGTGCAAGCATTACAAGACACGCATTTAAAACCAAATGAACAAGTCAATGAACTTTTAGAATCATTAGGTGCAGGAAATATGGAACACGGTATGGATGCATATACGTTATTGAAGCGTCCAAATGTGACCATTGCAACTTTAGCACCACTTACTGGCGTCATGCCAAGTGTGGATGTGGCAAACCAAATTGAAATTGAATGTAAATATGCTGGCTACATCGAAAAAGCAAAACGCGATGTACATCGTTTAGAAAAATTGGAAAACGTCCGAATTCCAAAAGGCACAGACTTCCAAGCCATGAGCAATTTGGCTTTAGAAGCGAGAAGTAAGCTTGCACAAATTCAACCGACAACACTTGGTCAAGCAAGTCGTATTTCCGGCATTAACCCAAGCGATATTGCGGTACTTTCCGCTATTTTGCAGGCAAATGAAAAATAAGACGAAGCATAAAGACGCAATCGTTGTTTTATAATTGAGAAAAAGAACATAAAGTCAAATCATCCACCCGGATTTAGAAAAAATGAGCTAAAAAAGTACATTTTTGCATTGAATTGAATGAAGAAATAAAAAAATAGAATGAATAAAACCGAATTCGTTAAAATGAATTCGGTTTTATTTTATAGAAAGCGAGTTATTTTTAATCATTTACGGATTAAAACGATTCGATTCTAATGGCTTTTCAGGATTATAGGACAAACCTTTTAAGATTGTTAGATTGTTTTCATTACTTATGTCGTTTGTTATAATGACAAAGGCGGCTTCACGGGGGTTTTTATATGAAAAAACAAAGAGATAAAAAATATAAAAATCCATTCACAATGGGGGTGTATTACTTCACCTTAATGTGTATTACGGGATTCTTTACGATGGGGATCGTTAGAGAATTTAAAACGTATTTCGACTTGAAAACAGAAGTTCTTGCCAATCAACAACTCCGTCAAGAAACATTAGAACTCAAACAGACGTTAGAAAACGAAAAGAAAAATTTAACCAATCCAGATTA
This sequence comes from Allobaculum stercoricanis DSM 13633, assembly GCF_000384195.1. Classification (GTDB taxonomy): domain Bacteria; phylum Bacillota_I; class Bacilli_A; order Erysipelotrichales; family Erysipelotrichaceae; genus Allobaculum; species Allobaculum stercoricanis. The sequence continues at coordinate 1,599,499 of NZ_KB913034.1, read as the reverse complement.
TCTTGAATTCGTCGCTCGGGGCAAATATCATGTTTCCCGCAACGGAGAACAAGTCTTTGTCTTCCCTTCTTTATCGCAAGGATTAGAAGGAGACGAATAATATCCAATCCGCCATATACTTGCCTTGATCGGCAAGTTTTTTTTATGTCTGAACCACGGTTGGAAAGGACGCAAAGACGTCTTTTTTTGGACGTTATTTTGGAAAATTAGTCGTATGGAAGACAAATTTATGTCATGAAAAAATGAGATTATCCACTCACTGTATTTGTCTTTTAAACTATTCGATCATGATTGAAAATGCTTTATTTTAAGTAAAAATGGACAGTAAAGAAAAAATGCCTGGGGAAAAATTTTGACTTCAGAATAATTAAATATTTTGCATGATTAAAACTGTCAGACACAAGTAAGAAATTGACCTATCGATTCGTACAATTCATCCACTATAAAAAGAAGGCAAACAAAATGATCAAAACACAAAACGTCGATACTTATTATGATTCGCCACAGACAGATCTCATTGAATATCAAACGCACACCTTAGTTTCGCAAAATGTGAATGGTAAGCGGGAATACTTTTTCGCCCAACCGATTCCTAAACCTTTGCATCACATCACGTTTGGTAATCAAAGTCGCAAATTGTATGACCGTCCACCAAGATCGTGGAGCGAGGAACAAAAACGCCGCAATCGTGTGATTCAAACGGGAGATTTAATCGTTGATGAGGCAGGAAGACAAGTATACAAAAATGGGGTATGTATTAAATTGACTCCTACCCAATATCATTTAGTTCAATACTTGTGCAACAATAGCACGATCCTTTGTTCACGAGAATCACTTAAAAACTTAACTTGGAAAAGAACTCATCGGCATATTCAAGACAATACGTTAACGAAACATATCAATCGAACCCGAGAATTATTAGGTCAAGAAAAAGGTTGCGAATATATCTTAACGAGCAATGGCATGGGATATCGCTGGGGAATGCCCGTCTTTGAACGCTATATTCAACGAGACTTAGATTTAAGTGCATATACGAGTTATGAAAGTAGCACAAATGAGCGCAAACACTAAAATTTGTGCATGCAACAAGGAAAAAAAACACATTGAATCTTGAAGTAAGAAAAGGTTTATAGATGTAAATTCTGTAAACCTTTTTACATATTCATGTGCATAAATTCGCAAATAGTACCTAAAAACATACACTTTAACCTCTAGCTCAAAATCGTTAAAAATTAAAAATCAGCTATAGATAAAGTCAATATGAAAGAATTGATGATTTGCTTTATGCAAAAACGAGCCAAATGCACGAAAGGTAATCGCTTTCAATTTATTTGCTCAATCCGCTATAATGTCAAAGTAAAAAATCAGAAAATAGAATGTAGAGAGAGGTATCATTCAAAAAAAAAGCCGATCGAAAAGAAAGAAAAACAACCCTGTTTTCTAGCATGATCAACCCCATTTTGATCCAGATAAACCGAATCTTTAGGATCCGAAATTTTCTTTTTGAAAAGGCATTTGTTGCAAAAACAAAACTGAATTGAACAACGAAAAACGTGGAGGATGTTTAACAATGAAGAATATATTCAGTGATGCTCAAACATTTAAAGAAGCACTCACAACAGAAGTTGCCCATCGTTTTGGGCGAGATTTTGAAGATGCATATCCAGAAGAGAGATATCTTGTTTTAGGATCTTTAATTCGTGACCAACTCGGAAATACTTGGAAAGAAACGAAAAAAAGTGTAGCAGAACACCACACAAAACAACTTTATTATTTCTCGATGGAATTTTTAATGGGCCGCTTAATGACCAACAACTTAATGAACATGGGTGTTTATGATGTAGTCAAAGAGGCTTTAGATGATTTAGGCATGGATCTTCATAACTTAGAAGAACTCGAAGCAGATGCTGGTTTAGGAAACGGTGGATTAGGACGTTTAGCGGCTTGTTTTTTAGACTCTTTAGCAAGTTTGAATTTAGCTGGAAACGGAAACTGTATCCGTTATCGTTATGGCTTATTCAAACAAGAAATTATTAACGACCAACAAGTCGAAAAACCAGATTGCTGGTTAAGACTTGGAAACGTATGGGAAGTATGGAAACCACAGCATGACGTTCGTGTTAAATTCGGCGGAACACTTGATGCATATATGGACCAATTTGGAAAATTCCACTCCAACTACCATCCAAGCTTTGTCGTTCGTGCTGTTCCTTATGATGAACCAATCGTTGGTTATCATACGCCAACCACAAACACATTACGTTTATGGGATGCAGCCGTAGATGAAGAATCTGTACAAGCTGGAAAACTGAATGAATATTTAAATGCAGTATCCGCTTTGACCGCAAACGTTTATCCAGATGATTCTACTGAAGAAGGTAAAGAATTGCGTTTAAAACAAGAATACTTCTTCGTTTGTGCCGGTGTGGATCAAATCATTCGTTCCCACTTACGCACTTATCCAACATTAGATAATTTAGGTGAAAAAACAGCGATCCAGCTCAATGATACTCACCCTGTTCTCGTCATTCCAGAATTGATGCGTGTCTTGATGGACGATTATAACTACAATTGGGATGATGCATGGAATATCGTAAGACAAACTGTTGCTTATACGAACCATACAATCATGTCCGAAGCATTAGAACGTTGGCCACAGCATTTAGTTCGTAACTTGTTACCACGTATTTATATGATTATTGAAGAAATTGAACGTCGTTTCTATCACTATGTTCAAGCTCGTGGTATGGGAAATCGCTTTGCGGAAATGTCGATTTTAAAAGATCAACAAGTTCATATGGCAAGCCTTGCAGTTGTCGGAAGCCATTCCGTCAATGGTGTTGCAGCAATTCACTCTGAAATTTTAGTGAACGATGTTATGAATGCTTTTGCGACTTTATGGCCAGAACGTTTCAACAACAAAACAAATGGTGTAACACATCGTCGTTGGTTAGTTTATTCCAACCCACAGTTGACTAGCTTATTAAAAGAATACATTGGCGATGGGTTTATCCGTCATCCAGAACAATTAGAAAAATTGATGGAATACGTTGATGATCCAACTCTTCAAGAAAAATTCATGAACGTAAAACTCGAACGTAAAAAAATCTTGGCAAAATATGTTCATGATGAATTAGGTATCGATGTTGATGTGAACACCGTATTTGATGTTCAGTGTAAACGTCTGCATGCCTACAAACGTCAGTTGATGAACATTATGCATGTCATGTCTTTATACTTACGCATGAAACAAGATCCAAACTTTAGAGTTCAACCAACAACATATTTCTTCGCAGCCAAAGCAGCTCCAGGTTATGCTTTAGCTAAAGAAATCATTAAATTGATTGTTAAAGTCGCAAACCGTGTGAATAACGATCCACTCGTTAGCCGTTATATGAAGGTTATCTTCATTCCAAACTACTCCGTTTCTATTGCGGAAATTTTAATCAATGCGGCTGATGTTTCTGAACAAATTTCTATGGCCGGAAAAGAAGCATCTGGAACATCAAATATGAAATTTATGATGAACGGGGCATTGACTTTAGGGACTCTCGATGGAGCGAACGTAGAAATCGTAGAACAAGTCGGCTATGAAAATGCAAAAATCTTCGGTTTACGTGTCGAAGAATTAGAAGAAATCAAACGTCACAATAGCTATGATGTATGGAGCATTTATAACTCTAATCCAAACTTAGCACGTGTCATTGATTCTTTACACGATTGCACATGGTCCAGTAATCCAAACGAATTCCAGTTAATCTTTAACGATTTAATGTTGCACCGTGATGAATTCTTCGTTTTAGCAGACTTTGATGCTTATGCTCAAGCACATCGTGAAGTGAGCGCTTGGTATCAAAACCGTCCAGCATGGGCACGAGCAATGTTGATCAATATTGCTAAATCTGGCTACTTCTCTTCTGATAGAACAATTCGTCAATATGCCAATGAAATTTGGGGTCTGGATGAAATTCAGTTCACTCCAGAACAATACGAAAAATTTGGATTCGAAAAAGAAGCTGAATAACTATAACTATTTTTTAGCTGTCCCTGTTTTAAGTGGACAGCTTTTTTGATTTGTGGCATACGCAAGGGTGTACGCTATAATAGAAATAAGAAATTTAAAAAGAGGAAATTTTATGTACGATTCAATGGGAACAACGATCCAACCAATGGTCAGTTTGACCACACCAAAAGCCAAAGAACAAACAAGACGAAAAATATTACTATTAGGGGCAACGGGATCGATTGGCCAACAAACAATTGATGTTTTAAAGCAACATGAACAAGACTTTGAACTTGTCGGGATTAGTGCTGGTCATGATCTTGAAGGCTTAAAGAATATCGTCAAGCAATTCGATACGATTCAATATGTTGGTTGTTCCAATCAAGAAGATGGAACATTAGAAGGAATTCCTCTTTTTGGTGGTGAACAACAAATGGTCCGTCTTGTGCAAACGTGCGACTATGATTTGTTAGTGAATGCTGTAGTGGGGTTTCGGGGACTAGAACCGACACTGCGCGCAATTGAATTGCATCACGATGTTGCCCTTGCCAACAAAGAATCTTTAGTTTGTGGTGGGGAATTAATTCGCGAAGCCTTATCCTATTCACCAAGTCAAATTTATCCGATCGATTCAGAACATTCTGCAATTTATCAATGCCTGCAAGGCAATCGCATCGAACAAGTGCGTCATTTGTATATTACGGCTTCAGGCGGATCGCTTCGTGATTTAACAAGAGATCAACTCGCAGATATTACACCGGCTAGGGCATTAAAACATCCGTCATGGAATATGGGTGCGCGCATTACGATTGACTCTTCAACGATGGTCAATAAAGGGTTTGAAGTCATTGAAGCCCATTATTTATTCGATTTACCTTATGAAAAAATCATCCCGATTTTACATCCACAATCGATTATTCATTCGATGGTGGAATATGAAGATCACGCCATCATTGCGCAAATGGGAAGTGCTGATATGCGCTTACCGATTCAATATGCCCTTTACTCACCAGAACGTCCTGTTCTCAAAGAAGATCATCCTCTCGATTTCTCGAAGATGTTCTCACTCGATTTTAAAGCGATGGATTATGAACGTTTTAAAATGTTGGGCGTTTGTATTGAAGCAGGTAAAAGAAAAGGCAATGCCGGATGTGTGCTCAATGGTGCCGATGAGCAAGCGGTTGAACTATTTTTACAAGAAAAAATTAGTTTCTTAGAGATTGAAGAAGCAATTCTTTATGCATTAAAAAGCGTAGAGTGGATTGAACATCCAACATTTGAACAATTACGTCAAACAGATTGGCGTGCAAGACAAGCTGTGATTGATTTTGCACACTTACATCACGCAAATAACTAGAACAAATTGCTAAAAATACCTTGTTTTCATCAAGAAACTGTTCAAGAGAGTGTTAGAAGCGCTCATTTCATCCTATAATAAAGTGATGTAATTTCGAATTTAGAAAGACAAAGATCAATTTAGATCTTTTTAGAACAGATAATACGGATCAAGACGATCTTTTGAGGAGGGCCTAGCCATGAATCGAAAACATATTCTTCCACTAGCCTTAGTGGCAGCACTTTGTCATACCCCAATTGTCTCGGTTATGGCACAAAGTCCAATCGTATTGAACCCAGCAACTGCAACGGCTCAAGATTTTATTCAAGCATATGCAGGAGAAATGGTCGAAACGACAAATCAAGGTTATTACATTCGCCAATTATCTTGGTTTAAACAAGTGGATCAAACCAATGCGCAAATCATTGCACAAGGACGAGCAATTTTTGATCAAATGCCAAAAGTGGTTCAAGATGAAATTATCTATGAATATAAGATTCAAGGATTGGACTATAAAACATTCTCACAAAGTGCCATTGATTATTTAAAACCCGTGATCAATGAACAACCACAACAATCCCAAAATCCAGATGCGCCAATTTTAAATCTTCCTCAACAACCAACAAGTCCAAATCTAGATCAACCAACAGAAGATCAACAGGATACGCAAGAACCACAAGAACCATCTGAACAGACGGATTCACAAAGCACAGATGCAACAGAAGATCAGCCAGTTCAAGAAAGTGTTGCTGATCCATCAGGCATTGAAGATTTAGCTTCCCGTTTCCATATTGAGGATGGATATTTGGTGAATTCCGCGATAGTCGGAACATTAGAAACACCACAAACACCACCGACAACTGCAACGGATTCGAATTTAGATGTTGTTCAAGAAAATGATGAAGTGAAATCAGAAGAAACCATTAATCAATCCGAACAAGCAACAAGCGATGTGCAAGAAGAAAGCGTTGCACGCATGGATAATGATGCCCAAGCGTTTTTGAATACATATTGTGTTGAAAAGGGTATGGTCATCACACAAGCGACAAAAGCAAATTACAGTCAAATTTTAGCGGGCTTTTCAACATGGAATGGCTTGAGCCAAGCTCAAAGAAGTTCGATCAACTCGTATTTAACAGCTGCCGGTTCAGTGCGTTATCAAACGTTATACCGTCAAGCCAACCAAGTTCGTTTAAATGTGCCAGTAAATAGCACATCTAAAGGAAATGTATCGACTGCCACACAAACCGATTTGTTGTTATGGTCAAGTGTAACCATTATGTCGGGAGCAATTGCAGTTGTTGCCGTTGAAGAAAATAAAAAACAAAAAATATTCAATTCTTTAAAAATGGACTAAAGAATTACGATCTTCACAAAGCTCCGCCGCATGCAAAAGGCGGAGTCTTTTCAAAAAAGAAAGAGAGATGAGATTCAACTATGCCAATTTTTTCCGCAAATGAGTTAAAACGAGCCCAACGGATTAAAGAAGATGAACTTTACGGCAGTGAAGGCTACAAAAAAGCAGTTTATCTATCCAGACAAGGATCAGATTATACCAACCACCTCTTTGCCTTTCTCATCGATCTCAACATTTGTTTGGTGCCTGTTTATTTATGGGGCGTCGAATTTATTATGATTTTGGCGGGAATTATCCCACCAGCATATTTTGACTTATTGTTCTATGTCATGTACGGCTTGCTCTTCATCACCAGCTGTATTTGGCTCCCTTTATACACAGCCGCTAAACATGGCGTGACTGTTGGGGGACGACTATTAGGCATTCGCCTAGTCAAAGAAAAAGGCAAACGCATGCCAAGTGCGATGCAACTCGTTTTGCGCCAACTCTTTGGTTTTGGTTTGCCCATGATGATCTTTGGCTTCTTTTTCTCGGTTTGGGGAATTCTTACCTGGTGGTTGATTGATGGTTTAATCGCCCTAGTCTCCCCACATCAAAAAACAATTTGCGATTGGATTTTCGGACTTTGTTTTGTTTATCCACCACAATACGAAATGAAAGTTGTCGAAAATAGGGAAAATCAACAAGAAGAATTCGAAGACTTTGACCAACAACAAGACCAATCACTCAATGAATCTTTTGAGGATTCAAACTTCGATGACCAATCGGCCTTAGAAGTAGAGAACAATCCAATCGATAGTTCTCCATCACAGCAAGCGCCTTCTCGTTTAAATAAACTTAAACAAAAACGGGAAGCAAAGAAAAAGATCAAAGCAAGTCAAAAAGAAAAAACCGAAAATCTGAGCAATGATTTTCCTCCTGTTGTAGAAGGAACGATTGCTGTACAGACTGCAGAGCCAGAAGAAAATTTGGCAATTTCAAAATACGATTTACATATTCGTTCGAATTTCTCCGATGATTCTGATGCCGAAGTGGAAGATATTTTCCAACAAGCAAAAGCACTCAATCTCGATGTCATCTCCATTACTGACCACAACAATGCCCGCGCCAATGCGATTGCCAATCATTTTGCAAAATTGTATGACATTAAATACATTCCAGGTGTGGAAATCGATTGCCAACAATTTGGCCAACGCGTGCGCATACTTGGCTATTATATCGATTGGAATGATCCATTCTTTGATGGCATTGAACGCTTATCACTCAAGCGAGAAAAAGATTTATCCTTTGCTCGTATTGAAGCGTTTGAACGTTTGGCAGGATTAAAAGTCGATACGGATACATTATTAGCAAATTCGAGATTTAAAACTTTAACACCAAAACAACTTGTCGATCTCGTTTTTGATACGCCAGAAGCAAGACAAGTCCCGGTTGTGAAACAATATATTGACCAATATCCAAGCGAACAAGAAGCACGCGAAGCTTGCATGCAAGAATGTTTTGGCCAAGGTGGTCCTTGCGAAGCAATTGGGGAATATCCAAGCGCAACGAAAGTCATTGATGCGATTCACAAAGCGGGAGGGATGGCGATCCTTGCGGGATGGCATGTTTCACAATTATCCAATGAGACAATCGATGCCATTTTGGATCAAGGAATTGATGGCTTTGAAGCCTTTATTCCAAACAACTCGAAACGCGAACAAGCCTTTTTGATTTCATTAGCCAATGAGGAAAAACTCTTTATTACAAGTGGTAGTGACTACCATGGAACGCGTATGGCGAATCGCCATTTAGGTGTTACAGGAGCTAGTCCTAAAGCGGATCAGATTGTTTCGGTGTTCACAAGTGCCCTTAATTAACGAAAATTCAAAATAGAAATCATCTAAAAGTCGCTATTTTTAAGCGACTTTTTTTATCACGTCGCTTGATGACGATGAAACTTTTAGAACAACGCAAAGATGTGCTAAACTCTCTAGTAGACTCTTTTTTTAATCGATGGAAAGAAAAATATGAACATCGATATGACAATCGATAAAAAAGAATGATCGAAACGAAATATATTTATATAAAAAACAGAACTAGAAAGATAGAGGTGTTTGTATGGAAAATAAAGGACCTTATTTCCTGACCACTGCGATTGCCTATACATCCGGCAGACCACATATCGGGAATACCTATGAAATTATTTTAAGTGATGCATTAGCTCGTTTTAAACGAATGGAAGGCTATGATGTGTTCTTCCAAACTGGAACAGATGAACACGGACAAAAAATTGAAGAAAAAGCTGTTGCCGCAGGGGTAACGCCTCAAGAATATGTTGATAACATTGCCGGCATGGTCAAAAGTAACTTCGATTTAATGAATACCTCTTACGACTACTTCATCCGCACAACAGATGAACAACACGTTAAAACGGTTCAAAAAATCTTTAAACGTCTATATGACCAAGGGGATATTTATTTAGGAGAATACGAAGGTTGGTATTGCAAACCTTGCGAATCCTTCTGGACAGAATCACAGTTAGTCGATGGCAATTGCCCAGATTGCGGTCGTCCAGTCACAAAAGCAAAAGAAGAAGCGTTTTTCTTCAATATGCAAAAATATGCGGATCGTTTGATGAAATATATTGATGAACATCCAGATTTCATCCAACCAGAAAGCCGTAAAAATGAAATGGTCAATAACTTCTTGAAAAAAGGATTATTAGACCTTTGCGTATCCCGGACTTCTTTTAGCTGGGGAATTCCAGTAGAATTTGCGCCAAAACACGTTGTGTATGTATGGTTAGATGCCCTGACGAACTACATTACGTCAATCGGTTATGATCCTGATAAAACATTTGAAGAACAATCTGAACGCTTCAAACAATTGTGGCCAGCAACTCATATCATTGGAAAAGATATCTTACGTTTCCATACGATTTATTGGCCAATCTTCTTAATGGCATTAGATTTACCATTACCAAAAATGGTTTTTGCGCACCCATGGATGTTAGTGGGTGAGGGCAAAATGTCCAAATCCAAAGGCAATGTTATTTATGCGGAAGAACTTGTTGAACACTTTGGTGTCGATGCTGTTCGTTACTATTGCTTACACGAAATGCCATTTGCTCAAGATGGAACAATTACTTGGGATTTAGTTGTTGAACGAATTAACTCCGACCTTGCTAACGTACTTGGAAACTTATTATCAAGAACAATTTCGATGACCAACAAATACTTTGGTGGCAAAATCCAAAATCCAAATGTTTGTGCTCCAGTTGATGAAGAACTCAAACAAGTAGCAATGGAAGCAGTCAAAGGTGCTGTTGCTTGCATGGATACATTCCAAGTGAGTGCGGCATTAGATGAAATCTTCAACTTATTACGTCGTTCCAATAAATATATTGACGAAACTGAACCATGGAAACTGGCAAAAGACCCTGAACAAGCCGATCGTTTACAAACTGTTTTATATAACTTAATGGAAAGCTTGCGAATCAGTGCGATTTTATTAGAAAGCTTCATGCCAGAAACAGCAGTTAAAATGCTCGATGCGCTCAATACACAACAACGTTCTTTTGATTCTATTCAAAACTTTGGCAACCTAGAAACAGGAATTGAATGTGCAAAATCTGTTGAACCTTTATTTAAACGTATTGATCCAAAAGAATTTGCCGGTGAAGAAGTCAAAGAAGAAAAGAAAGAAACAAAAAAAGCAGACAAGAAGAAAAAGAAAAAAGAGGAAAAACCAAAAGATCCAATCGCAATTGATACTTTTGATGCGATCAGCTTAAAAGCGGGAAAAGTATTAGAGGCAAAAGTACATCCAGATGCAAAACGTCTGTTAATTGAAACAATTGATCTTGGTGAAGAACAACCTCGCCAAATCGTTTCTGGAATTGCTCATAAATATGCACCAGAAGATTTAGTCGGTAAAATGGTCGTTGTTGTAGCGAACTTGTTACCAGCCACTCTTCGTGGCGTAGAAAGTCAAGGCATGATCCTTTGCGTTGACGAAAATAAAACAGGACCAAAAGTAATCTTCTTGGATGATGAAACAAAACCAGGAACTGTAATTCGTTAATGACACCCAAACAACGAGTGATCCTCACCCAACTCCAATTAACGGGGCTAGGGGTGATCTTTTTAGGGTTTGGAATGGCTTGGAAAGAAACTTGGCTCATGATCTTTGGGATTGTATTAGGTCTTTATGGATTAGCAAGATTATTTGTTTTAAAAAAGTTGATGGAACAAAGTGAAAATCAAAAATTTAAAGGACAAGATCAGACACCTGTTTCAAATTCGACAGCAGATGATTTTGATTCTGATCCAGAAGGCGAATATGCTCAAGACGAATGGGAAAGTAAACTCGAATCTTATTTAGTGAAACATTACGAAAATAAGCAACTCAATTTTGACGATTCGCAAACAAAGTCCAAATCCAAACATCAATAAATAAGAAAAAGACATCCAATTTTGGATGTCTTTTTTTTCGAGATGGGAAATGTTTGTCAAAGTCGAATAACACTCTAAAAAAAGAAAGTATGAAATTGAAAGATGATTGGGCGGAAAAAATAAAAAAAGTGATGTTCAAGTTATGGTTTTGGGTTGTTAAAAAAATAATAAGTAAAATTCTTCATCTTTTTTACTTGCCCAAGAACCCAATGAGATCTCAAAGAAGAGGGCTAATCCTGTCAAGTCCAAAACGGAAAACAAAAATGTAAACGTTACCGTAAGTAAAGCGTTTTTACTCCTAAATGGCGTCTTAACAACGGTGATATGAGGTAAAACATTAAGTGAAACTTTGGTTAAAAAAGTAGATTAGTCAAAATAATTTAGTGAAATTCTATAGAAAACGCTTGCAGAAACTGTTGTTTTCGCTTTTTTACTGTGCTATCATGCGTTTGTAAACAAAGCGCAAGAGGCGCTGCTTAGTAAACTATTCGTTAAGAATCGATGCTAAGGTATTTAGAAAGGGTACAATATACAGTACTATGGAACTCAACAAATTATTTAAAGGCATGATGGCCGGTGCAATGGCACTCTCATTAGCAGCTTGCGGCGGTGGAAATGATTCTACATCTTCTACAGCAGGTGGAGCTGAAGGCGGAGAAGGTGAAGTTTCTGTCTTCTACTACACATTCGGTGATGACTACATTTCTACAGTTCGTGCAGCATTAGACGCTAACTTAAAAGAAGCTGGTGTAGTATTCAACGACTACGACGGTGGTAACAACCAAACAACTCAAACTGAGCAAATTCAAACAGCAATCTCTAAAGGTTCTAAAATGCTCGTTGTAAACGTTGTTGATACAGCTTCAAAAGACGCAGCTAAAAATATCATTGAAATGGCTGAAGCAGCTGGTATCCCAGTAATCTTCTTCAACCGTTCTGTTGACGAAGATGTAATCACTGCATACGACAAAGCAGCATTCGTAGGAACTGACTACGAAATGGCTGGTAAAATGCAAGGTGACATGGTTGGTGACTACTTAAACGCTAACTTCGAAGCAGTTGACTTAAACGGTGACGGAGAAATCTCCTACATGATGTTAAAAGGTCAAGAAGGTAACGCGGAAGCAGACGCTCGTACTCAATATGGTGTTGAAAACGCTAACGCTAAACTTGAAGCTGAAGGTCACAAACCTCTTGCTTACTACAAAGCTGATGCTCCAACAAAATATGAATTAGATAAAGATGGTGCTTGGTCTTCCGCTCAAGGAACAGACATCATGCAAAATGCCCTGTCTCAATACAATGAAGACAACGGCGATATGATCGAATGCGTAATTGCGAACAACGACGGAATGGCTCTTGGTGCTATGTCTGCATTACAGAACGCTGGTTATAACACTGGTGAAGAAGGAAGCAAAGTTATCCCAATCTTCGGTGTAGACGCATTAGACGATGCAAAAAAAGCAATCGACGAAGGCAAAATGACTGGAACAATCAAACAAGATGGTGAAGGTATGGCTAAAGCGATCTGCACAATGGTTCAAAACATGACTTCTGATAAAGATAAATTTGATTCCCTTGATGCAGCTAACGTAATCGGCACATGGAGAATTAACATTCCTTATTCTGAATACAAAGCATCCTAGTTTAATAATTTAAAATTATTAAGTAGCCACGGATACTTGCTTATCCGTGGCTACTTTTATAAGTATGATTCGATTCGCAACCCAAATCGTTGCGTCTCTTCCTTTGAAAAATGAGAAAAAAGAAAGGATTTTACATGGAACCAAATCAGGCGAAAAGTAATGCTCTAGGCGCTGCTGTAGGTCAAAAGAACACAACTGTTCATGACGAAGTCTGGAAAAAAGCTCACCCTGTTGTTCTCGAAATGAAGAACATCACAAAAGCTTTCCCTGGCGTAAAAGCGCTAGATGGTGTTTCCTTGAATGTCCGTGCTGGATCCGTTCATGCTCTTATGGGCGAAAACGGTGCTGGTAAATCTACACTGATGAAGTGTTTATTTGGGGTTTATTCAAAAGATGATGGAACTATCCTGTTTGACGGGAAAGAAATTAATTTTAAAAACTCTAAAGAAGCGCTTGAAAATGGTGTGGCGATGGTGCATCAGGAGTTAAACCAAGCATTAAAACGTAATGTTATGGATAACATTTGGCTTGGCCGTTATCCAACTCGTCACGGAATCGTTTCTGAAAAAGAAATGTATGAAGGGACAAAAGCTGTATTCGATAAATTAGAAATCGATGTCAATCCAAAAACAGTCATGTCAACAATGCCTGTTGCCGAAAGACAGATGGTTGAAATTGCTAAGGCGGTTTCTTTCAACTCTAAAGTTATCGTATTTGACGAACCAACTTCCTCATTAACTGAAGAAGAAGTTGAACACTTATTCAAGATTATCAACATGTTGCGTGACAACAACGTTGCAATTATCTATATCTCTCACAAAATGGACGAAATTTTACGAATCTCCGATGAAATTACAGTCATGCGTGATGGTCAATGGGTTGCAACAGAAGTTGTTGAAGACATGGATATGAATAAAATCATCAAACTGATGGTTGGTCGTGAACTAACAAACCGCTTCCCACCAAAAGACAACAAAGTAGAAAAAGAAGTTTCTCTTGAAGTCGAAGGATTAAGCGGATTGTATTCCCATTTACGGGATGTAACATTCAATGCGCACAAAGGAGAAATCCTCGGTGTTGCGGGTCTGGATGGTGCAGGTCGTACTGAACTTTTAGAAACAATCTTTGGTTATGCGACACGTAAAGATGGAACAATTAAATTGCACGGTAAAGAAGTGAAGATCAACAATCCACGACAAGCAGTAAAAAATGGCTTCGCATTGCTTACTGAAGAACGTCGTGCAACAGGAATCTTCGGAATCCTGGATATTCGTAACAACACAACAATTGCGAATCTAAAAAACTACACAAAAATGGGTATTCTTTCCGATGTGCAAATGAAAGCTGATACAGAATGGTCAATTAATGCAATGCGCATTAAAACACCAAATCAGCAAACTAAGATCTCTACATTATCAGGGGGAAACCAACAGAAAGTTATTCTTGGCCGTTGGTTATTAACGCAACCAGAAATCTTACTTCTAGACGAGCCAACCCGTGGTATCGACGTTGGTGCGAAATACGAAATTTATGAATTGATCAGCGACCTTGCAAAACAAGGTAAGACAATCATGATGGTATCTTCCGAAATGCCTGAATTATTAGGTGTATGTAACCGAATTCTCGTTATGTCCGGTGGACGCCTTGCTGGAGAAGTCGATGCTGATAACACAAGCCAGGAAGAAATTATGACACTGGCTGCCAAGTACGTATAAGAGGAGAAAGAAAATGTCAGAAAGTACAAAAGCGAAGAAACGCAATCGTATCCAGATCTGGCTCGATAATTACAAACAGATGAACCAGAAGGATAAACGCCGTGCGATTTCTTCATTATTGTTGAACAACGCGATGTATATCATCATTCTGATTGCGGTTATCGTCATCGCAATTCAAGAACCAAAATATGTATCTGTTCGTTCTCTCGTTAACATTATTAACTTAACTGCTGCTAAACTACCAATCGCATTAGGTATTGGTGGATGTATCGTATTAACTGGTACAGATATTTCGGCTGGACGTATGGTTGGTCTTGCTGCCGTAATCATTGCATCTATGTCCATTACAGATAACCGTATTTTCCCAGGTTTGGAACCATTACCTATTATCGTTCCATTATTGGCTGCGATGGCTGTCTGTGCATTAATCGGTTTTATCAACGGTTTCTCTGTTGCAAAATTTAAGCTTCACCCATTTATCGTAACATTAGCAACTCAGCTGATTACTTACGGTATTATCTTGATTTACTTAAAATTAGGTACAAACAACGGTCAGACTCTTTCTGGATTCGACCCAACATACAGAAATATCATCAATGGAACAATGTTCACAATTGGCGGTGCAATCGTTCCATTCTATGTTCTTTATGCGATCGTATTAGTCGTATTAATGTGGGTGATTTGGAACAAAACAACATTCGGTAAAAACATGTTCGCAGTAGGTTCTAACGAAGAAGCTGCTACAGTATCTGGTGTAAACGTATCTCGTACAATCATCATGGTATTCGTTCTTGCTGCAATCATGTACTCTTTAACTGGTTTTATCGATGGTGCACGTATTGCATCCGTTAACGCCAACACAGGTTTCAACTATGAATGTGATGCGATCGCTGCTTGCGTAATCGGCGGTGTATCCTTCGTCGGTGGTACTGGACGTATTTCCGGTATCGTCATTGGTGTATTGTTGCTTCAAATCATCTTCACTGGTTTGAGCTACATGGCTGTTGACCAAAACTACATTTACGTAATTAAAGGTATTATCATCCTCGTTGCCTGCGCAATCGACATGAGAAAATATCTCACGAAGAAATAAAAATATTCTTCAATTTCACTTTTACCTATCTCTAAGGTATTTACCCTTTCTAGCAACGGTCTGCTCTTTACTGTAGAGCAGACTGTTGTTTTTTTAAGGAAAAACCAAAAGCAATTAACGAAAAGGATTTCTATTTTGGAGTAAAATGAATATTAAAAAAGGAAGTAAGATGTATGACGGATTTTGAAAACAAACCAAACCCGCAAAATGAACAAACCGATCAGCCAAAAAACGATGGCGGTCTGTATAAAGGTCTCAATATTTCAGTGCGATCACTATCTATTGTGATCGTACTTGGAATTGCCTTAATTGCTGCACTGATGTTTTTGGGATCAAGAAATGGCGGATATACAGTAAGCTATAATTCACGTGGGGGAAGTGATGTTCAATCGCAAGTTTATCAATATCAAGAAGAACTCGTTTTACCCCAAGCGCCAACTCGCGAAGGCTACTTTTTTACGGGATGGTATATGGATGAAGAAGCTAAAGTACCAGTTAACCTGCCTGTTTATATTGAAGACTCTTGTGTGTATTATGCCGGTTGGCAAGAAGAATAAAGAAGATAAAGATTTGCGATATACTAAGTGTTTTTGAAAACTTTTGGAAACAATGGAAATAGATCGTTCTTGTTCATTTAAATGAAAAAAGAATGATTTTTTCTAACAAAAATCAATCCTATATCAATTCAAGAAGGGTTGCATAAAAGTTGTGTTTTGTGTATTGTATTTCAGGACTTTTGATTTATAATCACGAATAGATATCAAGAGCAGGCGAGAGACTCGGCTCAATGACCCTGCACCAACCTCTAAAACATTCAGTTTAGAAAGGTGGTCCAGCCGCGGACGATACGAAGTCGCTTGAATGAGATTCCAGCATACTTCGGTATGCTTTTTTTATTATCGTCCAGACACAAGGAGAAAAGATGAAAAACTACATTTTTACTAGTGAATCTGTAACAGAAGGTCATCCAGATAAAATCTGTGACCAAATTGCAGACACAATTGTTGATGCCGCTATTAGTCAAGATCCATATTCCAATATGGCTGTTGAAGCGACAATCAAAGATGATTTTATTTTGGTTTATGGAGAAGCAAATACGAAAGCAGAAATCGATTATGCACAGATCGCAAAAGACGTATTAAAGAAAATCGGATATCCTGAAGAATATCACGTGACTGTTGTCGTAAACCAACAGTCTCCAGAAATCCACAATGCTGTAAACCGTGACGAAAACGGAAAACGCATTGTTACTGCTGGAGACCAAGGAATTATGTTTGGATATGCATCCAATGAAACACCTGAATATTTACCAGCACCAATCTTCTATGCACACACATTAAGCCGTCAGTTAACAAAAGTGAGAAGAGAACATCCAAATCTTTTAAAACCAGATGGAAAAACACAAGTTTCCGTTGAATATAAAGATGATAAACCAGTTCGTATCGACACAATCGTTGTATCTTCTCAACATTCCAAAGACATTACGCAAGAAGAATTGAAAAAATTGATCAAAGAAGAAGTCATCGATCCAGTCATTCCAGCTGAATTATTAGATGAAAATACAAAATACTTCATTAACCCAAGTGGATCTTTCGTAGTCGGTGGATCTTTCGGGGACTCTGGAACAA
This sequence comes from Allobaculum stercoricanis DSM 13633, assembly GCF_000384195.1. Lineage (GTDB taxonomy): Bacteria > Bacillota_I > Bacilli_A > Erysipelotrichales > Erysipelotrichaceae > Allobaculum > Allobaculum stercoricanis. The sequence goes on along the minus strand of NZ_KB913034.1, from coordinate 1,582,285 downwards.
CAGGTCGTAAAATCGTTTGCGATACTTATGGAGGAATGGGCCGCATTGGTGGCGGATGCTTCTCTTCCAAAGACCCAACGAAAGTAGACCGCTCTGCCGCATATTATTCTCGCTGGGTAGCTAAAAACTTAGTTGCGAATCATTATTGCGATAAAGCAGAAGTTGAAGTTTCTTATGCGATTGGTCGTGCTCAACCAATCTCCATTTGCGTAGATACATTTGGAACAGGAAAAATCAGCGATGAAGAAATCTTAGAAGTCGTAAAACACAACTTCAATTTCGAAGTCGGAAACATCTTAGATGAATTAGATTTAAGACGTCCAATTTACGCACGTACTACAAACTATGGCCATTTTGGTGACCCAGAATTACCATGGGAAAAAATCATTGAATTAAAACCAGTTCAATAAGCAATAGAAAAATAACCGGAATTTGACGGATCTCTATCCAATCAAATTCCGGTTTTCTTTTTGAATAAAAAGCTAAAAATTTAAGGTGGTCTAACGTTTAATTCGACCATCGTGAATCATGCAAATCAACGGGTTGTTCATTGAACGTTGCGGAAATTAAAGTATCACCTAAGTAATTGAGTTCCATATAAAACAAAGGCAGATCTTGATTCATGTAGTACATAAAGATGCGATCTCCTTGCCAAAGGTTTAAGGAAGAAATTTGATCTTGATCAATCCAAACTAATTCGCCTTCATCACAATCTTTCATTTCACCATGCCATTGGCCACCACAATACAAAAACATCAATTCGCTAAAGAGCGGATCTTCAGGATGTTTGCGAAAGTTAAATGTGATCACAGCTTTAAGCGTTGGATTGGTCCATGTCAGCCCCGTTTCTTCTTTGCATTCCCGTTGGATGCAACCTAATACGCTTTCGCCATCTTCTAACTTGCCACCAATTCCAATCCATTTATCGTGATTGATATCATTTTGTTTACTTGTGCGATGTAACATCAAAATTTGATTGTCTTTGGATAAATAACCGAGTGTAGTCACTAACATATTGTTCACCTGTTTCTAGACAAAAGTTTAGCTAAGATCGATAGATTTGAAAATGGAAAAGGAAACGATTCAAACAAAAAAGAGATCGAAATGATCCATATTCATTTTATGCATCGCAAATTTGATGAGGAATAAGAAAAATAAAGTAACAGATATAATCAGAATGACAGAAGACAGGACTCTTCTTTTTGCGAGTTTTAAGTGAATTTGATGTAAAACAACTTGAGAAGTAGCATCTAGATTGACTAAAAAGTTAGTGTTAACTAAACTGGAAGCATGCAACCAATGAAAAAAGACTCTAAACTCACCGAGTCCGTAGAAGACTATTTAGAATCTGTACTTGTTCTTTCATCGAAGCTGCCAAATGTGCGTAGCGTAGATGTTGCGAGTCATCTTGGTTTTTCTAAACCTTCAGTGTCTCATGCTGTTAAGCTATTATCAGATGAAGGCTTATTGGAAGTGACACAAAAGAAATTTTTGGTGTTAACCCCAAAAGGCAAAGAGGTCGCAGAAAGAACATATGCACGACATGTTTTCTTTACGGAGATGTTAATGTCGATCGGTGTAGACCAAACAACCGCAGAAAATGATGCTTGTCGAATCGAACATGTTATTAGCCAAGAAACATTTGATGCGATTGAAAAATACTATAAAGAAAAAAGTGAACAGGCAGATTAATACTGCTTGTTTTTTTCTGAACTGAATGATCCAATTGAATCAGATCAAAACAAGAAAGTTCAAAAAATTGATCAATATATGAGCTTGAAAGAGCAGAAAGGAACATGACAATGAATGTTGAAATATTAGCGCCAGCGGGAAATATGGAATCATTGAAAGCAGCTTTTGCGGCAGGAGCTGATGCCGTTTATTTTGGCCTTCCTTTATTTGGCGCTCGTGCCTTTGCCCAAAACTTTACATTAGAACAAGCCAAAGAGGTTATCGAACAAGCTCATCAAGTGTCCAAAAAGATCTATATCACGATGAATACGTTGATTGAAGAAGATCAAATGGAACAAGCTTATTCCTTTGCTAAAGCACTTCATGAAATGGGTGTAGATGCACTCATCGTTCAAGATTTAGGTTTGATCCATTTATTGCATCATCGTCTTCCTCAACTGGAATTACATGCCTCTACCCAACTGTCGGTGACTACGCCTTATCAAATTGAACAATTAAGAAAATTAGGAATTAAGCGTGTCGTTTTGGCCAGAGAAGCAACGATTGAACAAATTGAAGCATGTGCCAAAACGGGGATGGAACTCGAAGCATTTGTCCATGGAGCCTTATGCATTTCATATTCGGGACAATGTCGTTTTTCCCAAGTGCGCTATGATCGTTCGGGAAATAAAGGGGCTTGTGCTCAACCTTGTCGTATGGAATATACGCTTTTAGAAGATGGTAAACCTGTTGCAACTCAAGGGCGTTATTTACTTTCACCACGCGACTTGTCTTTAATCAACAAAATCGAACGCATGCATCAAGCAGGAGTATATTCGTTTAAAATTGAAGGACGAATGAAATCTCCAGAATATGTCTATCAAAGTGTTCATGCCGCAAAAATGGCAATTGCCGGGCATCCGCTGACTGCAGAACAATTAAATCAACTCAAAACGGCCTTTAACCGAGGCTATACACTCGGACATACATTTGAACAAACGGGGTTAAGCTTAATGAACCCCAAAACGTCTAATCACCAAGGTGTAGAGATTGGTGAAGTGTTATTCCAAAAAAATGACCGGGTCCGGGTAAAATTGAGTGCTGATCTTTGTCAAAATGATGGCTTACGCTTTGTTTCTGGACAATATGAAGCCGGTGGTGTCGCAAACTTTATTTATGATGCAAAAGGAAAACTCATCAATAAAGCGAAAGCGGGACAAATTGTCGATATTAAAATCAATCAACGCGTCAACAAAGGTGCGATTGTTCGACGGACATCGAGCTTTGAAATGACAAAAGAAGTCGAAAATGCGATTAAAAAGAATAAACCGCAAGCAAATGTCGACTTCTATTTTGAAGCAACTCAAATTGGCCAACCTTTACGCCTTGTCGCAACGGATGGCATGCATACAGTAGAAGTCGAACAAGGGGAACTGCAACAAGCCAAAACAGCACCAACCTCACCAGAACAAATTGAACACGCCTTATCGAAAACTGGAAACTCTTGGGCAAGTGTTCGTCATATTGAAATTCAACTTGGCGACAATCCGTTTATTCCAAATAAAATGGTCAACGAACTGCGTCGCCTTGCTTTGGAACAATTGGATCAAAAACGATCTCAAAAACAAGATATACAAGAGTTCGATTATGACTTCACATTAAATCCATGTGCGCAACCAGCAAGTTTTGTTGAAATCACCAAACAAGAACAAGCAATTACCGATGGATTGTTACAAGTCAGTGAATTTCCTCTTGAAAATTCTACGCATAAAGCGTCTTTAATCCACGATCAAGGATTGTATTGCGATCACTTAGGTGAAGGTCAAATCGTTGAAAATATGAATATCACAAACTCCTATGCCTTAGCAGCACTTTTAGAGCTCGGATATCAGGGCGCCGTACTTTCAGGGGAATTGTCTAAATCGGGAAGAGCGGATCTTTTAGCGGCATTTAAATCACGTTATGGATTTAATGCCCCAGTGATTTATACAGTCTATGAAAAGCCACGATTGATGGTGATGAAGCATTGTCCAGTCAATACGGCATTAAAAGATGGGCAACGTAAACATTGCGCTTTATGTCGTCAACATCAATATAGTTTAAAAGGCAAAGATGGAAAGCTTGCATACTTGTATGGCAATGTGGATTGCAATATGCAGATCTTTGATGAAGACGCAATCGATTGCATAGATCAAATCGACCAATTGCAACAACAAGGTATTCATGCATTCCGCATCGTTTTAAGCGTTGAAAACAAATCTCAAAGCCAAGCAATTCGCCAACGCTTTTTACAAAAAGTCCAAGAAAAAGGATGAGTGTTGAATTCTGAAGGTACATTGATCTTTACAGTTCACGAAGAAAATGGACATGAAGGTTAAACCTTTTAATGGTTAATGACAAGATTCCAGCCGAATCAAAACTGTACAAAAAATAAAATGAATTCATCGTATCGATGATAAATATGCATGATAACAAGAGCACTTCTTAGAGTTAATCTGAGAAGTGCTTTTTTCTGTTTGTCGGGCATGACATACATCTTGTGGTGCAAGTCTACTATGTTAGCGTATCATCGCAACCGCAAACCATTCGCTTAAGGCAAGGGGTTCACCGGTAACGGGGACTCTGAAAGAAGCTGGCGGCGAAGTTCCGGCCCGAGGAACACGAATCACATCAGGCCACAGACTGGGGATGAGCGTGCAAAGCAGCGCAAATCGTAATAGTTGCGGATACCGTCTGGGGTAAATGTGGCGGGTAGATGGAATGAAAGATATATGACCTTACCCGGCAAGATCCTTTACGCAGTAACGACGAATGGCAGAACGTCAACAAAGGTTGTGGTAGTGAAGAAACTCCTGTAATGGGAATGGAGCGAAGAGCTGAATGTATTACTTTTACTGTAAAAATCTTGAATGCATTCCTACACGGTAAATCCGACAAATCCGTGAGACGAGACAAACCTAGAGGTCATTGAAGATAAGTAAGGAAGGACGGTTTAGGAATCATGTGAAAGAAAGTTACAGACGTGGAAAAAATACACATCTGAACAGAGAAGGTCTTCAATCCATGGAGGATATCTTTTCAACTATTTCAGAGGTTTTCCATGATACATGTATACGAATTGCTCAGTGCCGATTGGCATGCTGAGTGATGTGAGAGGGATTTAAATGGACCTTACTCGATTATCAGTAGACGAATTAGAAAAAATAGAATGCTCAAAAGTTTAGGGAATACTGCAAGGAGAAGAGAATGTACAACTGGATTTGTGTGAAAACGCTTTGTTTTATGTAGGAATAATGAATGATATCGAAGAATCAGGGGTGATTACAATTATTTACAGAAAACGAATGAAATTATTTACATAAAATGTTGAAAAATGAAAATGACTGATTAAAATACTAAATCATTAATCGTTGATCGGAAGGAGTAGCTGTTGGAAGGTCTAAATAGAGCTATAGTTTGGTGAAATATAGCGACTGAAAAACAGTGAACGTGTCCGTGAGGTTGGGGGTGAGAAAGCGGTGGAGCAAATCCGTTGATCCTACAAAAAGACCAATATTGCTTTAAATAAAGAAAAAATGCTTGATTTAACTATGCAGTGAAGGTAGATCCTAATCATTTTGTTGCGAACGAAAAAAGATAAAAAAAAGAATAGAAAACGCTTGCAATAAAAAGAACATATCATATATAATGATCATGTAAGGACAGATAATGATATATAATCAATTTGGAGGGTTTATGAGAGACTTACACGAAAATCAAATTAAAAAAGCGGTTGAAGCAGTTGCGAATAGAAAGGAGGTTAATGAAGTATATTTTGTAGCTTGTGGTGGTTCTCAAGCAGTGCTTATGGCAGGGCAGTATTTGTTTGATAAAGAAAGCACAATTCCATCTCATGTTTATACAGCTAATGAATTTGTGTATGATACACCAAAAAACTTAAATGAAAATTCAGTAGTAATTTCTTGCTCACATTCAGGAAATACACCTGAAACTGTTGAAGCAACAAAATTAGCTCGTGAAAAAGGAGCAGTCACAATTTGTTTATCTAACTTAGAAGGTTCTCCACTGTGGGAAGCAGCTGAATATCCAGTTCATTATGATTGGGGAAAAGATGTTAGCGATTCTGATAAAAACAAAGGAATCTTATATGGGTTATTGTTTAGCTTACTAAATGTATTAGCACCAAATCCTAAATGGGATGTTTGTCTTAAAGAATTAGAAAAATTAACAGAATTGAGCAACGCTGCGAAGGAACAATATGCGCAAGACGCTAAAAACTGGGCAAAAGCGCAAAAACGTGATCCTATCATTTATACGATCGGTAGCGGTATCAACTATGGTGAAGTTTATTCAACAGCAATGTGCTGGTTTATGGAAATGCAATGGATTAATTCTGGATGCATCCATTCAGGGGAATATTTCCACGGACCATTCGAAATCACAGATTACGATGTACCTTTCATGTTAGTTAAGAGCATGGGAAATACTCGTCACTTAGATCAGCGTGTTGAAGATTTTGCGACTAAATTTACTGATAAATTATTAGTTTTAGATCAAAACGATTTACAGTTAGATGGTGTTGCTCCTGAAGCAAAACAATACATCGCAGCAATTCTTTCCGGTGTTGTAATTCGTCTGTTTGTTGAAGCTATCGCATTCGAAAGAGGTCATTCATTAGATGTTCGCCGCTATATGTGGCAAATGAGCTATTAATCGCAGGAGGGAAATATGTCACTGAGTCTGGTGATTTTTGATGTAGATGGTTTGCTACTTGACACCGAAAGGGTGTGGCAAGAAGTATGGATAGATGTTGCAAAAGAATATTCACCAGATATAGCCGGCAAATCACTTTTTAAGAAAGTGGTTGGATATAGCGGTGAATCAGTTGGACAAATTTTACATCAAGAACTACAGGGGCACTGTACACCTGAAGAGTTTCTTGAAACAGCCCGTGAAATTGGATTGGAAAGACTTAGAAAAGAACTCAGAGTTAAGCCTGGCGTTTACGAAATTCTCTCGTTTTTGAAGAAAAATAAGATCCGTATGGCTGTAGCAACTTCAACTTCTCGTTTGTTGACAGAGGAGAGGTTAAAGCGAGTTGGTTTATATTCCAATTTTGATTGTATATGTTGTGGAGATGATATCTGTAACAAGAAACCATCTCCCGACATCTATCTAGAGGTCTTGAAGAAGACAGGAACAAACAATAAAGATGCTTTAGTTTTTGAAGATTCAAAGGTGGGAATAACGGCAGCTTATCGTGCGGATATTCCTTGCATTTTGATCCCGGATTTAATAGATCCTGATCAAGAACAAATCAAAATGGCCAAGCAAGTTCTTCCAAGTTTGAATGATGCTATACCGTTTATTGAACAAATGATGAAAGAGTAAAATAGGTGAATGTTTATGAGAGATGACTTTGATATTTTGATGGTTACACATGCTGAGTTATCAAAAGGATATTTTAGTGCGCTAAAACTGATTTTAGATATTGATGAAGCTGACCTAGAAACTGTTTCTTTTGAAGAAGGAGAACCTCTTGATACATTCTCTGAGAAACTTAATGTAATCATTGAAGATAAACATAAAAGCAGAAATATGGTTATCCTAGTCGACTTACCTGGAGGTACACCAGCGAACATGGCAGCTCCATTTATGTCAGAATCAAGAAAATTGGTGGCAGGAGTAAATTTACCATTTGTCTTGGAATTAATGATTGCAAAGAAAAGTGGGACTTCGTGGGATGAATTAAATATTGACAGTATAATCAATAATGCCAAAAATAGTTTGGTATTCTATAACAAATTATTATAGACGGAGGAAAATTATGATTAAACTTGTGCGTGTTGATCACCGCTTATTGCATGGCCAAGTGATTTTTTCTTGGACTAAGCAGCTATCTGTAGACTATATCATCGTTGCGGATGATAAAGTTCCTAACGATCCAATTAGCGTTATGGCTTTGAATATCGCTAAACCTGTTGATTGTGAATTAAGCATTATTCCATTTTCACAATTGAAACGATTAGTTGAAGAAGAAAATAGCAAAAACATTATGATTTTGGTTAAAGGACCTGAAGAAGCGCTAAGACTAACAAAAGAATTACCAGATGTAACGGAAATTAATTTTGGTGGCGTGGCGAAAAAATCAGATTCAAAACAATATGGAAAAGCAGTTTTCTTAAACGAAAAAGAATTAAAAGCAACACAAGAACTCATTGCAGAAGGCAAAAAAATATATGTTCAAATGGTTCCAACATCACCAGTAGAGAATGTTGATTTCAGCAAATAATAAAACGATATAAATGATTAAAAAGAAAGGATGAGTAGTATGCTAATTGAGGCTATATTACTAGGATTAGTTGGCGTTATCGGCGTAATCGATTCGAGATTAATCGGACGTCAGAATATTGGTCGACCTCTGATCCTCAGTTCCTTAGCAGGGTTAGTGTTAGGCGATCTAACAAAAGGGATTACACTAGGCGCCTCGCTAGAATTGATTTCAATGGGATTTGTTTCTATTGGGGCAGCGGGTCCACCTAACATGCAATTTGGCAGTATTATCGCAACAGCATTTGCAATTTTATCTGGTGCATCAACTGAAGAAGCACTTACAATTGCGATTCCTGTAGCGGTTGCGGGTGAATTCTTAAGTATCATCATGAGAATGGTTATTGCTCAATTTTCTCACATCGCCGATCGCGCGATTGAAGACGGAAAATACAAAAAGGCTATCCATATTCACTTGTGGTGGTCATTTATCTTTAATGCTTTAGTTTATTTTATCCCAATTTTCTTAACGATTTATTTGGGTGCTGATTTGGTTGCAAGTCTAGTAGAACAAATTCCAGAAGTGATTACAAACGGCTTAACTGTAGCTGGAAATTTATTGTCTGCTTTAGGGTTTGCTATGCTATTGAGCTCAATGCTATCCAAGAAAATGTTCCCATATTTTCTTTTAGGGTTCCTGCTAGTAGCTTATTCAGGACTTGATCTGATCGCCATTACGTTGTATTCAGGTATTTTGGCATTTATCTTAGATCGAGTGATCTATGCTAAAAAGGAGGCGTAATCTTATGGAAGAAAACAAAAATAACCAAATAACAAAAAAAGATTTGCGTCGAGTATTTTTACATTCGTTGACGATCATGTGTTCCTGGAACTATGAACGTCAAATGCATATGGGCTTTATGTACGGAATGGCTCCTGTTCTCGATAAATTGTATAAAAACGATGAGAAAAGAAAAAAAGAAGCCTATCAGCGCCATATGGAATTCTTTAACTGTACCCCTCAAATGACTCCATTCATTATGGGATTGGCTGCTTCTATGGAAGAACAAAATGCAAATTCTGAAGAGGGTGAGTTCCAAACTGAATCTATTTCCATGATCAAAACCAGTCTTATGGGACCGTTTGCTGGTATCGGGGATAGTTTCTTCCAAGGTACATTGAGAATCATTACGTTCGGTATTGGTTTATCTTTCGCGCAACAAGGAAGTATTTTGGGGCCAATTTTAGCAGTAGGTTTATTTGCCATTCCTTCGTTGCTTGCAGCGTATTATGCGACATTCTTAGGATACAATTCAGGGAATAAGTATTTAGCAAAACTCTATCAAGAAGGCTTGATGGATCGTGTCATGCATTTTGCCTCTATTGTGGGATTGGCAGTTATTGGTGGAATGGTAGCAAGCATGGTTAATATCACTACACCATTACAGTTCCAAACAGGGGGTACACAACTTGTTTTACAAGAAATGTTGGATACCATCTTCCCTAAATTATTACCGCTAGTTTTTACTCTAGGTATTTATACACTGATTCAAAAGAAAGTAAATACGAATGTTCTGTTGATCGGAATCATCGTTACTGGATTAATTACAAGCGCTATTGGAATTTTGTAAAAATCATTCTAGATAAAAGTCCACAATTAGAAATTCAATGTTCTAGTTGTGGACTTTTTAAGTTTTTAGGATTTGATTTTTTCATTCGTGGTCGTTGTATCATTATTAAAGACTACATAAGTGATTCGATCGCAACGAATTGTTGTTATAGAGTAGTGGATCGGTTTATTATTTTCGTCATAGCTGATTTTATTGATATAAAATAAAGGATCTCCGATATTACATTTCAATATATCTGCTTGATGACTGTTTGCACTAATCCCGTTGATTTCTAAGACAGAGTTTTTAGGTTTGATCGCATATGATTCCTCTAAAATTTGATAGAAAGAACGATTGTCATCTAGTTTTGTGATAAAATCGGGAAATTTATCATTTTCAAAATAAATCTTATCAAGTGCCATGGGTTCATTATCTTCCCATACAAGTCTTTCTAAATAGACTGTTTTTGTATCCATTGGAATCGACAATTTATCAGAAATATTTTCATCTGCATTCAGAAAAGATGCTTGAATTACTTCATTTTTTGCTGAATGCCCTTTCGTTGATAAAACTTCTTTGAATCCTGAAGTTTTATTTAAAAGTAGTTTATCTTTTTGGTAAGTAACAAAAGTGCCTTTTCCTTGAACTTTTTTAACAAAACCTTCATCAGATAACTTTTGTATAGCTTTTCGTATTGTAATTTTACTTACTTCATATTGCTCACTCAGTACATTTTCTGTAGGCAGTTTTTCGCCTGGTTTATATTTTTTGGATAGAATGTTGTTTTTTATATCAGCCTCTATTTGTAAATATAAAGGCTTACTACTATCTAAATTCATCTGTTTCCTCCGTTATAATCTTTGGCACTATAGATTTTAACATATTATATAATCATTTATTTGTGGATAATAAAAGTTGAAAAAATGAATTGATTTGTCAGAAATTATAATGGTGTTTTCGGGTTAAATCTGCTTTTTACTCAATAAAACGGTTCGTTTGTGTTGTTGGATTTAAGTTTTTGGTATCAAGTTTCCGAGAGAAAATTAAATACCATCAAAAATTGTTTTTTAAATTGAATTTATAGAAAAAGAAAAATTAAAATGATGACTGTTCTTTGAGATGTTTTGAAAACGAATCTAGCTTGAAATCACTTATAGTCAAAAAGAAGCAAACATCCCTTAAAAAACGGTATAAAATCTCGTAAGGTAAGTTACCTTTTACAATTAGCTGAAAATATATAATTGCGTGAATGACAGTAACGAAAGACCTTGTTGATGTGTTATAATTTTTCAGTAAAGAAGGCAAAGGAGGATATAGACATGCCTATTATTACAGATGTTTACGCACGTGAAGTCCTTGACTCTCGTGGAAATCCAACTGTAGAATGCGAAATCACAACTGAATCTGGTGCTTTTGGACGCGCTATGGTACCAAGTGGTGCTTCTACTGGTGAAAGAGAAGCTCTTGAACTTCGTGACGGAGACAAAACTCGTTACCTCGGTAAAGGAACAACTAAAGCTGTTGACAATGTAAATAACATCATCGCTCCAGCTATTATCGGTATGGATGTAACTGATCAAATTCTGATCGATAAAACTATGCTTGAACTTGATGGTACAGATTTCAAATCTAACCTCGGTGCAAACGCTACTTTAGCAGTATCTATGGCTGCTGCTTGGGCTGCTGCTGACTACTATGGAATTCCTTTCTATAACTATGTTGGTGGTGCTAACGCTCACGTTATGCCAGTTCCAATGTGCAACGTTATCAACGGTGGAAGCCACGCTGACTCCACAGTAGACTTCCAGGAATACATGATCATGCCAGTAGGTGCTACTTCTGTGAAAGAAGCTGTACGTATGTCTGCTGAAGTATTCCACAACTTAAAAGCTGTATTAAAAGCTAAAGGTTACAACACTAACGTTGGTGACGAAGGTGGATTCGCTCCTTCCTGCAAAGACGGAAACGAAGAACCATTAGAATTACTTGTTGAAGCTACTAAAAAAGCTGGTTACGTTCCAGGTAAAGACATCATGATCGCTATGGACGTTGCTGCTTCTGAATTCCACAACCACGAAACTGGTTTATACGAACTCAAAAAATCTGGCGGCGGAAACAAAACTTCTGAAGAAATGATCGAAATGTACAAAAACTGGGTTGAAAAATATCCAATCATTTCTATCGAAGATGGTCTTGGTGAACGTGACTGGGACGGCTGGAAAAAACTTACAGACGCTCTTGGTAAACGTATCCAATTAGTTGGTGACGACTTATTCGTTACAAACCCAAAAATCCTTGCAGAAGGTATCGAAAAAGGTATTGCTAACGCAATCTTAATCAAAGTTAACCAAATCGGTACATTAACTGAAACATTCGATGCTATCGAATTAGCTCAGAAACATAACTACACAACTGTAGTTTCCCACCGTTCCGGAGAAACTGAAGATTCCACTATCGCTGATATTGCTGTTGGTACAAACGCTGGACAAATCAAAACTGGTTCTTTATCCAGAACTGACCGTATCGCTAAATACAACCGTTTAATTCGTATCGAAGACGAATTGAACAAACGTGGAACAGTTTCTGTTGCTCAATACCCAGGTGCAAAAGCTTTCTATCAGCTCGATATGGATGCTGTAGAAGCAGACATGGAAAAACAGTAGTCTAATTCACTAATTCTTTACAAATAATTAAAAGATCGAAGAGAAATCTTCGATCTTTTTTTTTGAGGAAAAGGGTCAAAATGTATTGTCTAATCGGGATAAAAAAATATCTTAAAAGCACATTTTGTTCAAAAATCTAATGAAAAAATAAACTTTTTAGAAATATTTTCATTTATGGAAACGCATGCATTTTGCGCTTACTTCTTTCATTTTCATATGTAAATACGCTTTATCTATGGAAAAAGATTGGAAAACGCCCGAAAACTTGAGCATATTCTAGAATCTTGCTATTCTAATGCAGGTATTTCCAAAAAACGCTTTATATATAGTATTTCAGGAAACCTCATTATTAAGTTCAGAAATGCTTAATAGCTGAAAGGATGACAAAGAATGAAAAAACGAATAATGGCAATCGCATTTGCTGGATGCATCGGGCTAAATAGCGTACCAATTTTCGCAATGGGCAATTCAGAATCTTACTGTCCGGCTGTTCAAGCTGCTCAAATAGAAGTAGTAAATGAGCAAGTTTTTATCGAAGAAGCTTGTGTGGATATCGTTGATGAAATGAAACCAGATGTACTTGCTGTTTTAGACAAAAGCGCAAAACAACAAGAAAGATATGATACAGCTTTAGCAAAAGTTAAAGGGGTTCAATTATCAGAAGATGATTTTATTCGAGAAATTGCAACGATCGAAGAAATTCTTGAAGAAGAAGGAAATGAAGAAATAAAAGATCAGTTGAGTAATGTTTTACAAACTCCAGATCTTGGCTATGAATATGATGGTTCAGTGCTTAACCGCGTCAATGGCGTCAATTATGGACCATCAGGAAAAGAAACATATTATAACTTGCCAATGGGCGGAGTAGTTAAAATTATGCGCTCTATGGGCAATAAAGATCCATATTGGGTACGAGAAGATGGTGTGAAAATGTTAGGTGATTATGTCATGGTTGCCGCTCACTTACCAACTCGTCCTCGCGGATCACTCATTATGACTTCACTGGGGATGGGGATTGTTTGTGATACTGGAACATTTGCTTTAAGTAATCATCAACAACTCGATATTGCGGTCGCTTGGTAATATAAAAAGCGAACGATTCAAACAGATAAAAATATTCAATAAGAAAAGAAAAATCCTGGCTATGAGTAATTGCTCTTGACCAGGATTTTTTAGTATTCATCGATTTGTTTTATTCTAAATCTTCTTCATATTCATCATCATAATACTCATCTTCATCTGGATTTTTGCGGGTGAGTTTGAATGCCCAACAACAAATCGCAAATAAAAGATAAGTAATCGCAAAGCCAGCACAAACATCACTTAAAAAGTGAGCGCCTAAAACCATACGGCTGGCCATGGTGGCGATGGATAAAATTGAAGCAATGATCATCGAAAGATGAACGCTTCCTTTATTGGTGAAGATTGGAATTAAAGCCCATAAAAATAGGCAAGCAACGGATTGAGAATGTCCAGAAGGGAAGGAGCGGAACATATCTGAATTCGCACTCATTACATTTGGGAATTGTTCAGCAATTGAACGAGCGGGTTTATACCAAGGACTAAATGGCACATCCGTATACTGTTGAATCAAAATGTAGCGCGGTCTAGACCAAATTCGTTTTGTGACTTGAACGATAAGGATCGAGCCGACACAAACGATCAGTAAAATCACAATACATTTAATTTTGTCTTCGACTGTCGCTTTACGCATCAAGAAAGCATAAAGTAAGGCAGGAAGTGTGCTGATCAATAAACCAGAAATCCAAGCAAGAATCCAACCAAAACGTAACTCATCCATGAACGAGTCAGCCATGTAGATGGGGCCGATGGCAAGGAAGACAAAGCCAATGAGCCATCCTAAAATCCAATATTTGCCATTGCGGAAAATATCGATTGTCAAAAAGCCAGCAGCACCAAGTCCCCAAAAAGCCGGAACCGGAGAAACAGCAGCAAAGATTTGAGCCCAATTCGCTTGTGGATCAAAAATCCAAGATGCTAAACGCAAGTCGAGGAATACTCCTGCAGCTAGACCAGCTAAAGCTAACAAGAGCAAAGAGAATAACCACCCATTGGGGATTCGTTTTTCATAATATTTTTCCATGAGTCTATGTTACCAAAAAAATCATAAAAGCTCTCATTTTGCGAAAATTCGCTAAGAAATAAATATAGATTTCGTATCGGGAATAAGAAATGACCCCGATCTGCAAAGGGGGGATCGGGGTCAAATTAGAAAGGAGTGTATATATAAGGATTAAAGTTCGTTTTGATGAGTCGCAAAGCGGTATTCATCGATTGTGTTTTTCACGCGATCTTTAACTAATTCAGCTGGATCGTTTTGAAGAACACCTTCACGTACTTTTGTATATTGCATTGGCATGAATTGAGATAATGCAGCAAGGTTGATACCTTCTTTGCGCAAGTTTTCAAACATTTTATCCATTGCAGCTTTTACTTCTGGATTTGGCATGTAGTAACGAGAACGATCGGAGAATGAGAATTTACGTTTGAACCATAATTCGTTTTCGTTACCATGGTAGTGTTTAGCCCAGTTCTTTGGTGTTTCTAACATTGCTTTTTCTAAAACGTCGATGAAGTGGCTTGTTTCATCTTCACGTCCGTGGAACATATTTTCTTCGATATATGCTAAAGAGAAAAGAGCTTCACGAGCACCATAAGTTAATCCTGGACCAACTTTTAATACGCCTACACCGTCTTCAACGAGTTCGCGTAATTTGTATTTTGTTTGATAGTCAGTGGAGTGACCTTCGAAGACGATATTTGGGAATTCTTTAATGCTTGCCATTAATTCAGCTGCTTTAGCACGATCATATTCAGTGCATCCAGCATCTTTTTCTTCAACACCTGGTTGAACAACAACAGCGATAACATCTTTCCAAGTTTCTTCTAATCCTTGGTCTTTAAATGCTTTTTCGAAAGTAGCAACTGTGTTTTTGAAGTCTTCAACACGTGTAACTTGCATACCGGAATTGTCTCCAGTCGCTCCACCTGGAATAGGGACTTCAGAACCAACGATGTAAACTGGACGAACAGCATTTGGATCTTCTTTTAATAATTCTTGATAAGCATCTTCACAAACACGAGCGAGTTCAGCACCACGTCTAGCGATTGTTTCATCACTTAAACGTTCGTTTGGATCATCATCAGCAACTTTCATACTAGTGTCGATGTGGATTTTTGTGAAACCAGCTTTAACATAGTCATGAACTAATGTGCGGGCATAAGCCATTGCTTCAGCTTCTGGAAGATGAGCAACAGTCAATGGACCTAAGTGGTCTCCACCTAAATAAATTTTAGCTGGATCACAACCGATTTCTTTTGCTTTAGCAAGAACGAATGCTTTAAAATCAGCTGGTGTCATTCCAGAATATCCACCGTTTTGGTCAACTTGGTTTGCAGTGGATTCGATCAAGCATACTTCATTATGATCACGAGCTTCTTCAAGTACGGCTTCAATAACGAAAGAGTTAGAGGAGCATGCAGAGTAAATTCCAACTGGATTCCCTGCTTTTTGGTATTCAACAATATGTTTTAATGAGTTTTCAGGCATAATGACCTCCTAAGATTATTTTAAGATAACTATATAAAATGTATTTGTAAAAATCGGCAATTAAATGTTTAAAAATAAGCAAAACAGACAAATTAAGGGGATTTGAAAACTAGAAAGACTAAAAAAAGGAAAAATAACATTTAATGAAAAATCAAGGCTAGGTTTCGACTAGAGATGATGTACAAAAAGCTCTTTGTTCATTGTCTTTTTATGACATGTTAATCTATAGATAGGATCATTTGGCTTGGAGAGATAAAGTATGAGCAATAAAGAACAGCAATTGATTATTGTGATGGACCGCGAATTTGGCAGTGGGGCAAGACGAATTGCGGATCTACTTGGTGTGCAGTTACAAATTCCAGTGTTTGAAAAAAATATTCTTCAAAAGCTGGGCGTTAGCCACCATGATGATGTGCAAGATTTATATTATGAAGACAATGGGACATCATGGAGTGTTGGTAAAAAAAGATCGAAAATCAATGGGGAAAAGCATGAGGAGGATAACCTCATGGAAGCGGATTTGGCAGCTAAAGAGTTTGGCATGATCCATCGCTTAGCAAGTGCAGGGGAGTCTTTTATTATTATTGGCCATTGTGCTGAAGAAGTGCTTCGCGATTTTGATTGTGTTGTTTCAGTGTTTGTCACGGCAGATGATGCATTTAAATTAGAACGCGTGATGCAAGAAGACGAGTCATTAACTGTAGAACAAGCAATGACCAAGATGAAACGACATAACTGGAAACGCCAAAATTATCACGACAGCTATAGCGAAAATAAATGGGGCTATTCAACGAATTACGATTTATGTATCGCTTCTGACAAATTGGGATTAGCAAAGTCGGCTATATTCATTTTGGAATATTTAGAATTACGCTTTTTACCGCAAGTCTCTTATCATTTAAATAAACCAAAAGAAAATCACCATGCCTTGGCAACGTTGGAAGAAAATGTGTTAGAAAGTGAAGAAAAGATTCGTCACCAATTCGAACAACTTCAGCACGAGGCAATGCAAGAAGAAAAGAAAGAGTAAAGATTATGAAAGAAGTTAGTGTTTTTCTCGATTTAAAATCTATTCACAATTTACGTGATTTAAAAGGAATTCCCACAAAAGATGGCCGAGTGATTAAAGAAGGAAGTCTACTTCGTTGTGGCCATTTAGGCAAAGCAACAAAAGAAGATTTAGAAACGTTACAAGCCATTCCGGTAAGCGACGTGATCGATTTTAGAACAAGTTGGGAAAAACAAGAGATGCCAGATCAAATCATTGCTGGCAGCACGTATCACGAATTACCCATGTTTGACGAATCAAAATTATCGTCTATTCAAAACGCGAAAGAAATTCAAGAAGTTGTCGCAAAAAATCCAATTGATGCAATGGCTATGGTGTATTCCGAAACATTGACCAATCCGCATTCTATCGAACAATGGAAAGTATTTTTCAAGATTCTACTCGAAAGCAAAGGGGCAGTGTTGTTCCATTGCACACAAGGAAAAGATAGAACCGGTTTAGGGGCAATTTTGATTGAGTCTTTACTTGGAGTTGATCCAGCTATGATCTTTGATGATTACATGCAGACGAATTTATATCTTGAAAAACAAGAAAATGTGGATAGTAAAGCTGTTCAAAGTGCACTTCATGTCGATCATTTCGAGCAAGAAGGAAGTGTGAATCCATTTTTATGCGTTTGCCCACAGTATTATCAAACGGCGATGAAGGTAATTGAAGACCATTGGCAAAATGTCGATCACTATCTTGAACGAGTTTTAGGCATTGATGCCAACATGAAAAAACAAATTCAAGATAAATTTCTAAAATAAAATCGAAAAGTAATGAAAAGAGCAGATCCTAGCGCTGTCATGAATTAGACGGGCGAGGATCTGCTCTTTTTGTTTCGAAAAAAAGTCTTCATCTTTTCGATGAAGACGAAATATGCAACTGGTAGCGCGTACGGGATTTGAACCCGTGTATACAGCCTTGAGAGGGCTGTGGCTTAACCGCTTGCCGAACGCGCCATGTCTAATGAAAAATATAGCACAACCCGTTTAAAACATCTATTTCTTGCACCATGTTTTGTCGGTCATAATCAGGTAAATCATAAGGAAATTAAAGAGAAAAATAAGGGATTTAATTTTTGTAAAACAGACAAAAAGCAAGAAGAAATATTCATTTATCACGAAAAAGTAAGGGTTTTCCATAATTTGCTCAATTAGCGTCATAAAACGCACAAAAACAAGATAAACCGCTTACATTCGAGATGACTTGTTAAAAAATAAACAAAATTCAGCGTGATAAGTGTTATCTTGAAAGAGACATTGAAAGGAAAATTGAAAGAGAAAGGAATAAAATTATGTTTGTTTTCAATATGGAGACCGTTTTATTTATCATCATGATTATTGCTGCTTTTGCACTCTGTTATGCAGCAACACTTTATGGCTCCGTAAAAAAAGAAAGCTCAGGGAATGAGAGAATGACTGAGATTTCCCAGTTCATTCATGAAGGTGCAATGGCCTTTTTAGCTCGCGAATACAAAATTATCATCATTTTTGCGATTGTCGTTGCCATATTACTAACAGCCTTAGGCTTTGTCCCTTCTTTAAAAGGAATTGATGGCGTAGGTTGGAGTGGTGCTGTCTGCTTTTTAGTCGGCGCACTGTTTTCTGGCTTAGCTGGTTTTATAGGCATGAAAGCTGCAACAAAAGCCAATGTTCGTACAGCGGAAGCAGCTCGTGCTAATGGTATGCCTTCCGCATTACATGTTGCCTTTAACGGTGGTTCCGTTTTAGGAATTTGTGTTGTGGGATTTGGATTATTTGGTTTAACGGGATTATTCTTATTATTTTCATATATTTACGGTTCTGTTGAAGAAGCAGTACCTGTTGTAGCCGGTTATTCTTTAGGCTGCTCCATGATCGCATTGTTTGCTCGTGTCGGTGGTGGAATTTATACGAAAGCAGCCGATGTCGGTGCCGATTTAGTTGGTAAAGTAGAAGCAGGGATTCCGGAAGACGACCCAAGAAACCCAGCGGTGATTGCCGATAACGTTGGGGATAACGTCGGGGATATTGCCGGAATGGGGTCTGACTTAAATGAATCTTATGTCGGATCTTTAGTCTCTTGCATCGCTTTAGGATTAACGGTTGTGATCAATGGGGAAAGCTTTGGTATGCAAGCGACTTTATTCCCATTCGTCATTGCGGGTGCCGGAATTATTGCCGCTGTTTTAGCACAAGGTTTTGTTCGCATGCGAAAATGGGAAAACCCACAACGCGCATTAAATATTGCAACTTATGTTGCCACAATTATTGAATTGTTGTCCGCTATGGCCGCTTCGTTATGGTTGTTTGGAACAACAGGCCCATTCTTCTCAGTGGCAACAGGATTAATTGTGGGTATGCTTTTAGGAAAAATCGCAGAAATTTATACGTCTGAAGATTATCGAAAAGTTCGTGAAATTGCTTCCGAATCCGAAACAGGTCATGCGACGAATATCATTTCCGGATTCTCCGTGGGCATGGAATCGACGGCTTTAACGGTTATTGTTTTAGTTTTAGGAATTACATTAGCTTACTTATTTACAGGGATGTATGGTATCGGTTTAGGTGCTGTCGGAATGTTGTCCACTTGCGGTATTACCGTTTCTGTCGACGCTTATGGTCCAATTTCCGACAACGCTGGTGGTATTGCCGAAATGTCCGATTTAGACCCAGGTGTTCGTAAAATTACAGATCACTTAGACTCAGTAGGAAATACAACAGCTGCAATTGGAAAAGGCTTCTGCATTGGTTCTGCGGCTTTTACTGCCCTTGCCATGATCGTTGCTTTTGCGCAAGCTGCAGGGTTAGAAACCGTTTCGTTATTAGAACCTGGTGTATTAGTTGCCTTGTTATTTGGTGCAATGTTGCCATTCTATTTCACCGCATTAACAATTCGTTCTGTTGGTCGTGCGGCAAACAAAATGATTGAAAACGTACGTGCTCAGTTTAAAAATGATCCTGGTATTTTAGCGGGTACATCGAAACCAAATTATATCGAATGTGTTGATATCTCTACTCGTGCGGCATTACACGAAATGATCGTTCCCGGACTGATTGCTTTACTCTCCCCAATTTTAGTAGGATTGTTCTTAGGTACAGAAGGTCTTGGTGGCATGTTATTAGGTGGACTTGTTTCCGCGATCATGCTTGCGGTATTTATGGCCAATGCTGGTGGGGCATGGGATAATGCCAAAAAATATATCGAATCAGGCGAACATGGTGGTAAAGGTTCTGAAGCACATAAAGCAGCTGTCACTGGTGATACAGTCGGAGACCCATTTAAAGATACAGCGGGTCCAGCTATGGATATCTTGATTAAATTGATGTCCGTTATTGCTTTAATTATGGCTCCAGTTCTCGCGCAAATGACGCCATGGTTAAACTTCTTATTCCATTAAGAAAATAAAAATCAATTTAAATTCCAAAAGGTCTTGATCCAAGTTTTGTCTTTGATCAAGACCTGTTTTTTCTTTGGCTTTTTCAAGGATCTAGCATCAATACGCAAAAGAGGTCAAAATAAATGAAATAGAATGGTAAAATCAAATCAACAAAGGATAAATTTGACTCACAACCCCATCCTTCTTGAAGGAGTATTTTGTATAAAGTGGCAACGAGTCGAATCAAAAACAGAAAGGAAAATCTTTAAATCATTATTGAATTTAAAGATTAAGGATCATGATGCATAAAAATTCTAAACGTCTTTTAAGTGCAATGATGGCGGCATCGATGAGTTTATCGGTGGTTTCACAAGCAGTCTTTGCCCAAGATTTCGAAACGGTTGAAGAAGTTGAAACAGTCAATGACGCAAATAAAAATGGACCAGGAAAACCGCTTGTCCCTAAAAAAAGCACAGTCTATGAACTGAAATCTAACTTAGCTGAATTGGATAAATTAATTGAACAATATCCAAATGAGCAAGCATATAAAACCCAAAAACAAGAAGTGGAATCGATTTTAAAACGATATGAATCCACACCTGTATACCGTTTGTATAACCATCATAATGGTGAACACTTATATACAAGTGATGCGGTTGAACGTGATGCTTGTGAAAAATTAGGTTGGAAATATGAAGGTGTCGGTTGGTATGCCCCAGTGAATGTTGGTCTTGAAGTCTATCGTCTTTACAATCCAAACGAAGGAGATCATCACTACACCACTTCTATTGAAGAACGTGATGCATTAGTGAAATTTGGTTGGAAATATGAAGGTGCAAACTGGAAGTCTATGGAAACAGATGATGTCAATGCGCATCCAATTTATCGTCAATACAATCCAAACCAATATTCCGCAAACCATAACTATTCTCCAACTGCAAATGAAAGAAGAACCCTTGTTTCTTATGGTTGGAAAGATGAAGGAATTGGCTTCTATTCTTTAGCAAACTACTCAGCAGTACAAGATGCAAATGGAACGAAGTTCTATGACAATGATGCAATGAGTCAGCTCATTGGATGGAACGAAATTTATGGGGATCTATACTATTTCGATCCAACAACAGGATATGTCACAACAGGTGAAGCACAGATCGAAGGGAAGTATTATTACTTCGATGAAAATGGCACAGTCTTAAAAAATCCTCAAGTAATCAATGGTGAAAAACATTATCTTTCCAGTGAAACAGGGGAAGCTTTAACGGGCTACCAAGTTTTAACAAGCCGTCAAACAGGAAGTGGACCACGAATTGTTTATTTAAGCCCACAAGGTACAGTCATGAAAAATCATGAAGTGGATGGCATGCAATTTGATGGAAATGGGGACAAAGTCAATTTAACAACAGCTGAAGCGTTATTACTCAACGACATGAAAGTCTATGATGAAGCGGGACGGAGTCTTGAAGGCGTTTATGATTGGGTTGTTAAAAACGTTGCCGATACAAAACAAGCTCCAAAATGGCCAACTCCACCAACAGATATTTCCGTGAACGATTATTTAGCAATGGAAGGTTTTGCGAATCGTAAAGGGGATTGTTATGTCATTGCCGGAACATTTGCCCAATTAGCGACTGATTTAGGATATGCGCCAAAGTTAGTTAAAGGGGCCCTTAAAACAGTATCTGGCCAAACAGAACATTGTTGGGTTGAAATTACAATCGATGGCAAAGAATATATCTTCGATCCATTCATGAATGCGAATGGTAAAAACTTCCCTAAAAACTACTGCTACAAACAAGATAAAAACAATTCAACATTCGTTTATGTTCGTTAATCTAACTTGCAAACAAATGATTTGAATAAACAATAAAACAAAAACCCTTTTAACCAGACTCGAAATCACAAAACGAGATTGGCTTAAAAGGGTTTTTGTTCATTTAAAAAGATAGAAACAATCGATCCTTCTTGAAATCAAGAAGAATCGATTGTTGATGGATAAATTTGTTATTTTCCTAAGCAGAAATTGGAGAAAAGAGTATCTAATAAATCTTCGCGATGAACTTCTCCTAAAATTTCTTTTAAATGGTCATGGCTTGCAACTAAATCAATTTCAATCAAGTCAGTTTCGACGCCATCGAGCATCGCTTGTTTGGCATTTTTTAAATCTTGAAGGGCAAGTTCAAGTAAACCGATTTGTCGTTCATTGGATAAGCGTGGTGTCCATTGAAAAGATGGGGTTTCAAATAAGTTGGCTAAATGATTGGATAGAGCATCGACTTCTTTATTTAATGCGCTAATGGAAATCGCTTGGGCAAAGCGTGGATCACTTAAATCAATTTGGGCAGGTAAATCGTCTTTATTCAAAAGAATAATTCGTTTTTTATTCTCCGTTAAGCTTAATAATTCTTCGTCTTGTGGATCTAAAGGACGAGAACGATCGAGAACTAATAAGACAAGATCGGCTTTATCAATGGATTGGCGACTTTTTTCAATCCCGATTTGTTCGATCCGATCCGCTCCATCCCGAATTCCGGCTGTATCAATTAAGTTTAATAAAAATGGTCCAACATGAATGCGTCCTTCAACTAAATCGCGCGTTGTTCCCGCAATTTCCGTGACAATCGCTTTGTCTTCATCGAGCAAAGCGTTGAGCAAGGAACTTTTCCCGACATTTGGTTTTCCCGCAATAACGGTGGAAATGCCATCTTGGATCATGACCCCTTGTTTCGAGCGTTTGAGTAAATCGCGCATTCTTTCTAAAAGGGAATCGGCATGCGGTAAAAGTAAAGAGGCAGTAAGTTGAACGGCATCTTCATACTCAGGGTAGTCAATATTGACTTCGATATTCGCAATTAAATCCATTAAGTCATCAATTAGCGGTTCTAATAAGTTTTTGATTTCGCCTCGAATGGAATGAATCGCTTGAATACGGGCAGTATCACTGGAGGCTTCAATCATATCTTCGACCGCTTCTGCTTGCGAAAGATCGATGCGTCCATTTAAAAAGGCCCGTTGGGTAAATTCACCTGGATTGGCTAGTCTTGCTCCATGACTTAAAACAAGTTCTAAGACTTTACGGGTTACAAGTGGTCCACCATGACAGTTAATTTCAACGCAGTCTTCCATCGTATAGGAATGAGGGGCTCTAAAGACGCTGACTAAAACTTCATCGATGGGTTGATCTTCCTCGAGGATAAAGCCGTAATTGAGGGTGTAGTTTTTAGCTTGCGATAAATCTTTTGAAAAAATAGAATTGGCAATCGAAATCGCATCTTCACCAGATAAGCGAATGATCGAGATCGCTCCAGCAGCAAGTGGAGTGGCGATTGCCGCAATCGTATCATGAAACACAAAATCGCTCCTTTCTTATCGTGAAACAAAGTGTTTTTGGCTACTTTGTAAAATACATAGAGATACAATTCAAATTTTGATCTTGTCTGTAGACAAATAGATCTGAAATTTCCTTTATAATATCATTGTACGAAAATCAAATTTATCTTTGGAATAGAAATCAGGTTTAACAATGAAAGAATATCAAGAAAGTCAAATCAAAGAAATGGCTGAAGACTTCCAACAAGGAGCAGTCATTGCTTTTCCAACCGATACGGTTTATGGAGTCGGATCAATTTATGGAGATCTCGATGCGCTCAATCGTTTGAAAATGATTAAGCATCGCCCCGAAACAAAGCCGATTCCCATGATGGCTTCACGTTTAGAAACGTATGCGCCTTATGTCAAACTCAGCCCAATGGCGCAAAAAATTGCGGATGCGTTTTTACCGGGACCTTTAACATTAATCGTAGAACTAACAGACTTTGCGAATCGTGATTTTTTTAATGGAAAATCCACAGCCGCAATTCGCATTCCGAATGCACCAACGCTATTAAAAGTGATGGATTGTCTCGATCGACCTTTAATGGTCTCTTCTGCAAATGTGTCCGGTGAACCAGCAGCTTTAACGAAACAAGAAGCGATGGCCATGTTAAAAGAATTAGATGGAATTCTCGATGGCACTTGCCATGAACTACAAGCATCGACCATTGTTGATTGTACGCAAGACAAACCAAAAATCTTGCGGGAAGGTCCAATTACGCTTGCGCAAATCGAAGCGGCTTTAGAAAAATAAGCGCTTTTCAAACAACGAGAAACGACATGTTTACGATTGTTTGACACCGTGAATAAAACTCAATATTCTTATACAGATAGACACTTGAAAAATAAATCTTTCCATTCATACGTCTATACATAAAGGAAAGATTTTTTTGAATACATGCGCTTGGCGCCAAGAAAGGAATGTCATGTCGAACAATAAACAGCCAAAATTGACTGAACAAGAACGCGTTAGACGTCAGAAAATGCAAGACTTGATCGAGATGGGAATTGATCCATTTGGACAAGCTTACCATCGAACACATAAGACAGGGGATATTTTACCTGTTTATGGTGACAAAACTAAAGAAGAACTAGAAGAGATGCAAGTTCCTGTTAAGGTAGCAGGACGCATTATGACCAAACGTCGTATGGGAAAAGCGGGATTCATGCACATCCAAGATTTAGAAGGCAGAATTCAGATTTACGTACGTAAAGATACAGTTGGGGAAGAAGTTTACGAATTATTCAAGAAAAATGATATTGGAGATATCGTAGGGATCGAAGGAACTTTGATGAAAACAGATCACGGAGATATCGCAATTCGTGCTTTAAAATACACTCACTTAACGAAAGCGTTACGTCCATTACCAGAAAAATTCCATGGTTTAACAGACGTGGAAGAACGTTTCCGTCGTCGTTATGTTGACTTGATCATGAACGATGAATCTCGTCGTATTGCGATCACACGTCCACGTATTATCCGCGCCATTCAACGTTATTTAGATCAACAAGGTTTAATTGAAGTTGAAACACCAGTATTGAATACAATTCTTGGGGGAGCAGCTGCACAACCATTCATTACGCACCACAATACATTAAATATCGATATGTATTTACGTATTGCGACTGAGTTGAACTTAAAACGCTTAATTGTTGGTGGACTTGAAGGGGTTTATGAAATTGGCCGTTTATTCCGTAACGAAGGAATGGACCAAACACATAACCCAGAATTTACAACAGTAGAAGCTTATGTAGCTTATTCTGATCTAGAAGGCATGATGGATTTAATCGAAGGATTATTCCGTTATGTTGCAAGTGAAGTACACAACACGCTACAAATCACTTACCAAGGAACAGAAATCGATTTATCTAAACCTTTCCGTCGTGTAAAAATGGCTGATGCGGTAAAAGAACAAACAGGTATCGATTTCGATGCAATTACAGACTACGAAGAAGCGAAGAAACTTGCTTTAGAACATGAAATCGAAGTAGAAAAGAAACACAACTCTGTGGGTCACATCCTCGATCTGTTCTTCGAAAAATATGTAGAAGATACATTAGAACAACCAACTTTCGTTTACCATTACCCAGTAGAAATTTCACCATTAGCGAAGAAAAACAAAGATGACGCACGTTATACAGACCGTTATGAATTGTTCATTAAAGGAAAAGAATATGCCAACGCATTCTCCGAATTGAACGATCCAATCGACCAAAAAGAACGTTTCGAAAATCAGTTAGCACTTCGTGAATTAGGTGACGACGAAGCAAACGATATGGATATCGATTACGTTGAAGCACTTGAATATGGTCTTCCACCAACGGGTGGTGTCGGATTAGGAATCGACCGTTTCGTGATGTTCATGACAGATCAAAGCTCCATCCGTGAAGTTTTATTGTTCCCAACAATGAAAACTTTAGATGGTACGAAAAAGAAAGCTGAACCTAAAAAAGAAGTTGCAGCACCAGCAGAAACTGTTGAAGCAGCACCAGCAAATATCGATTTCTCAAATGTAAAAATCGAACCAATCTTTGAAGAAATGATCGATTTTGAAACATTCACAAAATCCGATTACCGTGCGGTGAAAATTTTAGCTTGTGAAGCTGTACCAAAATCTAGCAAGTTACTCAAGTTCACATTAGATGATGGTGAACGTAAAGACCGTGTCATCTTAAGTGGAATTCACGAATACTACGAACCAGAACAATTAGTCGGTAAAACTTGCATTGCGATTGTGAACTTACCACCAAGAAAAATGATGGGTATCGAATCTGAAGGTATGTTGATCTCCGCTGTTCATGAAGAAAATGGACGCGAAGGTTTAAACCTTTTAATGGTTGATGACAAAATCCCAGCAGGCGCAAAACTGTACTAGATCAAAATAGATTCATCAGTTCAAGGATGAATATTCATGATAATAAGAGCACTTCTTAGAGTTAATCTGAGAGGTGCTTTTTTCATTTGTAAAAAGGCGATATGAAGGTTATATGGCTGAAAAGGTAAAGTGCCAGGTGTAATTATCGATAAATAAGCGGCATACGAAATAAGAGAATTTTGGAATACATAAGAAGTTAGGATTGACATAAGAGATAGAAAAGCATTTTTTAATCTAAAAGAGTGGGAAATCCCACATAAACACTTGAGTAGGAGGTGTTGGTTATGGAAGCAATGAAAGATTATGTTGCCCATTTGGATAATAAAAAAAGAATTACGCTTAGAGGTGCTGCTTATCAATACTATAATGTAAAAGAATACGAAAATGGTTGTATTATTTTGGAACTTCGACAACTCGTTGTGCCAGAAGGAATTTCGGCTAAAACTCTATCAGATATGGATCGTGCAGTGAGTAACTTCAAGAAAGGTGATATTTCTCCAGCTATTGACCTGTCAGATTTTTAAAAGGTTATGCATAGATGAATTGAGTAAAAATACATCATATATAAATCAACGGGCAGTCCCAAAGAGGAAAACTGCCCATTTTTTGACGTTTTACGGGATGGGGATTGTTTGAAAATGGAGAGATAGCGAAAAATAGAGTAACTCTACCGTTAGTAGATTGTTTACTTCGTGATAAATCGATAAAACAAAACTAGGAGGTGGCACACATGGATTCAATCAACAATGAAAAATTCGGACGATTTTTGGCAGAAGTGCGAAAGGAAAAGCAGATGACCCAAAAGGACTTAGCAGATAAATTGTTCGTGTCTGATAAAACGGTAAGTAAATGGGAGAGGGGAAATAGTATGCCTAATGTGACTTTACTGATTCCTCTTGCCGAGGTATTGGGCATTAGTGTAACGGAACTTTTACAAGGAGAAAGATTCAAAGAAAACCAGCCATTACAAAGTGATGTGGTTGAAACGCTCGTTGTAAACTCATTAGATTTGTCGTTACAAGATACACTTCGCCAACGAAAAAAGAATTGGATATTTGCCTTTTTGATCTCCCTTGGTGTTGTGATTGCTGAAACGATATTATTAACAGTTTCGCAAATTTCGATAGAAAAAATGGGAGATAGTTTATGTCTATCTGTATTGATGTTGTTGTTTGCCGGCTGGCTTTGTATTTTCGCAAAAGATTTATTACCGAAATTTTACGATACAAACAAAATTGATTTTGTATCCCAAGGAATTTTTAGAATTCATATGCCGGGATTGTCTTTTAATAATGCAAATTGGGGATATGTACTAATCGTGTTTCGAGTATTTACATTAACAACAGCAATTGTATATCCGGCGATTTGTTATGTGAGTTTTTTAATTGGCGGATTTGAAATGTGGGAGAACATTAAATATCCTACAATTTTAATTCTTTTAGCGGCATTACTCGTCATCACTTATATCGTTGGAAAGAAATACGAATAATCATTTCAATCAAAAAAGGCTTTGAAAAAACTGACGCAAAGCCTTTTTGCTGTTTGATTGGGGATTGGTCATATTGAATTTCATGATTAAAAAAATCCCTTTTTGTGCCACTCGTTTTCAAGGATAGAGAGTGTGAACAAAAAGGGAAATGATCACAATGCTGTTGCAAAGCAAGATTGCAGTAAGTAAATGTTCTGAATTTGATTAGTGGAATTCAGTTTCTAATACTTCAATTGCGAAAAGTAATAATTTAGGATCATCGGCAGATTGATAATGTTTAACAAGAACAGGACAGGCATCCATCATTCTTTGTTTCATGTCTAAGTCAGTACATTCACGAGCATGACCTGTAATTCTTAACCATTGGCGTGTTCCTTCTTTTTTGGCAAGAATTTGCATGTTTCCGTGGTCTCTTAATTGTTGATGCACTTTATTATTTGGGTTTGTGGCGATATATAATTTGCCCTCATGTTCCATGATCGCCCCAAAAGGTCTTCCTGCGGGAAAATCGTCATTGATTGTTAAGACGAAAAAAGATCCGCATTCTTTTAAAAAGTCATATGCCTTACTCATGATTTCAACTCCTTTAATTTGAGTGGATTCAAATCTTTAAAAACAAAAACTATTCTACAATGACAAAACTAAAAAGTGGCCAACGATCAATAAAAACAAATAGAAATAGGGAAATAGATCTTGAAACACGATTTGTCTAATCAGATTCTTTGTTATTTTCATCCTAATAAATGTTTCTCTTTTGAGTGGAAAAGAGAAGTTTTACGAGATAGATGTACATCGTATTATGACAACGGTATCATATGTTTATGGTATAAATACAGTTTTGGTGAAAAATCAAAGATGATGGAAATAAATTGGATTATAGGCAAGATCCGTCTTTGAACATCGAACAAAAAAAACGACAAGACCATAAAGATCGAATTGCTTTAGAATAAAATAAGCATAGATCCATACTGAAAAAGGAAAGAGAAAAGGAAGGAATAGTGACATGGATAAGACGAGCAAACTTTATCAGGCATATTGTCAAATTTTAAAAGAAGAACTCATTCCCGCAATGGGATGTACGGAGCCAATCGCCATTGCTTATGCAGCCGCAAAAGCCCGTGAGGTACTCGGAAAAGAACCTGATTCAGTGAAAATCGGCGTCAGCTACAACATCATTAAAAACGTAAAGAGTGTAATTGTCCCTAACACAGGTGGAATGAAGGGAATTCAATCGGCAGCGGCAGCCGGAATTGTGGCCGGTCAAGCGGATAAAGCATTAGAAGTTATTTCACAAGTTAGTGCAAAACAAAAACAAGACATCACTGAATTTCTAAACCGTATGGAGATTTGTGTTGAACCAATTGATCAAGGAATGATTTTTGATATTGTTATTCGCCTGGGATATGGTGCTGAATCAGCAGTGGTGCGCATTGCCCAATATCATACAAATATCGTATACATTGAAAAAAATGGAGAAGTACTCCTTGATCATACGGAAACGATCAATCAGCCAGCTGTTCATGATCATACAGAAGAAGGTTTAACCGATCGAAGTTTATTAACTGTCGATGATATTTATGAGTTCGCAAATACTTGTGATATTCAAGATGTCAAAGACGTTCTCGATCGTCAGATCAAATATAATACAGAAATTTCTCAAGAAGGATTAAGCCATGAATGGGGCGCAAACGTTGGATCAACGATGCTGAAATATTATGGCAATGACGTTCGTAATCGGGCGATTGCAAAAGCAGCAGCGGGTTCGGATGCGCGAATGAGTGGTTGTGAAAAACCAGTGATCATTAACTCTGGATCAGGAAACCAAGGAATGACCGTATCGATTCCTGTAATTGAATACGCTAAAGAATTGAATTGTTCCCAAGAAAAACTTTATCGTGCTTTAACGTTATCGAACTTAATCGCAATTCATGAAAAGAGTGGCATTGGTCGTCTTTCCGCTTATTGTGGTGCAGTCAGTGCTGGTTGCGCAGCAGGATGTGGAATTGCTTATTTACACGATGCGGATAATGAAGGAATTGCCCACACACTCGTCAACGCACTCGCAAGTGTATCGGGAATTATTTGTGATGGAGCTAAACCAAGTTGTGCCGCAAAAATTGCCTCTAGTGTGGAAGCGGGAATTTTGGGATATCACATGTATTTGAATGGCCAAGAATTCCGCGGTGGCGATGGGATTGTTAAAAAAGGTGTAGAAAACACAATTCGTAACGTATCTCGATTAGGTCGTGAAGGAATGCGCGAAACGGATAAAGAAATCGTCAATATTATGATGGAGTGTTAATCAAAAGCAAATTGAACAAGAGTCGTCTTTAGAAAAAGTCACCTCATCAGGAGCTAAATCGACGGCTTTAAATGACCTGCCTTTTATAAGAAACGAAACGCATAGAATGCACGAGCGCTTGTGGTAGGAAATAAAAAACAAATTGAGATGATATTCATCAAGCTATTTGAAGATGTCTAGTTTAAAAAACACACTAGGCATCTTTTTTTTCTGCTTGGCAAAATGAAAATCAAGATTACATTTGTGTTTTGTTTTGCAAAGATTATGAACCGCTCCGGCTTGAAGAAGTCGGAGTGGTTGAAAAAGTTGATGGTTAGTATCAAAAGTTCCTTAATGTATGTGGCATTCTTGTCGAAAGAACTTTAAGTAAAAGATAAAAATCGAAATGTTTTAACCTATTGATGAATGTCTTTAGCAGCAACTTAGGGTGATTTGCCTAGGGTTCTGCCATTTTTTGTAGGTTTAGTATGTCAGAAAAAAGCAACCTATTGAAAAGGTTGCTCGCAATACAAGTGATGGATTTGTTCTAGCTTGTTGATAAAGGTAGGGTAGAGAGATTCGATATCGAGAACTCTTTGAGCAGCGAGAATGGCTTGGTCTTGCATTTGTTCATCGTCATATAAATGAGCGAGAATTTCCATGAAACGATCAAGCAAGTGCCCACCTTGCAAAGATAATTGTTCTAAAGATGCCACACCCAAATAATTTAAGTAAGCGGTAGTTAAAGAAATATAAGCGAGTTGATCTTCAGGCCAGCGTTTTAAATAGTGTTCAAAATCAGTGATGGCTTGTCCATAGAATTGTTCGGCTTTGTTTGTGTTTTGCACATGTTCAATGTTGCCTAGCTCATTTTCAATCGAAGCAATACAGAATAGGAAAAACTTCGGATCTTTGAAGGAACAACGTTTAAATTCAAAAAGAGCTTGTAAGTAAAGTTCTTCTTGCGTGATGTTAGACGCTAGATTTTCGTCATAACAATAAGCAGCATAATAAGCGGCCCTTGCTAAATATTCTTTTGAAGCAGCCGGACAATAGGTTAAATATTCGCTTTGTTCTTGCCATGCGGCAAAGATTTTTTCAAAGGGATTGTATTTTGGGTTTTCTGTATAAAGCTCGGCTAAGCCATCGATATAGTGGATGCGACTTTGCCAATATAAAGCACGTGGCATTTCGATTTGTCGAACATAAATATTTGCTTGATCTAAACAGTTTTTGGCTTGTTGAGTTTCATCGATTAACGTATAGAAATTGGCCATTGAAACGAGAATTTCTAATCGATAACCATCTAAATCAAAAATATCAAGATCATCAACAAGCATCATGGCCTCCCATGCTTGTTGATAAATTTGTTCGGCTTGATCATAGAGTTCAAACTGTTCATAAATATCCGCAAGATTATTCAAAACGAGAGCTTTTCTCAAATTTTGCCAGTTTACAGGATAATCTTTGATGAATTCCAATGACTTGTAATAGGCGTCAACAGCGGGTTGAAATTCGCCTAATGCGCTATAGAGATCACCACAAAGAGTCCACGCCTCGCAGCGGATTCGATTAGAAAAAATGGCTGGAGAATGGGCAAGTTGATCGACAAGCGCAAGCGCCCCTTGCAGATTACCACTCTCATAGTCAAGGATGGCACCGGAGTAGAGTTGGTTTGCATCGAATTGGTTAGGATCATCGTTTGAAAGGACTTCTTGATACCATTTGTTGGCTTGTTTGAAATCACCAGTATGGGTAAAAAGAGAAACGAGACGCAGGTGAATTTTTTTCTTTTGCGCTGGAGAAGGATTTGTCGCTAGGGCTTGAAAATAGTCTTCTTTTGCCTTTGTCCACTCATAACAAGCGGCATAACAATTGCCTTCGTTCATCCAATCTTCAGCATCTTTTTGATCTTGGGGAATGGTGTTTAACAGGGTGATCGCCAATTTAAAATGAAGGGTGTCGATCGCACTGTGGATTTGTTGTTGAATCGTTTTCATTCCTAAAGAATAAAGGAATTTGCATAAATTTCAAATTGGCAGAAGATAAAACAAAACACAAGACAAATAAAAAGCTTTCCTCTTTCAAAAAGGAAAGCTTTTAACCACAAAATAGGATAGATCTATGCTTGGTTTAAATCAGGGCGTACACGTTTTAAGAAGAATTTAGCGATTGGGGAGTTGATGATCCAATAAAATTCGCCACAATATTCACCGACTGTTGCACCAAGATTTTTCTTAAAGAAGAAGACGCCATAACCATCTTCTTCAGGTTTGAAATGCCCACTAATGCCCCAAAAGTTATAACGTTGTAGCTTATGATCGAGAGCTAAACGAATCATTTCTTTTTGATTTGCATAAGGCCCCATATAACGAGCAAGACGAGGATCACTGCCACCAAAGAGATAAACCATCTCGGATGGCGTTTCGAGATAAATTCCGGAAGCAAGAGGAATCATTTTGCGTGAATCTTCTTGTTTTAATTGTTGTAAAGCAACGATTTCTTTTTCGTTATGTGTTTTTTGTTCCTGGATTTCTAACAGGCGATTACGCTTTTTCTTCGAGTTTGGCATTTTTTCGCAAACTGCTAAAGCTTCGGCTTCTTGTGTGGAGAATTCGATTTCTTTTTGTTGCAGGAATCGATCATATTCTTCGACATCTAAATAAGCAGTGGATAAATAACCATGATCACCAAACGATTTCAAAATGTTCAGGCGATGATCTTTAGCCCCAGAACCGAAGTTATGTTTTTCGGCACTGCATTCTAATAATGCTTCAAATTCATCAAGGTTCACATCGTCATTGCCATTTTTTCGAATAGTGACGATATAAGGTAAATCTGTTTTCTGGAAAGAACGGCGGGTATTACCGGCCATTTCTTTCAGTAAATCTTCCCAACTATATTCTTCAAGACCGTTTTGTAAAGGAAGGGCAAAGCCTTGAGAGAATTGGGGAAGATTTTTTTGGAGATCAATCCAAGAAACCCAACGGGATTGTCTAGCTTCGTCATAGCCAATCCATAATGGCGATAAACCAAATCCACAGCGTTTTAACATTTGACGATAGTCTTCATTACAGAATGATCCTTCAACCGCGTTTCCGTTTTGATCGTGTTGTTGATATTCCGTATTACTTTCGACCATCCAAACGATCGCATGTTCTTTTTTGAGCTGCTTAGCAACGCCTTGAGCAAATTCTTGGATGAATGATTCATCGCAAAATAAATTTGGCGTTTTCACAATCCATTCTCTTGGGCTTGTTCCGTATTTAAACAAGCGTAAAGCTGGACGTAAAATAACATAAGTCGCAATCAAAAGTTCGTCGTTTTGAAAACCACCAAAAATTTTGACGTGATCTTGTTTGGAGGTGTAGCGAACAAATTCAGTAGACTGCATAAAGTTATAAGCCATTTGAGTTTGTTTTAAAAACGCATCATATTGTTCGATGCTTAAAGAACGAATATCCATCATAAAACCTCGTTTCTTCTTGTGTTTTGTATTGAACAAAGATTTGTATATTTGAATTCAATTTTTGAAGTATCGTCTTTATACGAGTTCTTATTCTATAATAATAGGTAAATAATTGCCATATTTGCCCTACATTTAGACAAATACTGATTACAGTCCCCACATTGAGATAGGCAATGGAAAACAGTGGGAAATTCCAAAAATCAAAAAATTGAAAAAAAGATAAAAAAATTATTAGAAGTACTTGCATTTGAGTTAGAAATAGTGCATTATAACCGAGCGAGGTTCGAGTGCTTCACAAAGAACCTTCAAGTCTAACCAACTTCAAAAAGCGGTCGAAAAAAAACTTTAAAAAAGTGTTTGACAAGCTGAAACGAATTGGTTATACTAATCAAGCAATCAAGCGATGGAGGCTTAGCTCAGTTGGGAGAGCATCTGCCTTACAAGCAGAGGGTCAGCGGTTCGAGCCCGTTAGCCTCCACCATCGTGTTATGGAGAGATAGCGAAGTGGCTAAACGCGGCTGACTGTAACTCAGTTCCTTAGGGTTCGGCAGTTCGAATCTGCCTCTCTCCACCACTTGCAGGTGTAGTTCAATGGTAGAACTTCAGCCTTCCAAGCTGACTACGTGAGTTCGATTCTCATCACCTGCTCCATTTACCAAAGCAAGGACCTGGAAACAGGTCCTTTTTATTATGTTTAGATGAAATCGATTTTTCTGTATTTTGAGTGTAAGAAGTGATGTCTCTAGATAGTTTTTTACATCATGATCGATTAAAATAGGATTGCTCATAAATAAAGGGCAAGGAAGGGAACTCAAATGGAAAAAGTTTCAAATACAGCATACTCCGTTGGATGCGATGATTACGATATCGATCTATTCGAATCTCAATACAAAGTCCCACACGGAATTGCTTATAATTCTTATCTCATTCAAAGTGAAACAGGTGTTAACTTATTAGTCGACACTGTTGATAAACGCAAAGCGCAAGAATGGTTAGAAAATGTTGAAGAAGTTTTAAATGGCCAACCTTTAAACTACTTATTAATTCAACACCTTGAACCAGATCATTCTGGAAGTATTGATGTTATTTTAAATGCTCACCCAGAAGCGACTGTTGTATGCAGCGCTAAAGCTTGGCAGATGATGGAAAATTTTGCGGTTAGCACAATTGCACCAGAAAAACGCTTAACAGTTAAAGAAGGCGACACATTAGATTTAGGAGATCGCTTATTACACTTCGTTCAAGCACCAATGGTACACTGGCCAGAAGTTATCGTGACTTATGACGATAAAGATAAAGTGCTCTATTCTGCAGATGCTTTCGGAAAATTCGGTACACGTGATGCCGATGAACCATGGGAAGAAGAAGCTCGTCGTTATTTCTTAAATATTGTTGGAAAATACGGCAACCCAGTTCAAACTTTATTGAAAAAAGCCGCTAACTTAGATATTCAGACGATCGCAGCAACACATGGTCCTTTATTAAAAGACAACTTAGGTCATTACATTAGCTTATATGACACTTGGAGCTCTTATCGTCCAGAAAAAGACGGCATTCTTGTTTTAGTTGCATCCATTCACGGACATACAAATGTTGTAGCGCATAAAATGGTTGAAATTTTAGAAGCAAAAGGACAAACCGTAAAATTAATGGATATTACACGTTGCGATATTCATGAAGCAGTTGCACAATGCTTTGTTTATCCAAAAGTATTATTGTTAGCTAGCTCCTATGACGCTGGTGTATTCCCACCAATGGAAAGATTATTGACACTTTTAACGCACAAAGCGTTCCAAAAACGTACAATTGCGATGATCCAAAATGGATCTTGGGCACCAACTGCCGCAAACGCAATGAAAAAGATTTTAGAACCTTGCGCAAATCTTCAATATGTAGAACCTGTTGTAACAATTAAAGCTTTACTTAAAGATTCTGATCTTCCAGCATTAGAACAATTAGCAGACAATTTAATTGCGGCAGAATAACGATTTATCAAACGATAGAGAAAGACTTAAAAGCGAGTTGCAAGTCAATCGATGAAAGATTGATGCAACTCGCTTTTTGTTTACTTATTTTTAAATCGATCGACACGATTTTAGTGCTCGTGATGGAAAGAATGTTCCTATAAAAGGCTAAGTTTGAAAAAGATCATTATCCCAAATCAACAAACTTCTTGGACAATATGGCAAAAACAAAAATGAAAATCGACTGCAATTTGAATTATTTATTGTTTAATGCCAACACTCAAACGATCTTACAAAAAGGGAAAAGTGAGGGATTTTGGATATATAAAGCAAAAAACGTTGTGAACATAGACCATAATTGCCCGATGCATAATATTGTTTCGGTTTTGGATAAGAAAACAATAAAGAATTAATTTTTTATTAAACAAAATCGATGGATTGACAAAATTTTTTGATAGGGGTTACATTGAATACGCGAAAATTCCAGAAAAAACGCGATACACGAAAAAAAGACAAAATAATAAATAAGATCACGTGTGTTTACAGCACTGGGTTAACAAAAAATCTAGTGGCACTTTTGAAAAAATAAAACGAATCCTCATTTGATAAATAGATGAATCTTACTGGTTGAATAAATGAATCAAATTGAGGCTCAGATATTGGTATAAGAAAGGGATTTTATGAAAGGAAAATCAAAAAAAACATTTGCGATTTTAATCTCAGCCATTATGGGAATTTCTTCATTATCCATGGATACAAGTCCACTTATGGCCAAAGAACGTGAGCAATATGTTTTGACAGAGGACAACCATTCAAAAACAGAACACTCCAATTGGCTGCAATCGATTCGTACTTTCAACAAAGAACGACAAAACGATCAAGAACAAAGAGAAGATGGAATCTATTTTGATCCGCCATCTTTTTTAGAGCCCTCGCCAATTGTCAAAGATGAGTTTGGAATATGGCGATATCAAGCTAGTGCCAGCCAAGAAGCACCATTAATTCAAGAACAATTATTAGATGAACTGCCTGTACAAGTCACGATTGTTTTGAATGGTCAAGAACAAGTGATAGATCTAGATCCTTCTTGGTGGGATCTTTCTTTATTTGGGCCAAGTCAATATGAAGGCGAATATAAAATTGTTTTAAATATTCCAACAGAATATTTGCCAGAAGGATATGCACAAGAATCAAAAGTCGAAGTGTTTGTCCAAATGAGACAAGAAGATCCACAAGGAGATCCAATCGATCCGATCACAAAAGAAGATGGAATTTATTTAGAAGGGACTCATCTTATCCAAGAGGGGATTGGAACGTGGCGCTATCCATTTTTGGCAAGTGAAGAAGAACCTTTATTCAAAGAACAATTATTGGATGAATTGCCCGTCCAAGTCACGATCGTCTTAAATGGTCAAGAACATAATATTGCGATTGATCCTTCGTGGTGGGATTTATCCGCATTTGGTTCAAGTCAATTTGAAGGGGAATATCGAATCGCTTTAAATATCCCAACAGGATCTTTACCAGAGGGATATGAAGATCAATCGGAAATTGCAGTAGTTGTGCAGATTACGAAAGATGAAAATTTAGAGGATAAAGTTCTTAAAGAAGATGGAATCTATTTTGATGGATCCAATCTTGTTCAAGATGAAAAAGGTGTATGGAAATATCAAACAAAGGCAACGCAAGAAGCACCACTCAGTCAAGATCAGCTATTGAATGAACTGCCCATCCAGCTAGCGATCGTCTTCAATGGTCAAGAACATAAGATTGCGATTGATCCTTTATGGTGGGATTTATCTGCATTTGGTCAAAGTCAATATGAAGGGGAATATAAAATTGTTTTAAATATCCCAACAGATTCTTTGTCAGAAGGATATGATTTGACAAAACCAATTGAAGTTCTCGTGCAATTTGAGCAAGCAACGATTACGGAAGAACAATTACAAGCACATGAATTGAAAACAACCGTTTCGCCAAGAGGAACAACGATTGATTTGTTCAACTATCCAGATAATTTGAAAGTCGGACAATTTGAATTTAATGGTGGGGGAGGTTCGATCGACGCCAATAAATGGACCGGAATCCTAGGGGAAAAAGGGGATCGTCCTCTGAATCAAAAACGAGCAATGCAAAATCTTGTTCAACCGACTTTGGATGATGGCTATCCGCATTTATTGGCAAATGGAAATCCAAATCTTGAAGGTTTGACGACAACAGGAATTACACAAGAAACTTCCTTAGCTCCATTATTTGATGGAACTTATCCGGGTGTTCGCGGCGCGCAAGGATTATTACAAGTCGATCAACAAGGATATTTCTATTACAACAGTAAACAAAACTATGCAACATTAGAAAAAACAGAAAATGGATATGGCAATCGCTTTAAAGTTTATGATACGCCTAGAAATGTCAAATTTTCAGGAGTTTCCGCAAATGGACAAGGGCAATTTTTCCCATTTAATCCAGCAATCTACAAGACGAAAAATGGTGAAACCAAATCTATTTTTGAGGAAAAAGATGGCAAATTAGAAAATACCACTACAGATGAGAATATAACTTATCATTTTGGTGTGCACATGTCGACGCGCTTTATCCATGAAAATGGAGGATATACCGATTCTAATCAGACTACGCCAGTGACATATGAATTTTCTGGGGATGACGATGTTTGGGTGTTTATTGATGGCGTATTAGTTGGCGATGTGGGTGGAATTCATGATGCAATTTCATTAGAAATTGACTTTGCGACAGGCAATGTTGTTGTCTTTTCTAAACAAGCTGATGGAAGTCGCGAAGAAGAAGTCAAAACTACACTGAAAGATTGTTATGGCCGAGCGAATAAAACAATAAAGTGGGTCGAAGCAGGAAATGGCCAATATACATTTGAAAATAATTCTTATCACACTCTAGATTTCTTTTATTTAGAAAGAGGTAAAGGGGCTTCGAATATGCAATTGAAATACAATTTGTTAGAAGTTCCTGAAAGTAGCATTATCAAACAAGACCAAATCGGCCAAGCTGTTCCAGGTGCAGAATTTGAACTCTGGTCTGGTAAAGGACAAGAACAGAAAGATACATTACTGGCCAAAGGAACAACGAATCATGATGGAACATTTATTTTGATGGATGCAAGAGTGGGTCATGAAAATAAAATTTTATCTTTAAAAGAGCTATATGAAGATGGTTTTAGAGAATTGACCCTTCGCGAAACGAAAATCCCGGATGGTTATCGTGGCCAAGTCAATGTGCCATTAAAACTGGTGGAGAATAGTGAAACTAAGGGAGTCACTTTAGTTAACGAAGATCCATGGTCAACAGGTGTTTATGCTTCACCAAAAGTGAGAACGGAAATCCCAACGACAGCTTATATTTATACGGCAGATCAAAAAGGAAAACCGGTAACGCTAGAAGAACAAAAAAATGGAATTGTTTTTGCGGTTTTACAAAAGCGGGTG
This sequence comes from Allobaculum stercoricanis DSM 13633, assembly GCF_000384195.1. Taxonomy (GTDB): domain Bacteria; phylum Bacillota_I; class Bacilli_A; order Erysipelotrichales; family Erysipelotrichaceae; genus Allobaculum; species Allobaculum stercoricanis. Next base: position 1,543,182 of record NZ_KB913034.1, on the reverse strand, counting down.
CATCAAGATAAATCCTATGATGATCCAAGTGCATGGGTTCCAATCTATGGGGATCGAGAGCACGGTTGGCATATGATTCAAACACCAGGAAATGTATTAGAAGATGTTGTTTTGGCATTTAAAAAACAAATCGATCAAGGGTATCAATCACAAATTTTCTCATTATCAGCCAATGGTGTAATGGCGGTTGAAATTGATGATTTACCAGGTGATGTTCAAACTTATTATTCCATGTTACCGAATGATCAAAAAGATAAAACAGAATATGCGTTAGGTTATTATTATTCCTCATCACCAACGATTGATGGCGTCGATCACACAAACACATGGCGTTTGGATTCAGATGCAGCTTTAGCTCAGAGCAATGGACAAAACTTTGGTCGTTTTTTTGCGACTCATATCCTTGTCCCCAATATAAAAAATACACTATATGTCCAAAAGACAGATGAAAATGGAAATCTATTAGTGGATGCGCAGTTCTCCTTATATACACAAGATCAAGTGAAAGAAGAAAACGGAGTGATTCAACCGATAGATCCTGCCATCGCCTATGATACGATCACGATTCAACAGGATGGTGTGATCGAAAATGTCGGCAGTTTTCCATCTGGATCCAAAAATACAATTCTAAAAGAAGGAACATACTATTTGATCGAAGATCGGGCACCAGATGGCTATATTCGCAATCCTCATGCAACGAAAATTATTGTGAATTCACAAGGCGTATATGCGAATGCGGGGAAAGAACAAGACGGAATTGTTGTCGCAAGAGGTGTCGGTGGCGTTTTAAAATCGATGTCCCAATTTGCGACAGAGGATGAAATCAATAAAACACTCAGTTCCATTCGAGCGAATATGGAGATCACAGATTCTGAACAATTAGACTTTACCCATGCAAAGCTTGGCGGATCGCCGAAAGAAATGCATTTAGAATACAATGCCGATGATCGCGTCTTGCAATATGGGGCAATTGAAACTGAAGACAATCCCAATCGAGAAATCCAAATTCAAACCGATACTGGATGGTCTAAGCTCAACATTTATCAATGCCTAGAAAATCATGGCATAGAAGCGCCTGATCACTCGTCTATAGAAAATTTGGGTAATAAAGAAATCACAAATTTATTCTCGAATACGGTGACGGTCATTGTGGAAAACGAGCAAACCAATCCATTGTCGATTGAAAAAATCGTTGAAGATGTTCAACATACGGCAAAAGTTCAGCCCTATACATTTGATGTGCAACTGTCCTATGGCCCCAATCAAACACCAGTTTCGGGAACTTATCCAATCACAATCACCACTAAAACTGAGGGTCAAAATCCAGTAGTTGAAACAGGAAAATCGATCCAATTTGATTCTGAAGGAAAAGCGAGTGTTGAGTTACAAGCGGGATGGAATGAGCAAGGTCAAAACGTCTTACAAAAAGTGGCGATCATTAACTTGCCATTAGGCATTCAATATACGATTGCAGAAACGACATCGGGTCAATTTACGACAAAAGTCAAAAGCGATACCCAATCGCAAATGAATGCGAATACGATTTCTGGAATGGTTGAGAAAACAGAAGATCACAAATTTAAAAACAGTGAGATTACTTTTATCAATACCTATACCCATTTTGAATTCATCAAAGTCAATAAAGAGGGCAATCCTTTACAAGATGTTTTATTTGGCCTATATGAATTCGATTGTCAAGATCCAAACCATAATGACACGCATCATGATCAATTGTTGAAAGTTGATCTCAAAACAGGAGATTTGATCGATCCGCAGCCTTGTTGGAAGAAAGTAGGGACTTTCAGTTCTGATGCACAAGGAAAAGTGACGTTATCGAATTTAGTGGAAGGGAAAAAATACCGCTTAGTCGAATTGAAAACAGCGCCAGGCTATATCCTTGCGCAAGGACAATGGACGATCCAAGAAAATCAAGATCAACAATTTGCGTTTGGACAAAGTATCGGCAATCCGCCAGCAGTCGAATTTAAAGAGGGGAAAAACTATCTCTATAACTATAAGCCGCATGAATTGCCACTAACGGGAGATCAAGGTAATACGTCCTTTATGATTTGGGGAACAGCCTTAATGTTTTTTGCGGTTGTTTTGTGGATCATCAGTCAGAAAAGGAGAGTTACAAAATAGACAATCCAACGAAAATATCAATTTTTGATGTAAGAACAACGTGTTTAAAACGCGGAACGAAAAGAGGATATTAATAAAATGGAGACCATATTCAATAAAATTAAATTTAATCAACTATTTGCGATATTGATGGCGATGTTCTGTGCGTTGTCATTGAGTTTCACGAGTGTACATGCCATTGGCCAAGAGGAGAAAGTTACGGTCAATGTGCAAGTTGAACCGGGCGATACGGTTGATATCTATAAAATCATCGATGTGAATTATGATTTTACAAGTGATCAACCCCAAAATCCGCTATATACATGGGATGCCAATGTCGCAACATGGATTCAAGGAAAGGACAGCTATAAAGGATATGTTGAAGGCAACAATGTGGTTAGCGAATCCTTTAGTGTCCAAAAAGGCAATCCCGAAGCATTTCAAGGCTTTTTCCAACAACTCGCTGCAGCACTTGAAACGGGAACGATTACGGGAGTCACAAAAACGACAACTGCCTCTAGTCAATTAGGAATGGGGGAATATTTGATTGTTGGAAAAGCAAACCAATCATCAAATGTATATTTGCCAACCACGATTGTTGTTGCCCCAACCTTTGATGATCAAACGAAAGCTTGGAAACTGGAAGTAAAAGCTAATGATGGCATTTTAACACCAGGACAAGATGGCACTTATACCGTAAATTTAAAAGGCTCGACCTTGACATTTGATAAATTCATCAATGCTAAAGATCAAGCGTTAGTCGATATGAAAACAGTGGGGATTGGCGATACAGTCAATTATGTATTAAAAGCCGCTATTCCAACTTATCCCCAAGATGCAACCAATAAGACATTAATCATTCAAGATATTGCTGGAGTGGGCTTAACTTTACCTGCAGCAACAGATATAAAAGTTTATTCAGATGAAGCTTTACAAAATGAAGTAACACAAGGTGTGGATAAAAAAGTTGAAGGACAAACAGTAACGATCAATTTAACTTATGACACTTTGGTTCAAGCGAATGTTTCTACAATTTATGTCGCTTATACTGCAACTGTGAATGGTAATGCCCCAGAAGTAGACGCATTAAAAAATACCGCTAAATACACCTTTGCCAAAGATCCTTATGTAGAGGGTGCAAATGGAGAACTAACAGATACTGAAGTTGTTTTTACGTATGCATTAGACGTTACAAAAGTTGCTGAAGATCAAAAGACTCAACTGGCTGGAGCGCAGTTTACATTAAAAGACAATCAAGCAGAACTAAACTTTGTGAAAAATGGTGAAGGAATTTATACCCTTGCTAGCGCAAATGATCAAAATACAACGAAAACATTAGAAGTGAATAGCAAAGGTGAGCTTGTATTAAAAGGATTAGATACTGGAAGCTATACGTTGACGGAAATTAAACCAGCAAATGGAATGGTTCTTCCTAAAGATCCGACAATCAAAGTAACCTTAACCGACACACAACCTGATGGGACTTTAAATGAAGGTAAGGTTGAATCGAGCATTGTTCCAACGACTGATGGAAATGAACCCAAGATTTCAGGAAATACATTGCGCTTTAAAGTGGTGAACTCGAATAAAGCGAATTTTGAATTACCAAATACCGGTGGTATGGGAACGTTGGTGTTTACCGTTGGCGGAATTCTTTTAATGGCTTTTGCGGTAATCTATCTTGTCGCAACGAGAACAAAAGAACATAAATAATGTATGCATAAACAGGAAAAACAAACAAAACAACCGAAACGTTTGAACATCCTAGTGCCAATCATGATCTTCATGATTGGCGCTGGGATTTTCCTTTATCCTGCCGTGTCTAACTATTTCGTAAGCGTCAAATGAATGACGTGTGTTATTAGAATAAAAGGCGCTGTATTCTGTTTGTAGCTAAACAGAATACAGCGCCTTAATTATTTGACTGAAGATATAAGTTTTCAGGAAGATTTTTAGAGTATGGAACTAACTCTTCCACTACTTTCTGTGGAATTTGCTCTTCTTTGTAATACTTCAATGTATTCAAAACGTGTTCTAGGTACATGAATGGGTTTAATCCATTCATTTTAGCTGATTCTAGCAGTGTCATATACCCAGCAGCCGATTCTGCTCCGCTGACACTATTCGAGAACAAGAAATTCTTTCTTGCGATCACGAAACTCTTTATTTTTCTTTCAGCTAAATTATTATCGATCGGATAAATGCCATTTTCTATGTATCTCGCTAATTCTTCTTTACGCTCCAAGAAGTATGTTGCAGCTTTATGAGCTTTCGTTTTCTCTTCGAATCCTTCTGCTACAATTTCAACTTCTTGCACTAACTTTTCAAAACGAGGATTGCTTAGCTTTTTTCTGGCCTGTGTTCTCTGTTCAGTTGAACAATCAGAAAAGTCATTCTCGATTTGATACAGTTCTGCGATTTGTTTTAAAATGGCAACTAAACGATTTAAAGACTCATGTTCTTGAAGGAAGGCTTGAGCTTTTTCCGGAATATCATCGGAATTTTTATACGCATTCAAAATCTTTTTCAATTGGGCATAATCATCCCTACAGTTAACGGCATCATAAAAGTACCGTCTTGCATGTGCCAAACAAGATAGTTTTGTGCATCCTGGATAGGATCTGTAGCCTTGCAGTCCATCTGTCATGAGTGCGCCGGTAAAATCTGTCCCAAGCATACTTATGATAAATTCTTTTTTTCGACTTTCATTGAACTGGTAAAGAACCATTTGTTGTTGTGCATATTCTCCACTAACTCCACAGATCATATAGGAAGTCGATCGGTCTTTTAAGGCAAGACACTGTAGCGGTGTTTCATCCATATGGATGACATTTTGCTTCACTAGATCCTGATTGATCTGTTCGCAGATGGGGATTAGATATTGTTCATAGCACGTCTGTAAAATATTACTCATTGTCTGTCTAGACAGATCTACTCCCAAAGCAGAGGCGTCCTTTTCAAGGCGGTATAACGGTGTGCCCATCATGAATTTTTCATAAGCGAGTCCGGCAACAAGAGAAGTTGTGGCAATGCTCTTGTCAATGAGATCTGGTTCTTTCGGTTGAGCTTTGATGATCATCGATTTTCCGTTTTCATCTGTACATCCTGCCGGACAAACCTTTTTTTCCAGTTTGATTTTTCTGATTAGGTATTGAGCTGGTTGGTATTCAATAACGGTTTTTTCCGAATAATCTAAATGGGACATCTTTCTGCCACAGAATGGGCAGAGAGTGTTTTCATCGAGTTGAATAACATCGATGATATCGGGTTCGTGGTTTCTGCAGTCTTTTCTTGGTTTGTTTTTCTTAACGGCATCTAGCTTTTTCAGATCGTTTAATTGGTTGTCCAACTTTTTTCGATGATTTTGGACTTTAGCTAAAACTTCGCGATACTGTTCTTCAGTAATCTCACAGGCTTCACGTTTTTCGTTCAAGAATTCGATTGTGTCTTTTTCCAAATCAGTTGGTTCTAAGGTATCTAAGTCAAAGAGTCTGAGTTGAATGTTTTCAGTTTTTGCGGCAAAAAGAGCGTTTTGGAGATAATTATTGAGCTCTTTTCTGCCTTGAGATTCGCAGACTGTATCAATAAGTAAATTCACGACATCGTTTTTGTCCATGTCTTTTGTTTGTTCACGAATCTGAGTCGCTATGTTAGTTCGGATTTTTTGTTTAATTTCAGGATCTATTCTTACCATAACTGTATTATATCTTATTTATGCATAATATGAAACTTAATAAGATATTATATTAAATTTAAGTATGTTAAATATGTGTTTTTTCATATGTATATAGTTCTTGTCAAAAACCCAGCAGAGTGGCCTGCTGGGTTAAATGTATTTTGGTTTTTGAGGTAAAAATTGAGGGTCTGGCACAATTGTCATTCCGGATAGTAGAGCTTGTAACTGTGATGAGCTGATTGTTTGATATTGATTTATTTCAGTAAAAGGCCATTTTAAATGAGATCTAGCTAGACGTTTATAGACCAACCAGTAACCATTGCCATCATGGAGGATTCCTTTCATTTTATCTTTGGTTCGGTTAGTAAAAAGATACAAAGAACCATCCGTTGGATCTAGGTGATAAATTCCCTGAATGATAGAAGCATAACCATCAATCCCTTTACGAAGATCGGCTGGTTTATTCACTAGAATAATGTTTTTGACTTTGGAGAAATCTATTCCAAGATCTAAATAGCCGAAATCATTCATAATAAAAAGCCCCCTGAGATAACTGATCGAATTATCTCAAAAGGCTATTCATCTTAATACCCGTCATTCATTTGACGCTTACACTATTTCAATACACTTCACCAAAACGAGACGATTCAAACGTATCTAGCTAAGTTGTCTACGGCTGATCAAGAACAACTAGACTCGCTATGGAATGAAGCGAATCTTTACAATGACCAATTAGCAGGAGAAGTTTTGCACGATCCATTTGTTGCGGGAAGCGGGTATATGATCCCGGAAAATTACGATTATGTTTTGAATCCACAAGGCGATGGCGTCATGGGGTATCTTGAAATTGAAAAAATTGATGTTCATTTGCCGATTTATCATGGCACGAGTGAAGAAGTCTTAAAAAAAGGTGTCGGTCATCTAGAATTTACATCTTTACCGATTGGGGGATTGAATCGCCATTCGGTATTAAGTGCCCATCGTGGTTTACCAAGTTCACTACTTTTTTCACGCTTAGATGAACTTGAAATCGGCGATACGTTTAATATCCATTTGTTAAATGAAGTCCATTGTTATCAAGTGGATTCGATTGAAACGATTTTGCCTGAAGAATTATCGTTTTTACAATTAGATCCCAATCAAGATTGGATCACACTATTGACGTGCACACCTTATGGCGTCAATACGCATCGCCTACTCGTTCGTGGTCATCGAATTGCATATGAGCAACCCATTCAGGAAGAACAACAAGCATCCTCATTACCGAAATGGCTAAAAGAATATGTGGTTTCGATTGGCATTGGTTTAATCGTATTATTGCTTGTCGTGGCCGTTTGGATTTGGCGCAAAAAGAGGAACGATCATGAATAAGCGTTGGAGAGGATTGATCTTTTTCACTTTATTAATTTCGGGATTTTTTCTGTTGATCTATCCCAATGTCAAACAGCTTTATGGCACACATCAAATCACGAAGACAGTGGTTGAATTTAAAGAAGAAGAAAAACAATATAGTGAACTTTACGATCAAATGCAGGCCTATAACGAACAAATTGCTTTGAACCAACAAAGTGGACTCAAGGATGCCTGGAGTTTTGAACATCACGATTTTGATTTTAGTGAATTAAATACCGATGAAGATATGATTGGCTATATCACCATTGAAAAAATGAAGATGGAATTGCCTCTTTATATTGGAGCAACAGTGGACAATATGAATAAAGGCGCTGTCGTTTTAGGACAAACGAGTATGCCTATTGGCGGTAAAAATACCAATTGCGTCATCGCCGCCCATCGCCAAACGTATGCAAGTCCAATGTTTCGTGATATCGAGTTGTTGGAAGCAGGGGATGTGATTGTCATTCATAATCCTTGGCAACAATTGGAGTATGAAGTAGTCAAAGCGATTGCGATTGAGCCCGATGATATTGAAGCAATCAAGATTTTAGAGGGACAAGATATGATTACTTTAATGACTTGTCATCCTTATCCGGAAAGTTATCAACGCTATGTCGTCTATGCGCAAAGAAAAGGAAATGAAAAAATAGAAGTGCCTTACCAAGGCGTAGAACATGTTTCAAGTCAAAGCCAATTAGACATCGAACAAACACTTCAAAACGTAGGCGTAATCTTCTTTTTGATCGTACTTTTTTTGGCGCTAGCCAATAGGATCTACCAATATACGCACAAAGGAACATAACGTTTAAATCATAACCTTGAATGAAGGTCAACATAAATAAAAAGCGAGGCAACCTTGAACAAAGGAGAAGGCCTCGCATTTTATTTGAATCGAAGTGAAAATAAATATTTATTTTCACCGCGAATGACTTGTTGAATTTAGAGTGAGTTTCAATTTAAAGAGAGAAGAGAATGCCAATCGCTGCACTGAGGCAAATGATGGCAATGGGATGAATGTTTTTAAAGATTTTTGTAAAAAGCCAAATACCAGCCATGATCACAAGGGTTAGTCCAAGTTGCGCATTGAAGACTAGTTGCTTGTCCGGCATGATGACACTGATGAAAACGCCAATTGCAGCAGAGAGAATCAATGCAGCTGTAGCAGGGCGCAAACCGTAGAACATATCTTGGACATAAGGATTTTTACGATACGCTTGGAGCACTTTCGCAATCGCACAAATGACAATCACACTCGGTAAAACGAGCGCAAAAGTTGCCCACACGGCCCCAAAGATATTATTGCCAGTGACATGGTAGCCAACATAAGTGGCCATATTGACGCCAACGGGTCCAGGTGTGGATTCAGAGATGGCGATCATATTTAACAAATCGCTTTCGGTAAACCAATGGTAGTGTTCCATCATTTCATAGAGAAACGGAATGGTTGCTAAACCACCACCAATAGAGAATAGACCCGTTTTAAAAAACTCGAAAAATAATGTTAACCAAAGCATCATGATGCGTCACCTTCTTTTTGCGATTTTTGTTCTTGCTTTTCTGTAGGATGATCTTCTTGCTTGCTTTTTTGTGGAACACCGGAATTCGCAAATTTTAATGCCGGAGAAACGCCTGTTTTCTTTTTGACGATTTGGCAATAGATCAAAGCACAAATCATGGCGAAAACAACACATAAAACAACAGGAAGCCAATTGAAATAAGAAGCCAATAAGATCACCAAAAAGATGACAAGACCATATACGTCTTTGACGCCGGTTTTCATCATTTTCCAAACGGCTTGACCGATTAAAACACAAACCCCAATGCGAATGCCGGCTAATGCGTGTTGGACAATTTCTAGACTTGCAAATGAGGTCATTAATGAGGCAATGAAAATAATGATGACAAGCGATGGAGAAACAACGCCTAAAGTTGCAATGGCAGCCCCTTTCCATTTCTTTTTCGTGTAGCCAACAAATGTAGCTGTGTTGACGGCGATGATTCCAGGCGTACATTGACCAATCGCAAAGTAGTCAACAAGTTCATCATAGGTCGCCCAACCCTTTTTTTGGACGACTTCTTTTTCTAGCATCGGTAGCATCGCAAGTCCACCGCCAAAGGTGAATAAACCGATGCGAAAGAAAGTCGCAAACAAATCTAAATAAATATTCATCTGTTCAATTCCTTATCTTTTTTATCCATTATTGAATTTTGAATACGTAACATATTGTAAACTTTTTTAGATCCAAGATTGTTTTTAGAATGAGTTTGAATCGGACTGAATCTTGTTATATAACAAATGTTCAGAAAAGATTTCGTTTTCTTTCGTGGGCAAATGGATATAAATCGTTACAATAGTAAGAGAGAATGAAATCAATCTTTGGATATAGATTTATCTTAATAACTCAATAAAACTTTTGGGTAGTCTAAGTGGAAATGAGCTCGAGAAAAAACGTGGAAACCACTTTAAAAAGAAAAAGAATCTGACGATTCTTGGATGAACCATCCGCTTTTAAGCAAAAAAGTGGATAGAACATGACAGATCCTTTTTATAGAATTGGATTTGGAGTGACAAAAGAGTAAAATACTTGCTTGTATTCAGATTTTGCGTGAATTGAGGGCAATAAAGTTTTCAAGTTTGTCTATTTATATCGGGTTAAATAGACAAGTTGCAAAGCACTCGATCAAAAAAGAATTTTGAGCAAACGAAAGGAGTTTGTTTGTGAAACAAAACAAAATGCTTGCCGTAATGCTTTCCAGTGTATTATTTGGAGCGACGTTAGTTGGATGCGGCTCATCTAACTCATCAAAATTAAATGTATTGAGCACGAAGACTGTGGAACTTGGAGATCCTGTTATTTTAGATCCAGCAGAATTTTTAGCCGATAATTCGAACGATATTGATGTGGCTGATATTACAGTTGAATCGGATTTAAAAACAGATGACTTCCAATATACATACAATCAAATGAATCAATCCGTTACTTCTAAAGGAAAAGACTTTTTAAGCTTAGGAACTTATGAAGTGACATTAAAATACAAAGATCAATCTTATCCAGTTCGCTTAGTCATCAAAGATACAACGATGCCAGAATTTATTTCTCCAGCAGCAGTTGTGACAGTGCCAGTGGGCAATGAAGACTATAACTTCTCTAATGTTTATCGTACTCGTGATAAAGATAATGTTACGATTAGTATCAATGGCGATTACGATTTAACAACAGAAGGGAAATATCCAGTGACTGTTGTGGCAACAGATGCATCTGGAAATACGAACTCATTAGAAATCACGATTAAAGTCGTTGGGAAAAACCAACAGATTAGCGCAAGTGATCAATTTGATAACGAAGTGCCATCTGATCCAGATTCACAAACAGATAGCAGCACAAATGATGAACCTGTGATTAATGACAATGTGAATCAAAATCCAGGAGCGCAACAACCTAATGCTTGTCCAATTTCTAATGCCCCTGTCGGAACATCGGTTTACTATTCTTTCAGTGATTTATATACAGCTGGAACACAATGGAATAGCCAAAGCCCTTATAACTACTTCTTCTATTTAGAAGGCCAAGACGATTGTGGAAATAAAGTATATTTCTTAACAACAGGAACATCCTCACAAACAACCCCACCAATCGTTACAGATCCCGACAATTCAACGCCAACTCCACCAACAACAGATACCCCACAACAAGAATTACCCGAATAAATGAATTCAAGTCCATTTGGCCATTGAGGCTAAGTGGACTTTTTCTTTTGGAAAAAAAGCAAAAAGAAAAACCGGATTGATTCAAGATAGTCCGGTTTTTCTGGAATGAGTGAAATTACCATAAAGCGTAAGCTTTAATTAAAGTTTGTTCAGTTTGTTCGGGATTGAGAACAACTGGTGAACTTGCAGAAAGTGGATCATAAGCAAGCCAGTTACCTGCTTCATCTAAACCATAAACGGCATAGAAATAAGGCGCTTCAATTGTTCCGGTTATTAAAATGACCGGATAACCATAAGCAATTTGATCAGTAATGAGCGTTGAATAGTTCAATAACGGATTGAGGTTTACGCCAAACTGTCCAGAAGCAGCTAAAACGATGTTGTTGTCAGCAGAAACAACGGGATTTAATGCATATCCCGCCTCATTTGCCCATTGCGCAACACGATAGGGTGTGAGTGTTGGGTCGTCTAAACAAAATGAGAAGACATCAGCAATGACAGTTGGGGCGGCGCCATTAGCGGCAAAGCAACCAATGCCATAATCGATATATCCCCAAGCAGGATCAAATGTTTTCAGATCCGGCATTTGTTGGGTTACATCACCAAGTGTAACTTGGTTTGGATCAATAGCGGCCGATTGGCCATAGCTCATCACAAAATCAATCATATCTTCATGTTCGGCCACATTGATGACATTCATTGGAATGGAGTCTGGTTTTGTGAATAAGTTTTTAAATGCTTCAATGCCATTTTGACTAGAAACGCTCGTTAAGTGATCCGCTTGTGCTTTGGCATCAATATTGCCTTCTAATGCTAAAGAAAGGGTGTTGAGTTGGCTTTGATCATAAGCTTGTAATGCCGCAAATTTGAGATTTTCAAATGCTTGATCGCTCCAACCTTCTGGTTTGGTTAACGAATGAATCGTATTGGCATAGTCGTTATATTGAGTTTTTTCTTCTTCATAGAGTGTTGCTAGAGTATTACCTGTAGCATCTTTGCCTAAATACCAAGACACCCCTAAAGAACTACCAATTAAAGCAACGGATAAAAGCAAAGCAGGAACAAGAAATGGACGTTTATGTGTTTTAGTTCCGGCTTGGTTCATACTTGACTCAAGCTTAGAGGCAATTGTAGCTTGCTCGATCGTTTCGTCTAGATCCTTTTGTTTTGTGGAATTTTGATCTTGTTGCAAAACACTTGGATCGATTTGCACGATATCTTTTGATTCTTGTTTGGATGGCACAGAATGAGCAAGGGGTTCATAATCTTGGTCGTGGCGTTTGATCCGCTCTTGACGGCGACGCGTTCTCGATAAAGATTTTTCTTTCCAATCGGGCGCAAAAAGATCATTTGGATCCATAGCGTCGTTTTCGTTAGCGATTGGATTGTTTTGATTCATATTGAGATCTTTGTTCTTGTTTTTCATAACGCTATTTTATCATGTGTTTTTTTAAAATAAGGAGATTGCAGCTAATCTGCACTTTGAAACGAATAATTTCGCCTGATTCTGGAATGAAATAAACGAAAGTATGAGTGAATTGGCATTTTGTTGATGATGAAGAAAAAGAACAAAGGTGCCGAGATCCGCGATATTTTTACACTTTTTATTTGAACAATTGCTGATATCTACTAAACTATATAAGTTATGAAAAACGAAATGAACGATTCTGATTTCTGTACAGAAACCAATCAACCCAAACAAAAAGCGCCAAAGCGTAGATTAAAGCGCAAAATTAGGCGAGCGATTAGTGGCTCGCTTGCTTTAGTGTGCGCATTTATGGGAACACACATTGTCAATGGTCAGATCGATCCGCTTGTGTTAAGTCTTGGTGTGTATACCAATCAGGAAATGGTTGAACAAGCCAATGAGCGTTTATTAAATCGTTCTTCAAAACAGTTAACGCGCATTCCCGTGTTTGCTCATCGGGGGTTTGCCCAAAATGCCCTTGATAACTCGTACGCTGCATTTGACATCGCTTTACAATCGGGATGTCCGCAAATTGAACTCGATGTTCGCTCAAGTGCCGATGGCGTTTATTATGTCAGTCATGATGACAACATTAAATCGATCACCGGTTTAGATTGGTGGATTTCGCAAAAGACGAGTGCCGAATTAGATGGTGTATTGATGAGCAATGGGGAAAAGCTACACCGTTTGAGTGAAGTGGTCGAACGCTATCGGGATCAAATGATTTATTTAGTCGAAATCAAAGATGAATCAGGAGATGCTTGGCCATTTTTAGATGTCGTGAAAGGACATCCGCAACTGGCCCAAAATATCCAAGTGCAATCGTTTGATCGCAAAGTTCTAGAAGCGATTCATCACGAATTGCCCAATATGTTTGTACAATGGCTGATCAATGACCATCATAAAGTCGAAGAAGCGCTTAATTGTGATTGGCTCGATTCGATCGCATTAGATCACATTTTGATTAGCGAAGATCGGGTCAGAACAATTCATGAGCATCAAAAAGAAGTGTGGTTATGGACCGTTGATGATTTAGAGATGATTCATACCTATCTTTCTTGGGGTGTTGATGGTGTGATCACGAATTTAGAAAGTGCTGTGAGCTTGTATAAAGAAATGGCACTTGAATAAAGCAAGCAACTCGATCGAATCCAAAATTTCAGACGATCAGAAACCTTGAATTGGAGTATGAATAATGGACAATTCAAGTGTTATTGACTTACGGAAAAATAAGTGAAAGTATCGCAAGTTGATGGGTTGATTTTGAATCTGATTGAAAGAAACAAATGAAAGTACAGAAAAAAGATTTATCTAGTATATTAAATCCGGATATAGGACAATCAGTCCGGTAATCTTGCGTATTGAACACGCATGTTGTGGGTGAATGTCTAGAAATTAGAAAGACCATATAATGGCGTGTGTGAAAATGATCAAAATGAATCCGCTTTATTTTTTAAAGCGTGTTCATTTGTAGTATTTTTTTCAGGATCAAGGTCAATCACTTGTAAGATTAATGTTTGATTGAGTATTCGAAAAGTCGTTTACAATAGATCTATTCAGCATGATTGCTGAAAGTTAAACCAATAAAGCGGAAATGCAAGACGAGTTTTGTGAAATCCACAAAATATTTGGCGTAGGTTTCCGTTATAATGATAAGAGGAGTAAAGGGGAGATTTGATGGCTAAGAAAAGTGTCTATGCAGCATTAGAACTTGCAGATCGGGAAGTTCGATTAGTTGTATCGGAAATCTTTAATGGTCGAAGCAATGTTCTCCGGGTTGAACGTGTTAGTCACGATGGAATTCGCAATTCAAAAATTCGCGATGAAAATGCAGTAGTCAAAGCAATAGATACAGCAGTTTCACAAGCACAGATGGCTTTGGGCTATCAAATTGAACGTGTAATTCTCGCTATTCCTAGTGTGAATGTTCGTCCGGTAAACCATAAAGTTCATATTGAAATTGAAGACGGTACACATACCATTCGCCGTTTCCACGTTCAACAAGGACTGAAAAGCGCAATGAGCGCAACAAACTTTGAAAACGTAGAATTCGTGAACGTCAATCAAATTAATTATTATATTGATGGCGTAAAACAAGATAAAATTCCACTCGGTGTCGATAGCGAAGCATTCGACATGGAAGTTGATTTCCTTTGTGCCGATCGCAAAATGATTTACAGTTACGTTGCGGCGGTAGAAAAAGCCGGTTTACAGATTTTAGATATCGTATTAGATGCTTATGGAATGGCAAAAGAAACAGGAACATTATCACAATCCATGGATAAACCTGTGATCTTATTAGATTTGGAAGCAGATCATACGACACTTGCCTTTGTGAACCAAAACAAAATTGGATTTACGACAATTTTGGATCGAGGATATCGCTCCTTTATTCAAGGTTTACGTGAAAAATATGGATTATCCGAAACGACTTGTTGGCGTTTATTGGAAAATCTATTTGATTCAAGAGAAATCGATGCCAAAGATGTTGTCATCTATATTGAACAACAAGAAGAAAGACGAGTTGAAATTTCGCAAAAAGAACTTGCGGAAGCAATTTTACCAAACCTTCGTTCTTGGATCGCCGATATTAATGCCGGATGTGCCAATATTTTGGACTCTGTGCAAGCTCGTTATGTCCTCACCGGTCAAGGGGCAGATATTCCAGTATTAAAACAATATCTCCATACGTTTAATGCACCAGCTTCGATCTATAGTGTCACAACAATTGGGGCAAGAAGCGGGGCAAATGTGACGAATCTTGGTTTAATTTATGCATTGATGGACAGCAACAAAATGCAGAACAAAGACATCACGTCAGTGAACAACAACGAACTTGAAGAAAGTATCGAGTCGATTACACGTTATGCCAAAGACCAAGAAGGTGGCTTTACTCGTAAATTAAAAAAAGCGGTCTTATCCACAAAAGAATAAGTAGTTCAGATAAGGTGTCGATCTAGCAATTGGAGCAATGGATAGATCAGGCACGGGTCAACTTTGTTTTCAATTTAAATGTAAATTTGAATTTGAATAAAATGAATAGTCAGGATCCTATTCAACTAGAAAAGAAAAGAATGAAAGTCGATTTTTAACCAACAAATGCAGGAGGAAGAGTTCAATATGCCAGAAATGAATCGAAATGCAGATATCCGCGTTATTGGCGTGGGTGGAGGAGGAAGCAATGCGGTTAACCGTATGATCTCCGACAATGTTCAAGGAATTAGCTGCTATGTAGCAAACACAGACGTTCAAGTTTTAAAAAGCTCACCAGCAGAAAATAAATTAATCTTAGGAAACGATGCAACTAAAGGCTTAGGTGCTGGGGGAAATCCAGAAGTAGGTCGCAAAGCTGCAGAAGAAAGTGAACAAGAAATCCGTGAAGCAGTAAAAGGTGCTGACATGGTATTCGTTACTGCCGGTATGGGTGGCGGAACGGGAACAGGTGCTGCACCACTCGTTGCAAAACTTGCCAAAGAAGAAGGCGCATTAACAATTGCTGTTGTGACTCGCCCATTCACATTTGAAGGAAAACGTCGTTCCAAAAATGCAGAAGAAGGCATTGAAGAACTGAAAAAATATGTTGATTCCTTAATTATCGTATCTAACGATAACTTACTCGAAGTAATTGGTCGTAAACCAATCGAAGAAGCATTCCAAGCTGCTGACAACGTATTACGCCAAGGTGTACAGACAATCTCTGATCTGATTTCTGTAGAAGCATTAGTGAACCTTGACTTCGCTGACGTTCGTTCCGTTATGCAAAACCAAGGCCGTGCTTTAATCGGTATCGGTATGGCTGATGGCGAAGACAAAGCGATCACAGCTGCTGAAAAAGCAATCCAATCTCCATTACTCGAAAGTGACATCGCTGGTGCTAAATCCGCAATCATCAACATTACTGGTGGCGATAAAGTTTCCTTATACGATGCACAAAATGCGGTTGCAGTTATCCAAGATGCTGCTGGTGGAGATGTTGACTGCATCTTCGGTATCGCAATCAACGAACAACTTGGCGATGCAATTATCGTTACAGTAATCGCAACTGGATTTGAAGAATCCGCAAAAGCGAAAAAACAAGCAAAAAAAGTGACTAACGATACACGTACATCCAACCCTGGTCTATTCACTCAACCAAAAGTAAGTGCACCAAGACCTAGCGGTGTATCTACATCTGTTTCTGAATCTGATACAGATGATTCAATTCCTAACTTCTTCTTCCAAAACCGTAACTAATTTGGTTAGGTAAAAAAGAAGATAGATCGATATCATGAGCATTCATGTTCTCGATCTAAAGAAAAGTAATTCAATACAATACCAAGACCTGCAAAGTGTTCAATCGCCAAAAGCAGGTCTTTTTTATCGTATTTAAGGGAACATTTTGTAAAAAAATGGGAGAAACGTTTTGACGGTTGAAAATCAAGATTAAAAATTCAATGATAAAATGGATGTGCCGTGTAAATTGATAGAGAATAATATAATGATGACGAAAAGGAAAGAAAACGTGATCATTGGTGTAATTGATTTTTAACGCCTTTATCTCTATTATGAAAAAAGCATTTTTTTAAGGGAGGACATTACCATGGCGAATGGAAATAATTCGAGACAAAATCGTGACCCATATATAAACGAAAGACCATCTCAACGAAATTCCTTTGATTCATATTTTTCAGATGATCATTTCGTGGACGATTTTTTTGAAGACAAGAAACCAAAATCGCAACCGAAACAAGATCCGAATTGGTATATGTCCTCCGAGCTGTCGGATTCTAGATCGGAAGCATTAAGATCTAGATCAAATCCAACAAGTCAAAATTATGACAACCGCTCTTCGGCAAATCCCCCTCTTTCTAGACAAGCAAGAAGAACGGCACAAAATAATGCGCAAAATACAGCTCAAAAAAGACCAAGTTCTCAACCAGTAGTTCGGGTAGTCTCCAGACCAAATGGCCAAGCGCAAGGTCAATATCGACAACCGATTCAACAAGGACAATCTCGTCCAAGTGGCCAACCACAAAGAAGAACGCGCCCAAATCCAAATGGGCAACCCGCAAATGGAAACTACAATCAAGGACCAAACCGTCCCAATGGCCCGAGTCGTCCAAATCCTAATATTCCAAATCGTGATGGACTTCAATCTGTTCGTTTAAAAAAATCAATCCATCGTCCAGGATGGGTTGCGCGCATTCTTTCAATTTTAGCAATCGTTGCGATCGTTTGGTTGATTTATCAGTTAGTGAGAATCAATATTTTGCCAATGCATTTATTGATGATTGTTTGTGGGCTAGTCGTGATTTTAGGTGGCGTATTAGTCGGATGTTGGTTGTTTAAAACAAGACGTCCTTTTGCACGTTATGCGATGGGCTTTTTAACTTGCGTATTTGGCTTAGTTTGTGCATTTGGTGGCTTCATGTTAAAAGACACCGACAAAATGTTTGAACAAGTCACAAACTTAACAAATAAACAAGTTAATTCTGTCACCGTCTATGCGATGAAAGAATCCAATATCGAAAAACCAAATCAATTAACTGCCGATAAAAAACTCGGCGTTACACCAAGTGTCGATCAAATCGGAACGACAGGCATGCTTGACCAACTTCATGATGATGGAGCAAACTTCCAAGAAGTCGTTTATGACGATGTCTACAGTTTAGTCGATGCGCTATATGCCCACGAAGTCGATGCGATCGCATTTCCAGAAATTCAACATGCGGCATTATATGAAATTGCCAACGACGACAATAAATACAATGCGCTAACGACATTCACAAATGTGGTTGATTCTTACTTGTATTACACCGATCGTGATCCAGCATCGATCAACCGCTCTGATCCTGTCCGCAATATTATGTCGGATCCATTTGTTGTATTGGTGAGTGGAAATGACAGCTATGGCTCAATCTCACAAGAATCTCGATCAGACGTGAACATGCTTGTTGTCGTCAATCCGAAGACGGCGCAAGTCTTAATGGTCTCCATTCCTCGTGATAGTTACATGCCCGTTAGCTGTAATAAAAATGCGACAGCATGTTCAGGGGTTGCCGGATACAACGATAAACTTACCCATACTGGTTTGTATGGCATTGGAACAACAGAAAGTACAATCGAAGACTATTTTGGAATCGATATTAACTACTATGTTCGTGTCAATTTCTCATCGCTCATTAATATCGTCGATGCGATTGGAGGAATTGATATTTATGTCGAACCAGGACTAGAAGTCGAAACGTTCTATGCGAATGGAACAGAAGGGGTACAAGCCGGCTGGAACCATTTAGAAGGCGAAAGAGCTTTAGCTTTTGCGCGTGAACGTCATGCTTATCTTGATGGAGATTTACAACGTACGAAAAACCAACAAATCGTATTACGTGCGATGTTAAAACAATTGTTGTCACCATCCATGGTGATCAACTACCCAGACGTGATGCAAGCTCTGTCTACGGCATTTGATACCAATATGTCCGAAAACGAAATCAAATCACTTCTGACTTTAGAATTATCGAAATTCCCAAATTGGAATTTCCAATCTTATGCGATTTTAGGTGAACCTTCTACTCAGTTCTCCGCATCCGCCATGCAAGATCTTTCTGTCATGATGTTATATGACGAATATGTTGCAGAAGCCAAAGGATTAATCCAACAAGTTTTAGGTGGAGGCACGGTGAATTTGGAAGATCCAAATGCGAATGTCACTCCACAAGTTGATCCAACCACACCTTCAGTGGATCAACCACAACAAGATCCAGCAAGCCAACAAGAACCAGTTTATGGTGAAGATTACATCGATCCAAGTCTGTTAGAACAAGGCTATCAAGATCCAGATGCTGTGGATCCAAATGTGCAAGATCCAGGATATGTCGATCCAAATACAGTCGTACCAGATGACAATTCCTATCTTGATCCCGGATTTGATGAACCAGTAGATGGCGATCAAGAAGTCTATTACTAGTCTGTACATAAACCTTCATTTTTAAAATTAATCACATCAGGCGAGAATCTATTTTGACTCAACTTTCTAGATCAAGAAAGTTGATGTCCAAGAGATTCTCGCCTTTTTTATTATTGGAATTAGCATGGGGTGATTGATAGAGTGACTGATAAGGTGATTGATAAGGAACAAGCTCTGTTGGATTTATTAACTGAAAATCCCAGTTATACATTCTTGCAACTCGCAGAACGATTAGGTGTTAGTCGAAAAACAGAGGCAACTCGTTTAAAAAAGATGAAAGAATTAGGATCGATAGAACGCGTTGGATCTGATCGTAAAGGATATTGGAAATGATCACAATAGGAAACGATCCGGAGCAAATTGGTGTACAACTAAAAAACACAAAGTGTACCAGTCTTCCGAGTTTATAATCCGAATGATGGAAATCACCATTACACAATGAATAAACAAGAAAAAGACGTTTTAGTTTCCTATGGTTGGCAAGATGAAGGATTAGCCTTCCGCACTGCACCTATGGATAAAAATCGTTTTAATGTCGAAAAAAGTAGAGAAAATGAATGAAATTGAGATTGATTTTTAAAATATTAACAAATAATAACTGGCGAATATGCTTTTTACGATTTTTAGTGGATTAAATCCAACGTGGATAAGATGATATAGAACGCAAAATGAGATTTTCAATTCCTATATAAAACACAAATAAGATTAAAATAACATCCGATATATATATATATATATATATCACTAAAAAGGTGATACTATTTTTGCACAGATCTAATGTTTTTAAGAGATTGAAGCATTAGATAAGTAAAACACAAAGAGAGGTAATTGAAAATGAAGAAAAGAGTTTTACCTTTGCTGATGGCTGCAAGTATGATGACTTCAACAGTATCTCCTATTTTTGCGCAAGAGGAATCATTTGTTGATATTGACGAACAAACATTCGTACAAGAAGCAGACAGTGGTACAACAAATTATCAGGGGAATGGAACTGAAACGAGTCCATATAAAGTTTCGATTGGAAGTATTACTGAATTTGATGCATTTGTTAATGATTGCAATAGCAAGAACGCTGGTACTTATTATGATGTAACATTAACTGCTGATTTGGATTTATCAAAATCAAGTAAAAAACCAGTTATTTGGAATGGGTTTATCAAGTATTTTTCTGGAAAATTTGATGGTGGGAACCATACTATTTCTAATATTCCAGCCGATATGATGCTTTTTTATCAGATTCATAATGCAAAAATTGGCAATTTAACATTGCAATTAAATGGTAAACCAGCATTTTTGGTTGCGCGCACATTTAGTATCAAAGATAAAAACACTTCAAACGTGACATGGGGAAGCAATGTGCTTCATGATATTAAAGTTGATTCTAATGAAGTAATTCAATTGGTAAACAATGACCGCCGCAATTATTCACCATTCATTGGTAATACTGGACCATATTTTACAATGAAAAATTGTTATAACTATGCTGATATTAATGGTCCAACCTATGCAGGTGTTTTTGTTGGTGGATATCCTCTACCTATTAAACAAGAAGAGGAACTTCCATCAGATAATATGACAACTTTTGAGAACTGTATAAACTATGGCAATATTACTCTTTTAAATGCAGGCTTGCTGTTTGGAAATGATAACCAAATTGACGCTTATAATGGAGGACGTAATTTCACCATTAAAAATGTAAAGAATAAAGGGAATATATATGGTCTTGAATCTGCCCAATTCTTTAGTGCAGGAAACAGTGGTAAATATGCTAATCAAGACTCTTTTTATTCAAAAATAGAAAATAAAATTTTCAATCCGACAACCGATGAGGATAAGAAATTATTTGGGGGAAATGAAAAAGGAAGTATCCAAAAAGGAAATGAACTATTACCTACTTTGGCTGTCTCTATTGTTTATGGAGAAGATGGACTAAAGCATTTTAGAGTGGACAATCCAAATCCAAATTATTCATATGATATTTCTGTTTCTTACCCTGTTAATATGTTCAGAAAAGATTCTAATGGAAACCTGACATCAACTGGTACGGATCGCGTAACATTGACAGAGCGAGTTGATGCATCAACAAACTTCACAACAAAAGATATTTTTGATGTTGAGCTTAGAGATATGTCATACGAAAACAAACCTAGTGCTCTTGACGGAGAAAATAATCCTGTAAATCCTGAAGAAGTTCAAGGAATTGAAGTGAAGGATAAAAATAATAACCTTTACTACGTAACAGATCAGACTAGCCCAGCACACGGATATTGGATTGATTCCGATAGTCCAACTAAATCAGGTACTTATTTCTATCTCAATAATAGTCAAAAACCTAATACCACTAAGACAATGTGGCAAGCAAGTGTTGCTGCATATGATGCCAATGGCATTGTTAAAGCGGTATCTAAGTATTCTAGACCAAAAGAAGATACTCAGGGTAAACCGGGAGAACAACCTACAACTCCACCTGTCATTATCGGTTCCAAAGATGACTCTGGATATATCGATAACACACCTATTATTCCTTTAAATAATGGGAATTTTGAAATTGTAGGTGTGAATTTAAATGGCCTCACTCTTGATTCTGTAGGTGTTGAAGGTAGTGCAGTTTCAGTAGTAATAGAAAATGGAAAAGTCATTGTTACGCCTAAAGAAAAAGGAACAGCAAAAATTAAAGTTAAATATAAAACAGCGGATGGAAAAGTAGTTGAAAAAGATGTAACAGTTACTGTTACAGATCCTGTTGAACCAAGCAATCCAGGAAATGGTTCTGGTGGAGCAACTGTTAAACTAAACCCAGTTTATCGTGCTTATAATCCAAACAATGGTGAACACCTTTATACAGTAGATGAAAAAGAATATAAACATGTAGCAAGTGTTGGATGGGATGCTGAAGGCGTTGCGTTCATGGCTGAAGAAGAAAAGAATGGTCAAGCATTATATCGTGTCTACAATCCAAATAGCGGATTACATCATTACACATTAGATGAAAAAGAGAAAAACACGCTTGTTTCATTAGGTTGGCATGATGAAAAGGTTGCATGGTACACCTCTAAAAAACCACAGAGCGCTCCAGTCTATCGTATTTATAATCCAAATGATGGAAACCATCATTACACAATGAATAAACAAGAAAAAGATGTATTAGTTTCCTATGGTTGGCAAGATGAAGGAATTGCATTCCGCACAGCACCTATTGAAAAATAAAAAGTTCTTTTAAATAATTTTTAACAAAAAGAGAGATCATGGATAAAGAAGATGATCTCTCTCTTTTTTTGATTGAGCGAAAAGCGGAAAGGTTTACTATAGTGATTTGATTGTTTTAACGATCCTTCAACGATCAATTTCGTAAGAAATTTTAAAATTGATCTTCAATCGATTATCATGGATAAGAAGTTTTGAATTGAAGTGACGGATTTAGATCAGACTAGATTCAAATATGCAGGATCGTTATTCAAAATGATCGATCTGCGAAAAGAATGAAAAAGAAGTTGAATGAAACAAGTTGAAGATGAACAAATAGTTTTGTTTAAAACTATATAGAATTCAAGAAAGGAAGATCTAATGGCGAATCAACCTCAACAATCTAGACCTCCACAAAGACCTTTGACGCAAAAAGAAATACGAGCGAGAGAAAAACGCAGACAAAAAATTCGTAGAAGACGTTTGATGATTGTCATTCTTGCGGGTGTTTTATTTGTCCTTGCAGTTTTAGGTGGAGGATACGCATTAGTCAATCGTTTTATTTTAGAACCAAAACGAGAAGAAGAACGTTTAAGACAAGAAAGTATTTCAATTAGTGAAAGTATTCAGGCTGAATTGGAGCTTGAAGATCACTATAACTATTTAAAATCAATGATGCCTTATGGAAATGTTACGAGTGAAACACTGACTCCTTTAAAAGAAATGGCATTGCAAGCTTATACCGAAGCGGAAAATGGCAAGATTACGCATGCGGATAATAATCAATTGGCGAATCAAGCTGAATATTTCTTGATGAATCTCGATGAATATGATGATGATATTCTAGCGTTCTATTTAAATAACACGGAACGTTTTGAGTTCGTGAAATCTTATCCTTATCGCGTTTCTCATCAAACGCCACCAGAACAATTATCTCAATCTCTTGATACAGTTCCAGAAGTTTATCAATGGTCCTTGGATTGGGGTTATCTTCCATATGGAACATCCACAATGTACTATGCGGGATGCGCGCCGACTTGTCTGTCTATGGCATTTTCTTATTTAAATCAAGATCCAACGATTACACCTTACGTGATCAAAAAGTTTTCTGAAGATAATGGCTATTATGTAGATGGCGTCGGAACAAGTCATGCTTTATTAGACGATGTTGGAGCTCAATATGGCATTAATGGTGCTCGTGTTGAAGTCAATAAAGAAACAATTTCCCAATGCATTGCAGAGGGAAATGTCGTGCTTTTAAATATGGTCCCGGGAACATTTACATCAGTTGGACACTTTATTGTCGCTTATGCCGATCAGGATGGAAAACTTGTCATCCGTGATCCAAACAATATTGCGAGAACCAATACGTTATGGGACTATGATGCTGTTCTTGCCGAATGTGCCTATGCTTGGGCGTATTGGAAATAGAAAAGCTCATTTCACGTTTGAAAATCTGAAGTATAAACCCATCCTCATATTTAGCAGGATGGGTTTTATTTTGACAAAATCGCTGAACCAACAATTAGAAAAGAGAATGTATAAAAGAGAAGAAGCGATGAATAAAAAGAAGAAAAAACAAGTAAGAGCAGCATGAAAACGGTTTGTTCAATCGATCATCACCAATGATTTCTTTAAAATGGGCGGTTCAGTTTGGCGATTAGGCGTACAAACATGGCAAAACAAACAATTGCGCTTTATAATAATGTAGCTATGAACAAACTAACTCTTTCAAAAAAACTCAAATACTTTTGTTGGATTTTATTTTTCATCTTTATCAGCTTGTTTGTTGGCTGCCTATTTTATTTACAACTGCGAGGTTAGTCTATGCAAGCAATGAGTAATTTGAATCAAAATATCCATACAGTCATCATTTGTATATCGGATACTTATTTAGCCAGAGGTCATATCCTTGCCGATTTCTATGCCCAACATGGAGAATCGACATTAATTTTGACCCCTGATTTTTCGCATAGCCATAAAAAGATCATTGAACAAAAAGAAGACGGTGTCATGTATTTGCACCATCGCCGCTATTCGAAAAATCTATCTTGGCAACGTATTTATGGACATATTGAATTTGCGAAATTAGCGCGCCAAGTGGTGGAACAAATCCAACCACAACGAATTCATTGCCTCGTGCCAGCCAATAGTTTAGCAAAGCAGATGGATCGCTATAAAAAAGATCATCCGCAAGTAGAACTGATTTTTGATATCAACGATCTTTGGCCAGAATCTCTTCCAATCCCAGGATTCGAATACACGCCTTTTTCTTGGTATTGGAAAAACTTGAGAAATCACCATTTATCAAGAGCAAATCATGTTTTTGTAGAATGCCAACTTTTCCATGATGTTTTGCAAAAACAAATCGGTTTGGATTCAAACGTTTTATATTGGTCAAGAAAAGGGAATGATGAACAAGTTGATGTATCACTACAGCCAGAATTAAGAACGCAAGAAAAGCCGACTTTATCCCTTTGTTATTTGGGATCTGCCAATAACATCATCGATTTGGCTTACATGAAAGAGTTTTTAGAACAACTCTCCCAAAAGATCAAAATTGATTTTCATGTCATTGCCAATGGGGCGAAGAAACAAGAAATGATGGATACTTTAAAACCATTTGTTCATGTCATTGACCATGGACTAGTCTATGATGCTAAACAAAAACAAGACATTTTTAGACAATGCCATTTTGGATTGAACATGATGAAATCGAGTGTCTGCATTGGGTTATCGATGAAATCCATCGATTATCTAGAAG
This sequence comes from Allobaculum stercoricanis DSM 13633, assembly GCF_000384195.1. Lineage (GTDB taxonomy): Bacteria > Bacillota_I > Bacilli_A > Erysipelotrichales > Erysipelotrichaceae > Allobaculum > Allobaculum stercoricanis. The sequence continues at coordinate 1,517,920 of NZ_KB913034.1, read as the reverse complement.
CTGGATTACCCATTCTTAATACATTACAAGGCGATTTACATACTTGGATTGAACAACAAAATTGTGGAATCAATTTAGATCGTCATCAGATTGAAGCGGATATTACTAAAGTGCTTCATCTCGTTCAAGATGTTAAAACCCAAGAACGCATGCGCATGAACGCTAGAACATTATTTGAAGAAAAACTGTCTTTACAAGCATTCTATTCTCGTTTAGAAACGATTTATTCCAGCCGGCAAAAATAGCCGGCTGTTTCCTTAAAGATGAACAGAAGAAGAGAGGAGTAGTTATGAATACGATGACGATTGGTTGTGCATTGACAACCTATAATTCCAATGCCTATTTAGAACAACAACTCGAAACTTTAGTGAATCAACTTCGTCCTTTTGATGAAGTGATTATTGTCGATGATGCGTCCACAAATGATACAGTTCAACGATTAAATCGATTTATTGCCGACCATCAATTAGAAAATTGGAAAATATTTCAGCATGAACAAAACCAAGGTTTTATTCAAACGTTCCAAGACGCTCTTTTCCATTCGAGTAGTGATTTGATCTTCCTTTGCGATCATGATGATCTTTGGTATCCCCAAAAAACAAAAGTGATGACAGAACAATTTGTGGAAGATTCAAAACTTCAAGTTCTCGCTTGTTCGTTTGATTTAGTGGATAAAGAAGGAGAACAGGTCCAGGATGAATTGATGAACAATCGCGCCAATCATAACTTGATTCATCGTTCGGTTAATCCTGGCCAACTCAATGAAATGTTTGTGCAAGATATTTTGCGTTATAACTTTGCGCCGGGCTGTACGATCGCTTTAAAAAAAGAGATCGCCCAAGAATATCTCGATTTAATCCACCAACAAGCAAAAATGGCGAATCAAGAAGATAACGATATACTGTCTTTACCGCATGATTGGGCAATTTCTATTCTTGGTGCCGTGAATGGCGGCTTATATTATTTGGATCAACCTCTTATGGGTTATCGCCAACATGAACACAATACGCTTGGCATGACAAGAAGACATGATTATGCCGATCGTTTAAAAGCGGCAAAACTAGAAGCAAAACAAAAACAAGCGTTAGCCTATATCATGGACCAAAAAGGCTCCGATCAACAAAAAGCGCAAACCCAACAAGTGAAAGATCTGTATGTCAAACGAGCAAACGCAATTGAAAATAAAAATTTATTTTCACTAACTTGGATGCTGCTGACGACATGGCCACAAGGCATGTTTTTGACCTTTGGCTTAGATTTGAAAACGACTTTGTTTTCTTTTGTTGGGCGTTAAACAATTTGAAAGACATCTTGTTGATTCATGGCACTTTTTTAAAGGATGAAGGAATTAAAATCTAGAACAAACGAAGAAGATATGCCGATTTCAAATTCAATGAACTTAGATAATCTATAATCTATCCGAATTTGTGAATCTATAGATTCTGTAGATCGATTGAACAAAAAAATGGGTTATAAATGGTGAGCCATTTATAACCCAATTAGGACAATGCTATAGATTTTACTGTGTCTTTTAAGGATGTATCATTTATATCATGCAGAAACGGACAATTTATTTGCCAAATAAGTCACTGTGTGAGCCAGTGCGGGTGAGTGTCAAAACGAGAACATCATCTTCTAACCGATAGATAAGTAACCAGTCGGATAGGATATGACATTCTCGATAACCTGCCCAATCGCCACAGAGGTCATGGTCATGGTTTTGATATGGCAGAGGCTTTCCTGCTGCGAGCAACGCTACAATTTGTTCTAGTAACTCGATCTTTAAACCGCGTTTTATGGCTCTTTTGTAGTCTTTTTTAAAACTATTCGTGAACTTTACGGTATATTTAGTGTTTTTCATCTCTTCAGTTCGGCAAACAACTCATCAAGATCATTATAACCTTTTACAGATGGATCTTTTGCAATCCTTTCTGCTTCTAGCATAGCGGAGACAGTTTCTTTGTTTGGTTGTCCTAGCTTTATTTCAAAGGGGATACCGCCTTCACGAAGAGATTGGCGTACAAAGATGTTAAATGCCGTAGTCAGGTTCATACCAAGTTCACCAAATAATACGTCTGCTTGCGCCTTCAAATCTGCATCCATGCGAATACTGATGTTTGTAGTATTTCCAGCCATATGATCAACTCCTCTCTGTTGATGATTATATTGTATGCCGGTTGCACGAAGAATGAAATGCTATGCACGAATATTTAATTTGAAATAGTTGGTTATTTCCCACTATATATCAGAAATCACTTTACCGATCCCAATTCAACTGGATTTTCACCATCTCTTTATATAGAGAGAATTGATATTGCAAAGAGCAAGTCTTCCAATTCTCAAAAAGAGATGCTTGTCCGTATTGAATGAATAAATAGAAGTGGAATGTTTCATAATATAATGTAAGAAGTGCTTGAATTAAAAAAGAATAGAATGATCATAACAGCAATAAAATGCTGGTCAAAAAACATTGCCATGTCTTTCGATGACAGTGATAAAGAAAGGAGTAGATGAACATATGGTGATTATTCTTGTTTTTGTTGCTTTGTTTTTGATCGTAAATTTGCCGATCTATACGAGAAAGTATCTGACACAATCGATCGCCAATTATTGCGCTCGTAAACAAGGTCAAGGCGTACAAATCAACTGTCTATCGAGAATTGAATGGTTGCGACTTTATCCGTTAAAAAAAGTCTGTCTTGTCCTACTATGGGGCATTTGTTTATGGATTGCGGTTGGTGGAACGATTTTGACGATTCGAGATTCGCGAAGAACATATGTGTTGCTCACAGCAATCTTTTGGATTATCACCCTAACGAGTCTCTATCCATTATGGAAATATATCTGTTTGCCTTATCATTGCGCTGTTGTATTGAACAAGACTCAATCGAAACAAGAACTTAAAGCAGCGTTACAAGGGGAATATTTTGAGAAGGTCAATTTTGAGCATAAAAGTCTAAGTCGTGATTTCTATGTTTTGATGAGCAAAAATTGGGTTGTGATCGATGGATATATGATACCTAGACACGGAATTGAAAAAATATATTATTTACACGAACCGCCTTTTGTTCGCCATGAACAAATCCAGTTTGTCTTTTCAAATGGGGAAACATTCTTTTTGCATAGTGATGGATCACCAGACAACGAATTACGCCAAAAAGAAATCGCAAATTTACTACACCAAATCTGTCCACTAGTGATTGAAAAAGAAAAAGATGATCCACAGGCATCTATGCGAAAAGATCAAGCACTGTTGTATCATCGAATGAACTACAAAGGCAAATTTAGAAGAACGTTATGGTTTGTTCCTGCTGTTATAGCTTTAAACATTTTGATGCCGATTTGTTTTGGGAAAATATGGATTCTCTATGACCTTTTCATGATTGGCGTTTTAGTCTGGCAACTTTTTTATACGTATAAAATGAAGGGTATAGAAGAAAAAATGCAAACGGGAGAGTATAAGATTTGTCCGTATTGTAAAAGGCTGGTTTTAAAACAGGAAACGTTTTGTTCACATTGTCATCATGATGTGCATGAAGGACCAACTAGTTTGGATCAACAAGAACAACAAGATGAAAATAAACAATAAAAAAATCAGGTTCGAAGGATAGATCGAACTGGGATCACGATCTAAAAACGAAAAGTCAAAGAGGAAAATTTGTATGTCCAATTCAAAACAAAATCCACCTATATCTGCTTCGATTGTCTTGGCGGCTTATCAAGGGGAACAATACATTCAAGAACAAATCGATTCAATTGTCGCGCAGATGGGCAAGCAAGATGAATTGATTATTTCAATAGATCCTTCAGCGGACCAAACGTTATCGATTTGCCAAGCAATACAACAAGAACATCCAAGTTTAGACATCAAGATTTTAGAAGGACCGAAACAAGGGCTTATTAAAAACTTTGAGAATGGATTAAAGCAGGCGAGTAAAGAGATCATCTTTCTTTGCGACCAAGATGATCAATGGCTGGACAACAAACTTGAAGTGATCAAAGAACGTTTTCAAAACGATCCAAACTTAATGGCTGTCGTTCATGATGCATTGATTTGCGATGCGAATTTGAATTCTATTGAGCCCTCTTTCTTTGCCTTTCATCACTCGCAAGAAGGCTATGTAAAGAATATCGTGCGCAATTCCTTTATCGGATGTTGTATGGCTCTTAAAAAAGAAGTGGTTGATCTTGCTTTGCCTTTTGTGCAACCTTTACCGATGCATGATCAATATTTAGGATTGATTGCGTATAAGCTTGGCAAGGTGGAGTTTGTCCAACAACAGCTCGTGCGCTATCGAAGACATGGAAATAATGCTTCTTCTTTGCAGCATGCATCACTTGGCCAACAAATTAAATGGCGCATGCAAATGATTCGGGCAATGCATCAAATAGATCAAAGAATTAAAACAAGATCGGCAAGACAAAATAACGTGTAGTTATCACATGAAGATATTAAAAGTCAACGAAATGAGAAAGCGGTATCTGAAAAAGTTTCAATTTGTTGAAAATTCGTACATTTTGCATAAATAGCCAAAATCTAATCCTCTAACTCAGCGTTGACTTAAAGCATTTGACAATTTGTTTCTTTTACCATGATTTGTCGATAAAATAAGGAAGATAATAAAGGAGACCTAATAATATGAAAGGAATTATCCTTGCCGGAGGATCCGGAACCCGTTTGTATCCACTCACTAAAGTGACGAGTAAACAGCTTTTACCTGTTTTCGATAAACCAATGATCTACTATCCAATGTCCATTTTAATGGAAGCTGGAATTCGTGAGATCATGATTATTTCTACTCCAGAAGATACACCTCGTTTTGAAGAATTACTTGGCGATGGTCATCAGTTCGGTTTAGAACTTTCTTATAAAGTTCAACCTTCTCCAGATGGACTTGCACAAGCCTTCTTACTTGCAGATGAAGAAAACTTTATTGGCAATGATTCTGTAGCGATGATTTTAGGAGATAACATTTTCCATGGTCATGGACTTGCTAAACGTTTAGTAGAAGCTGCAAACCGCAAACAGGGAGCAACTGTATTTGGTTATTATGTTGAAGATCCAGAACGTTTTGGTGTTGTGGAATTCGATGCGAATGGTAAAGCTGTATCTTTAGAAGAAAAACCAGCAAACCCAAAATCAAACTATGCAGTGACTGGTTTATACTTCTACGACAACAAAGTCGTAGAATACGCAAAATCTTTAAAACCATCTGCTCGTGGGGAATTAGAGATCACTGACTTAAACCGTATTTATTTAGAAAATGGAACATTAAATGTAACGGTATTGGGTGATGGATTTACTTGGTTAGATACTGGAACGCATGAATCATTAGTGGATGCGACGAACTTCGTTAAAACAGTCGAAGAACATCAGCACCGCAAAATCGCTTGCCTTGAAGAAATTGCCTTCCGTCAAGGATGGATCACGATTGACGATATGAATGCCGCATACGAAATCTATAAAAAGAATCAGTATGGTGCATACTTAAAGAAATTGATCGATCGTAAATATATCGATAAATAAACAATATAGACAAAATTTCTTTTCAGATTTAGCGCAAGCAATCATTCAATTGTCGATAGTTTTGAAAAATTAAGCGCAATCATTTTTCAAAAATAGAAAAGTTAAATTGTCTAAAATCAAACAAGATGAATCCCTTTTTTCAAAAAGAAGAACTTGCTAAAATCAACTAGGATCAATTTTGTTGATGGATTAAAATACAAACTCGTTTTGGATCGTTTGAAATTTCAAACGCTGAATCCATAGCGAATAGAGGAACAATTAAACATGAAAGTAATTGAAACTAAAATTCCAGGTGTATTGATCGTAGAAACAGATGTGTTTGGCGATCATCGTGGATACTTTACTGAAACATATTCCAAACCTAAATATGAAAAATTAGGTATTGATGTCGATTTCGTTCAAGACAATATGTCTTTCTCTGCACAAGAAGGAACAATCCGTGGTTTACACTGGCAAAACCCTCCTTATGCACAATCGAAATTAGTGAGCTGCACAAAAGGACGTGTCATTGACGTTGCGGTTGATATTCGTAAAGGTTCACCTACTTATGGACAATGGGTATCTTGTGAACTCTCTGCGGAAAACCACCGTCAATTCTTCATTCCTCAAGGATTTGCGCACGGCTTTTTAACTTTAAGTCCTGATGTAGAATTCCGTTATAAAGTCGATAACGTTTATAACAAGGAATCTGAAGGAGCAATTCGCTACGACGATCCAACAGTCAATGTGGATTGGGGAACACTTCTTGAAGGGTTAGAACCTGTTCTTTCTGATAAAGATCGCATTGCTCCAGAATTAGAACAATCTAATAACCATTTCGTTTATCAAGAAAAATAAAGTTTAAAAAATAAAATAAAAAAGATCACAAGCTAAATGCTTTGTGCCTTAGAAAGGGAAAACTATGAAATTTTTAGTCACAGGTGGAGCTGGATTTATCGGTGCCAACTTCGTCAACTATATGGTTAAAAAATATCCAGAAGATATGTTCATTAACTTGGATAAATTAACTTATGCAGGAAACCTTGAAAACTGCAAGGAATCCGAAAACGAACCTAACTACAAATTCGTTAAAGGTGATATCGCTGATCGTGAATTCATCTTCGATCTTTTCGAAAAAGAAAGACCAGATGTAGTTGTAAACTTCGCGGCTGAAAGCCACGTTGACCGTTCCATTGAAGATCCAGAAATCTTCGTTAAAACAAACGTATTAGGAACAACAACTTTATTAGACGCATCTCGTGAATTTGGGGTAACTCGTTATCACCAAGTATCTACAGATGAAGTATACGGAGATTTACCATTAGATCGTCCAGACTTATTCTTCACAGAAGAAACTCCAATCCACACAAGCTCTCCTTATTCCTCTTCTAAAGCAGCTGCGGATTTATTCGTGAAGGCATACCACAGAACTTATGGATTACCTGTAACGATCTCTTGCTGCTCCAACAACTATGGACCTTATCAGTTCCCAGAAAAACTGATCCCATTAATGATTTCTCGAGCTACAGCAGACGAAAAATTACCAGTATATGGTGATGGTGCAAACGTTCGTGACTGGTTATATGTTTTAGACCACTGCAAAGCGATCGACTTAATTATCCGTCACGGTAAAGTTGGTGAAACTTACAACATCGGTGGACACAACGAACGTTCTAACTTACAAGTTGTAAAAACTGTATTAAATGCGGTAAATAAACCAGAATCTTTAATCACATATGTTCAAGACCGTAAAGGTCATGACCGTCGTTATGCGATCGATCCTGCTAAAATTGAAAACGAATTGGGCTGGAAGCCAGAAGAAAACTTCGATACAGGAATTGCCAAAACAATTCAATGGTATTTAGATAACGAAGACTGGTGGAAAAACATCCTCTCTGGTGATTATCAAAACTACTTCCAGAAAATGTACGTGGACAAAGGCCGCGTTGAAGAATAAGCAAGAAAAACTGGCTTATTCTTTCCATTGATATGCTCCATCAAAGAGATGCGATGTTGAATTGAAGATCAAATCAATCCGCAATTTAACGTATAGTCAATGGATTCTCATCAAACGAAGTAAACAATAAGCCGGAGATGACGATGATTGAAATCGCAATCCGGCTTTTATCAAGGAGATCACACAAAATGAAAATTTTGATTACCGGCGCTAAAGGTCAATTAGGAAATGACGTAATCTTAGAAGCAAAAAAACGCGGCTATAACCCAGAAGGGGTAGATGTTGCAGAAATGGATATCACAAAACGCAACGAAGTTGAACGTGTCATTTCTCGTGGCAACTACGATGTCGTTGTGCATTGCGCAGCTTGGACAGCAGTCGATAAAGCAGAAGAACCTGAATTATTCGAAACAGTAGAAGCTGTAAATGCATTAGGAACAAAATATATTGCGGATACTTGCCGTCAGCTCGATATTCCTTTGATGTACTTTTCTACAGACTATGTATTTGATGGTCAAGGAACTGAACCTTGGAAAATCGATGATGAAAAAAATCCATTAAACGTTTATGGAATCACAAAATCTGAAGGTGAAGACTATGTGATGCAAAACGAAAAAAATTGGATCTTACGTATTTCCTGGGTATTTGGAAAAAGTGGACAAAACTTCATCCGCACAATGATTCGTTTAGGAAAAACTCGCGACAGCTTAACTGTTGTTGATGACCAAATTGGATTACCTACATACACTGTTGACTTAGCAAGACTTGTTGTCGATATGATCGAAACTGAAAAATATGGTACATATCATGTCAGCAATACAGGCGAATATATTTCTTGGTACAACTTTGCTAAAGAAATCTTCAAACAAGCCAACATGAAAGTAAAAGTCGTTCCAGTCGGATCTGACCAATACGAAGCAAAAGCAAAACGTCCAACAAACTCTAGAATGGATCTTTCAGCAGTAGAACAAGCTGGATTCACACCACTTCCAGCATGGCAAGATGCATTAGGACGTTACCTTGAAGTCTTAAAAGACATGGGCGAACTTTAGTCTTTCAAGTAAATTCATCTTGACGAAATAAGAAAGGCCGACAATCGGTGAATCAGATTGAATCGGATTTGTGAAACACAGAGAGATTAAAATATCCCGCTAAAATAAACAATAAAATAAGGCGAAGAACTCGAATTGATCGATATTTCGAAATTCGAGATGCTTCGCTTTTTTATATGTAAAAATTCTATTGAGCAAAACGTTAATAAATCTGGAATTTCATAAAATTTATTTGTTTGAATTAAAGTACGAAAATTTCAAAAAAAATAACCATACAGTCGGGCTCTACCACTCCTGATGTAACCGAGTGAATTTGATCACTCGGTCTTTTTTCTCTTGCTATACTGAAATTAGCGGAAGAGATCGTTGCTTTTTTGAGATTTGATCTCGCAAAAAAAATTGATAGAAGATCTTCTGTATGCACCACTGACTGTTTCGAAACAGAACGAATAATTCGCCCTGCTCGAGAACGTAGAAAAAAATATTAATTCGCAGAAGATCGGCCGCTTTTCTATTTTTGGAGGTAATTATGGAAAGACTATATGCGGTTTGTTGTGGTATCGATGTTCACAAAAAGATTTTGGTTGCTTGTTTGAGAACGAAACAATCTACTGAAATTCGTTCTTTTGGTGCATCAACACAAGATCTTCTCGATCTTGTGGATTGATTAACAGCTAATCAATGCGAAGCTGTAGCGATGGAAAGTACAGCTTCATACTGGAAGCCTGTTTTTAATATTCTTGAAGGCTATGATTTAAACCCAATGGTTGTCAATGCTCAACACATGAAACAAGTTCCTGGGCGAAAAACAGATGTAAAAGATGCTGAATGGATTTCTGATCTCTTAATGAATGGACTTCTTAAACCGAGTTTTATTCCAAATAGACGTCAAAGAGAACTTCGCGAACTATGCAGATACAGAAAATCATTGATCGTTGATTTAGGTGCTGAAAAGAATCGACTGCAGAAAATGTTAGAAGGAGCGAATATCAAACTATCTGGGACAATATCCGATATTAATGGTAAGAGTGGAAAAGCTCTTCTTGACTATATTGTTTCTGGCGAAATTTTTGACGAAGAAGCTTATGAACGACTTCTTGCAGAAAAGTTAATTTCTAAACGATTAAAAGCACCTAAAAAACAATTGATCAAAGATATGCAAGGTTGTATCAGCCCAATTCAGGCAAAGATGATCAAAGTGATTCGAACTCATATTTCAGAACTTGAAGCGCACATTAAAGAACTTAATGACGACATTTCAAATCATCTAAACGAAGAAGAAGAAAACGCAGTTGATTTAATCAAAGACATCCCTGGTATTTCAGATACAAGTGCACAAACGATCATTTCAATCATTGGAACAGATATGTCGCGCTTTCCGACAAGCGGAGCTTTGTGTTCATGGGGTGGACTATGTCCTGGAAATCATGAAAGTGCTGGGAAACGAAAGAATGGAAGAACAAACAAGGGGAATAAACTCTTAAGAAGTACTTTAGTTGTCTGTGCTCACTCAGCTGTGTTGAAAAAAGATTCTTACTTTGGAGAAATGTATAAACGGATTGCCTCACATAGAGGAAGGAAAAGAGCTATTGTTGCAGTTGCACATGCAATGTTACAAATCATTTGGCAACTACTCAAAAAGAATGAGAGATATGAAGATTTAGGATCAGATTACTTTGAAAAGAAAAATCACAAAAATAAGTTGATATCAACTTTAAAGAAGCTTGAAAATTTTGGGATAACTCTCATGCCAGAACAACTGGCACAAGTAGCCTTCTAGAATTTTACTATTTTATTTTTTCAAAAACGTCAGGGCTTTTGTGCGCTTTTTTCTAAAATGTTAGATTTGGTTACAGAAAAAAAATCGGTAAGAAACTTGATACAAACGGTAATGATTATTATACTTATGGTAAGTTACATAAACTTGTAACGTCGAAAGGGAGGAAGGACAATGAGTAAGGAGTTTGGAGAGAGGTTATTGAGTTTATTGCAAAGGCAAGGTACAACCCAAAAGGAACTTGCTAAAAGGATTAACACTACTGAAGCTACCCTATCTCGATATATTTCAGGAGATAGAGAGCCTAAGGCAAATGTGGTCGCTAATATCGCAACAGCATTACACACTACCTCCGATTATCTACTCGGTATAGAACAAGATGGTTTTGATTATCCAAGGGTTGAGCGATTGTTAGCAAGAAATTCTGCAAATATAACCGTAGAGCAAAAACGAGCTCTCATTAATGCTTTGTTTGGGGAGGATCAATATTGATATATAGATTATCAGCAGAACGATACGAAGAAATCAAAGAGATTATCGTCGATCTTTTTGAGAGACTATCTATTCAATGTATTCCAATCAGTGGATTTGAAATTGCAACAAAACTTGGAGTTATCGTAGTCCCATATTCTTCTAAACCTATTGAGACACGTAGACTTATGCTGGAAGAAAGTGAGGATGGATTTTCTGTTAAGAAAGGAGGGCATTGGTATATTTTTTATAACGACGAAAATGAGTATAGACGTATCAATAATACAATTTGTCATGAATGCGGACATATCGTATTAGATCATTCAGAAGCAAGTGAATTGGCAGAAGCTGAAGCTAATTTTTTTGCGAAGTACGCTCTTGCTCCACCTGTACTTATTCATAAGCTCAAGCTTCAGAATCCATATGAAATCTACAATCATTTTGATATCAGCCGTGAGGCATCTGACTACGCTTATTCTTATTATCAGAAATGGCTAACCTATGGTCATAGAGACTATACCAATTATGAATTAAGATTGCTTCAGCAGTTTGCATAGAGGAATGTGATTGATTTTATGAAAGGGGGTGGTAGGTATTGATTGTAGTAGTCCATCAATTAAAAAATGCATCTAATAAATTGCGGGAACAGTTTATTAGATGCGATTTCTTCGGATGTGATCATCCTAATCTAAACATTGAAATTATGCCACATCTGAAGATTTTTTCAAGAAAGCCATATAAAAACATTGAAAAAAACAGCAAAAGAGGAGGCATAATTTATGTCAAGAATAAATAGCACCCGTAACGGATGCAGAGATGTTTTTCATGCATTTTTAATTAAAAATGCTAACTATGATAGTTTGTTAGAAATTCCATGTTTAAAATTGGAAACGCAAAAACCAAACAAAGTAATTTCATTTACAAAAGCATTGCGAAGTACTGAGTATGATGCATGGGTACATTTTTATGAAGACGACGCAAACTTTGAAAGGCTTTGGAATAAACCGCATGTTTATCTTCCAATTCTCAAAAAATTTAAGGGAGTCATATCCCCTGATTTTAGTGTTTATCGCGACATGCCTTTGGTAATGCAGTATTGGAATATCTATCGAAGCAGAGCGATAGCTCATTGGTTACAAGAAAATGGGGTGGCCGTGATTCCAAATATTCGCTTTGGAGATAAAAGAACTTATAAACTATCTTGTGCAGGAATAACAAAACATGGCGTTATAGCAGTAGGCTCGCATGGGTGTATGAAGCTAGTTGTAGAACGTGCTTATTTCCAAAGAGGACTTAATTATGTAATTGAAAGCTTGAAACCTTCAGCTCTTATTGTATATGGTGCAATGCCGCAAGAAGTTTTTGCTCCGTATCAGGAAATGGGAATTGAAATATTGCAATTCGATAGTGAATTTATGCAAAGCAGAAAGGCTGTGGATGCTTAATGGGTGCAGGTTTTCACGGAGGTTTTGGAAATACTTACGGTGCACGGAAAAATCATAAGGATTATATTGAAAAGAATTTACCTAAAGGTTCTCCGATAAAAATTCCATCTTCTGCTACGATCAAAGAGGAACGTAAAAACGGATATGATCAAGTAAAATATACATGGAAACAAGGTGATTATTCCTATACGAGTCGCTGGCATACACCCACTCCTAATGCTCCAGCTGGGCAAGGGGATTCGTGGGTTGTCGAACGTAAAAAAGCAGGCGTTGGATATGGAAAAAACGCACATCCAAAGACAGAAGAGATTTTAGTAGGAAAAAACAAATGGATTTCAAAAAAAGAGTGGAGAGATGCAATAATAGCTCGAAAAAAAGGAACGCTAACAAAGGGACAAAAGGAGCAGTTAGACAATGGACATTGGAAAGATAAAAGATAATTATAAATTCTTTGAGAATTTTGATGATGAGCCTGAAATAATATTTGAATCAGATAGAGAAGATATGGAAATATTACATGTGTGGGAAGGCTACTTGGACGATATATTACGAGATCCAGACCTTGAAGGTGCTGGATGGTTAGGGTTCACGAGAGATTATCATCAATGCAAAGGAGCATTTGGAGATGAATCTATAGAGGTGATAACAAATATATCAGAATATTTGGATGATTTAAAATCATATGCAACCCGTAAATTTGATTATGAGGATACAAAGGATGTTTACGATATGCTTTTTTCTTGGTTAGAAGAGGCAATAAATAAAAGATGCAAAAAGATAATTGTAAAAGTCGTTTGATAAGTTTAATAAAGTAAAATTAATCTCCATTGCAGGTTCTTATAAGCTGGATGATAATTTGAGTTGAAATAAATAACGAATGCCGATATAGGAATAGCACATGTACTAGGCACTGAATCGATTTGTTCACGATTTATGACACTTATTAAATTAAGTTTCCTCTAATGTGTATGATTTATACCCTATATAAAAGACGTTTTTTAATTGATCTTAATCCATGTCTAGGCAATTAGTATATGATGAACAATTAAATATATTCATCATATAAAAGTTATTAGTATGCCTGGAAAATCATCTTACGTATATTGTAGAAATATGCAATGCGATAAAGAATAAACATTTTAAATGGTTCTCTAATTTAATCCTCAGACACTGGAATGGATTCGCTATACAGATTTCTACTTGTTTAATGGCAAAACAGAGGGGATCAATCATAGAATCAAAACAGTTCTAAGCTTGTCTTATGATTTTCGAGATGATGAATATTATTTATTAAAGTGAATAGACATGAGTCGCTATAGATAATCTATGAATTAAGCGGCCGATATGATCGAAACTGAAAAATATGGTACATATCATGTCAGCAATACAGGCGAATATATTTCTTGGTACAACTTTGCTAAAGAAATCTTCAAACAAGCCAACATGAAAGTAAAAGTCGTTCCAGTCGGATCTGACCAATACGAAGCGAAAGCAAACGTCCAACAAACTCTAGAATGGATCTTTCAGCAGTAGAACAAGCTGGATTCACACCACTTCCAGCATGGCAAGATGCATTAGGACGTTACCTTGAAGTCTTAAAAGACATGGGCGAACTTTAAGGATGAATCAATCCCATTTCATCTAAACAAAATCAGGCGAAGAACTCATATCGATCAATCGTTCGATATTCAAGGTTCTTCGCCTTTTAAATTACAGAAAGATTGTATGGTGAATTTGTTTAAAACTGAAATGATTCTTGCAGAAAATTTGCTTGGTTTAAATGTGATGTTCAAATAAAATTTTTTAATAGGTGGATTATCAAATTAAACGCAACATTTAATGTGAGTTCATAACTTCATTTGGTGTTTTGTATTAAGATAGCAAACTTTTCAGTATTTCATGCGTAGCTAACACATTTCCTTCTCTAACTCACATTTTACTCAAGTATGGGGAAAAATCGGTCAATATGAGAGAACAGAAGTAAGGTCAATGCAGTGATGAAAAAGAACTCTTATGATTTCGAATAAGTGTATTCTTGGCAAATCTTTAATTATGTTTTTTAAAATGCACTTTCAAAAAAATAATAAAATTTAAGATTTTGAAAGCGACGTTTATATGAAAACAATCTCAAGAATAACAACATATGCAAGTTGTCTAATGTAAAAAATGCAAGTTGTCTAATGTAAAAAAACAGAGATTAGATATATTCAAAAAAGAGTGCGAGATGTAATAATAACTAAAAAAGACATCTAAATCATTGAGAGGTTGGAAACGACAAGAAAGGGAATTAAAAACGTAATTATGACGATCATTATATATGTGCTGACGATATTGTTGGCAATTGCAGTATTCTTTATCATCAAAAATAAACGATACAAAGTTGTGCCGTTTGTTAGTGGGGTTATTTTAATATTTTTTGGCGGATGTCTATTGATCTCGATGATCTCTTTAGTTGTTCCTTATGGAGAAATATTGATCTTTCCTCTAGGTTGCATCGTATTGGGCGTGGTCGTGATCTTGGCTGCGTTGAACGATTTCTATTCTTTAGTTCGATGCAAAGATAAGGTGGCTGGAATTTATCACGGCTATAACACGTATTATGGGGGAAATGGTGTTTCTACCCAAGCTCCTGTGTTTGAATATATGTATAACGGAACGCTCTACAAAGAACAGACAGCGCAAACAGTTTCTTATAAACTATTAACGCAAAAGATGAGAAATGGCCAAACGTATAATATTTATGTGGATCCGAAACATCCGGCTGTCTTTATTCTTCAAAAAAAGATAAAAGTGAGTTCAATCGTTACTGTTATTTTTGGAATTATGTTTTTTTCCACAGGGATTATGACGTTATGGGAACTATTCCCTGTGTTTTGGAGATTGATTCAATGAAATATATATTTGTACATGGGATGGGACAAAATGCTTCGAGTTGGGATAAAACAATAGCTTGTTTAAATAACGGTATTCAACCCATCTGCTTGGAATTAAGTGATTTTTTCACAGAAGAAAGCTGTGATTACCAGAATTTATATTCTCGTTTTTGCGATTATTGCAATCAACGATCTGAGCCACTGAATCTATGTGGTCTTTCTCTTGGTGCAGTTCTTGTATTAAACTATGCGATCGAGTTTCCAGAGCGAATAAAATCGTTGGTTCTTATTGCACCACAGTATGATATGCCGAAATTTCTACTCAAAGTGCAGAATGTGGTTTTTAGATTGATGCCAGAGAGTCAATTTAAAAACATAGGTCTTACGAAAAAGGATTTTCTGTCTCTTACAAATTCAATGATGGATCTTGATTTTACAGATAAACTTGAGAAGATTTCTTGTCCTGTTTTGATCCTTTGCGGAAAACAAGATCATGTGAATAAAAAAGTGGCACTTAAAATTTCTGAAAATATACTGAATGTTCAATTTTGCATGATTGATCATTCAGGGCACGAAGTGAATGTAGATAATCCGAAGGAACTTGCTCATATCTTAAATGAATTCATCTGCCAAGAATGACGAAATTGAATATAATATGCCGTGAGTAATTCATCTCATCATAAAGATTGTGTTCTGCCTAAAGTAGGGGAAAGGATTTCAGTTTGTATAGGCAATCAATCATCTTTTGTATGGAAAAAGAAGAAGAGTAAAAGGTAAATAAGAATATTTGATTGAAAAGATTGCAAGTCAATATATGGGGTTTATACTGTATATATCAAAATAATTTGATGTGAGGACTGTTTTCATGACTGATTTTTCTAAAGATGCGGCGATTTTTAAGGCGCTTTGCGACGTAAAAAGATTGGCGATCTTAGACGATTTAAAGAGTGGAGAAAAATGTGCTTGTGCTCTTATTGAAAAGATGAATATTAAGCAATCCGCACTATCCTACCACATGAAAATACTTTGTGATTCGGGCATTGTAAAAGCTAGACAAGAAGGGAAATGGACGCATTACAGTTTGAGTCAAAGTGGCAGTGAATATGCGTCAAAACGATTGTTAGAGCTCACTACACCAAATGAGGATCATCCAACAAAATGCTGCAAATAAAAGTCATCGAAAGGTGACTTTTATTTGGCGTTTTCACATCAAAAAAAGTTGATCTATTGAACAAAGGAGGATCTGAATTGAGTATGATTCAATCAATATGGCAATTCATTCAAGATCAAATCTTAGGAATGAAGTGGTTAAATGATGGGATTGGACAGGGATTATCGGTGATTGGATTTGATATGAATACACGTTTAGGGGGAAGTGTTCAATTTTTTCTCTACGATGTTATTAAAATCACCATTTTATTATGTGTCTTAATTTTCTTGATCTCGTATATTCAAAGCTATTTTCCCCCAGAGCGCTCGCGTAAAATTTTAGGGCGATTTCATGGAATTGGTGCGAACATTCTAGCTGCATTACTCGGAACAGTGACGCCGTTTTGTTCGTGTTCTTCTATTCCCTTATTTATTGGTTTTACAAGTGCCGGATTACCATTAGGTGTCACGTTTTCTTTTTTGATTTCTTCTCCGATGGTGGATTTAGGAAGTCTTGTTTTACTCATGAGTATTTTTGGGGCAAAAGTGGCGGTTGTTTATGTGATTGTAGGTTTGATCATTGCGGTGATTGGCGGAACGATTATTGAACACATGCACCTAGAAGATCATGTGGAAGATTTTATCAAACAGGCAAGTTATGTAGACATTGCATATGTCAGCTTGTCCTATCAAGACAGAATTCAATATGCCAAAGAACAAGTGATCCAAACGTTTAAAAAAGTATTTCCTTATATTTTGATCGGCGTTGGCCTAGGTGCAATGATTCATAACTGGATTCCCGAAACTTGGATTGAAAAGATTTTAGGAAGTGAAAATCCCTTTGGAGTAATCTTTGCTACGCTTGTCGGTGTTCCGATGTATGCCGATATTTTTGGGACGATTCCAGTAGCGGAAGCTTTACTTGCCAAAGGGGCGCAACTCGGGACAATTTTATCTTTTATGATGGCCGTTACGACATTGAGTTTGCCCTCGATCATCATGCTTAAAAAGGCAATAAAACCAAAACTATTAGGCGTATTCATTACGATTTGTACAGTGGGCATTATTGTTGTTGGCTATCTCTTTAATGCGCTGAGTGCGTTCTTGATTTAAGTGGAGAAATTAGACATGAAATTATTTGGACAAAAATTAAAAACAAAATCTTGTTGTTGTGATCAAACTTGCTTGCCAGAACAAACGCAAAATGAGCAAGTCAACAAACCAAAACAAGGAATTCAAATATTAGGTTCAGGGTGTGCAAGATGTACGGCATTAGAAAAAGCAACCCACCAAGCTGTTGAAGAACTTCAGCTCGATCTTGAAATTGAACATATTCGCGATTTTGCGCAAATTGCAAGTTATGGAGTGATGTCGACACCAGCTCTAGTCGTTAATGGTCAAGTGCTCTCTTATGGAAAAGTATTGACGGTCAATGAAGTAAAAGCATTGTTGAGTCAGTTAGAAATAAAGAAAGGTTAGGCGTTCATTGATGAAAAAACCAAAAGTCGCTTTTGTCTGTGTTCATAATTCTTGTCGTAGCCAAATTGCGCAAGCACTCGGACAACATCTTTGTGCAGATACATTTGAAAGCTATTCGGCAGGCACAGAAACAAAACCGCAGATCAATCAAGATGCTGTTCGCTTGATGAAAGAGATTTATCAAATCGATATGGAAAAAACACAATATTCGAAGTTGTTATCCGAATTGCCCCAAGTCGATATGGTGATCACAATGGGCTGCAATGTAAGTTGTCCAACGATGCCTTGTGAATATCGTGAAGATTGGGGATTGGCAGATCCGACGGGAAAAGAGGATGAAGAGTTTTCAAAAACGATCCGTGCGATCCATGCCAAAATTCTTGAATTAAAAGAAAGAATTAAAAATAATGAATTTGTTTTAATGGAAAATCAATCCAACAATCAATAAGTCAATAGAAAAAGGTCTTCATAAAAGCGAGGATATTGAATCCACTTGCTGATGATGAAGACCTTTTTTTTGATTTCGTTTTGAAGAAAACGGATTGATTATTTGCTTTCTTGCGCTTCATCTTCTAATGAAGATTCTGCTAAGGAAAAAGCTGAGAGGGCGCTAGGATAAACGACTTCTTCAACATCGTTTTGTGAAGTTGAATCGCTTTGTTTTGTTTGATCCATTTTGTCATGGGTGTCTACGGACTTTGTTGAAGTCGGCATTTGTGAAGAAGAATCATGATGATAAAGATCTTCTTCGAGAATACCATCGGCATCAAATGCAAAGAGTCGAGGTTGGATGACTTGGAATTCAGATTGAGCTGAATTACTTTTTGTTGTTTGCACAAAAGCAACTTGCTTGGAGCTTTCTTGCATTTGTTGATTCGAGTTTGCGTTTTGTTTTGAATCTTGGTTTAAACGCATGTTTTCAAGAATCGTTGTCGGGTCTGCTTGGAAAGCAGATTGATTAAAGAACTCACTTGCTGGACGTTGTTTAAACTGTTCCAATTCACTTTGTTCTTGCGGCGTCATCGTAAAAGAAGCTAAATATTCTGCGACATTTTCCGCATTGGGAATAGAAGAATCAAGATCTGGACCATTATCTGGATTAGCTGTTGTATTTGGATATTCTAGAGTGCGATCCATTGCGAATGATGCTTGTGTATCATTCGCGTCTAAAGACAAGTGAGGATTATTGTTTAATCCTTCTTGATAGCCCGCAAGTTCAATTTCATGTGAGGCTTTGTCTTGTGCTAACTCTTTGATCAGTTCTTGTTCTTTGAGTTCGTTTTCTAGCTTGGCGATTTCTTGATCGACTTCTTCATCTTCTTCATACCAAGCCGGTCTGTTTTTGAAAAAAGGTTTAAAGATCCCTCTAAAAAGTGAATGGATTGGATGGAACGAAGGGGAAATCATTCCCGTACGTTCAATAAAGAGTTCAATGCCCAACATTAAGATGAACATCAACAACATGCCGATTCTGCGATCATGGATATAAACGAAGGCACTCATGCCAAAACCAAAGGTAATGGCACACATAATCAAGACACTTGTTGTTTGCCCAAAGCGAGCCATCAATTGGTGATGTAAGTGAGAGCGATCGGCTTGGTCGAAAGGAATATGTTTAATCTTACGACGTAAAATGGCCGAGAACGTATCGATAATGGGTAAAATCAAAATCAAGATTGGAAAACTCAATGTCATCATTGTTGAAGACTTAAATCCAAGCAAAGAGATGGATGCGATCATACAGCCCAAAAATAACGAGCCACAATCGCCCATGAAGATCGATGCCGGATGCGAGTTGTATAACAAGAATCCAAGGATACTGCCCATCATGATTAAAGAGAGTAAGACGATGTCTCCTCGTTGATCGACAATTGAAATCGAACAAACAACCGAGAGCACAACGAGAATCATCCCGCCGCATAGACCATCTAAGCCGTCTAAAAAGTTAATCGCATTCGTAATACCGACTACCCACAGAATGGTAAAGATCGAAGTGATCATAGTATTGGTAATCGGAACACCGAGTACACGTAAAGTATCGACTCTGACGCCAAAGACGAGTAAGATCATGGCACATCCTACTTGGAGAAGAAATTTAAACTTAGCAGGTAAATCTAAAAAGTCATCCCACAGCCCAATTAAAAACATCAATGAACTGGCAAGATAAATACCGAGTATCGAACGGTCAGCTTTAAAGAATAAAGCCAGGCCAACAGAAAATGCGATAAAAATTGCGATTCCACCAATTCGAGAAATAATTCCATGGTGGATGGTTCTTTCATTTTGTTTTGCCCAAGCCTCAGTTTTGATCGACACTTTTTTGACAAGTGGAATCAAGAGGGTGGACAGACAAAACGGAACCACAAAAGCCAGAAGGGTTTCCATAATGACCACCTTTCTTTATGTAAAACAGTTTTATTATAGACAAGATCTGCCATAATTGAAAACTCAACAAAATCTTTAGTCTTTGTAAATTGAATTTGAGGACAAAGACAGAGCATTAAAATTTAGATTCAATTCAAAGATTCACTAAATGAAACAGAAAACAAAAAGACATCAAAATAAAGTTCTAGATGGGCAAACCATAAATCCCAACCCAAAATGGAAGGTTAAAGAAGCATCTTTGTAAAGATTAAATGAAAATGGCAATCACCAAAGATTGAAGAAAAAGAGGAAGTGGAACTGGGAAAAAAGAAGGGAAATCTTCCGTCATAGATTTTGGATTGCTTTCAATTTCAAGTCTATATGTTGAAGGAGTAATAAAAAGAAGCAGAATGAAAAACAAAATTGCTTTTCATCCTCGAATTTTCAGTGGTGGTGATATAGTTGTGTTTATGATTTTTTGTCGACTATTGGATCACTTTGCGGATGCGATTCTGGATCAAATCAAAAACTCAAGCATCAAGACAGCTCTATACGAAAAAACATCTATAGTCAACATTAAGACATACAATCAATCAAAAGAGAAAAAATTGAGTTCGATCAATATCTTGTATTGGCCTTTTTTGTTTTGTATTTCAAGGAGAATTTGTCATGAAAAAACTCTTATTAATTTATAATCCTGTTTCTGGAGATGGCAGAATTGTGCCGGCATTATCGTCTATTGTCGATCTCATGACAAAAGAAGAATATCTAGTGACTGTTTATCCCACGCAAAAACCACTAGATGCTCAAGAACAAATTGAAGAGATTGCCCATGATTTCGACCGCATTGTAGTCTGTGGAGGAGATGGCATGTTACATGAGGCAATTAATGGTTGGCTCTCCAGTCCAAAAATGAAAAACAAGGCCCCAATTCTCGGCTATATTCCAACCGGAACAGTAAACGACTTTGCCTCAACTCATCAAATTAGTAAAGACCCAATAGAAGCAACCAAAATTGCGGGAGGAGGACATTGGGAGTCTGTTGATATCGGTCAGTTCAATGATCAATATTTTAGCTATGTTGCCGCATTTGGAATTGCGACTGCAGTGTCCTATCAAACGCCCCAACGCTTGAAACAAAAATTAGGACCTCTTGCCTATGTGCTTGAAGCCCTCAATTCTGTTGATTTTTCACATTGGGAAAATAACTGCGAAACGATGAAGATCTCTTGGCAAGATCATGAAATTGAAGGTGATTTCCTTTATGGAATGGTCTCCAATTCGCAATATGTAGCTGGACAAGATTTCTTCAAATCTAGTCTATTCGATTGGCAAGATGGATTACTCGAAGGTCTCTTTATTCGTCGACCGATGAATATCATAGATTTAAATACAATTATTGGCGGACTGACTAGAGGAGATTTCTCTCATCCACTTTTTGTCTTAGCCCAATCACCATGGTTTGACTTTGAAACCCACCAATCAAAGTGGACATTAGATGGCGAATATGGTGGCACGCAGGATCATGTCAAAATCCAAGTTGTACCCAATGCGATTAACATCGCAATGCCCCCAAAGCAAGATAAGAATACATAGGAAAAAAATTTATTCTTTGACAAATCAAATCTAGAATATAAATCAAAAGGACATTCTTATACGAAATCATAAGGATGTCCTTTTTCAATGCCAGGGAAAGAGAGCGAACATTTGAGAAAAGTGAGAGGAATAGAACGGGGGAAAACGGGGTATAAAATAAAAAAAAACAAATCAATCACTGCGAAAAAAGTAAAAGAAGTAATTAATAACGGAGAAACACTTTCAAGGAAACAATTAAAACATTTAGAAAATCTATCTCTAATTGAAAAGTGAATATTCATAGATTGGTGAATAAATAGTGAATATTCATGTTTTAAGGTGAATAAAGTGAATGTATAGATATAATGGAAGCAAGAGATTGTTAAATAGATTTTTTGATTTTAATTCAGAACGACAAAATAAAAGAAAAAGACAGATTGTTTTACTCAATACGATCTATATGCGACTGTTATTCAATATTTAGGTTAGAAAATAATAGAGAGATGACGCAATAGACATTGAAATATGGATTAGAGTGGAGGTGTTTTGTATGCAATATGAAAGTGAACGGATCGAATATAAATCGCAAATGATTGAAGATCTATATCGAGAAGTGATTGCCTTTGCGAACACAGAAGGCGGAGTAATCTATATTGGTATCGATGATCAAGGCAATGTAAAAGGAATTGATAATGTAGATGAAACATATAATCGGATCACAAATGGAATACGTGATGTGATTGTACCGGATGTTACGATGTTTGTGAGATATGTTCTTCAAGACGACAAGGTGATTCGAATCGAAGTCGGCCAAGGTTTGAATAAACCTTATTTTTTAAAAAACAAGGGAATGAAACCGAGTGGTGTTTATGTCCGTCAAGGGGCATCTAGCATACAAGCGTCTTTTGAGCAAATTCGAAAAATGATCAAAGATGCGGATGGAGATCATTTCGAGAATTTACGTTGTTTAAAACAAGATTTGACATTCCAAGCAGCGCAAGATGCTTTTTTGCGATATGGCGTCGAATTCTCAGAAGAAAAATATCGAGCGCTAGGCATTACAAATCATGACATCTTCAGCAATCTTGCTTTGCTTGTATCTGATCAGTGTCTCCATACGACAAAAATTGCCGTGTTTAACGATGAATCATGCACAGAGTTTAGAGATAGTCGAGAATTTGGTGGTTCATTATTCAAACAGTTCGAAGATTCAATAAACTATCTTGATCTGTGCAACAAGACGGTTTCCACAATTAAAGGAATGATTCGAACGGATAAAAAAGATTATCCGGATGAAGCGATTCGAGAGGCATTGTTAAACGCTCTGGTTCATCGTGATTATAGCTTTAGTGGCAGTGTCATCATTAATGTAAACGACGATAAGATGGAATTTATTTCTTTAGGTGGATTATTGCCTGGACTTACCAAAGAGGATATTCAAATTGGAATTTCGCAACCAAGAAATAAGAAATTGGCAGAAATCTTTCATCGCCTCCATTTAATCGAAAGTTATGGTACGGGGATTCGTCGTATTTTTAAACTGTATGAACATTGTCCTGTTCAACCAAGTATTGAAGTAACGACGAATGCTTTTAAAATAATGCTCCCTAATATGAATGCCAAGCATGATGCTATTGAAGATCGAGAAGAAGTCATAAATAGAATCCCATTAACCATTACACCACAGATGCAAAAAGTACTTGATTATCTAGTTCATCATGGCCAGATGAGTGATGAAGATTTGCAAGACTTATTAGAGATCAAAAGGACAAGAGCTTATCTACTGACAAAGCAAATGAATGAACAAGGTTTGATTTCAATTGTCGGAAGAGGAGTAAACAAGAGATACAAATTAAAATAGTCAGGTTTATTCTGCAGGATTAGCTTTACTTGCGGTGGTGAATAATCAAATTAAGTATCGCACTTGATTTGATGCATACCTCTAGAAAAAAACAAAGTTAATTTTTTAAGAAAATCATCGTATAATAAAAAAACAAAATGAAATGGGGGAATGACTAATGACAGAATACGAACTTTTGAAGCTTATTCAAGAGGGAGAGAATATTCATGTGGAGTTTAAAAAATCAACGAATGAGATCACAAAAGATGTATATGATACGGTTTGTTCATTTTCCAACCGGGAAGGTGGCACGATTGTCTTAGGCATAAAAGACAATGGAGATATTCTTGGCATAGCCCCAAATGCTGTAGATCATTTGAAAAAGGATTTTGTCACAACCATCAATAATGGAGAGAAAATTAATCCACCACTTTACTTGCAGCCGGAAGAATATTCTATAGAGGGGAAGATTATTTTGGTTATTCAAGTGCCTGTCGCTAGCCAAGTTTGCCGGCATCGCGGACGGATTTTTGATCGAAACCACGAGGCCGATATTGATATCACCAATAACTCCGACATGGTATATCAGCTATATGCGAGAAAAAGCGGTAGCTATTTCGTCAATAAAGTCACACGTTTTCAATTGAATGATTTACGTTCTGATTTGTTAGATCGGGCACGTGTGATGACTACAAGTCGCAATCGGAATCACCCCTGGAAAACTATGAGTGATGAAGAACTCCTGCGCAGCGCTGGACTTATTTTACGAGATGAAGAACGTCAAATTGAAGGAATCACCATAGCTGCAATTCTTCTTTTTGGAAAAGACTCGACCATTATGTCGGTTCTTCCTCAGCATAAAACGGATGCTATTTTCCGAGTTGAAAATTTGGATCGTTATGATGACCGAGATGTCATGATCACCAATCTTCTAGAAACTTATGATCGGTTGATGGCATTTGGACAAAAACATCTCAGTGATCCATTCGTTCTAGATGGAATTCAAAGTGTTAGTGCTAGAGATCAAATTTTGCGAGAGATTTTCTCCAACAGTTTGGCTCATCGCGATTATTCCAGCGGTTATGCTGCTAAATTTGTCATTGAAAAAGATCGGATGTATACAGAAAACGCGAACCGATCACATGGTCATGGAACTCTACAGTTGTCCTCGTTTGAACCATTTGCGAAAAATCCTCCGATTTCTAAGGTGTTTAGAGAAATTGGCCTAGCAGATGAGTTGGGATCTGGTATGAGAAATACGTATAAATATACCAAGTTATATTCTGGTGGGACACCGGAATTTATAGAGGGGGATATATTCCGGACAGTCATTCCGCTTGCGCCAATTGCGGTTGAAAAAGTCGGCCCGCCAGATAGGACCCAAGATAGGACCCAAGATAGGACCCAAGATAGGACCCAAGATAGGACTTATGATGCAATTCTTGCCTTTTGTATTGAGCCGCACTCTAAGGTAGAAATCTTAGAATATTGTGGATATAAAAGTTCAAAAAAATTCACTCAAAATTATTTGCGTCCATTGCTGAATGAAGGCAAGTTGAAAATGACTTTGCCAGATAAACCGAGAAGCAGGCATCAAAAATATATCACCGTCAAGAACACTGAATAAAACTAATTTCTAAAAGCTCTTCAAAGCATAGACACAGGATGAAGATCGATCCGTGTGAGTGTTTGAGGAGCTTTTCTTATGGTCAGTAAATGAATAAAGATATATTGTAGAACGACGAATAATTTCAAAAATGAGCTGTAATCGTTAGTCATAAATAAATCCAACAAGATGATTTTTGTCTTGATCTGAATAGTTGATGACTAATTGGATGGAGTTGAAATAGTTCACTTAATTGAGATTAATTATTCAAATAAAAATAAAACAGAAATTGCAACTTGAGTATCGGCGTTATAGATATACAATGAGATTGATAAAAGGCGATGGTTATAACTGTTAGATTTAATAGGGGGCAATTAACGGTTAAAGGTCGCAAGCTATCGATCATGGGAAGAGAAGGAGAAATGAAACATGAAATCTAAAAAATCAAAAATTATCGCTGGCATTGCTGGCGGGGTCATTGTCGTAGCTACAGCACTTTTCGTAACGTTATATTTAATCCCATACAATGAAGCTAAAGTGGAATACAATATCGCAAAAGAACAGTATGATGCAAAAGTCACTGAGCTCAAACAAATCAATTTAGAATTAAACGAAAATGCTGATCAATTAGAAGAAACTGTAGGGGCACCAGATATTCCTATTGATCAATTCTTGATCTCGTCTGCACAAGACATGGTTAAAGAAGCGCGTGAATGTTCACAAAAAGAGATTGCGCAAGCACCTGGTGCACCATTTAGTATTGATAAAATCAAACCTGTATCTGCTGAAGTTTTAGAGGCAAAAGATGTAGTAAGCGAATTGGTGGATTCCAATGGTGAAGTTCTTACAAAAATCAAAGAAGCAAGTGAACATTACAGTTCAATCATTACGAATTTCGCAACAGCAAGTATCGATGTTGAGTGGTTTAATGTGGACCAAGATCTCACTGTATTAAGATTTGTCAGCAAAATTACCAACCCTAACGATGCAGTATTGCGAGATGTAGAGATTGAGTGGACTGCATACGATGCTCAAGGCGCTGTTGTCGGAAGCTATTCTGGTATGCAATCGGATATTCCAGCAAATGGATCTATTTATTATGTTGGCGGCGCAGGGGGTGCTAATTTGTCGGCAACTCCAGCGAGTGTCGAAGTAAAAGTAATTAGTGATGGAATTTTAACAAACAGAGTTAATCCAAATATCGAAGTCAGCAACATCCAAATCAAAAATGCATTTTTCGGCGGTAGTTATGATGTTTCTGCGGAATGTAAAACAGATACAGAAATTAGTACTTCTCGTCTAGATGGACAATTTATTTTAAAAGATGAAAATGGAACAATTATCGATGCAGAATTTTGGAGTGCAGATAACTTGCCAGAAATGATTAAAGAAGAAGGAAAGTTTGTTGTTTCAGATTACTTTTTAAATGTTCCAGCCATTCCTACGACTGCTGAAGTTTACATGTATTATGTGATGAACGATTAAAATATAAAAAATATACAAGGCTGTCTGATTACAGATATAAAAGGGAATATAGGTTATGGCTAATATAAATATTTATATTGATGATCAATTAAAAAGAGAAAGTGAAATGGTCTTTGAACAACTAGGAATTTCGCTTTCTGTAGGCATTACGTTGTACTTGAAGCAAGTGGTGCGTACAAATGGAATTCCATTCGAATTAAACGCAGATCCATTCTATTCAGCCGAAAACCAGTCGCGTTTAATGATCGCAAAGAAAAGAATGGAAAAAACAAGTGGATAATTCAAGAATTGATTAAGGATATTGAAGATTAAATCTTGTTATGACTTTGCTAGATAAACCGAGAAGCAGGCATCAAAAATATATCACCGTCAAGAACACTGAATAAAACTAATTTCTAAAAGCTCTTCAAAGCATAGACACAGGATGAAGATCGATCCGTGTGAGTGTTTGAGGAGCTTTTCTTATGGTCAGTAAATGAATAAAGATATATTGTAGAACGACGAATAATTTCAAAAATGAGCTGTAATCGTTAGTCATAAATAAATCCAACAAGATGATTTTTGTCTTGATCTGAATAGTTGATGACTAATTGGATGAAGCTGCATTTTCAATAACTGACGTTTCGACTAAAATAGATGGACTAGACAAGAAATCATTTCGATTCGATCAAGAAGGAGAAAGCCATGAATCAACAAGAGGACTTCATTTTAAATTCATCCCAACAAGAAGCAGTACAAGCAACCGAAGGCTATGTGCGCGTGATTGCGGGAGCGGGTTCGGGAAAGACACGTTCTTTGAGCATGCGCTTTGCGTGGCTTGTTGAAACACTTGGCATTATGCCAAGTCATATTTTATGTATGACGTTCACAAACAAAGCGGCAGCGGAAATGCGAAATCGGATTTCGCGTTTAATTGGGGATGAAGATTGTGGCACGATCAGCACCTTTCATGGTTTGTGCAATACGATTCTGTTAGAAGAAAGTCATCAAATCCATTTTCCCAAATCCTTCATGGTTTTAGATATTCCCGATATGGATGAATTGCTCAAACTTGTTTATGATCAACGCAAATTGACTTTACGCAATATGACGTTTGCTAAGGCAAGGGAAATGATTGAGATGAAAAAGATTCAAGAATATCGTCAATATACGGATGATTTCATCAATCTTTCTAATCAAGACTTATTGAAGAAATACGAAAATGCTAGTGAAGTCGATGACATCATTTTCTTTGGCTATCTTTATCAACAACGAATGAATTTTGCGCTCGATTATGATGATCTGATCTTATTGACGCTTAAGATTTTTAATGAAAACAAAGAAACCGCCAAGAAATGGCAACAGCGTTTTGAATATATCATGGTCGATGAATTCCAAGATATTGACCCCTTGCAATATGAATTAATGGAAATCCTTACGCAAGGACATAAAAACTTATTTGTGGTCGGAGATCCAGACCAGACGATTTATACATGGCGTGGCGCAAATGTTCGCTTTTTAACAGAATTTGATCAACACTTTGCCCCTTGCCAAACGATTTTCCTCAATGAAAACTATCGTTCTACACCCCAAATTCTCCAGGTGGCCAATACTTTAATCTCTAAAAACGTCAATCGAATTAAAAAAGATTTAGTGCCAACGATTTTTAGTGGAGCACAAGTTCATGCAGCCCACTTTACAGATCCAAATCTTGAAGCAGCCACTCTTGCGAAAAACATTTTGCATCTGCAACAAAAAGGCTATCGCCTCAAAGATATGGCGGTTTTATACCGGGCTCATTATATGTCTAGACCGATTGAAGATGCCTTGATTGAAGCAAAGATACCGTATGTGATTTATTCAGGTGTCCCATTTTTTAGTCGCATGGAAATTAAAGATACTGTGAGCTATTGTCGAATGCTCGTTTATCAAGATGATCTTGATTTTTTAAGAACGATTAATCGGCCAAGAAGAAATATTGGTAAAGGAAGAATCGCCTTTTTACAAGATTATGCTAAAGAACATGAAGTGACCCTCTATCAAGCCTTAAAAGATAATTTGGAAACGGATTTGTTTAAATCCACGCAAGCCAAACAATATGTTGAATTGATTGATCAATATCCTTATCAAGAAAAAAGAATTAGTGAAACGATTGAAGATATTCTTGAACAATCGGGTTATGAAAAAATGCTGCGATTAGAAGGAAGCCAAGAACGACTCGATAATTTAGCAGAATTCAAACAAGCAGCGAGTGAATATGAAATTTCTTGGGGAGAAGATACAAATTTGGAAGGATGGCTCCATCACATTGCTTTATTTAGTGGAATCGATGGTCAAAGCGAGAGTGACAAAGTCAAATTGATGACGATCCATACCGCAAAAGGATTGGAATTTGATTGTGTCTTTTTGATTGGCTTAAATGAAGGAATGTTCCCTTCAAGACAAACGAAAAACTTAGAAGCGATGGAAGAAGAAAGAAGACTTGCCTTCGTTGCTTTAACGAGAGCGAAAAAAGAATTATATCTTTCTGAAGCTCAAGGTATTTTGCATAGTGGCTATACGCGTTATCCAAGTCGCTTTCTTTTTGATCTAGGATTAGAGAATGTGAAATGGAATCCCGAGATTCCAAAAGATATGCAAGAAGGGGCTAAGCGGATGATTAGCCTCAAGAAAAATTTACTCGCTAAACCGGAACAATCTGATGCTCTAAGTGTTGGTGATGTCGTTGAACATCCTGTTTTTGGACAAGGGGTCATCCAAGAGATTCTTGCTGAACAACAAGCCATTGTGATTCAGTTTGACAAGCTCAATACAACAAGAACCCTTTCGACAAGAGTTCGCTTAAAGAAAGTTGAATCCAAAACTTCTACACCTTGGCTCAACTAAATTTGGATTTGCGTGAATCCTAAATCTCGTTAAACCTTAAGCAATCAAGTCATGGATCCCATTGATTTGATTGCTTTTCTTTAGGTGAAAATGAAAAAGACCATCGAATACGAGAGGGAACATCTAACGTTTGTGCAAATTTTGTCCATCTATTTCTAGCGATGATAAAATGACAAACGATATCACTAGACAATTTCAATTCCATTATTCCGATTTGAGAGTTATCAAAAACACTTGTTTATCGAGTTGTATGATCGATGAAAAAGATAATTCACAAAGGGAATGATGTTCAAGATAGAGAAGATAGATTATGAAGGAAAAAAATACCGCAAAAACAAAGCGTAGTTTGAAAAGCCGCTTCAAAA
Source organism: Allobaculum stercoricanis DSM 13633 (assembly GCF_000384195.1). GTDB lineage: Bacteria > Bacillota_I > Bacilli_A > Erysipelotrichales > Erysipelotrichaceae > Allobaculum > Allobaculum stercoricanis. The sequence continues at coordinate 1,488,111 of NZ_KB913034.1, read as the reverse complement.
AAGAAAGTCGAGAACCAAAGCAAACGATAGAGGAAAAAGAAATTGACCGCGAACAACTCGTCGAACTTTTAAAACAAACCGCATCACAAGAAGATCATTTGGAAGATCTTCTTGTGATTACCCCACAACCCAAAAAGACAATGGCTGATCAAGTTGTGCAAAAAAAGGATCTAGAGCAAGGAAAAAAAGATGTATCAAAATTGAATTCAAGCCCAATGGATTTAGATGTCGATTCAATAGAAGAAAAACAAGAAAAAAGTCAGTTTGGTGAGCTTGAACAAAGACAAAGCGCGCAAAAGGAATTACTGCAGCAATCAGATTCATTCGCAAAACAAGACCATGATCCAGATCTTGAAAAACAAAACTTGTTGCAAGAGCGCAATATAAATATAGAAAGAGAAGACCAGCAAATCTCGTCTTATTCACATGGACTCAATGAAGCGGATCAAATGCAATGCATGGATCAAGAAAATCAACAAGAAAAGCAAGACAGCAATCGAAAAGAACATTCTTCTTTACAAGATCAAAGGACAATCCAAGAAAAAGAAAGAGAGATTGATCAGCTAGAGAAAAAAGAGTTAAACACAAATCAGCAAGAAGAGCTCGATTTGCGGACTCGTCATCATTTTGAACTTATTCAAAATCAAGTGAGTGAAATAGATCAAGCAGAACACGTTTCTTTTCATCATCAAAATCTAAATCAGATTCCAAAAAAGAAAAGTAAATCTTTAAAAAAATTAGAAGATGAAAAGGATCAGCTCGATACGAGCTTGATTGAAGAAGCAATCGAAGAAAATAGCTCAGCGCAAGATCAATTTGAAAAAAGCCAAGTCCAATCCAAAACGCAAGGTAAGCGCCATGTACATCAACATAAGATCAGCCACTTATTGCATCAATGGCAAACATATTTTGTATTCGGGGCAATGTTCTCAATTTTCTTTTTGCTTTGGAAAATCCATGCACTACATTTCTTTAAACTCTCCTTTGCAGGAATGATCCTTGGACTAGGGATGATTGTTATCTCTATGGCCATCTTCGGCTTTTACTATGTCCCAAAAAGGATTGGCAATATTGGCGCAGTCCTTCTTTGTGTTTTAGTCACAACCCAATCTTTAGGTCTGCAAAATGAGCTCAATTTGATTTCAAATTCCATTGCCCAAATGAGCGATATCCAACAAAATAGCGGTCGAGCAATGGGCATTTATGTCCCTGCCCATATTCCAATTTCTTCATTAGCGGCATTAGATGGAGAAACGATCGGAATTATGGCGCAAAGAGATGACGAAGGCATTCATGCAGTATTGACCAGTCTGGCCGATCAAGGTATTCACGTTCAAACGAAAAGTTATTCGTCTTTACAACAACTCTCTAAAGGTGCCAAAGGCTTAGCTGTCAGAGCGGTCATTCTCAATGAAGCCGATGTTCGTTTTATTGATGACTTTACACCAAGTGCTAGTCAAACCCCATCATTGACGAAAGTATTTTCGTTGACAATGCCAGCACAAACCAAAAATGCGCCAACAACAACGAGTAAAGACTTAGAAGTTGAACCTTATACAATATTGATTAGTGGTTCCAATGATCCTTTAAGTCAACGTGCTTATCGTTCCAACTTCAACTTACTCGTCACGATTCATCCACAAACTAAACAAGTACTAACGACATTCATTCCACGAACGCTTGCGGTTGCCAGTAAATGCCAAGAACAAAACGCTTGCCCGCAAGGGGTGAGTGAAGAAAGACTTTCTCTTGTTAGCTACAACTCCATTGAAGCACTCAAACAAAGTCTAGAAGAAACATTAGATATTCCAATTGACTTTACGGTGCGTATTGATTTTTCAAAACTGATTGAATTGTTCGATCTTGATCCGTCGCTGCGTTATCAACAAGCCAATGAAGTCGATTCCTATGTCGATATTCAACATGGCCAAGGTGAACGATACAACATTTATCAAATGAAACAACTCATCGGCAATGTTCAAGACCTTGCGCCAGATGACATGAATCAAGAACTGACGATTTTGCGGGTATTAAAAACGATTTTGCAAGCACAAGAAATGCCGCATACAAAAGATCTCGCTCCAATTCTTGAGCTATTACAACAAGCTGTTTCCACTTCACTGAATCCAAATCAATTAGCCCAATTAATCAAAACATTTTTGATTTTTCCAATGAAGATGGAAGCCCATTACACATGGCTACAAAGTCAAACAACAACGCAATACTCACCAACCCTAACTGAAATGCTCTATATGGCCAAAGCCGATGGTAATAGCTTAGAAACAATCAAACAAGCAATCCAAGCTATCGTAAATGCAAGTCCAAATCGGCCGGCACAAATTCAAGTCGATCCTTTACCACAACCATCAACTTTAGAAGCAATTTTGCAAAACCAAGAGCAACAAGTAAGTTCACAAGCGCCAGCAACAGAACAAGCCAATCAAGAAGGCGAACCTACACCAGAATCTACTACGCCAGTTTTAGAAGAAGGTAGTGATCCTTTAGATGGAATAGAACAAGATTTGCCAGTCGATCAAAGTACGCCATTAGAATCAGATTCAGCTCTTGAACAAGGACAAGAAGTTGACTCAACACCCATAGAGCAATAAAGAAAAATAGACACTTACTCAATTTGTTCTCGTCATATCGCTGGATTCAATATAAAAGAGATGGCAAGCGCAGAAAATAAATGACAAACATATAAATAAGCAATAACTTAAACTAGAAAGCGCAACATCAATGCGACTTTGAATGAAAAGACAATAAAAGCAATTGAAGAAATAAAGAATATAAAAATATAGAAAGAGAAAACGATTTATGGTTAAGATTCAAGAACTCTATTCACTCGAACATACTCTAGCCAAAGATTATTTATTGCAATATGAATATCCTTGGCAAGCACTCAAAGGAATTCATGAACTCATCCTCCAACTCATCGACACACTCGATGAACACTACAAACAAGTATCCGAAGGCGTCTATGTTCATGAAACCGCAAAAATCTATCCGAATGCTTATTTGGGTAGTCCCTGCATTATTGGACCCCGCACTGAAGTAAGACCAGGTGCATTCATTCGCCAAGATGCGTTAGTGGGTGCTGATTGTGTAGTCGGAAACTCAACAGAACTGAAAAACGTGATCCTATTCGATCATGTCCAAGTCCCTCACTATAACTATGTTGGTGATAGCATTCTGGGCTATTATGCACATATGGGAGCAGGCTCCATTACTTCGAATGTCAAAAGTGATCAAACCCTTGTTGTCATTCAAGATCAAGACCAACGCTATGAAACAGGCCGTAAAAAAGTCGGGGCGATGTTAGGTGATCATGTCGAAGTTGGATGTAACTCTGTTTTAAACCCAGGAACTGTCGTTGGCTGCAATACAAATATTTATCCATTATCTTGCGTTCGTCATGTCATTCCTGCGCATTCTATTTTTAAAGACCAAAACAATATCGTTCATAAAAAATAGACAAGTAAAACAAAGATTGAATGAGGCTTGTAAACAATAGTAATTGCGCTGGCATGAGTTTCGTACCCAAAAACAAGTGTCCTTGGAACGGTCACAAAAAAACAGAAAATGCAAAAGCGTTTTCATATCCAGATGAAAAGAGAAGAATCCGAAAACAATTCTTATCGTTTTCTAAAGCTTGATTTGAATAGCCAAACAAAAACAGAGTAGAATTGAAGTGGATAAATCGGATCAGGAATGAAATTTAACCGAATTGCGAAGTAATCCCAAACAGGTGAATTATGGTTATAAAATGTGATTAATTAGGCAAAAAAAGAATTGTTTTAAAAAGCGTGAATGAAGCAATTGGTTTTTAAAATAAATATTAAATTTTTAGTATGAAAATCATGGGAAAACGGCAATTTTCGCAAAAAATATTCCGAAAAAGAAGACACAAAATGAGTTATATATAAGCCTATTTGAACTATTTAGAAATAGTTATGATTTTTTAATAATTCTCTTGGTAAAAGGTTGCAATAAGCGATTGGTTATCGTAAACTGTCAATGCTGATACTTATATCCAGAGTGCATTGAGGCTCAGGGCCCGAACTCAATGTATCCCTTACGATGCGAGTCATCAAAAGGTGTATCAGTCTAGTTAAAGAGCAGACAATCTCTCCTTGAACGTCACCATTCTAGTTCGGTTGTCTAGCCCAATTCTCGTCTTGACAAGGCGTTCGACCCTCGGATTTTTGCCAATTCGTCGCGTCCCTCGGCTTTTCTTGACTCCTGAATCTCTCGGACTCTTTAAATATGCTCCCTGGATAAAAAATATTTTCGGCCTTGGCCTTTCGATGTTTATCAAAAATCGCATCCCTCGGATTTTCTTAATGAATAAAATCCATACCAAGAGCCGGTCCCTCGATGATCCACTCATACAAATCGTATTGAAAAATATATGGATTCGTGGGAATACCTTGCTTTGAATTAATATTTAGGAAAGAAGGAACATTATGAACAAAAAGTTTTTTGCAGCTTTAGCTTCTGCAACTATGGCTTTCACTGCGTCTGGTTCTATCGCTGTCTTTGCCGATGATTTTGTTGAAGAAAAAAATCCTGTTATTAACAATGGCGATGTAACACCAGTTCCAACAACTGTTGTTTGGAACGAAGATAACTTTGGTGCTTTAGTTAACTTAAAACAAAATGCTTTTGCTGATTATGCAGGAGATTCTGATACTTTAGTTAAAGGAAAATCAGTAAAAACTGCTGATCTAGCAGAAGTAACTGCAATCACATTATCCGGTTTAAAAGGTGAAATCAAAGGACTAGAATACTTCACTAAATTAGGATCTTTTGATGATTCTGCTGCAACAGTAACAAACGCAAAATTAGATTTCTCTGCAAATAAAGTTTTAAAAACTTTATCCGTAACTAAAGCAGAAGATTTAACAGAAATCGTTCTTCCAGAACCAGTTGTGACTGAAAAAGATGGAAAAGAAGAAGTAACATATTCTTTAAATAGCTTAACATTAAAAGGAACTGCATTAACTTCTTTAGATTTTTCTGATCAAAAAGTATTAAGCACAGTTGAAGTTACTGGTAATAGCAATTTAAAAGAAGCTGTTGTAAAACACGGGGATAAAAGAGAGCCTAAAACATATGCATCTTTAAATTTATCTGCTAACAATTTAGAAACTGTGAACTTAGATCACGTAGCTATTACTGGAGAATTAAACCTTGATAATAACCACATTGGTGCATTAGATTTAAGCAATACAACTGCTGGTACTGGTAATTTAGGTAACCAAGAATTCTATGTTTCTGAAACATTAAAAACTGTTAATTTGGCAGAAACTTTTGAAAACTTTGACAAAAAAGCTATCGCTAAATCAGATAAATATGATCCAGAAACTGGTATTTTAACAATTGATGGTAAAGATGCTAATTATACTTACGACACTTTATTAGGTGCTACAAGTAAAACTCTTACAGTTAAACTTGTTGCAGCAAACCCAATGAACCGTCTATATAACCCTAACTCTGGTGAACACTTCTACACTGCTTCCATCAAAGAAAAAGAAGCTTTAGTTGACCTTGGATGGAATGATGAAGGCTACGGATGGGTAGCACCAAAAGGAAAAGATTCAACAGTTCCTGTATACCGTGTATACAATCCAAATGCTGGAGATCACCATTACACAATGAACAAAGGTGAAAGAGACACTCTTGTTGCATACGGTTGGAAAGACGAAGGTATTGGATGGTATTCTGATACAAATAAAAAAGTAGCTGTATTCCGCCAATACAACCCATACGCAAACGGTGCAGGCGCTCACAACTACACAACAGATAAAGCAGAAAACGACCACTTAGTATCCTTAGGATGGACTCCAGAAGGAAAAGCTTGGTACGCTGTTCAATAATCTGATTTAAAAACAAAGAATCGAATCGATCAACGAATCGAAATCAGCCAAGAAGCGGGTTGTCGCTCCAGAACAAGGAGCGGGAAGCTCGCTTCTTTTCTTTTGTAATCAGAGAAGCGAAAAAATAAAATAGAATTTCCAATAAACAAGAAAAAAGAAAAGAATAGAAATTTCCAAAAGAAGAGGAGATTTCACTTGTTTCGGTAGCCCCGGACTGAAAGGACGGGGCTACCAAAAAACAGACGGAAAATTCGAATTTTAGAATTGAATTAGAAAATGATTTGATAAGCTTAAATTTCGTTTATATGATTGTAATTAAGTCTGAAATCAAACGAAATAGATGCTATTTAACACTTTTATCGAAAATATATAAAACGCTATATATTCATTAAAATATGGCTTGTATTAGCTTTCTGATTCTATTGATTGCAATTTCGATAATACATTTTTGATCATTTGATGATCTCTACATAAAAAACGAAGAGGTGCAGATCAACTTTGGCTTATTTGGCTAAAGTAATGTGCACCTCTTTTATTTGTGTTTGTAAAGTATGCAACGAAGCTAATAAAAGGACCAACAATATAGTATAAGTGCATCTATAGATAAATGATGTTAATTTGAAATGCATGCAACTACTCATGAAATTTAAAGAGATAATTTTTGCCCATATGCAGGTGAATCTTAACGGAAATTGGATGATCATATTTTTATTGAAATAACTATGCTAATTAATATAGAAGAAGATATATCTATTTGTTGATGTTTTTGGAGTTAGTAGAAGAATAAATTGAAGTGTAAATAGTGAATAAGATATCTCAATATTGATGATAAAAGGTAATATTCAATTAAAGTGACATGACGCTAAGAAGGAACATTATGAACAAAAAGTTTTTTGCAGCTTTAGCTTCTGCAACTATGGCTTTCACTGCGTCTGGTTCTATCGCTGTCTTTGCTGATGATTTTGTTGAAGAAAAAGATCCTGTTATTGACAATGGTGATGTGAAACCAGTAGAAACTGAAGTAGTTTGGAATAAAGATAACTTTGGTGCATTAGTAAAAGAAGGAAATTCTGTTTTCGAAGACAAAGATTCAAATGGATTGTTTGATGTAAACGGAAACGCTTTAGTAGAAGGTAAAAAAGTTAAAACTGCTGATTTAGAAAAAGTTGAAAATATCACTTTAACAGGTGCTACAAATGGCGAAATCAAAGGTTTAGAATACTTCACTGGATTAAAAACATTCAATGCTAATGCGGCTACAAAAATCACAAACAATTCTTTAGATTTCTCAGCAAATAAAGTATTAGGAACTTTATCCGTAACTAAAGCAGAAGATTTAACAGAAATTGTTCTTCCAGAACCAGTTGTGACTGAAAAAGATGGAAAAGAAGTAGTCACATATTCTTTAAAAAGTTTAACATTATCAGGTACTGCATTAACTTCTTTAGATCTTTCTGCTCAAAATGAATTAGCTAATGACGGTTCAGTCGTTGTGACTAATAATAACAATTTAAAAGAAGTTACAGTTAAGCATGGAACAAAATTCAACAATGCAAAATATGCATCTTTAGATTTAACTGAAAACAACTTAGCAACAATTGATTTAGCAAATACTACAATTGGTACTCTTAAATTAAATAAAAACCACATTGGTGCATTAGATTTAAGCGACACAACAGTTAACTCTACTTTAGAATTAAAAGATCAAACATTCTATGTTTCTGAAACATTGGAAAACGTAAACTTAGCAGAAACTTTCGAAAACTTCGATAAAGAAGCTGCTAAAGCAACTGGAAATGCAAAATATGATGAAAAAACTGGTATTTTAACTATTAAAGGAACAGATGCAACTTATGAATACAACACTTTAGTGAATGGTCCACAAAGTTCCGTTAAATTATCAGTTACTCTCACAGCTGCTAACCCAATGAACCGTTTATACAACCCTAACTCCGGAGAACACTTCTACACAGCTGATTTAAAAGAAAAAGAAGCTTTAGTGAAACTTGGATGGAATGATGAAGGCTACGGATGGGTTGCTCCAAAAATGACTGAAGGAGATAAAGTTGTTTATCGTCTTTACAACCCAAATGCTGGTGATCACCACTACACTGTAAGTGCTACAGAAAAGAAAACTTTAGTTTCTTATGGATGGAAATATGAAGGCGAAGGTTGGAAATCTGCAGCAAAAGCTGGTAATACACCTGTTTACCGTCAATACAACCCATACGCAAATGGCGCTGGATCTCACAACTACACTACAGACAAAGCAGAAAATGACTACCTTGTATCTTTAGGATGGACTCCAGAAGGAACTGCTTGGTACGGTCTTCAGTAATCTGATTTAAAAACAAAGAATCGAATCGATCAACGAATCGAAATCAGCCAAGAAGCGGGTTGTCGCTCCAGAACAAGGAGCGGGAAGCTCGCAATTTTTTATTTATGATGAAATCTGCAAAAGTAGATAAGGAAAACAGGTTACTAGAGGATTATTCGGTAGAAGTATTGATAATGAAGGGAAAAACCGATCAAAGTGTCAATACGCTAAGAAGGAACATTATGAACAAAAAGTTTTTTGCAGCTTTAGCTTCTGCAACTATGGCTTTCACTGCGTCTGGTTCTATCGCTGTCTTTGCCGATGATTTTGTTGAAGAAAACGCTCCAGTATTAGGCGGTAACGATGTAAAACCTGATACTGTTGAAGAAACAGTTAAATGGAATAGAGAAAACTTCGGTGATTTAGTTGAATTAGACCAATCTGCGTTTGTTTCATACGCAGGTGACCCTGCTACTTTAGTAAAAGGTAAAATGGTTAAAACTGCTGACTTAGCAAAAGTAGAAACTATTAATTGCACAGATTTAGATGGTGAAATCAAAGGTTTAGAATATTTCACTGGCTTAAAACAATTTGACGATTTTGGAGCTAAAAAATTCACAAACAAAACATTAGATTTCTCTGCAAACAAAAAATTAGCATCTGTAGTTGTTAAAAACGCAACACAATTAACAGGAATCGTTCTTCCAGAACCAACTGTTGATGAAGACGAAAAAGTATATTACTCTTTAACAGATTTAACTTTAGAAAATACTAAACTTACTTCCTTGGATTTATCCGAACAAACAGAACTTAACAATGTTCGAGTTACAAAAAATAAAAATTTAAAAGATGTAACTGTTGCAAAAGGAACTAATGCAAATCCATATGCTTATGACACATTAAACCTTTCAGTTAACTCTTTAGAAGATATTAATCTTGAAAACGTTAAAGTTAATGATACATTAGCATTGGACGAAAACCGTCTTGGTGTACTTGATTTAAGCAAAACAACATTTGCAGATACTGCTAAAACAATCGCTTTACAGAATCAAAAATTATATGTTTCAGAAACTTTAGCAACAATCAATGTAAAAGATACATTTGCTAACATTGATACTCATGATTTCAAAGGGGATAACTATAACCCAAAAACAGGTGTATTAAAATTAGTTGATGGTACGAATGGATACACATACACTGCTTATGACAAGGCAAATAAAACACATGCGCTCACTGTAAACGTTGAAAAAGCAAACCCAATGAACCGTGTGTATAACCCTAACTCCGGTGAACACTTCTATACAGCTGACATTAAAGAAAAAGAAGCTTTAGTTGCACTTGGATGGAATGATGAAGGTTTCGGATGGGTAGCTCCAACAGTAGCAGAAGGAAAATCAGCAAAAGCTCCAGTTTTCCGTTTATATAACCCAAATGCTGGTGACCACCACTACACAATGAAAGCTGAAGAAAGAGATGTTCTTGTTGCTTATGGATGGAAATACGAAAACATTGGATGGTATTCCGCTACTGGTGATACTGTAGAAGTTTATCGTCAATACAACCCATACGCTAACGGTGCAGGATCTCACAACTACACTACAGACAAAGCTGAAAACGACCACTTAGTATCCCTAGGATGGACTCCAGAAGGAACTGCTTGGTTCGCTCTTCAGTAATCTGATTTAAAAACAAAGAATCGAATCGATCAACGAATCGAAAGAAGCCAAGAAGCGGGTTGTCGCTCCAGAACAAGGAGCGGGAAGTTCGCAAATTTTTTATTTATGATGAAATCGGTAAAACTAGAGAAGGAGAACTGGGATATTGATGATTATTGAATAGTAGCGGTTGATGATCGGAAAAAGTGATTAAAGTGCCAAAACGCTAAGAAGGAACATTATGAACAAAAAGTTTTTTGCAGCTTTAGCTTCTGCAACTATGGCTTTCACTGCGTCTGGTTCTATCGCTGTCTTTGCCGATGATTTTGTTGAAGAAAGAAACGATATCATTACTGGCGATGATGTAAAACCAGTCGAAACTACAGTTAAATGGAATAAAGAAAACTTCGGTGATTTAGTTACTGTTGTAAATCAAAAGGATACTTTCGTAGGTCTTCCTGTAGGTGTTACATTAGAAAAAAATAAAGAAGTTAAAACTGATGATTTGAAAAAAGTTACAGCAATCAACTTACAACAATATTTTGAAGGGGAAGTAAAAGGTTTACAATACTTCACTGGATTAAAAACATTTGATGATAGCAAAGTGGCTTCAACTAAAAAAGTTACAAATGCAGCTTTAGATTTCTCTGCAAACACAAAATTAGAAACATTAACTGTTAAAAACGCAGAAGATTTAGCAACACTTGTTTTACCAGAACCATCCAAAAATGAAGATGATGAAGATGTATATTCTTTAACTACTTTAGCTTTAGAAAATACAGCATTAACAGCTTTAGATCTTACTGCACAAAATTCTGTAAAAGATGTAACAGTTAAAAACAATGCAAACTTAAAAGATGTTAAACTTCTTCACGGAACAAAAGCACATCCAACACCATATGGAGATGTAGATCTTTCTGCAAACTCTATTGAGACAATTGATCTTGCAAACTGTGCTTTCCATTCACTTGATTTAAGTGGAAACCATATTGGAGTAATTGATTTCAGTCAAACAACTCTTGGTTCAAAAGCAACTTTAACTGGTCAAACATTATATGTTTCTGAAACATTAGCAACAGTAAACTTAAAAGACACATTTGGTGATGTAGATACACATGATTTCTCTGCTGATGCTGGATACAACAAAAAAACAGGTGAATTAGACCTTGAAAAAGCTAAGGGATATAGCTATGTTTCTAAAGCAAAAAAAGGTGGGGTTCAAAAATTAGAAGTTACACTGACTAAAGCTAACCCAATGAACCGTTTATACAACCCTAACTCCGGTGAACACTTCTACACAGCTGACATCAAAGAAAAAGCAGCGTTAGTTTCTCTTGGATGGAATGATGAAGGTTACGGTTGGGTAGCTCCAAAAGCAAATCAATCTGGAGATAAAGCAGTCTATCGTCTTTACAATCCAAACGCTGGAGATCACCACTACACAACAAACAAAGTTGAAAAAGACACTCTTGTGACTTACGGATGGAAAGATGAAGGAAAAGGATGGTACTCCGATGATGACACTAGAGGTGTTAAAGTTTACCGTCAGTACAATCCATTCGCAAACGGTGCTGGATCCCACAACTATACAGTAGATAAAGCTGAAAATGACCACTTAGTATCCTTAGGATGGACTCCAGAAGGAACTGCTTGGTACGGTTTAAAATAGTCTGATTTAAAAACAAAGAATCGAATCGATCAACGAATCGAAAGAAGCCAAGAAGCGGGTTGTCGCTCCAGAACAAGGAGCGGGAAGCTCGCGATTTTTTTATTTATGATGAAATTTATAATTAAAGATAAAGAAAATAAAGCGATTGAGTGCAATCGAAAAGAGGTGGTTGTTAAATGCAATATAAGAACTACCAATTTGTGCAATTTAAAATAACCAATTCAGGCAATAGGAAAAATAGATAATCTGGGTTTTAATGGAAAAATGATCGAAGTGCCAAAATGCCTAAGAAGGAACATTATGAACAAAAAGTTTTTTGCAGCTTTAGCTTCTGCAACTATGGCTTTCACTGCGTCTGGTTCTATCGCTGTCTTTGCCGATGATTTTGTTGAAGAAAACGCTCCAGTATTAGGCGGTAACGATGTAAAACCTGATACTGTTGAAGAAACAGTTAAATGGAATAGAGAAAACTTCGGTGATTTAGTTGAATTAGACCAATCTGCGTTTGTTTCATACGCAGGTGACCCTGCTACTTTAGTAAAAGGTAAAATGGTTAAAACTGCTGACTTAGCAAAAGTAGAAACTATTAATTGCACAGATTTAGATGGTGAAATCAAAGGTTTAGAATATTTCACTGGCTTAAAACAATTTGACGATTTTGGAGCTAAAAAATTCACAAACAAAACATTAGATTTCTCTGCAAACAAAAAATTAGCATCTGTAGTTGTTAAAAACGCAACACAATTAACAGGAATCGTTCTTCCAGAACCAACTGTTGATGAAGACGAAAAAGTATATTACTCTTTAACAGATTTAACTTTAGAAAATACTAAACTTACTTCCTTGGATTTATCCGAACAAACAGAACTTAACAATGTTCGAGTTACAAAAAATAAAAATTTAAAAGATGTAACTGTTGCAAAAGGAACTAATGCAAATCCATATGCTTATGACACATTAAACCTTTCAGTTAACTCTTTAGAAGATATTAATCTTGAAAACGTTAAAGTTAATGATACATTAGCATTGGACGAAAACCGTCTTGGTGTACTTGATTTAAGCAAAACAACATTTGCAGATACTGCTAAAACAATCGCTTTACAGAATCAAAAATTATATGTTTCAGAAACTTTAGCAACAATCAATGTAAAAGATACATTTGCTAACATTGATACTCATGATTTCAAAGGGGATAACTATAACCCAAAAACAGGTGTATTAAAATTAGTTGATGGTACGAATGGATACACATACACTGCTTATGACAAGGCAAATAAAACACATGCGCTCACTGTAAACGTTGAAAAAGCAAACCCAATGAACCGTGTGTATAACCCTAACTCCGGTGAACACTTCTATACAGCTGACATTAAAGAAAAAGAAGCTTTAGTTGCACTTGGATGGAATGATGAAGGTTTCGGATGGGTAGCTCCAACAGTAGCAGAAGGAAAATCAGCAAAAGCTCCAGTTTTCCGTTTATATAACCCAAATGCTGGTGACCACCACTACACAATGAAAGCTGAAGAAAGAGATGTTCTTGTTGCTTATGGATGGAAATACGAAAACATTGGATGGTATTCCGCTACTGGTGATACTGTAGAAGTTTATCGTCAATACAACCCATACGCTAACGGTGCAGGATCTCACAACTACACTACAGACAAAGCTGAAAACGACCACTTAGTATCCCTAGGATGGACTCCAGAAGGAACTGCTTGGTTCGCTCTTCAGTAATCTGATTTAAAAACAAAGAATCGAATCGATCAACGAATCGAAAGAAGCCAAGAAGCGGGTTGTCGCTCCAGAACAAGGAGCGGGAAGCTCGCGATTTTTTTATTTATGATGAAATTTATAATTAAAGATAAAGAAAATAAAGCGATTGAGTGCAATCGAAAAGAGGTGGTTGTTAAATGCAATATAAGAACTACCAATTTGTGCAATTTAAAATAACCAATTCAGGCAATAGGAAAAATAGATAATCTGGGTTTTAATGGAAAAATGATCGAAGTGCCAAAATGCCTAAGAAGGAACATTATGAACAAAAAGTTTTTTGCAGCTTTAGCTTCTGCAACTATGGCTTTCACTGCGTCTGGTTCTATCGCTGTCTTTGCCGATGATTTTGTTGAAGAATCCAATGTTGTTGAACCAGGTGATTTAATTCCAGTACCAACAGAAGTAGTTTGGAACGAAGCTAACTTCGGTGCTCTGGTAAAAGAACAAAAATCTGCTTTCTCAAAACTGCCAGGAACAACTGAATTAGTAGAAGGTAAAAAAGTAAAAACTGCTGATTTAGCAGAAGTTACTGAAATCAATTTAACAGCAAATACTAATGGTGAAATTAAAGGTTTAAAATACTTCACTAAATTAGAAAAATTTGATGATACAAATGCTACAGCAGTAACAAACGAAGCATTAGATTTCTCTGCAAACGTTAAATTGAAAACATTATCTGTAAAAAAAGCTTCTATTTTAAATGGAATTGAACTTCCAAAAGCCGATAAAAATGAAGATGATGAAGATGTTTATCGTTTAGAAACTGTAACTTTAAACAAAACAAAACTGACTTCTGTAGATTTAGCTAACTACAGCAACTTGGATTCAGTAACTGTTACTGAAAACTACAACTTAAAAGAAGTTGCTCTTCCAAAAGGAAAAGCTTCTGCAAAAATGGCTTTAACTACTTTAGATCTTTCTAAAAACGCATTAGAAACAATCAACCTTGATCACTACACAATCACAAACTTAAATCTGAATGGTAACCACATTGGTGCATTAGATTTAAGCAAAACAACAGCTACTACACCTAATTTAGGAATTCAAAAATTATATGTAGCTGAAAAAGCAGCAAACGTTGATTTAGATAAAGAAGTTGAAGGATTAAGCTTATTCAAAGTTGAATCTACTAAATCTAAAAAATATGTTCAAGATACTGGTGAATTTACATTGAATACTGATGGAAAAGAAAACTCCTATGTATACAACACTGAATTAGCAACAATGACCGTTAAACTTGCATTCGCTAACCCAATGAACCGTCTGTACAACCCTAACTCTGGAGAACACTTCTACACAGCTGATTTAGAAGAAAAAGCAGCATTAGTTGCTCTTGGATGGAACGATGAAGGTTATGGATGGGTATCCCCAACTGTAGAAGATGGTAAAGCAAATGGTAAACCTGTATACCGTTTATACAATCCAAATGCCGGTGACCACCACTACACAATGGATGAAAGAGAAGCTAGAACTCTTGAAACATATGGTTGGAAAGCTGAAGGCACTGGATGGTACTCTGCAGGTTCAGTAACTGTTTGGAGACAATATAACCCATACGCAAATGGTGCTGGATCTCACAACTACACAACAGACAGAGCTGAAAACGACTACCTCGTATCCCTTGGATGGGTTGGCGAAGGTCAAGCTTGGAGAGCTCTTAAGTAGTCTGATTTAAAAACAAAGAATCGAATCGATCAACGAATCGAAATCAGCCAGGAAGCGGGTTGTCGCTCTAGAACAAGGAGCGGGAAGCTCGCAATTTTTTTTATTTATGATGAAATTTGCATAAGAAGATAAGTAGAACAGGAACATTGAGGATTATTGGCTATAAGCGTTGATGATGAACGGAAAAATGATCGAAGTGTCAAAAGTCTAAGAAGGAACATTATGAACAAAAAGTTTTTTGCAGCTTTAGCTTCTGCAACTATGGCTTTCACTGCGTCTGGTTCTATCGCTGTCTTTGCCGATGATTTTGTTGAAGAATCCAATGTTGTTACTCCAGGCGATCTTCAAGAAAACCCAACAAAAGTTGTTTTCAACAAAGCAAACTTTGGTGCTTTAGTTGAAGCAGGTGCGGTTAAATTTAAAAAAGCAGATACAAACGAAGTTGTTTTGGAAAAAGATAAAGAAGTTGAAACTTCTAAATTAGAAGAAATTGCTGCTATCGAATTACAAGCTGGATTTGAAGGCGAAGTAAGAGGTTTAGAATACTTTACTAAATTAACATCTTTCACTGCTGAAACAGGAAAAGTTACAAACGAAGCATTAGATTTCTCTGCAAACACAAAATTAGAAACATTATCTTTAACAAAAGCAAATGAATTAGCAGAAATCAAACTTCCAAAAGCATTTGTTAATGATAAAAAAGAAGAAGAATATTCTTTAAAATCCTTAAAATTAGTTGGAACTAAATTAACAAAATTAGATCTTTCTGCACAAGATAAATTAGTTAAAGATGGTTCAAATGGTTCGGTTGTAGTAAAACGTAACAAAAGTTTGAAAGAATTGACTCTTAAAACAGCAACAGCTGCAAAACCTGCTAAATTAACAACTTTAGATCTTGCAGGAAACGCATTAGAAACAATTAATTTAGATAACTACGAAATCGAAACAAAATTAGATCTTGGTGGTAACCATATCGGTGCATTAGATTTAAGCAAAACAACTGCTCCAAAAAATGCTACTTTAGGAACTCAAGTTTTCTACTGTTTTTCGTATTTTAAAAATGGGCCAAAAAAGTGCTGATCGGATTTGAAATCTGTACCACCTTGCTTGTAATGTTTCTCCGTAAAGGAGGACAAGAAAGGTGCTTTCAATTATGAAGATTTTTGAATATATAGATTTACGAGAAAGCGGAATTTCATCTAGAAAAGCTGCTGAGCTGTGTGCTATATCGAGAACAACTGGAGAAAAGTATTATCGTAAATTCAAAGAGAACAGAGCTTCTCTTGTGGATAATCCAACCTGGGAAAATAGTCAGGTATTGATCGAGGAGTGTCTTGTTCCTCCTTCTTACAACACTTCAACACGGCGCCCAAGAAAGTACACTCCAGAAGTAGATGCTTTACTGGATCAAATTCTTGAAAACGAAGAGGAAAAAACACGTTTATTGGGGACTTCTCATAAACAACATCTAACATGCATGCAGATCTGGGAATTAATCAAAGACGCTGGATTCGATGTTGGATTATCGACGATCACAAAAAAGATCAAAGAAAAGAAAAACCGACACAAAGAATGCTTCATCAGCCAACGATATGAACCAGGAGATAGATTTGAATACGACTTTGGCGAAGTGAAGTTGATGATTAACGGTCAGAAAAAAACATTTTACTTGGCGGTTATGACTTCTCCTTGGTCAGGATATAGAGCTGCTTACTTATACGAAAATCAAAAAAGTCAGGTATTTTTCGAATCAATGATCCGCTTCTTTCATGAAGTTGGAGGATGCTTTAAAGAAGGCGTTTTCGACAATATGAGAAACGTCATCTCAAAATTCATCGGTAAAACTGAAAAAGAAATCAATCCAGAATTGATCCGTTTTGCCCATTACTATGGCTTTCTGGTCAATGTGACCAACGCATTTTCTGGAAACGAGAAAGGATCGGTTGAACGGTCAGTAGAAGTTGTTAGAAATAAAAGCTTTGCCTTGAAATATCAGTTTGACAGTTTAGAAGAAGCAAGAATGTGGCTTAAAAAATGCCTTGTCGATCTGAATAAGGACACAAAATGGAAGGAAGAACAGTTATTTCTTATCCCTATTCTTCCAGATTACGAATCCGCAAAAATTGTTGACCGAACAGTCAACAAGTATTCTTTGATCAGCGTAGATGGAAATCAGTATTCGGTTCCTGATCATCTCGTCGGCAAAGAAGTCAGAGTGAAAATTTATACAGAAACAGTTAAGGTCTATTACGAACATAGTCAAGTTGCTGAACATAGAAGAATCAATGATGGAAAAACAAAAAACGTGCTTCGATATACGACACTATCTAAGCACGCTGAGAAAAAAGCCTGGAGCATTGAGAAACAGCGCCGCCCTCAAAGCTGAACCAGAACTTAAAACTATTTACGACAACTATTTTAGCGAAAAACCGAGAGGAATTCATAGCTATACTCACTCGGAATAAGAATCTTCCTTTAGATCAACTGAAAGAATTGCTCAAAATGGAAGCTTGCCAAGCGCCCTTCCCTCAACCAGTTTACGAGCCCCTAGCTGATCAATTGCAGGGATACCAGGCACTGTTTGCCTAGAAAGTGAGTATGAAAATGATGATAGAAGTATATGCCAAAAGACTTCGCCTGCCCTTTATTCGGAATAACTACAGAGATCTCATTGCGGATGCAAGAGAAAATAAACCAGATTATGCAGAATTCCTAGAAGAGATTCTTAAGGGGGAGACGATGAGTCGGAATGAGAACTGTATCCAAAAACGGCTGCAGTTAGCGCATTTTCCCAATCGAATGACACTCGAAGATTTTCAGACGGAACATCTAAGAATTGAGATTCAGCAGAAAGTAAAAGAGTTATCGACTTTAGAGTTTATCCAAAAAGGAGAAAACGTGATACTTATTGGGAATCCAGGGACAGGAAAAAGTGCGTTATCAATCTGTCTAGGTGTAGAAGCCTGCTTGAACAACATGAGCGTTCTATTTATTGGTGTATCTGATCTTTTGATTGAGATCCGAGAAGCAATGAGCCAGAACCAAATTCTTCGCTATAAGAAACGTTTTGAAAGTTTTGATCTTGTGATACTAGACGAACTAGGTTATTGCTCATTCGATCAGAAATCAGGAGAAATACTATTTAATTTGATTTCAAGCCGAAATGGCAAGAAATCCATCGTTGTCACCAGTAACCTGGAGCTCAATCGATGGAAAGAGATCTTCAGGGACGAAGTATTGACAGCAGCGATGATAGATAGACTTGCTTATAAGGCTCACATGATCAATATGACTGGTCAGAGCTATAGGCTGAAAGAAACGAAGAAATGGGTTGAAGAAAAATCAGAGAAATAAATTTAAAAAAACGCGACACCCCTAGGGGTGTTAAGGAGAAGGGACTGCTCTTGAAAGAGCAGTATTCTTCTCCCTTAAGTGGATCAGATTTCAATTACGCAAATGGACCAATTTTCAATTGACAAAAACATTCTACGTTTATGAAAAAGCAGCAAATGTTAACTTAAAAGAAACATTCGCTAATCTTGATGTTGACTATGTAACATCTGCTGGTTTCAACAGTGAAACAGGTGTTTTGGATTTAGCAGACGCTACTAACAAATATACTTACAACACACGAGTAGGCGGCGCTGATACAAAAACTATTACAGTTAATCTTAACGCTGCAAACCCAATGAACCGTTTATACAACCCTAACTCTGGTGAACACTTCTACACAGCTGATATTAAAGAAAAAGAAGCTTTAGTTAACCTTGGATGGAATGACGAAGGTTACGGATGGGTAGCTGCTCCAACTAAAGGTGCAAAAGAAGAACAAGCTGTTTACCGTCTGTACAATCCAAACGCTGGTGATCACCACTACACTATGAGTGAAGATGAAAGAGACACACTTGTAGCATACGGTTGGAAAGATGAAAAAGTGGGATGGTATTCTGCAGCAGAAGACAAAACACCTGTTTACCGTCAATATAACCCATACGCAAACGGTGCTGGATCTCACAACTACACAACTGACAAAGCTGAAAACAACTACTTAGTATCCTTAGGATGGATTTACGAAGGAAAAGCTTGGTTCGCTCTTCAGTAGTCTGATTTAAAAATAAAGAATCGAATCGATCAACGAATCGAAATCAGCCAAGAAGCGGGTTGTCGCTCCAGAACAAGGAGCGGGAAGCTCACATTTTTTTAATTTATGATGAAATCTGAAAAAGTAGAGAAGGAGAATAGATTACTTGAGAATTATCGGACAGAAGCATTGATGATGAACGAAAAACTGATCGAAGTGCCAAAACGCTAAGAAGGAACATTATGAACAAAAAGTTTTTTGCAGCTTTAGCTTCTGCAACTATGGCTTTCACTGCGTCTGGTTCTATCGCTGTCTTTGCCGATGATTTTGTTGAAGAAAAAACTCCTGTTGTTGACAATGGAGATGTAACACCACTTCCAGAAACAGTTAAATGGAATAAAGAAAACTTCGGTGATTTAGTCACTGTTGTAAAACAAAAAGATACTTTTAAAGGACTTGATGTTACTTTAAAAGAAAATGAAGAAGTTAAAACTGCTGACTTAGCAAAAGTTAAAGAAATCAATTTACAACAATATTTTGAAGGTGAAGTTAAAGGTTTAGAATACTTCACTGAATTAACAAAATTTGATGATAGTCTTGTAAACAACGAAAAAAACGTAACAAATGCAACATTAGATTTCTCTGCAAACACATCTTTAACAGAAATCAAAGTTACAAAAGCTGCTGATTTAACAGAAATCGTTTTACCAGAAGCATTTGTAAATGAAGATAAAACTGAAGAATATAAATTAGGAAAATTAACTGTAACTGGTACTGCATTAACTTCTTTAGATCTTACTGCTCAAGATACTTTAAAAGAAATTACTGCAACTGGTAACAGCAATTTACAAGAAGTTAGTGTACAACATGGTACAAAAAGAGAACCTAGAGTATATACAACTTTAGACTTATCTAACAACAACTTAGAAACAGTAGATTTAGCAAACACTAAATTCACAACACTTACATTAAGCAATAACCACATTGGTGCATTAGATTTAAGCAACACAACTGCTACAACTGCTACTTTAGGTGAACAAACATTCTATGTTTCTGAAACATTAGAAAATGTAAACTTAGCTGAAACTTTCGAAAACTTCGATAAAAAAGCAGTCGCTAAATCTGACAAGTACGATCAAGAAACTGGCGTATTAACTCTGGAAACAACAGGAACGACTACTTATGAATACGACACTTTATTAGGTGCTACAAATAAAACTCTTTCTGTTAAATTGACAGCAGCTAACCCAATGAACCGTTTATATAACCCTAACTCTGGTGAACACTTCTACACAGCTGATTTAGAAGAAAAGGCAGCTTTAGTGAACCTTGGATGGAACGATGAAGGTTACGGATGGGTAGCTCCAAAAGAAGGAACTGGTGCTAAAGTATTCCGTCTTTACAATCCAAACGCTGGAGATCACCACTACACAATGAGTGAAGAAGAAAAAAATACTCTTGTAGCATATGGATGGAAAGATGAAAACGTTGGATGGTATTCCGATGGTGGAGTAACTGTTTACCGTCAATACAACCCATACGCAAACGGTGCTGGATCTCACAACTACACAACTGACAAAGCTGAAAATAACTACTTAGTATCCTTAGGATGGATTTACGAAGGAACAGCTTGGACAGCTCTTCAGTAGTCTGATTTAAAAACAAAGAATCGAATCGATCAACGAATCAAAATCAGCCAAGAAGCGGGTTGTCGCTCCAGAACAAGGAGCGGGAAGCTCGCAATTTTTTTGATTTATGATCAAGTCTTCAAAAGTAGCAAAGGAGAACAGAGTCATTGAGGATTATGAAAGTTAAGTTAAATAAAATAAGTGTTTTCGGATTCTAAAAATGGTCCATTCAAAGGCTGTTCGGATTTGAAATCTGTGCCACCTTACTAGCAATGTTACTCCGTTAAGGAGGACAAAAATGTGCAATACATAAAAATTCCCTTATAGTGGCGACTCGATTGAGCTATTTCGAGTGTCTACTAAAAGGGAATTTGTCACTATGAATATTTTTCTTGTATTTATCGGATTCTGTAGATCAGGAACTTTTTATTTAAAGACAAGAGAGAAATTTAATTGTTGTTTAGTAAAATATCCTTGAATTCTTTAAACGAATTTATGCTCGATAGTTTTGATATTTTATATGGATTTTCTAGCGATCTAATAATATTTTCATATAATTCTATGAATTCGTTTCGATCTTCCTTATGCACAGCGATCATCAATACGATATATACAATGTTATCTTGATCCCATTGTATTCCTTTATGGGAAACAAGAACACTTACCATTGTTTTATTCGAATTTAATTCTATTGCATGGGGAATTGCGTATTTTGCTCCAAAAGACGTGCTGGATAATTTTTCTCTTTGTATGACAGAGTCAGTAAAATGCTCATTAGCAATTCCACATTTAATCATTTCATTAGACAAAAAGTCCAATAAAGAATATTTATCATCAAAATCATCTCGGACATAAAATAAATCCTTACTAAAAAAATCAGCAAACAGAATTTGATTTTTTTCTAATGTATGCAAGTTGGCTATAGTTTGTATTTGTTTGTTGATCTTATCAAAGTCTTGTCTTGTTAAAAAAGGCGAGATTTCAATAATGTTTTTTGAAAGTTTGGATGATGAGTCTGTGGTGATAATTAAGTCATAATTAGATGCATTGAATTCATTTGTATCTTTGCATTCGAGTTTAACGTATTTTGGTAATAAGGTTGCAAGTCTGTTAAATAAATTATCTTTGATTTGATGATAGTTTTCACAAACAAACAGGCAATGTATTTTTGATCTATAGATTGCATTTTCAACGAGGGATCCAATGTAAATACAAATAAATCCAATTTCTGAATCATTAATTTTTATTGAATACTGATTAGAGATTTGATTTGCTATATATACAGCTACTTCGTAAATAAATGGATGATCAGCCTTTAAGCTTTTTACTGCGTAGTTATATGCAGGTTGCATAGCTTTAGAACGTTTGATTAACCCATCAACGTGCATGGAAAAACTATAAATATTTTCTGAAAAATCTATATCCAGCATGTAGTTCTCAAAAGCATCATTCAATATATTTTTTATGTCGTTTTGAAATTCTTCATCAATGAATTTGGATGAATTGGTAAGTGATATTTTATAGGGTTTAATCTGTCCGGCGATTAACGAAGAAATGTATTGAATATCACTTTTGGTTGGGGTTAAATCGTATTTATATTTGTAGTAATTTAAAACTTGTACAGCAATTTCGAATTCTATAGAAGATTCGTCACTTTTATATATCACATCTGAATCGATGTAATGGTGAGTCTGCATTCTATATAAGGCGACAGATAAAGAAATAGTCAATGTATTGGCATAAACGGGATCAATATAATAGTTGTGTTTTTGTATGATTTCTTCTAAGAAGTGTTTTGTATTTGCAAGTTCTATATTATCGAAATAGGGACTGAATGAATCGATATTCATAAAATTTCCGTTGG
Organism: Allobaculum stercoricanis DSM 13633; assembly: GCF_000384195.1. Taxonomy (GTDB): domain Bacteria; phylum Bacillota_I; class Bacilli_A; order Erysipelotrichales; family Erysipelotrichaceae; genus Allobaculum; species Allobaculum stercoricanis. Next base: position 1,465,580 of record NZ_KB913034.1, on the reverse strand, counting down.
TTTCATTAATGATTAAATTTTTAATTAGCTGCCTTTTGTTAATTTCATCTCCACTTATAGATAAATATCCTTTATGTCTTTCTAGTATTAACGAATAGTCTTTTAATAATTGTGAATATGATTTTAATTGTTTTTCTAGTGTTGTTACGCTCACATACAATGAATCGGATAAATCATATATATGAACAGGTTCATTGCTAAATAATAAGATTTTTAGAGCTTCATGATCTTTTTGAGGATATTCATTGAAGTTACAGATGGATACATATTGTTCCTCATCGATTGTATAACCTTGATTTGAAGAAATTATCAATTTGTTTTTTCGATTTATAGCATTTATTTCATTTTGAATTGTACGAACAGAACAATCTAAAAGCACAGCCAATTCGCTCCCCTTTAATTGTTTATGAGTATATATTTCTTGAAGTATTTTTGATTGTCTATTTGTTAGTTCGTTCATTTTATATAACCTCTTCGCATAAAGAATTGCATATGATTTTACAATAAGAAAAGTCATATGTTTTGTAAAATTTCTTTTTTCGTATTATCCCACAATCTTTTTACGTTTTATATTGCGTCGTATCCCACATTTTTTAATTGCGACGTAGTGCGCAATTTACAAATTGAGATTGCATTTTGCGTAACAGATAATATTTCCAGATAAACAAAGCGCGCAATTTGTTTTAGAAAGGAAATTATGAATGACCGAAGAAAGAATACAGGAAATATCATTCGAGATTATTAGTTATGCAGGAAATGCTTTTTCTTATTTTTACGAAGCTGTCGAAGAAATGAATAAAAATAATAAAGAGCAAGCGGAAGAGTTAATGAATTTGGGAGATATTGAATTAAATAAAGCACATAAATCACAAACAGATTTATTAGTTGCTGAAGCAAGTGGTGAACAAATTCGGACAAACGTTATTTTAATTCATGCCCAAGACCATTTAATGTCGACGATTATGTATCAACGTATTGCAAAACAGCTCATTAAAATTTTAAGTAAAGAGGATTAATTTATGGATAAATTTTTATGGGGAAGCGCAACTTCTGCCTATCAATGCGAAGGTGGATGGTTGGAAGGAAACAAAGGTTTATCAAACTGGGATGATTTTTGTCATAGCGAAAAAAACAATGTAAACCCGGTTACCGGAGATGTTGCTTGTGATCATTATCATAGATATGAAGAAGACATTCGCCTATTGTCTGAAGGTGGTCAAAATGCATATCGTTTTTCAATTTGTTGGACACGTATTTTAGCAAATAGTCAGAGTACCGTGAATCAAGAAGGAATTGCTTATTATAATCGCATTCTTGATACTTGTGAAAAATATGGGGTAGAGCCTCTGGTTACCTTATACCATTATGATATGCCCGTAGACTTATTCAAAAATGGTGGTTGGGAAAATAGAGAAACTGTAACTGCATTTATTCGATATGCAAAAGTTTGTTTTGAAAATTTTGGTGGCCGAGTTAAATATTGGGCAACAATTAATGAACCAAACTACGAAACATATTGTTGCTATGGCCGAGGAAATTATCCTCCAAACGTCAGAGACTTATCCAGACGATGGAAAGCGATGTATCACCTATTATTGGCAAGTGCTGGTGCTATTGTTGAGTATCGTAAGTTGAATTATGAAGGAACAATTGGACTTGTAAGTGATAGTTATTCGATTGAATCGTTAGTTGATAATGAACAGTATAGGGAAGCAATGCATAATGCAGATTTATTTTATAATCGATGCGTTAATGATGTTGCGGTTTATGGAGAATTCCCAGCAGATTTTATTGAAAAACTAGCTCTAGATTACGATCTTTCATACATGAAAAAAGAAGATGAAGAAATCTTTAAAAAAGGGACAGTTGATTATTTAGGTATCAACGCATATGACCGTACCCTTGTAAAACCATACACTTCAGGGGAAACATGTATGATCGCAAATAATACAGGAGATGGAGTCACAAAGAATTCAACCATCATTAAAAACTGGTTTGAATTAGATGAAGATCCAAATACGCAAAAAAATGCATGGGGATGTGAGTTGTATCCAAAATCTGTATATAACCTTTTACTAGACTTAAAAGATAAATATCCTAATACGCCAATAATCATTACTGAAAATGGATTGGGTTATTACGATGAGTTGGTAGATGGAAAAGTAAACGATCAATATAGAATAGAATTTTTAAATGGATTTATCGATTGGATTCGTCAGGCCCAAAAAGAAGGTTGCGATGTACGAGGCTATTTTGTCTGGTCAACAATGGATTTGTACAGTTGGATAAACGGATACAAAAAAAGATATGGTCTAGTTTATATCGATTATGAAAATGATAATAAGAGAATTCCTAAAGCCAGTTATTACTGGTACAAAAAGAAAATTGAGGAGGAATTAAAAAATGATGAATAAAATGAGTCAATTCATAGAAACTAAAGTTGCTCCGGTTGCAACAAAGTTATCTAGTCAAAAATATTTAAAAGCTTTACAAAGTACATTTTTGTTCTTAATTCCATTTTTTACAATTGGTAGTTTTGCGTTGGTATTGATTTCACCACCAGTTGATTATACGACAATGGAACCTGGCTTTTTACAGTCTATTATGGCTGGCTGGCAAAGTTTTGCAGATTTTACAAGTCCTGTTCTAGATTATGTGTTTAATGTGACTATGCCGCTGATGTCTTTGTATGTTGCGCTAGGTATCTCTTACAATTTATGCAAAGAGTACAAAATCAATTCGATGATGCCTCTTTTAGTAACGATGTCCTCTTTTATTATTTCTGCAAGCATGAACGCAGAGCGTACACTTAGCTTTGCAGCATTTGATGCAACAGGACTATTTACAGCAATCTTTGTAGGAATTATTTCGTTTGAATTGTATCGTGTACTTGTAGAGAAAAAAGTTGGACGAATTAATTTAGAAGGTTCAGGTGTTCCACCTGCATTAGCAGACTCTATTGGTAACTTGGTTCCAGTAGCTATTGTTGTAGTTTTAACAGCATTTTTAAACAACTTATTATTTACTTTCACTAGCATCAATTTACCTCAAGTTATCACAATCATTATGAATCCATTGGTTTCTGCAGTAGATAATATTTGGGGCGTAATCATCTTGGCAGTGTTAGTTATGGTGTTCTGGTGGTTTGGAATTCACGATTCTGTTATCACAAGTGCATTGGACCCATTCTTTTACAGCAACTTAGGAGCGAATGCGGCTGCATTTGCTGCAGGTACAGCTGCAATGGCTTTACCACATGTTGTAACAGCACCATTCTGGTGGAACTTTATGGCTATTGGAGGAAGTGGTGCTACTCTTGGTTTGGCATTCTTAGCTCTGACAAGTAAATCAAAACAATTAAGAACGATTGGTAAATTATCTTTCATTCCTTCTTTGTTTAACATTAATGAACCATTGATTTTCGGATTACCATTAATGTATAACCCGATTATGATGATTCCATTTATTATCGTTATGCCTTTGAATGGAGTTATTACATATTTAGCTATGAGTAGCGGATTAGTTGCCAAAACTTTTGCGTATGCAAGTTGGAATATGTTTTCACCAATTGCTGCACTGATCGATACAATGGATATTAAGGCAGTTATTCTTGTTATTGCACTGATTATTATCGATATTTTAATTTATTTACCATTTTTCAAAGCATTTGAAAAACAAAAACTTGCTGAAGAGGAGGAATAAGGACGATGAGAATTGTATTAGCATGTAATGCAGGTATGAGCACAAGCATTTTAAAAATGAAATTAGAACAAGAAATGACAAAAGACGGAAAAGAGCCTAATGTCATTGCGGTTCCTGTATCAGAAATTAATGATCATCTTGAAAATGCAAGTGTCATTTTATTGGGACCACAAATTCGATTTCTAAAAAATGAAGTTCAAGAGAAAACTGACGTTCCTGTTTTAGCAATTGACATTAAAGATTACGGTAGTATGAATGCTGTAAAAGTTTATAAAACTGTAAAAGAAGTTTTAGGCGAATAATACGTTTCTATAATATATAAATATACTTGGATTAAAATCTGTTTATTAAATAACCAATATAACTTTTTACGATTCACACGGGATTACAACCTCCAATTTTATCAGGTAGACTCGACCTAGATAATATTGGAGGTTTTTTCTATGAGTTATTTACCGTTTTCTGGTACACGCTATTCTTATTCTTAATCAGATCAAAATAGAATTTATAAATATGTACACATTATCTTTATCCAAATCGAACATTTTTAGATTGGATTCAACGCCTAAAGAGAGTGAAAGTGCTATTTCACGTATAACAAAAAAGAAGTCATTGTGATGCGTCCTTGTAAAGTAGACACTATGAAATAACTAAATATAGTTGTGTATTGGTAATGAATGGCTAGCCATTCATTACCAATTTTTTTGCTCGATTTTTTTCCAGAATTTCTGGATTCTCAAATTCGGTTGAATTGGATATTCTGCTGGATGATCCGTTTTGAATGCCTCTGCTCGCACTACGGCTGGTGTTTTTCCATGAAAACGTTCTTGTGGATATTCGTTCATATAAAATTCAATGGTCTCTGATACAGCTTGGATGCAACTCTCTATTGAATTGATTTCTGGGTGCAGAATAAAGAGTATGTCTTTTACAATTCCTTGAAATCCTTCCATACTTGCGTTGTCTATACATCTTCCAACCCGAGACATAGATTGTTGAATCCCCATTTCTTCTAGCCAATGACAGAATACGGGACGCGTATATTGAAAACCTCTATCTGAATGGAATAGCTGGCATCCTCCTGGATTCTTCTCTAATGCTTCTCTTAATGTTTCATCAACAAGCACGGAATTGTTTTTCGTACTGACTTTCCATGATATAACGCTGCGATCATACAAATCTAAAATCGAAGAAAGATAAAGTTTTTGATTTGTTTTCGGTACTTTGATTTCAGTAATATCAGTTACCCATTTTTGATTCGGTGCAGTACTTTCGAAATCTCTATTCAAAATATTTTCTGCAGTTTGTCCAGGATTAGATTTTATCCAAGTATGTTTCTTTGGACGATAAACAGAAAGAAGATTCAATCTCGCCATGATCCGATACACTTTCTTGACACCTACTTCAATTCCATAGATGTCCTTCAGTTTTCTGGACATTTTTCTACATCCATATAAACGTTTCTTTTTCTTTGCGAGTTCTTGGATTTTTTCGATCAGCTCGATTTCATCTGGATTTGGTCCTTTTTCCTTGCGATGAAGCCATTTATAGTAAGCCGCACGACTAATACTTAAAATTTGGCACATTTCTCGAATCGGCCAATTTTTTTGAACGTGATATTGTTCGATCAGTTTATAGTCATGTTCTTTCCATTCTTGCATTATTTGATTTCGTTTGACTCGACTATATCGTTCCACCATCTCCTTTCTGTTGCTTCGGCTTTTTTTAAGAGTTCATTCTCCATTTCAAGATGACGATTAATCGCTTGTAGTCGTTTCAACTCTCTACGTAACTGTTCATTCTCATCGAGTTCTTCTTTAGGGACTCTTTTCCCTCGTCGATCCAGCAGACCTTCTTCACCTTGCTCGTTGAATTTGATAACCCAATCTCTGACTTGAGAATAGCTGCATTCAAAATGAGCAGCAGTTTCTTTATAGCTACAACCATGAGCGTAATACCATGCAACAATTTTGCGTCTTTCTTCTAAAGTTGTTTTCTTTCTAGGTGCCATGTATACCTCCGGCTGAGGAGTGTAATCCTTCAGTTCGTTCGTTTTTTTAGTATACTTCTTAACCCAGTTGAAAACGATCGAATCAGATGGAATTCCATGACGAGTAGCAAGGGTTTTTAACCCACCTTGCCCACTTAGATATTCTTGGCAAACAAGTTCTTTGAACTCTTTAGTGTATGAGCTATTAGATGGTCTGGGTTTAAATGCGTCGACGCCATTACATTTATATTGCCGAGCCCAAGTGAAAATTAAATTGCGCCCTGTCGCAGACATATTGAGGGCTGACGCAATAGATGAAGCAGACATCATATGGTTGAGGTATTGATGAACTGCCCAAAGTTTTTGTTCAGCAGTATATTTTGTTTTTCTAGACATAAAAAAGTTCCCTTTTAGTGACATCTCGATTGAGTTATTTCGAGTGTCTACTAAAAGGGAACTTATCATTGTGATTGGTACTTCTGCGTTTCGTTGCGATCGTCCGATCATCAGGGGATTAGAAATAAAGCAATTTATGATTGATTTTTATTCCGGTAATGATACATGTTAATGATCAAAGTGGCGATTGTTGTATTTAAAATTCGCCGCTAGTGGTAAATCTTTTAATGTTATGTGGATATTTGAGGGATTTTATAGACAAAAATTACAGAAAACAAAATAAATAAAATGAGGACAAGCTATCTAACCACATAAATCTTAGACAAAGAAAGTTGGAAAGTCTCAAAATGCCAAGAAGGAACATTATGAACAAAAAGTTTTTTGCAGCTTTAGCTTCTGCAACTATGGCTTTCACTGCGTCTGGTTCTATCGCTGTCTTTGCCGATGATTTTGTTGAAGAAAAAACTCCAGTTATCAACAATGGACAAGTTGCACCAAAACCAACAAAAGTGCTTTGGAATAAAGAAAACTTCGGTGATTTAGTAAAGGAAGATTTAAATGCGGGAACTGTAGAAGTTAACCCTGCTGTAAAATTTGTTGGAGCTACAATCGAAGTAAAAGATGGTTATGTAACTACAGAAGCATTGGGATCTGTAAAAGGAATTACTTTTACTAGCTTCAATGGTGAAATCAAAGGTTTAGAATACTTCACAGGTTTAACAACGTTCACAGATGAAAATGCTACATTAACAAATGATGCATTAGATTTCTCTGCAAACACAGATTTAACAAATATCAAAGTTAACAATGCAAAAGAATTAGCTGAAATCGTTCTTCCAAAAACTAGAAAAACTGATGAAGGCAAAGAAGAACACGCTTTAACAGATTTAGAAGTAACAGGAACAAAACTGGCATCTTTAAATATTGCTGACTACGAAAATTTAAAATTTGTTAATGCTGAAAATAACGATTTATCAGAAGTAACTTTAAGAAAAGGAACAGCTGATGAACATGTTGCATTTGAAGGTTTACGTCTTTCTAATAACGAATTAGAAACAATCAATGTAGAATACTACGATATTAAAAACAATTTGAAATTAGATGGTAACCATTTCGGTGCATTAGATTTAAGCAAAACAAAAGCTGGCGGTGCTGTGTTAGGTAATCAAAAATTCTATGTTTCTGAAACATTAGAAAATGTAAACTTAGCAGAAACTTTCGAAAATTTCGATAAAGCAGCTGTTAAGAATACAGGTGATAATTTTGATGCAAAAACAGGTGTTTTAAAACTTGGTGCAGATGCAACAGCTACATATACATATGAAGTGGCTTTAAGAGGTAAAACTGCTGATATGACAGTTGAACTTACAAAAGCTAATCCAATGAACCGTTTATACAACCCTAACTCCGGAGAACACTTCTACACAGCTGATGTGAAAGAAAAAGAAGCTTTAGTTAACCTTGGATGGAACGATGAAGGTTACGGATGGGTAGCTGCTCCAACTAAAGGTGCAACTGAAAAACAGGCAGTATATCGTCTATATAACCCAAATGCAGGTGATCACCATTACACAATGAGTGAAGAAGAAAGAGATACACTTGTAACATTTGGTTGGAAAGCAGAAGGTACTGGATGGTATTCTGCTGACGAAGCAGGTAAAGAACCATCTGGAGATCATGTAGCTGTTTTTCGTCAATACAATCCATACGCAAACGGCGCTGGATCTCATAACTACACAACATCCAAAGCTGAAAACAACTACCTTTGCAATCTGGGATGGGTTTACGAAGGAACAGCTTGGACAGCTCTTCAGTAATCTGATTTAAAAATAAAGAATCGAATCGATCAACGAATCGAAATCAGCCAAGAAGCGGGTTGTCGCTCCCGAACAAGGAGCGGGAAGCTCGCGATTTTTTTGTTTTATGATGAAATTTGCAAAAGTAGAGAAGGAGAACAGGTTACTGGAGGATTATTAGGTAGAAGAGTTAATGATAAACGGAAAAAGTGATGAAAGTGTCAAATGTCTAAGAAGGAACATTATGAACAAAAAGTTTTTTGCAGCTTTAGCTTCTGCAACTATGGCTTTCACTGCGTCTGGTTCTATCGCTGTCTTTGCCGATGATTTTGTTGAAGAAAAAAATCCTGTTATTAACAATGGCGATGTAACACCAGTTCCAACAACTGTTGTTTGGAACGAAGATAACTTTGGTGCTTTAGTTAACTTAAAACAAAATGCTTTTGCTGATTATGCAGGAGATTCTGATACTTTAGTTAAAGGAAAATCAGTAAAAACTGCTGATCTAGCAGAAGTAACTGCAATCACATTATCCGGTTTAAAAGGTGAAATCAAAGGACTAGAATACTTCACTAAATTAGGATCTTTTGATGATTCTGCTGCAACAGTAACAAACGCAAAATTAGATTTCTCTGCAAATAAAGTTTTAAAAACTTTATCCGTAACTAAAGCAGAAGATTTAACAGAAATCGTTCTTCCAGAACCAGTTGTGACTGAAAAAGATGGAAAAGAAGAAGTAACATATTCTTTAAATAGCTTAACATTAAAAGGAACTGCATTAACTTCTTTAGATTTTTCTGATCAAAAAGTATTAAGCACAGTTGAAGTTACTGGTAATAGCAATTTAAAAGAAGCTGTTGTAAAACACGGGGATAAAAGAGAGCCTAAAACATATGCATCTTTAAATTTATCTGCTAACAATTTAGAAACTGTGAACTTAGATCACGTAGCTATTACTGGAGAATTAAACCTTGATAATAACCACATTGGTGCATTAGATTTAAGCAATACAACTGCTGGTACTGGTAATTTAGGTAACCAAGAATTCTATGTTTCTGAAACATTAAAAACTGTTAATTTGGCAGAAACTTTTGAAAACTTTGACAAAAAAGCTATCGCTAAATCAGATAAATATGATCCAGAAACTGGTATTTTAACAATTGATGGTAAAGATGCTAATTATACTTACGACACTTTATTAGGTGCTACAAGTAAAACTCTTACAGTTAAACTTGTTGCAGCAAACCCAATGAACCGTCTATATAACCCTAACTCTGGTGAACACTTCTACACTGCTTCCATCAAAGAAAAAGAAGCTTTAGTTGACCTTGGATGGAATGATGAAGGCTACGGATGGGTAGCACCAAAAGGAAAAGATTCAACAGTTCCTGTATACCGTGTATACAATCCAAATGCTGGAGATCACCATTACACAATGAACAAAGGTGAAAGAGACACTCTTGTTGCATACGGTTGGAAAGACGAAGGTATTGGATGGTATTCTGATACAAATAAAAAAGTAGCTGTATTCCGCCAATACAACCCATACGCAAACGGTGCAGGCGCTCACAACTACACAACAGATAAAGCAGAAAACGACCACTTAGTATCCTTAGGATGGACTCCAGAAGGAAAAGCTTGGTACGCTGTTCAATAATCTGATTTAAAAACAAAGAATCGAATCGATCAACGAATCGAAATCAGCCAAGAAGCGGGTTGTCGCTCCAGAACAAGGAGCGGGAAGCTCGCGATTTTTTTATTTTCAATGATATGAATAAGGGAATCAGTATTAGATATGTGAATAAAGGGACCAGTATTAGAAAAACAAATCGTGTTTTAAAAAATTAGAGATATTGCGATTGTTGTGGATGATATTGGCTTTTCTTTTTTGAAAAAAGTGAAATGAGATCGTTTGACTTAATAAATAATATTCCACTTAAAATCTATAATGAATGAAATAATATTTCACTTTATGATGAAACATGATATATTAGGGCAGTAAAGAAAGTGCTTAGATGGAGGCATAAAGTGGATCTACAATTTCAAAAACGAAAAATTTTGTGGGGTGGAGCAACGGCTGCTAGTCAATATGAAGGCGGTTGGCAAGAAGGTGGAAAAGGGATTGATACGCAAGATGTTCGACCTTATATCCCCCGTACAAGCAATGCAACAACAGCAACGCGTTTATTAACTCAAGCGATGATCGAAAAAGGAGAACGCGATACAAAGGGAAGATATCCATTCCGAGATGGAAGTAAAGGATATTATCATTTGGCCGAAGATATTCAGTTATTAAAAGAATTGGGAATGGATATTTATCGTTTATCCATTAGCTGGGCAAGATTGTTCCCGAATGGGGATGAATTAGAACCTAATCCAGCAGGAATTGCTTACTACGATCGAGTGTTTGATGAAATTCGAAAAGCAGGATTTAAAGTGTTCTTGACCATGAATCATTATGCGATTCCATTAAATTTAGTGAAGAAGTATGGCGGATGGACGAATAGAAAATTAATTGATTTCTATTTACGTTTTGCCAAAGTGGTGTTTGAACATTGGGGGGATTGCATTGATTATTATTTACCTTTCAATGAAATCAATGCGGGTTATTTTTCACCATTTAATGGGGTTGCTTTATTAAAACCAGAAGATGGCGGTTATGATCAATCATTAGTTTTTCAATCGTTACATCATCAATTTGTTGCATCGGCAAAAACGATTGAATTGGGCCATTCGATGGTTCAGGGAAAATTTGGCGCGATGGTCGCATGCTTTTGCTACTATCCGTACAGCTGTAAACCAGAAGACAATCTCAAACAAACATTAGATGAAAATACGAATACTTGGTTTTGCATGGATGTATTAAGTCGTGGTTATTATCCATCGTATATGCAATCGTTTTTTGATGCGAATGGAATTGAATTTGAAATCACGGATGAAGATCGCGAATTGTTAAAACATAATACATGTGATTTTGTCAGCTTTTCCTACTACCAATCTTCGGTAGCAAGTTGTGAAGAAAAAGAAAAAACAGCTGGAAACTTAGTTGTGAGTACGAAAAACCCATACTTACAAGCGAATGAATGGGGCTGGCAAATTGATCCAGTGGGATTAAGAGTTACATTGAATCGAATTTATGATCGATATCAAAAGCCGGTCATTATTAGTGAAAATGGATTTGGTTATGCGGATGTGATGGAAGAAGATCATCAAGTTCATGACCAATATCGAATCGATTATTTAAATCGTCATTTTCAAGAGATTTTAAATGCGCAAAACGATGGCGTAGATGTGGTTGCTTACATGATGTGGGGAATCGTCGATATCGTATCTGCAGGAAGTTGCGAAATGGGCAAACGCTATGGCGTGATTTACGTAGATGCGGATAACTATGGAAACGGATCTTATGATCGTTATAAAAAAGATAGTTTCTATTGGTATCAACAGTTTATGAAGGAGTATCGAGAAGAATGATTGAAAATTTCGCAAAATTAAATACGGAACAACAAAATCCAAATACGTTGGATATTGATCGAATTCCTACAGAAGAGATGTTAATCAAGATCAATGCCGAGGATAGAAAAGTAGCTGAGGTGGTTTATCAACAAATTCCAGCGATCGCAAAACTCATTGATCAAGCGTATGCATGTGTCGAAAATGGAGGACGCATTTTGTATGTCGGTGCCGGAACGTCTGGCCGTTTAGGAATTTTAGATGCAAGTGAATGCCCACCTACATATGGTGTGAGTGACCAGCTTGTGCAAGGCGTTATTGCGGGGGGAACACCGGCGATTTTCAAAGCACAAGAAGGGGCTGAAGATTCTAAAGAATTGGCCGTTGAAGATTTAAAAGAAAGAAATTTAAGTTCTGCGGACATGGTTATTGGGCTTGCTGCATCAGGAAGAACTCCATATGTAATTGGTGCATTAGAATATGCCAACCAAATTGGAGCACAAACAGGAAGTGTTTGTTGTGTTGAACATTCTGAATTAGCCAAAGTAGCGCACTATCCAGTAGAAGTGGTTACGGGAGCAGAAGTGGTGACCGGATCGACTCGCATGAAAGCGGGGACGGCGCAAAAGATGGTCCTCAACATGATTAGTACGTGTGTCATGATCAAAATGGGGAAAGTTTATCACAACTTAATGGTGGATGTGCAACCATCTAACGAAAAACTCATTGTGCGGGCAACACGCATGATCCAACAAATCTTAGAAGTTGATTCGCAAACAGCAAGTGACTTATTTGAAGCAAGTGGGCGAAGTGTAAAAAGAGCAATTGTCATGCATGCTTTACATTGCGATTGTGATGCGGCTCAAGAAAAAATTGAGCAAGCAAAAGGCGTATTAGCAAATATCATTTAAATTTTTGGAGGTAAAGACAATGAACGAAATGGAAATGATTATTTTTGAAATTATCAGTAACGGCGGAACAGCAAAAGGTCTTGCTTATGAAGCCATTGATGAAGCAGAAAAAGGGAATTTTGATCAAGCAGAAATGCTTTTAAAAGAAGCAGATGAATATTTAGTTCAAGCACATCAAACACAGACCAATATTCTTCATGATGAAGCAAACGGAAACCATCACGAAGTCACTGTCCTTTTTGTCCATGCGCAAGACCATTTAATGTCTGCTATGGAAGTTCGTACATTAGCGGATTACATCATTCGCATGAATAAACGTTTACACGCATTGGAAAATAAATAGTATGGCAAAGAGTGTGAAATGGCAAAATAAGGCCAAAACTGAAAATCACCAGTATAAATCCGTGATGGGGGAAACGGATTATGATATTCCAACTTTTGGTTATAAAAGTTCCTTTATTGTGATTCTTTCCATCATCTTATCGTTATTTATCGTTCCTTTTGGCTGCGATGCGTTAGGGGTGGATTATCGTTTACCAACGGTGATCATCGGCGGACTTGTCTCCGGATTTTCAGCAGTATATGCGCAATTTTTTATTCAATCCAAAAAAGGAATTTGCAAAAGCTTTTGGGTTGTCGGTAGCTTGTTGTCGGTATTTAGTGCCGGAATTATTGCTGCACTCGTCTATACCGGTGTCATGATGTAATAAAAATTCATTTATATAAATAAAAACGTGAAACAATATTGCAGGAAAGCGATTTCACAGCTATAATAAACACAGCAATAACATAGAGAGGAGATTTATATGAAAGTCTTATTGGTTTGCTCAGCAGGCATGTCTTCTGCAATTGCAGCTAAAGCATTACACGATGCAGCAGCAAAACAAGGAATTGAAATGGAAGTGAACGAATGCTCCACACAAGCATTTGCCAATGAAATTAAAGATGGTTATGCCATTGGTTTAGTTGCTCCACAAATTCGTCATCGTTTCGATACGTTGAAAGAACAAGCACAAGCTGCTGGCGTTCCATGCATTTTGATTCAACCACAAGGTTACACACCATTAGGCGCACCTAAATTGTTGGCTCAAGTTAAAAAAGAATTGGGCGAATTAAAGTAATTTAAAAATGAGAGAGATCTAAGAAAGGAAAATATATGTTTGATAAATTTGCGACTATATTAGACGAAAAATTATCGACACCAATGGCAAAATTGGCGGAACAACGTCACTTACGTGCCATTCGTGATGGTATTATTGCAACTTTACCATTGATCATTGTTTCTTCCATGTTCATGGTTATTGCATTCTTACCAAACTCTATGCCTAAAGAATGGGCAATCACACAATTTATTTCTGCAAACGCAACAAAAATCTTATTGCCATACCGTGTATCCATGTACATCATGACACTGTATGCGGTATTCGGAATTGGTTACTCCCTGGCAAAATCTTATGAGCTAGATGGCTTGTCTGGTGGGATCTTAGCTGAACTTGGTTTCTTATTAACAATTATCCCATCCAACATTGCCGCTCCAAACGAAGCAGTTTTAGCGCTTGCTGAAACAAGCACAGAATTAGCTGACTACTTAGCAACTGTTCCAAGCGGATTTGTATTACCAATGGGTAACCTTGGTAGTGCGGGTATGTTCATCGGTATTTTGGTTTCCTTCTTTGCGGTGGAAGTCTATCGCTTCACTCAAAAAAGCGGATTCAAAATTTCTATGCCTCCTCAAGTTCCAGCATCCGTTGCTCGTTCCTTTGAATCTTTAACACCAACTGCAATCGTATTAATCGTTGTCGCAACAATCTGCATGTTCTTACAGATTGATGTTCACGGCATGATCAGTAAATTGATTGTTCCATTGGTTAGTGCAACAGACACATTACCATCCGTTTTAATCTTAGTATTCTTGGTAACATTCTTCTGGTCCTTCGGTATCCATGGTGTATCCATCGTAGGATCAATCGCACGTCCATTATGGTTAATCTTAATTGAAGAAAACACAACTGCTTGGGCTGCAGGTCAAGTTATCCCAAATATTGGGGCGGAACCTTTCTTCCAATGGTTTATTTGGATCGGTGGTTCTGGTGCGACTCTTGCATTAGCATTATTGTTCGCATTCAGAAGTAAATCTGCTTATGGTAAAGCATTAGGAAAAACATCTTTAGTGCCTTCCATCTTTAACATCAATGAACCAATGATCTTCGGTGCGCCAATTGTATTGAACCCAATGTTAATCATTCCATTTATCATTGCACCAATGGTGAATGCAATTATTGCTTGGTTATTAACAAGTGCTGGTATGGTTGGTCACGTTGTTGCCACTGCACCTTGGACATTGCCTGGTCCAATTGGGGCGTTCTTAGCATGCGGAAATGACTGGCGTGCTGCTGTATTAAGTATTGGTTTAATTGTATTGGATTTAATCATCTACTATCCATTCTTCAAAATGTACGACAAAAACTTAGTAGAAGAAGAACAAAACCAAGAAGCAGAAGTATTATAAAGAATGAATTCTATTTAAGCCCTGTTATTTTTCAACAGGGCTTATTCTATAAAGGAGAACACAATGAGACGCTTAGGTATTTCCATTTATCCAGAAAAATCCGATAAACAAACGATTTTAAACTATATTGATCAAGCCGCAAAAGCAGGCTTTCAACGTATCTTCTCTTGCCTTTTATCCGTGAATAAAAGTAAAGAAGAAATTATTGCAGATTTTAAAGAAATCAATGAATATGCCAAAGGATTGGGCTTTGAAATTATCGTCGATGTATCCCCACGTGTATTTAATCAATTAGGCATTAGCTACAACGATTTAACGTTCTTTAAAGAAATCGGTGCGGATGGCTTACGTTTAGATATGGGATTTACAGGTAGTGAAGAATCGATCATGACCTATAATCCACAAGGATTAATCATTGAAATCAATATGTCCAATGATGTTCATACAATTGATACAATCATGGACTTCCAACCGAATCGCTACAAATTATACGGATGTCATAACTTCTATCCACATGACTATTCCGGATTGGGATTAGACTTTTTCATTTCTTGTTCCAAACGCTTTAAACAATATGGATTACAAACGGCTGCCTTCATTACAAGCCAAAATGAGAATACATTTGGATCATGGCCTGTAACGCAAGGGTTACCGACATTAGAAATGCATCGTCATTTACCGATGGATATCCAAGTTAAACACTTCATCGCTTTAGATTGTGTCGATGACTTCATCATTTCTAACTGCTATCCAACGCAAGAAGAATTAGATAAAGTATCGACTTTGGATTTATCTTTAGTCACATTTGATATCGATTTAGTGGATCATGTTGGTGAAGTTGAACAAAAGATTTTGTTTGAAGAATTACACTTTAACCGTGGCGATCAAAATGAAAATATGATTCGTTCTACACAATCCCGCGTGAAATACAAAGGACATCATTTTGAATTGTTCAATGCGCCAGAACTCATCCGTCGTGGTGATGTCATCATCGAAAGTAGTGAATATGGACATTATGCCGGTGAGCTACAAATTGCTCTCCATGATATGAAAAACAGTGGCATGAGTAATGTCGTTGGTCATGTTAAAGAAGAAGAATTGTTCTTATTAGACTACATTAAACCATGGCAGAAATTTAGAATTCGAAAGGCTTAAGTATGGATTATTTTATTGGCATTGATGGTGGTGGAACAAAAACAGCTTTTACTCTCTATGATGAACATGCGCATGTTTTAGATCAAATTGTTCTGCCAAGTTGCCATGTATTACAAACAAGCAAAGACCAAGCAATTGAGATTTTAAAACAAGGCGTCATGACTGTATTGCCAGATTCTGTAGCTAATGATCATGTATATATCGGATGTGGCTTGGCTGGATATGGAAATGATGCCAATTTGCGAAAAGAGATCGAAAGTCGAGTTGCCGAAAGTTTTCAAGGCATGCACTATCGCATTGCTAATGATGCGCAAATCGGATTGTTGGGGGCTTTAGAAGGTAGTGAAGGCATTTTTGTGATCGCTGGGACAGGTTCGATGGGACTGAGCTATCAAAATGGCCAATTTAAACGCGTTGGTGGCTGGGGCTATACGCTAGGCGATGAGGGGAGTGCCTATTGGTTAGCGAAGCAATTATTGCAAGAATACACCAAGCAAGTGGATGGTCGAAAACCACGAACTGCTCTTGTGGACGTACTAAAAAATACCTGCGATTTAGAAGATGATTATGATATTATTTCTTTTGTAAACACTAAACTGGCGAATAAAAGGGATCATATCGCTTCTCTTGCACCAATTGTGTATCAACTAGCCCAAAATCATGATTTGGCTGCCTTAGAGATCTATGCAAAGTTAGCAGAAGAATTATCATCATTGATCCATTCTCTAGCCAAAGACTTTAACCATCCAGTTCATGTCAGTTACACCGGTGGAGTTTGGAAAGGTTTGTCCTTTATTCGTCCATATTTAACATTAGATGACAACGTTCATTTGTGTGCACCTAAACATGACCCATGTTATGGCGCATATTTATTGGCGAAACAATTAAAGGATAATCGATCATGAGTTGTATATATAAAATTAAAAAAGGGTTTGGATCATTTACTCAAAATGAAAAAATCATTGCGCAATACATTTTGGACCATCGCAATGAAGCGATTGAAAAAAGCGCGCAAGAATTAGGATTAGTGACGCATACAAGTGCGGCTTCTTGGATTCGATTTTCGCAAAAATTAGGTTTTAAAGGATTAACAGCATTAAAAGTTGATCTAGCCAAAAACTTAGATGAAGATCAAGAAGAAGATGAAATATTCAATGTTGTCATTGAAGAACAAGATTCTCTAAATGTCATGGTTAAGAAAATTCAAACGATCAATGCGCAACATATGGAAGGTACCTACAAGTTATTGAACATAGACTCTTTACGAACGGCGATCGATTGGATGGACTCGGCCAGACGAATTTATTTAACGGGAATTGGTGGGTCCGGAATTGCTTGTTTAGACTTAATGCATAAACTGACACGAATTGATAAAGATGTCGTGTATTACGAAGATATGCACATTTTAGCTGCGCGGATTGCGCACATTAATCAAGACGACGTTTTGATTGCTTTAAGTTATTCAGGAGAAACGCCGATCATTAATGATTTGGCAAAATTTGCGAAAGGTAAAGGGGCGAAAGTGATTGCGATTACGCAATACAATACGAAGTCAACGTTAGCTTCATTAGCAGATAACGCCTTATATATCCCTGTGAAAGAAAAAGAATTGCGTTTAGGTTCTATCACATCACGAAATTCGACATTAGCATTTACAGACTTGTTATATTATTGCCTAAGCAAATTGCACTATGATCAAACGAAAAATGATTTAATCAAAACTCGACAACTCATTCAACTATTAAATAGTTAGAAAGGCTAATATGTTAGCAGTAGGTTTAATGTCAGGAACAAGCTTGGATGGAATTGATGCAGTGTTATGCGAAATCCATGGATCAGCAAATACAACAACCGTGAAACAATTAAGTTTTCTTACGTTACCATTACCCGATTCAACCCAAGCAAAGATTAAACAATGTTGCCAAAATAACGCAAACGTAGCACAAGTGTGCAGTTTGAATTTTGAATTAGGTGAATTGTTCGCAAAAGCAGCACAAGCTGTTTGTTTGCAATATGGAATCGAAACAACTCAATTAGACTACATCGCATCCCATGGACAAACGATTTATCATATTCCCCGAAACACAACGGAATACGTCGCATCGACGCTTCAAATCGGGGAAAGTGCAGTGATCGCCCAACGATGTGGATGTCCTTGTATCGCCAATTTCCGTGTGAAAGATATGGCAGCTGGTGGAGAAGGAGCGCCTTTAGTTCCTTTTAGTGAATATATTTTATATTCCAAACAAGACGAAGCGATCGCTCTACAAAATATTGGTGGAATTGGCAACGTCACGGTGCTACCAGCCCATACCAGTATTGATGATGTCTTCGCATTTGATACCGGTCCAGGAAACATGGTGATTGATGAAGCGATGCAATGTCTGTTCAATCAACCTTATGATGCTAGTGGCAATACGGCAGCAAAAGGAAAATTGATTATTGAATTGGTCAATGAGCTCAAACAAGATCCTTATATTGTGATGGCACCACCTAAAACAACGGGACGCGAAGTATATGGTAGTGAATTCACCCACAATATTTTGAATCGATACGCAACCTATGCACCTGAAGATATCATTGCAACGCTCACTTGGTTTACCGCATATTCGATTGCCGAAAACTATAGACAGTTCATCTTACCCAACCACAAGTTAACACAAGTCGTTCTTGGTGGAGGTGGCGCTCATAATGCAACATTAAAACAGATGTTGAGTGATGAATTATCTGGAATCAAGGTGCTGTGCCAAGAAGATTTAGGTTATTCTTCAGACGCAAAAGAAGCGATTGCCTTTGTGATTTTGGGAAATGAAACAATGCATCATCAATTCTCAAATGTACCTAAAGCAACAGGTGCAAGCCAAAAAGTGATTCTTGGCAATATTACATATCCAAACTAAATCGAATGAATTCAATGTGATTCTAATTTCGATTCTCGTGCATAGCGCAAAAAAACAAGTTTTGCTTCTTATGTGTATCTTGCGCATTGATGCTCAGGACAATAGTAAGGGAAGAAAGTTGATTGCTATTTTTCTTCACCTCAACATTTGATCAACAAATTCAAATAGCGGCCTCGAGTAAAATACTTGAGGCCGCTTAACTTTTATCGTATCACTTATCTAGTTCTATTTCTTTAGCATAGGCATATGAGATGATCTCGCCTTGTTTAGTTGAAGCATATCCTTTTTCCTTATGAGAATACTCCGATATTTCAACAGATCCAAAGTGTGCAAATTTATCGTATACACGTTGCAATATGTTGAGTTCTTCTTTGGAAAATTCATCGAATGGGATATCACGCTCTGGAATTATTTGATACCTTTCGTAACCGTTATCGCAAGTTATTTCAATATGAGCTATATGATCTACTTGCATTTTTTCCAAAAGAATTTCGAAATGATCAGGCACTGGACCATAGGGTAAGTGAACGTATTTCATACCAGAAATAGAAATACCATTTTCCTTATAAAAAAGCATGTCTGAGTAATTCAACAATTTCATGAGCTTTGTTTTAAGCAATTCACTATTTTTATGTGCAAAAAATAAAACCATTGCACAGAATTTGTCATAATCAAATCCTTTGAATCCATTTTCCTCGCAGGGAACATTTGAAAAAAACAAATCGAAAATTCTATGGCTTGCGTGAAATTCTTTATTTTCCTCTAACGTTTCTATGGTCATCAAAAGTCTTCTGATTTGTTTTTCATCCAAAGTTACTTCGTTCTCTGTAAGATACGTTCTCATGTTTTCAGGTTCTCGAAGGAACAAAAGAATGCTATTATGCGCTTTATCTTGAATAGAGCCATTTTCATATCTGCAAATTGTTTTATCTCCCCAGTTGAGGAGCTTTGCAAAACTTCTTTGACTTAGACCGTATTGTTCTCTGATTTTCCTTATTTCTTCTGGAAGTAAAAGCTTATGCCTTCTGCGGTATTCATTGTACGCACTCACCAACGTTGCATTATCTAATTCTTCACAGAAAAATTCTTCTCCACATTCTGAGCACACTAGGACCTGAGCGTCTACTTCGATTAACTCGCCACAGACATTATAAGATTCTCTTTTTGATATAACTTTTGTCTCTATCTCTTTTCCACATTGTTCACAATATTTTCTCATTGACGCCACCTCCTGTACTCTAGGCAAAATCATCTTCATGAAATCCAAGACATTTGACGATATCTTCACCATTCACTTGTACGATTTTAACTTTGATATAGAACTGTCTTCCATCTATGTTTTTCTTAAATTCCCAAATATCTCCGGGCTTAAGAGGGTCTAGGTCTTGCTTGGGTCCTTTGTAGTAGTCCTCCACTACAAGGCCAAATATTTCATCTTTTGCATCTGAAATGGTTAAACCGTATTTCGCTTAGGCTTGCATATTTTTTCATCGTGGAACGAAATCATATTTTCCTGCAGATACCTGTCGTTTCATCTTGGCTAGAAACGTTGAAATGTCTTGTGTATTGGCTTGCTTTCCCACTTAGACACCTCCTTGTATTTATATTATAGCTCAAGTATTAAAAGCCTCCATTAAAACGCGGTCATATAACCACATTTTAATGGAGACAACCATATTGTAATGATCGATTGATACGATCTTCAGTAAGTTGATTTAAAATAACGGATCGAAATCAGCCAAGAAGCGGGTTGTCGCTCCAGAACAAGGAGCGAGGGATTCGTGTGTATTTACATATTGAGGATTAAAAAAACTTGAACCATTTCAGAGAAATAAGCTACGCACTTGTGGTGCGAGTTATTATTCACTCTCGAAAAGTGGTTCAAGGTTTTCGGTTTACGAATTTTAGGAATGTTCTGTTTGAGTATTATTTATCGCTTGTTTTTTTGTGAAGGTGAATTGTCACATTAAATGTTGCATTTAATTTGATAATTCACCAATGATAAAAAAATCAAATACGTGTTCGTAGTAAAAGTGTTTGCCTCATTAAAGACGATGGATTAGAATCTAAGCAATGATAAAAAGAATATTTCTTTTCGCGGAAACGTAAACTCTATGGGTCCGCGTTTTTCTTTGCCCTTTTTATCTTGATTATTCTATATAAGATTGTGGAGTGAGCTAAAACATTTAGAGTGCCAAAAGTCTAAGAAGGAACATTATGAACAAAAAGTTTTTTGCAGCTTTAGCTTCTGCAACTATGGCTTTCACTGCGTCTGGTTCTATCGCTGTCTTTGCCGATGATTTTGTTGAAGAAAAAAATCCTGTCGTTGACAATGGCGACGTTAAACCAATTCCAACTGAAGTTGTTTGGAACAAAGAAAATTTCGGAGATTTAGCAAAAGGTGTAGCCGAAGGTAAAGTTACTTTACAAGGTGGAACATTTAAAGCTCCAGAATTAAACAAACCAATTGAAACTGCTGAATTAGCAAAAATTCAAGAAATTATTTTGACTAGTGGCAAGAACTTCAAAGGTGAAATCAAAGGGCTCGAATACTTCACAGGATTAACAACTTTTAACTCTTGGAACGGAACTTTAACGAATAAAACATTGGATTTCTCCGCGAATACTAAATTGAAAGATATTCGAATTAATGATGCATTAACAGGAATTACTCTTCCTAATCCGACTGTAGAAGATGAAGAAGAATATTATTCTTTAGAAACTCTTTACCTTGTTAGCACTGAATTAACATCTTTAGATCTTTCTGCTCAAGAAGAGTTAGATGCAATCCATGTTTATGGAAATAAGAATTTGAAAGAAGTTGTTCTTCCAACAGCGTCCAAAAAATATGGTCATGCCTTAAATAAAGGTTTAGAACTCCAAAACAACGCTTTAGAAACTGTAAATCTTGATTATTTAACAATTAACAATAAATTAGATTTAAGTGGAAACCACATTGGTACTTTAGATTTAAGTAAAACTGATGTTATTGCAGGTACTACAGTCAATTTAGCAAATCAAAAATTCTATGTTTCTGAAACTTTAAAAAACGTTAACTTAAATGAAACATTTGAAGGCTTCAATGCGAAAAATGCTGAACAATTCAGTGGAAAATTTGAAGATGGAGTATTAACTCTTGATGCAAGTGGCGCTTCTTATGCATACAATACTCATTTAAAATGCGGAAGTAGTGAAGTAAGTGATAGATTAGGTGTTCAACTCATTGCTGCAAACCCAATGAACCGTTTATACAACCCTAACTCCGGAGAACACTTCTACACAGCTGACATTAAAGAAAAAGAAGCTTTAGTAGCTCTTGGATGGAATGATGAAGGTTACGGATGGGTTGCTCCAAAAATGACTGAAGGAGATAAAGTTGTTTATCGTCTTTATAACCCAAATGCCGGAGATCACCATTACACTGTAAGTGCTTCAGAAAAAAATACTCTCGTTTCTTACGGATGGAAATATGAAGGCGAAGGTTGGAAATCTGCAGCAAAAGATGGTAATACACCTGTTTACCGTCAATACAACCCATACGCAAATGGTGCTGGATCTCACAACTACACAACTGACAAAGCAGAAAACGACTACCTCGTATCTTTAGGATGGACTCCAGAAGGAACTGCTTGGTACGCTTATCAGTAATCTGATTTAAAAACAAAGAATCGAATCGATCAACGAATCAAAATCAGCCAAGAAGCGGGTTGTCGCTCCCGAACAAGGAGCGGGAAGCTCGCAATTTTTTTTGTTTATGATGAAGCATGTTAATAATATAAGAGCAATAAGAAATTTTTTATTAAACTTAATTGATAGATGTAAGGTTAAATAAAGCGAAAATTAATGATATTTAATCTTGCTATTTGCGTAAAAACAGCAAATTTAACGTTTAAATGGTCTGCTTATGCTAAAATATAGTCAAGGAGGTGCATGTGAGGTGTTATTGGAGTTTAGGTGTTCTAATCATAAATCAATTAGAGATGAAGTCCTGTTTTCTACAATAGCGGGATCAGATAAGACGCACACAGAAAATATAGAAAAAGTAGCGGATATTGATGTCCTGAAAGTGGCTGTTATTTATGGTGCAAACGGTTCTGGAAAAAGTAACTTTATTGACGCAATAGCATTTGTAAAAAATCTTGTTTTAAATAGCATCAACTATCAACCGGGACAGGGGATTTTACAACAGCCTCATAAGCTAAATGGATATGAACAGAATAGCGATTATATGATTCAATTCATAGTTGATGGTATTCGATATGCATTTGGCTTTTCGTTGAAGAATATGCTTGTTGTGGAAGAGTATCTCTATTATTTTCCTAATGGACGAAAAACAAAAATATTTGAACGTTTAGATGAGAATTTTACAGCTGGCAGTAGCTTTCGTAGACGCTTTAATAGTTGCAAAGATGTCCTTAAGCCAAATCGCTTATTGTTATCTTGCGCAGCTAATTTTAGCTCTGTTGAAGAAGTAGCTGCTGCTTATCGTTTTTTTAGCGACGATTTGGTGCTTTATAGTCCAACTTCTCAAGATAATTGGATGAAGTATTCACTTCACCAAATACATGAAAATAAAGAAATAAAAGCCATTGTTCTAAAAATTTTAGACGAACTTGGTACAGGAATTAAAGATATTTGTGTTGATATTAAGAAGGAAAGTCTCGATGCTGAAAATCTTCCTCCTTTTCTATCAGAGGAGTTCAAAAAAAATCTTTTGCAGCAAGAAGTAGATGCTATTTCTGCAAAAGTTTTATATGACAAATTTGAAACGGATTTGATTTCAGAAGAATCCACAGGGGTAAAAAAGCTCTTTGGAATACTTTGCCCATTTGTAGATGTCATGGTGAATGGGAAAGTGTTGATTTGTGATGGACTTGAATCGAATTTACATGAGGCTCTACTTTTTGAACTGGTTAAACAATTTATAAAAACACGTAAAAGTAAGCCTGCACAATTGATTTTTACAACACATGAAACTGGTTTGTTAAACTTAGATTTGTTTAGACGAGATCAAATTTGGTTTACGGAAATCAAAACAAAAGATCGTTCTACAGATTTGTTTTCACTTGCTGAGATTAAAAATGTTCGAAAAGAAGAAAACTTTAGTAAAGGCTACATCACAGGGAAATATGGGGCTATTCCGATGCTTAATTTAAATTTCGCTGGTGTAATCTCCTCTGAACAATAAGTGGAGGAATAGAAATGAAATCTAGAAAGATATCGTTAACTCCACGTAAGGAGGATACGCGCGAAGCGCGTCCAATGTTAGTGCGCTTTGACTTGTCCGAAATTTTACAACACTTTACGGAAAGTATAGATGAGATTAAGAAACAGTTTGATGTTGCCGATGAATTGCTTCGGGCAGGAAATGAAATTGCTTGTAAAATGGTTTGGTGATCACAAGTTGTTTTGGCTGAAGGTTTATTAGATTTTTATATTCATGAAATGAGCAAATACTGTTTAGTAAAAATGTTCTCAGGAACTTGGCCAAAAACTGATAAATATAAATCTTTCCAGATTCCAATGGAAAAAGTAGAGATGGCGATAGCTACATTGGAATCAAATGATTGGTTTTTTGAGTATTTAAATGAACGATTTAGCAGAGATGTGTTTTTATCTTCTGAAAGCGTAAAAGATCAGTTAAATCTTATTGGTATACCATTTAAACAAGTAATGACAAAGGCTTTTCCGAGCAAAAATGAAAATGAAGCAATGAAGGTAGGAAAAGAAGTTATATCAAATTTATTCAAACGAAGAAATGAAATAGTGCATCAAAATGATAGGAGTCACGCATCAGCAGAACAAACAGACATTACCAAAGAATATGTTGAAGATTATATATCTAAGATTGAATCTATCGTTAATGCGATACAAATGACTGCAAAAGAAAAAGTGTATCAAGAAGTAAGTTAAATAATTTTGAATTGATCGAGCATGATTGTGCTTAATAAATTGTAATATTTAAATGGCGGTAAATGATTATTGTTTATCGCCTTTTTACGTTATTAAGTATTGTGCTTATTACAATAATTCATCTACAAAAAATGATAATCGATTTATAAATCAAAAATACAAATCACAAAAATTTTATTTAGAATCTAAATATGCGGACCTAAAAAATTGTCTACAACGAATTAGATGTTTTTGTGAATCAAACTATAGATATCGATCTTCGATCCATTACAGCGATAAACATGGAGAACTTCGAGTAGGAAATAAGGAACATTATGAATGAAAAGTTTTTTGCAGCTTTAGCTTTTGCAATTATGACTTTCACTGCGTCTGGTTCTATCGCTGTCCTTGCCGATGATTTTGTTATTGAGATTATTTCGTTTTTCTTGGTTTCAAAATTCTGTTCTTCAAAGAATATCTTTTCGAATTACTGACTACACGCAAATCCCTGTTCATTTACAGCCGAAAACTACGCAAATCCCCGTTCGTCGAATTATGGTGTAGTGAGTTATTTCTTGTTATCACTTTATCTAAAGTGAAAATGTCTATTTTTATTTTTGCGTTTAAACGAAAAAGCCCAGAGTGTTTGACTCTGAGCAAAGGTTGAAAATTTTTTATTCTTATTTTTGTTTTTTTATTGAACATTTTGATTGTGCTTCTAGTTCTGTTTATTTTGATTTCTTTTCTATTTTTCTAATGCGTACCAAGCAATGTTTTCGGCTCTCCATCCTAAAGAAACAAGTGTGTCATTTTCATGTTTATCGGTCGTATAGTTATGGGCTCCAGAGATCGCATTTGGATTATATTGGCGATAGAGTGGGATACTTTTAAATTCATCACTATAGAAGCTGATTTCTTCATATTTCCAACCAAGAGTTTGTAGGGTATTGCGCTCATTCACATTCGTTGTGTAATGATGATCTCCGGCATTGGGATTATAGAGGCGATAAACCGGCTGCATGGATAATTCGGGAGCTTGCCAGCCAATTCCTTCATATCTCCATCCCACTTGAACTAAATGATTCTTTTCTTGCACACTAGTTGTATAAAAATGTTCTCCGGAATTTGGGTTGTAGAGGCGATAGATAGATTGTGGCTTTGTTGTTTCGTCTTGTTTACCAATTGTACCTTGACCAATTTCACCTGGAATATTAATTGATGGGTTGTGGATTTGACCATCGTCGTAGCGATCAAGATGGACGGTGACGGTTAAAGAATATTCAGGCGTTGGCTTGAAGTTATTGTTTTTGGCGACAGTATATTGATAAGAAAATTCATCTGCGGTAACTTTGATGGCATTATCCCCATTGACAAAAGATGCTCCTTTTAAGTCGTGCATATTCTCATTCTTGGCAAGAAGTGGAAATTCTTTTGGTCCAAGAATTGTGGCAGATTTTGCGACAGAAAGATGGATCGTTTGATTGGAGAATTTGTTTTGAATTCCTAACTTTGTAGGATCAAAATCTAGGCCTTCAATCATCTCAACAAGATCATTATCTGACGTATAGATCATATGCTCTAAAAACAGACTGCCTAGATGATTGTTGGAACAGTCAATGCGAGCAAGGAGAGGGGTAAGACCACTTAATTGCTCGATTTGATTGTTAGAGCAGTCCAAGATCATTAAGTTTATAAAGGAACTTAGATCGATTTTTCCAGTGAGTTTGTTGTTGGAAATATCTAATACATGAAGGGATAGAGGATCAGCAATTTTTGCTAGTTCTGTTTGGAGTTGTGCATTAGTTAGGTTTCGATTGGATAAATCTAAAATGTGTTTGGACTTTGGATAGCTTTCATTTGTAAATTGCGTCTGCTCAATGTCGTTATGCAAATCGGTTTGGATGACTTTATGGATCTTGGGGCTTGTTGTCAATCGCATGCTTTGATTTGAATAAGAATAAGGTGTCATGTTCGTGAACAGACAAAAAGAAGTGATGAAGAGTAATGCTTGATTGGTCATAGAAAATCCTCCGTGGTCAGTAGAGAGGATTATTTGAAAAGATAAATGATGTTTTTGCTTTCTTTCAAACTATTGATCGTTTTGTTCTGTTTGAAAATTAACGCTTGCAGGACAAGGTCATATAGAAATTGAAAGGAAGTTTGTTTTACATCGCACATTTCATCAAGATGTGAGAGATGAATTTGTATCCAATCCTACTTTCAAAACAGGCTAAACAGATCAGAAACAAGAGGATGACACAAGTCAAGAAAGATAGAACAGACAATAGCGGATCTACGAAGTGAGAATAAAGAGGTCAACTTAGCCGAATATAAAACCTACTGCATTGAGCAAGGGGCATGTCAACTCGATGCCCGATATGAAGGGGATGGTCTTGTCGTGATTCACGCTAAAGTAATGATTCTATTTTCTGTTTGAAGATCTTTCTTGATTAGATGCATGAGTTTTAATTTTTTCGATCCAATTTTGTGGTGATTCAAGATGGATGAATGATTAGATGATCATAAATCTATCTTTTTGAACGTGCATCGGGTCTGGTTGTTGTCAAAATGTTTTATAGAACGATTGGGTTTTATATTCACTTTTTTGACACAATGATGACGGTGGGGGTCTTTACAAACAATCTTCCTATTTTTTAATAGCAACTGAAAAAGTTTTTTCTCAGCTGCTTCATCTATGTAAGTAAACAATAGCACGTTTATTTACAGAAAATAAAAATATATTTTCTGTAAATAAATTTTTATCCAATCTTATTAGGTTTGAAAATTTATCGTATAGAGTTGTTTCTCTTCGCTTCATGTCTATGGAAAAATAAAGGAAAAGATAAATGTGACTTTATCAAATTTTAAGCATCGAATTTTGATAAAAAGGCGGAATTTGTTCGGTTTTACGTGATAAATATTAGATCAATCGATATATAGTTGCTTTTTGATCCTTGTTTAAAATAGGTGTTCACAGAATGGAAAATAAGAAGTAGACTGAATACATGACACGTACATATACAGCAGACTTTCCTACGGAAGATTTTCCAATGGAAGATAAAGAACAATTATTTCGAGATGCATTAACAGCTTCGATTATCGCAACTGAGTTTGATCGATTCATGACAAATGATTCTTCATATTTAGTACAAGCAGGAATCAATGAAGGATTCCCTGACGTTGTTGTGCGCAATAGTTTTATGGTTATGGGCAATGGTGGTTTACAACAAGCGATCGCATTCAACAGATGTTTTGAATATTTTGGTGTAGGCGAAGAGTTTGACGAATTTGCGAATAACCAAGTATTAGTGAATTCTATTTTAGAATTATTGGCAGAAGACTTTGTCGATATGTTAGCAGCTCAATTCTCCCCAGAAGTAGAAGGGGAACATCGTCTTTCTTAATTTGCTTAAAATAAGAAATGGAATAGAAGCATTAAGCAAAAAGAGGAAAGATGAATTTAGTTTTGTGATTTCAAAAAGAAATCGAAGAACTCCTGATCAAATATGAGCATTTCACTCATAGATTGGGAGTTTATTTTTATATTTAAATGAAGAATGATCCAGATGGAGCATAACGATATTTCCATATTGTTATAAAGTGATGAACGAGTTTTATGTATATCGAAAAACAACTTTTCTCCATTCAAAAAAGAAATCAAAAGAGTAAGGTCAACTTTAACTTTGTATTAATCAAAAAGGATTAAATATTAAAAGTTAAATACGTTCAATCAGTCAATCTATTCAGAAAATGGATGGCTTGTGTGTATATGATTTATGCACAAAAGAATGTGTTTTTCGATTAAAATAGAGCAATTTGCGACAATCTTCTCGAATATGCGGACTTTTAGACGAGAAAATTATTTGAATTATAGATAAATCTTAAAAAGTTCTTTAGAGTTTTTTGTAATAATACAATCGTCATCGATTATAACTGCTTTTTTGTGGTACTTGATCCATTGAGTCATCTCGTTTTTCGTAAGGCTCATCGTGATCAAAAAACAATCTCAAATTCAGGATCGATGAATTCAATACAATAAGAAGAAAATAAAGAATAGGTTATAAAAGGAAAAAGAGATCAATCTTTTATTTCCTCATCTTTTAAGGAGAAATAATGATATGAAAACATGTCCAGTTTGTCATAGAGAATCAGATGATCAAGCACGTTTCTGTCAAGAATGTGGATCTCCATTACCAGATGCAGATCCAAAAGAAGAAAGTGTTTTGGAAGAAGTAAGTCAAACTCACTCTGATTCTTGTCCAGCTGATCTTGAACAAGATCATGTTGAACAAACAAAAACAAGTGATCAAGAACAATCAGAACAAGCTTTAACTGAAGATGATTTGGTAGTTGAAGCATCTTTGACAAATGAAGCCAAAGAAAACGAACAAGAAGAAATGGCTGAAGAAGTTCCTACTGTTCAAGAAGAAAAATCCAACACACGTTGGTATTACGTTGATGCCGGAAAAACACAAGGGCCTTTCAGTCCGGAACAATTTGAAGCGATCATTGTTGAAAATAAGATTACGCCAGATACTTTTATTTGGAAAAAGGGAATGGCGGCATGGACGCGTTTAAAGGAAACGGAACTATATGTAGAACTTGGTTTAGCTCCAGTTCAAGAAGAAGTTCAAAACGTTTCTCAAGATGAAGTTTCAACTGTAACTTCTGTCCATGAAGCAGTAACTGAATTAACAGGTGTTGTATCCAGTACAGCTGCTCATTCCAATGCAACAGTCAACCAAGATGGAATTCCGACAGTTCCATTGGGGTCCCAACAAAATGATGCAACAGATAGTGAAACAGAACAAGATCCTCAAATTGAAGAAGATCAAAAATGGTATTACGTTTATCGTAACCGCACAGTAGGCCCATTCTCCGAAGAAGTGATGATCAAAAAGATTCATGAAGGCGAAATTGAAGGTGAATCTTATGTTTGGCGTGAAGGATTTAGAGATTGGAAACATTTAAGAGATACAAAATTCGCAGCTTATTTAGGATCCTATAATCCTTATGGCGGCGGAACATCATTTGTTGAAGATGTTGAAAATCAAAGAGGTTATGCCAATACCGATCGCCCTTTATATGATGAAGAAAATTACGCCAATGGTCCTTTTGATGAAGTTCATCCACCACACCAAGGACATCCATATTATGGAAATGTGGGCGTGAGTCCAAGAAGCATTATCTTATATTTATTATTAACGATTTTGACTTGTGGTCTTTTCGAAATCTTCTGGCTTTATGCGACTGTTTCGGATATTAACAGAATGTGCCAAAGACGCGGAATTCGCGAAATTGGCGATCCAATTATCGTCGTTGTTCTCACATTTGTGACTTGCGGTATTTATAGTATTTATTATTTCTGGAAAGCCGGACAAGCACTCTATCGTTTATCCGGAGGAACAAGATCCGATAACTCAGTGTTACTCGCTGTTTTGGGGATCTTCATTTCCCCAGCTGCTTTAGCCATTATCCAAGATCAAATTAACGATTTAGTTGATGATGATGTTTATTGCTAAGGAAAAAAATAAATCAAATGATTCAGACAATGCCTAGGGATTTTCCTTAGGCATTTTTTTAAGTTTGAACAAGAAAAATTGATGTTATGGAATGAATAGTTGGCCACAAAAAAGAAGAAGAATGCGCTAAAGTAGTCAAAAATAAAAATCAGAAAGGATGAAAGTACGCTAAGTTTTTAAGTTTTGTAGCAAAATTATGAAATATGAGAAATGAATTGTTAATGAATTGTAGACAAATAAAGAATGATTAGGCAAAAGTGGTTGTTTTTAAAGGAAATAGAGCGGAAGTTACGAAAAGACAGAGAGTTCGTTGACATCAATAAGAGATGTTGTTAGTATGGTGGCATTTAAATGAGAAATAAAAGATAAAGGCTGCGGTGCAGATGAGTATCTTGTGGAGAAGACATTCGATGAAGCAAGAGAAAGGCAACCATCGCCGAAATGTTTAGACTGGTAAGTCTAAATGTTGGGCTACGTGAAAATATTACGTAGACTCCTTCAGTCGAAGAGGTGTTATCTTGAAACAACTTTTTGAGCTGTGGGGCAACCACGGTTTTTTTATTTCCAGAAAGAGGAGAATACGATATGAAAAAACAACTTTGGTCAGCTGCCGCATGTGCGATGATGATTCTTGCAGGATGCTCAAGTGCATCAAATGGTAGTTCAACTGCATCTAATGCATCTGCAGATTCAGATACATTTACTGTAGGAATGGAATGTAACTATGCTCCATTTAACTGGCAACAAGTAGAAGGCAGTGATACAGCTGTTGAACTTGGTGGCGGAGCAGGTTATTGCGATGGATATGATGTCATGATTTCTCAAGACATCGCTGAAAACTTAGGTAAAAAACTCGTTGTTAAAAAAATTAACTGGGATGGTTTACAACCAGCTTTAGATTCCGGTGAAATCGATGCTATTGTTGCCGGGATGACTGCAAACGAAGAACGTGAAGAAGGAATTGACTTTACAACTCCATACTTCTCTTCTGAAATGGTATTAATTGTACCAAAAGGAAGTGAATTAGAATCTTTCACAGATATCCAACAATTTTCTGGTCACAAAGTCATTGGTCAAAAAAATACAAACTACGATACAGTGATTGACCAAATCGAAGGCGTAAATCACGTTGTACCAAAATCTGCTTACCCAGAACTTGTTTTAGCTTTACAAACAGGTGAAGCAGAAGCAATTACAGCTGAACTTCCTGTCGCAAAAGGAATTTGTGAAGCAAACCCAGATTTAACATATATTACGTTTGAAGAAGGCAAAGGATTCGATATCGATACAGCCGTATCAATCGGTCTGAAAAACAACTCTCGTGATAGCGAAGAATTCAACGCTGTTCAAGAAGCTTTAGATAAAATTACGCAAGAAACTCGCGAAGAGTATATGCAAAATGCGGTAAATAACGCCCCAACAAACGAATAAGATAAACAAATAAAAAGGAAATTAATACATTATGCAAATTGACTGGTCATATGCCTGGAGCGCATTGCTCAAAAATTGGCCAATGTTCTGGTATGGAGTAAAAGTTACCATCGCCTTTGCGATTGTCGGGACCGTCTTTGGATTTTTAATTGGATTAATCATTGGTGCAATTCGTGCCATTCCAATGGATCCACTCGATTCCACTTTTGTTAAAGGATTAAAGAAATTTGGTCGTTGGATTACCGGATTCTATATTTGGGTATTCCGCGGAACACCAATGATGATCCAGGCCGCCTTTATTTATTATTTATTACGTCCTGTTTTAAACTGGAACCCAATCACAGCTGGTTTTGTGATTATCTCCATTAATACAGGTGCCTACATGGCAGAAATTTTAAGATCTGGTATTCAATCCGTAGATGCCGGACAGCTTGAAGCATGTAAATCTATGGGAATGAGCAACTTCCAAGCAATGATCT
The DNA here is from genome assembly GCF_000384195.1 of Allobaculum stercoricanis DSM 13633. GTDB lineage: Bacteria > Bacillota_I > Bacilli_A > Erysipelotrichales > Erysipelotrichaceae > Allobaculum > Allobaculum stercoricanis. Next base: position 1,433,444 of record NZ_KB913034.1, on the reverse strand, counting down.
ATGTTGTCTTCCCACAAGCAATTAAAAATACATTCCCAGCAATTGGAAACCAATTAGTCGTTAACTTAAAAGACTCTTGTATGATGAACGTTATCTCCGTTACGGAATTGTTCTTCCAGGCTTCTTCTATTGCGGGAAGTAATATGCGATTTGTTGAAATCTATTTCGACACAGCGATTATTTACTTGATCTTAACTACATTAACAACAGCGTTGTTAAACTTCATTGAACGAAAAATGTTAAGGGATAAGGAAGAAGAAAAGAAACCAATCTTCCGGGAGATGTCAGCATGAGTCAATCCATCATCCAAGTCGAACATTTAAAAAAGAGCTTCGGAAGTCAAGAAGTATTACACGACATTGATTTCTCGATCGAAAAAGGAGAAGTTATCTCCATTATCGGTTCCTCTGGATCAGGTAAATCGACACTTCTTCGCTGCATTAACTTATTAGAAATCCCTGATTCTGGTTCGATTCGATTCCATGATCAAGATATTCTTAACTCTGGACTGAAGCCAACAGATTACCGTACAAAAGTCGGTATGGTGTTCCAAAACTTCAACCTCTTTGCGAATAAAAACGTATTAGATAACTGCGTTTTAGGACAAAGAAAAGTATTAAAACGTTCTAAAGAAGAAGCAATTCGCATTGCCAAAGAACATTTAGAAAAAGTTGGTATGTCGGATTTCTTATCTAAACCTTCTACAAAATTATCAGGTGGACAAAAACAACGTGTTGCGATTGCCCGTGCTTTATCCATGGATCCTGAAGTTTTACTTTTCGACGAACCAACTTCCGCATTAGACCCAGAAATGGTCGGCGAAGTATTAGACGTTATGAAAGGTCTAGCAAAATCTGGATTAACAATGATCGTCGTGACCCACGAAATGCAGTTTGCCAAAGACGTATCAACACGTGTGATCTTCATGGATAAAGGTGTAATTGCCGAACAAGGAACGCCTGATGAAGTGTTCAATCATCCAAAGAACCCAAGAACAAAACAATTCTTATCTCGTTTTTTGGAAAGCACACAAGCAAATCAAACTGAAGAATAGTCATGCGATTGACTGATCTTTTAAAACAATTCATAAAATACAATCAAAAAGCAGAAGAGAAAGACAAATAACTGTCATGATCTTCTGCTTTTTTTACTAAAGATGCTCGCTTTAAAATGACGTTTTATAGGGTAAACAATAAATTATGGCTCTTCAATACAAGTGAGAATGACTCGCATGATGAATGAAAAAAGCATGAATTTTATGTATAAGCTTCAAGAAAAATACAGACATAAAAAATGAAATCTTGTAAAATAAAATTGATTTATACACGTTAAAACAAAGTAAATATACGTAAAAAGGAATTGACAGTCATGTTGAATAAACGCTACTCTGAGACAGACAGACAGACAGACAGACAGACAGACAGACAGATTAAGTCTGTACTTTTTACGTGCAATTCAATCAAGTTATATCGGCCTAGAGTCACAACAAGAAAGTGGTTCTAGGCCTTTTTGCGTGTATAGAAAATTGAATGGATGAAAAAATCCATAATAGAAAGGGTACAAGATGAATAAGAAAAGAATGAGTGCGATGTTAGGGAGTCTAACTGCCCTATGCATGACATGCACAACAATGTCTAATGCGATTGTATTTGCGCAAGATAATACGTTTGAAGTTATCAATGAAAATGCAAACGTTTTAAATGAAACAGATCCGAATAAAATCTTTGAAGGTAAAGAGGAAGCTTTAACAGTTTTCTATAATGGAGAATATTTTAATAATACCCCAGAAAACGGTTGTGACGGTGCTCTTGAAAAGGCACTTATAGCTGCATTCAAAGATCAAACAACGACTGGTGTTAAAGAAATCCACTGTAGACCTGGTAAGGATGTTGGAAAAATGACTCATGGTCATGTAGCTGATGATTTGATCATTCATGGTAACGGTGCCTATGTAAGTTCAGGTGAACGCGATTTAGAGGTTGATACCTATAAATTTAGTCGAACAACTGGTGCTGAAGATAATGCTAATGGACAGTATTTAGAAAAAGACATTACTGTTACTGTTAATGATCTGGATGGCGTTGCTGCATGGGGAGAAAGACATACAACGCATAACATTACATTAAACTTTAATAACTGTAAAAACATGCAACGTGTTTATGTTTCTCAAAGAGAAGTGATAGATAAAGTTGGTGACGTTAATATTAATCTTACAAATTGTAGTTTTGTTGGTGATCCTCTTGATCAAGATGGCAAGAATTATCCTAATGCAAACTTGGGTACAACAATCTATAGCAATTACAATGGAACAATTAATGTTGAAGGCTGTGAATTTAAAAATATCGATGTAGCTTTCAATATGAATCACAAAGTCGAAGGCGAACAAACTGTTAATATTAAGGACACAGAATTTACTGATTGTGGTTTAGCTACTAAAAACGGCACAGAAACATATGCTGCTCCAATCCGTATTGTGGCTAAAAAGGGAGCAACGTCCAATCTTTCTGTAGAAAACTGTGAGATTACTTATAGTGAAGGAAAATCAAATTGTGGAAATGGCGATATCTTATTAGGAGATGGCCGTCATGATGCTTCACAAACTCAAGGAACCGTAACACTAACGATGTCTGACACTAAAGCGGACGTTATGGCTCAAAAAGCAGGATATTATCAAACTGGTGGAAAAACAAATCCGGACAATGCGACAACAACAACAGTTCAGGAAAATGAAGTTGTTGACAAACAAGAAGTGACTGCTGACAAAGAAGTTGCAACAAAACCTGCACCTACTTCTGGTTCTGGCGGAGGCGCTACTGTTCAACTAAACCCAGTTTATCGTGCTTATAACCCAAACAATGGTGAACACCTTTATACATTAGATGAAAAAGAATATAAACATGTAGCAAGTGTTGGATGGGATGCTGAAGGCGTTGCATTCATGGCTGAAGAAGAACAGAATGGTCAAGCATTATATCGTGTCTACAATCCAAATAGCGGATTACATCATTACACATTAGATGAAAAAGAGAAAAATACTCTTGTTTCATTCGGTTGGCATGATGAAAAGGTTGCATGGTATACATCTAAAAAACCACAGAGTGCTCCAGTCTTCCGTGTTTATAATCCAAATGATGGAAACCATCATTACACAATGAATAAACAAGAAAAAGATGTATTAGTTTCCTATGGTTGGCAGGATGAAGGATTAGCCTTCCGTACAGCACCTATTGAAAAATAAAATTTTGATTTAAAGCGATCAAATTAAAATGAATGGTCTAAACCATTCAAGAATAGAATCCAAAGATGTCTGGTCATATTGATTGGGCATCTTTTTTAATTCAATAAGGGAATAGAGTGACTTGAAATGGGATCACAAATAAGAAACGAGAGTCGTTTAAACGAGATTAGATTGTCTTTAGATTTCAGCTTTCAAAATTGAATTGCTTTCATATGTATGTTTTTCTTTGTTTTGATCAGTAGCTTTGAATAATGGCGTGAATCAGGTGTTTTGAGTTTTCGATTGTTCGTGAAATGTTTATAATAATAATGATCTGAAATTCGAAGGAGGAATTTTTTAATGGCAAAGAAACCAGTAGTACTCGTTGTCATGGACGGTGTTGGTATCAACGATAACGTTTTAGGCAATGCAGTTAAAATGGCTTATAAACCACATTTAGATGAACTTTGGGAAAACTGCCCACACACTCAATTAAGAGCACATGGTTTAGCAGTTGGTCTTCCAACTGATGATGACATGGGAAACTCTGAAGTTGGACACAACGCAATTGGTTCTGGTCAGATTTATTCTCAAGGCGCTAAGCTGGTCAACGAAAACATTGAATCTAAAGAAATGTTTAACTCTACAGCTTGGAAAGAATTAGTACAAAACGTTAAAGATCATGCTTCTACTTTACATTTCTTAGGCTTATTGTCCGATGGAAATGTTCACTCTCATATTAATCATTTAAAAGCTTTAATCGAACAAGCTAAAACTGAAGGTGTAAAACGTGTTCGTTTACACGTTTTATTAGATGGACGTGATGTTCCTGAAACTTCTGCATTAACATACATCGATGAAATCGAAAGCTTCATGGCTGGATTAAACGATGCGAACTTTGATGCCCAAATCGCATCTGGCGGTGGACGTATGAAAATTACAATGGACCGTTATGAAGCAAACTGGCCAATGGTTGAAGAAGGATGGAAAATCCATGTTCGTGGTTTAGGAAGACAATTCCACACAGCAACTGAAGCAATCGAAACTTACCGTAATGAAACGGGTGTAGTTGACCAAGATTTACCAGGATTTGTTTTAGTGGATGAAGCAGGACAACCAAAAGGAACAATTGATGATAACGATTCTGTAATCCTCTTTAACTTCCGTGGTGACCGTGCGCAAGAAATCTCTTTAGCATTTGATGGCGATGAATCTTTCAATAAATTTGACCGCGTTAAAGTACCAGCAGTTAAATTTGCCGGAATGTTGCAATATGATGCAGATGCTCAGATTCCAAAGAACTACTTAACTGAACCACCAAAAATCCACTACACTTTAACTGAACAATTAGTTCAAGCTGGATTAAACGAATATGCAATTTCTGAAACTCAGAAATATGGTCACGTGACTTATTTCTGGAACGGAAACCGTTCTGCTAAATTCGACGAAAACCTCGAAACTTATGTAGAAATCGAATCCGATGTTATTCCATTCGAACAACGTCCATGGATGAAATCTGCTGAAATCACAGATCAACTTTGCGAAGCAATCCGTTCTGGAAAATATGACTTCTTAAGAACTAACTATCCAAACGGTGACATGGTTGGTCATACAGGAAGCTTAGAAGCAACTGTTGTTGGTGTTGAAGCCGTTGACTTAGCATTAGGTCGTGTATTAGAAGCAGTTAAAGCTGTTGATGGTGTTCTGTTAATTACAGCTGACCATGGTAATGCTGATGAAATGTATGAAAAACAGAAAAAACCAGGTGCTCCATTAAAAGCTAAAACTTCTCATACATTAAACCGTGTTCCATTTATCGTTTACAACTATGATTGCGAACTTAAACAAGATGACGATTTAGGTTTATCCAACATCGCAGCAACAGTTTGCGAAATCTTAGGTGTTGAACCAAACGAACACTGGAGAGATACAATCATTAAACACTAATTGAAGTGATGCATTGAAAACATGCGTTAAAATTTAATGAATGTCATAAAAAGCACGTCATTTTAAAAATGCCGTGCTTTTTTAAAGATTATTTAAGAAAACTGTGCTTTAATACTTTAAGGAAGATAAGCGCTTTGATGGGGGTCAAGCTTATCTTCCTTTTCTATATCTATAAAAAGACAAGTTCAACGACCATATTCTTTGGTGGAAAGAACTTGTCTTTTTTTGATCACAACGAAATTTATTTTGGCCTTTTTTGATTCGAGAAACGAGAAAGTTGTTTTTTATAGATGATGGACCAGCAATGTTTTGAGGATTGTAGAATGATCATTTGGATCAACAACTTAAAGAAAAGCTCCAATCTACAACTGTAAATTGGAGCAGAATCATTGAACAAAATTGCTTGACTATTTCTTTTTTGAAGAATCAAGGAATTGGCGAATTCCTTTTTTCGTTGCTTTTGCGATGAGAACACTTCCTTCTTTCAATCGCTCACCTAAAGGTTGTTCATCTTCATCGACGTCTTCAAGAGGATCTTCTTCAGTAATTTCAAACGAATAATTTGAATAAGGATTTCCTTGATCATCAAATTCATCGTTCAGATCAGAATTGTTTTTGCGAATTTCCTCAAGGCTATAAGCCGGTTTGAGCACAAAGAATAAGATGCCATAGCGAAGTAATTCTAAACCGATAAAGTAGAGGAAGACTTTATTGGAGTACGTAATCGTTTCACTTTGATGGAATTGCCAAAGCATCCATCCGCCAAAGCCAATGAATACGATTTGAACAAAAGTCGAAAGATAAATCGCTTTTTTGACACCAGGTTGTTTTAGGTACAAAAAGAAAATCACCGGAGTCCAAATGGCGGCAGTTAGGATACTAAGTGTGAACATTAAGTTTAAAGCAAAGACGTTTGTGTTATCGATCGAAACAAAATGGTTTTGAAAGATATGCACAAGAGCAGGAAAGAGAATCAATTCTCCAAATACACAAATAGCGATATGCAGGGCAATTCGTGGATAACGAGCGGAAAGCGTTCGTCTATGTTCTTGTTCGAGTTGGCGTCTAGTTCGCGCAGATTCAAGACTGTTACCTTCCATGTCGAGCGGAATTTGCGGTTGAACGCGAATCGCTTCTTCATTTTCGACATCTTGTTGTAAGTAGGAAGATTGAATATCCGCTTGATTGTAGTAATCTTGTTGTCCATATGGATCATCATCGACATAGTCATCATAGCCATTTGCGTCAAATTGATCAGGTTGACTATATTGTGGCGGATAATAACGATTGTTATTCTCATAATCGGTAGAAGCGGAATACCCATATCCGCTTTGTGTATAACCATCGTTATCATATTCATTAGCGTAAGGGTCAGAATACTCATTGGCATAGCCGTTGTCGTATTCATCATCATATTCGTCATATCCATAGCCCTCATTGTTGTAAGACTGATATTGTGGGGCGTTTGGATAAGGTTGATCATACCCATCACGATAGTTCGTTCCATAAGGTGTGGAATAAGGTGGGTTATATCTTTGATCATATGGGTTGGAGTAGCGACGATCATCTTCATATTCATTGATATAGCGATCGTCATATCTTGGTGAATAAGCGCTTGGATCAGTATAGCGATCATCATATCGTGGATCATATGGGTCTTGATAGCCGCTTTGTTGATCAGCTGGAGTTTTCCATTTTTGACTTCTTCGATCGTTCTTGGAAACGGTGATCGTTTTATCAAAGAAGATCTTGGCGTACCAAGAATGTCTTAACCATTTATTTAGCCACAATAATAAGGCGTTGCGCACCATTTCTAGTGCGGCCCATAACCCAAAGACTAAAACGTATTCAGGGAGTAAAAAGACCGAATAAATTAAGTAGCCGACAAAACCAAATTGGGCAAGAATCCCAATGATTAATAAATATCTTGTCGCTGGCTTTCCTGAGGAAAGTGCAAAGAAGATCAACATCCAAACGACCATCTCAATGATCATGGCCAACAGATAATAGATCGTAAATTGCGGTGGTCGTGGGAATATTGGTTGATCTAAAAGGAAATAGACAGCACCAGGCCATATTGAGATCACAAGGTAGGTCAGAATTAAAACGATAGCGACTCGTCGTTTTGCTTTTTTGAATAGACGGATGTCATTTTGTTGTTGTTTGTCCATGCTTAAAGCTTAAACAAAATTAATGTGAAATCAAATCAGACGATGGAAATGATTCGAATTTTACTCTTTTATAAAAGCTTACAGACTTTCTGATCAAGAATAAAAAATAAGAATGATGAATGAATTTTTCTTGGAATTTGGATCTCATGATGAATTTAAACGAAGCAAGCTATAGGCAATGAATCAGAGGTCAATAAGGATTTGAATCAGTTTATTTTGACAAATGATTCTCGCTTTTTTATAGAGAAAACAAAACGATGGAAAATCGTAGAGGTTCACCTTAAAATATAAACAAACCATACAAATCATTAGAAAAATGTTCGTAAGATTGAATGGGAAAAGAAAGAAGAAATGAGGATTCACAATGAAAATGTATTCTATTTTATATCATGAAGTACAACCAGAAAATTTGGCTGTAACAATGCACAGCGGAGATTTAGAAGTACTTGCTACACCACAAATGATTGCTTGGATGGAAGAAGCGTCTTGCAAAATCACAAACTGTGATGAAGGAATGACAACAGTTGGTATTTTGATGAATGTGACGCACGATGCGCCAAGTGCATTGCATGCTCGTGTTCGTGTTGTCAGTGAACTCGTTGAACAAAATGGAAAAATTTATACATTCAACGTTTCTGCTTGGCAAGGTGAAAAATGTTTAGGTAAAGGCGTTCATAAACGAGCAACGGTAAACGCAAAACGTTTTATGGAAAAACTCCACCAAAACTAATCTAATCATAAGATCAAGATCAAATGAAATAGAGCAGTTATATGCTCCACAGGACAAAATAAGACATCCCCAGCACGCTAATTTGCGATAGGCTGGGGTTTTTGTTTGCCCAGATTTTACATACATTTCACATGAGTGTGAACTTATATTTCACAATGCAACGTTATAGTGAATCTCGAATATAGAAAATAGAGCTATTATGAAGGTTCGATCGAAACGAAAAAGGATGACAAAAAACAAGTCATCTATCTTATCAAGATTGTGAAGACTTTTGCTATCGTTCATTTTCAATCCATGTCGCAAACCTTATTTGTAGCTTGAGTGCCTAAACAAACAAGATCATGTTTTGCAGGTGATTTCCTATCATTCCAAGGAATTTTTCACTCAGTGAAAAATCCAATTTGAATAAGCAGAAGTGGGGGAACGACAATGACATATAAAACAATCGTGATCGACTATGCGCACAAAGCAAAAAAATTGGCCGTAGCCATTGAAAAAACTGCAAATGAACGGGCCAAAGAAGGATGGGAACTCGTGACTTTCTCGCTGACACAGTCCGATAAGGCTATTTTACTATTTTGTGTGCCTGATGATCTCCAGCAAGAACAAAGCATGGATCAAGAAGTTTTTGCACAAAAGGAATCTGATGAAACTTACGGAGATGTTCAATGAAGCAAGCCATTATAGATATCGGTTCCAACTCCATGCGTCTAACGCTTTATGATATCGAAGATGAAAACTTCAAAATTCTATTTCGCGAGAAAGTGATGACCGGACTTGCTGGTTATGTAGAAGATGGAAAGCTAAGTACTGAGGGAATTGAGTGCGCTTGTGCTGGACTTTTGAATTTTAAAAGTATTCTAAAGACTCTTGAAATCAAAAATGTCAGCGTTTTTGCGACTGCATCTTTGCGTAATATTTCGAACACCGATCAAGCCTTATCCGCCATTTTCAAGGCGACCGGTTATTTGGTAGAAGTCATTTCTGGTGAGGATGAAGCGTTATTTGGTTATGCCGGCGCCATGCAACAACTCCACATGAGTGGTGGTGCATTCATGGATGTTGGTGGGGCAAGTACAGAAATCGTGACGTTTGAAGAGGGAAAACCAGTAGATTTTGCCAGCTTTCCGGTGGGTTCATTAAGTTTATACCGTCGTTGCGTCAAAAGAATTCTGCCTGGGGAAGGTTCCTTAAAACGCCTACGTCAAGAAATATCCAATGTGATTGATGTGGATAAAGACAAAATAACACCAAGAGCGCAACTTGTTGGTGTTGGAGGGACAGCTCGTGCTGTTCTCAAATTGGCACGACGTTATTACAAACTCGCCAACGATTGCAACTGCATCACTGCCCAGCAACTAGATGGCCTTTGTACATTTCTTTGTAGCGGAAAAAAAGAGGCTAGCGATTTGATTTTACGTTTAGAAGCCGATCGGATTCACACGCTACTACCAGGACTTTTGATTTTGCAATATGTGTTCAAGCTATTTAAAGCAGAACAACTCGTTGTCAGTCAATATGGAGTCCGGGAAGGATATTTATGTCAAAGAATACTCAAAAATATCGATATACCCAAAACCGCGAACTAAGCTGGTTACGTTTTAATCAGCGCGTTCTTGAAGAGGCAGCGGATCAAGACGTTCCGGCCTTGGAACGCTTAAAATTTATTTCTATTTTCTCCAGTAACTTAGACGAGTTTTTCATGGTACGTGTCGGATCTCTATTTGATCTTGCCCATATGACACCAGATGATACCGACAGTAAAACAGGTTGGACACCATCCAACCAATTGCGTCACATTTACCATACGATTCCAGGACTTTTGACGATGAAAAAGCAGATCTATACTGCTGTCATGGAAACGTTAGGTCAAAACGGAATCCAGGATGTTTCAATAGAAACACTGAATTCGGATGATCTAAAACAAGTGAATCGCTTTTTCAAAAAAGAACTTCTTCCTATTCTTTCTCCTATTTTGATCGGTCCAAACCATCCAGTACCGCATTTGGTCAATAAACGAATGAATGCTGTGGCAATGTTAAAAAATAAAAAAGGCGAACGCGCTGTCGGGATCGTACCAGTTCCCGCTCATGTATCACCTTACTTATTGCTTGAAGATGGGATGCGTTATGTCCGTACAGAAAATATCTTATTGCATTGGCTACCCTCATTATTTGATGCTTATACGGTCAAAGAAAGTTGTATTCTAACGGTCACTCGTAATGCCGATATTAGTTTTGATGATGAAAAATTCGAGGATAACGAGGATGATTTCCGTCGTCAAATGAAAAAACTGCTCAAGCAACGAGATCATCTTTCCGTTGTACGATTAGAATTAAGCACTCAAGTATCATCGGATTTCCAAAAACTATTATCCGGTATTGCCCGCGTGGAAAAATATCAAATTTTTGTCGACTCTACGCCCCTCAACATGGGTTATGTATTCAAGTTAGTTGGCGATTTGCCTAAAGAACTGTCGACGCGATTGTTATATCCAACTTATCGTCCTCGTTGGGCCGAGGATTTAAAACATGATCAGCCGATAATGCCGCAGATTCAAAAGAAAGACCGACTATTGTTCTATCCTTTTGATTCCGTTGATCCTTTCTTACGCCTTTTAAACGAAGCAGCGGATAATCCACATGTATTATCGATCAAAATCACCATTTACCGATTAGCTTCTTCTTCAAAAATTGCCCAGACACTTTGTCGTGCTGCGGAGAATGGAAAAGAAGTATTAGTTTTGATGGAACTTCGTGCCCGCTTTGATGAGGAAAATAACCTTTTATGGTCCAAGATGTTAGAGGAATCTGGTTGTCAGGTTATTTATGGAACGGAAGGTTACAAATGCCACAGTAAGATTTGTTTGATTACATTACGCAACCATAACAAGACAACTTATTTGACACAAATTGGGACAGGAAACTACAACGAAAAAACCAATGCGATGTATACCGATTTAAGCTTAATGACAACGGATCAGACGATTGGTGAGGATGCAGCAGCATTTTTCCGCAATATGCTCGTCAATAAGCTAGATGGTGAATATCAAAAATTGTGCGTATCTCCTTTTGGCATTAAAGAGATGTTATTGAAAAATATCGACCGCCAAATTGCCTTAGGAAAAGAGGGTTACATTTGCATTAAAACTAACTCTGTTACCGAACGCAATATTATCGACAAATTAGCTCAAGCCTCACAAGCAGGTGTAGAAGTGCAACTCATTGTGCGGGGAATTTGTTGTATTTTGCCAGGGGTAGTTGGCGAAACAGAACGTATTCATGTCACGAGTATTGTCGGTCGCTTTTTAGAGCATAGCCGTATTTATCAATTCGGCCGGGGCGAACAAGCTGAATATTATATTTCTTCGGCCGATCTTATGACCCGCAACTTAAACCATCGTGTCGAAATTGCTTGCCCAGTACAAGATGCACAGATTAAAGAACAACTCAAATGGATTTTAGATGCGCAATTACATGACACAGCAAAAGCGAGCTTGATCTTACCGGATGGGACATATTGCCGAAAACATAGTGCCGTCCCATTTGATTCACAGAATTATTTTATGGAACAATCCCCACATATCCCGGTTGAGCCTTCGCAAAAGCCGGAAAAACTATCTCAACGCATTAAGCAATGGTTTTCTGATGTGTTCAATGGATAAATTGAAAATTCAACGTTGAGGACTTTTTGTTCTGGATGATTTAAAGATAGGAAAGGTTAAAGATCATGAACTTTCGAATTTTCCAAAAGATCCAAAAAATGAAATAGACTTTTCGTTTTTTAGACTAAAACTCAAGACCATATTCAATCGGAGAATTTACTCCGATTTTTTTTATTGGTCGATACAACATAAGAAAAAAGAGTGGTTTTGAGCAATGCCGAATTCTATAAATGAGCTTGGTTTCAGAATGGAAAAAAGTGGATTTGAAGAAAAAAATTTCGATGCGAATTGTTAGATTTCTAAAGACGAAAAAGAGGGGGCAATGATATAATTCTTGCATATAAATATGACAATTTGACCATATATATGGGTGTGCAAATAAAAATCATACGATGACGAGAAATCCATAGCCAATTTTTGGCATCACTTCTCTTTCTAGAGCTGCATGCCTGATTAATGATCATTTTTTTTCTTCCGAAATGATATGGATTGTTGTTGTACGCATTGCACTGTTTGTTTTCTGTTTTTTGCCCATTTAAACCATGAACGCTCGCGAATAAAGAAACTTAACCACTATGTTGTGGTTGATCATATCCTTGAAAAAATAAAACAAGAATTGGATCATTTTACGCCGAATTATTTAATTTTGGACTTGTTCTTTTTTTCCATTAGCTTGATCTAGTTAGCTAAATGACGAATTTAGCATAGAAAGGCGGTGACACAATGACTTATCTTTTCCCGATCCTTTATCTTATTGTGTCTTATACGTTCTTCCTTTTGGCAGGATGTTTTGATAATAGAATCGCATTACAATTTTTATCGCTCCTTTTGCCTTTTATCATGAGCATTGTCAATTTGATTGTTGTACTAACCATTGGCAGAAAGTGGCCGCGAAAGACGTTGTTGAATTGCACTTTGATCATTAAATATGGATTGATTCCGTTCTATTTAATTGGTGGAAGTGCAACGATATTTGTAACTTTAATGGCATTATTTCCGTTGCCTTTAATGGCATTGTTTGGATTGTTCACCGTCTTCTTTTTAATGTTTGGATATGGAATTTTATTAGGAGCGGCGCCTTATTCTATCGCTTATCTTATCAAGTCATACCAAGATGGGATCCATCCAAAATGGTTAGTTATTGTAGCAGGGATTTGTCAGTTCTTCTTTTTTTTTGATGTACTGATCATGATGGTTTTGACATTCAAGGAACGATATAAAGTGAAAACGACGATTGCGGTATTCTGCGCGATGTGCCTAGCAATTTTGTTGATCATACTTTATGTAGCCATAACAATGGCTAGAACTTAATGGATATTTAAATTGAATAAAATAATTGGAATAAACATCAGAAAGGATTTTCGCTTATGAAAAAACAATGGATTGCATATACGACAAATAGTCTCTTGATTTGTAGCATGTTAGTCGGTTGTAGTTCAAAACCGCAACCAACGACTGAAACAAGCGTGGGAAATGATCAAGGTTGCACAGATAAAGCAATTTTATCGCAACTAAAAAACGATGGGACACCTGAGTTTGTACTTGAAGGGACTTATTACACGCTTCCTTTGGAAGCAAGCAAGCTCATTGATGCAGGTTGGAGTTTGGAAACAGAACAATATGATGCGCAAGATGTTTCTTTGCAACCTGGCGAACGCATATATGGGGAACTAACAAAAGGCGATCAAAAAATTGATGTCGCAATCGTAAATGATGGGGCAGAACCATGTAATCCGGCGCAGGATGGAACGGTAATTGAGCTCGAATACTCTGCCGATAAGAATTTGCCTAATCCTGATTTCTTTGTGACGATCAATGGAATCAATTGCGCAATGTCCAATGAAGCTTTACAAAAAGCATTGGAAGGCGTAGAGGGATATGCATTGAATTCAGCAGGAAATATCGACATCAATCAGACAATGGATGAGGATGAAATTGCGACTTATAAAGTGATTTTGTCTGATGACTTCACAGCAGTCACACTTGCTTCAGATAATATTTTTGAATTCAAAGATTATCAGCCACAAGAAATGAAAGAACAACAATCGAATGAAAAGATTGCCGCTTATAAAGAAACGACAAAAGCGGAAATGGAACCCTATGCGCAGGATTTCAACGCCATTGTCGAAGGATTTGATGAAGATCTTAGTGTTGGCTTCTACAGTGAAGGGACTGTATGGGGCGAAGAAGTTGCTGAATATAAATTGATTGCGGGAACGCCACTGGCTAGCGATGTCTCTCTTTATGTCGTAGAAGATCAATCTGGTCAGCTTTATTGCGTGAACAACCAAATATTGAATGAAGATGGTACTGTGAGCACGGCGATTGAACTTCAAGAAGGCGATCAGATTAAAGTTTGGGGCTATGCATCTCAGTATCTAGAACTACAAGAGGGCCTGAAAATTATTGTGGTTCAACCAGGCATGATTGAATGCAATGGCAAATTGGAAATTTTAGATCAGAATCTGCGAGTAGACTGATGATTTTGAGCGCTGTAGGCATCGATCAAAGGTTTCATTCAACATTTTTTAACTTTCAACAATAATTAGGAGAAATGATTATGCTTACCATGAACGAAAAAGATAAACATGAAATGCTAGAAGCTATATTGGACGAAAATGAATCATATCAATGCAAATTATGGGCAGTCATTATGGCTGGAGCAGATACCTATGCACTGATCGGAGGACTTTCTACACTGACGAAAGGAGCTGCAGCTGCCTTAGGCGCATTAAGCAATGCTTATTGCTATATGGGGCTAACAGAGAAACATCTGAATATTGTCATTGTAAATTCTATCGATGTGTCTAGCATTGAAAATCAACTCTCTCTTCCTTTGAGTAGTATCACAAAAGCGGAAGTCAAAGGTGGACTATTACCAGGAAGAAAAGTTGCCATGCTTTATTTTGGAAAAGATAAGATGAAAATTTCTTTGATGAATCATGCGATTGGCTCAGATATTCAAAATCAGAAAGAGAATGTTGGAAAGTTCTGCCAGGTTGTTTCTAAACTTGGATAATAGGCTAGAGATTTTATAGGAAAACAACGAAGATGGAAAATCGAAAAATTTCAAAAAAAACAATATTGAAGATAGTAGGGGCACTTTTGGCTCTGGCTTATTTGGGATTTTGTCTCTATGCAGGGATTAGTGGAAAATTTTTAAGTATGCATCAAGAAGTGCATGTGATGCATTTTGGTGAATTGAAAATTTGGGTCTCCGGTGGTCTTTGTGCGATAATGCTTTTCTCTTATTTTACGATCTCGATTCGTAATGATTTGATTTCGGATCATACAAAGAAAAATTCATTTTTGCCCTATTTTCTGACTTTGATTTTGCCTGCGATTTTGATCATATTGCTAGAATCGTATCTTGATATAGGCTGGATCGGAATTGCTCTTTATGCAGGGATTGCAGTATTTCTTTTTGGAATTGCTTGGATTCCTGAAATATTGAATCGACTGATTACGCGCCAACTTTTACGTGATGAGTCGATGAGCGGGAAACAACAAGTCCAGATCATTGAGTGGATTCATTTTCATCCGCTCAAAAAGTTGTTCGTTTTTGGACTTTGGGGTTTTGGTGTTGTCTTGGTTTTACGAGGAATTTGGGTGATTGCGACCGGAACAATTGAAATAGATGGCGGGCTAGTCTTCTTTTTATTTGGCACTGCAGTTCTAGTTGTCGCCCTGTTTTCAAAGATGAGGCGTTATGTGTTCGGTTCTTATCAAAACATTCCGGTATTGAATCGAATTTTGAATCAGGAACAATTGGAAACACTATTAGATGGAGAGTGCTTTGAACGAGTAGAGTTTGAAGATGAAGGAATGAATCAATATTTGGAAATTTACCAAAGCCAAAATTGGATGCTCATTGGCGGCAAGTTACTCTCAAAAAAATTGGCTCTATGGTATAAAATGAATCGCTATAATAGCCATTCTATCGTTCAAATCCTTTATCTAAATGGGAAAGTTGCTAAGGCAAAAGTAGATCTACCGATCCATGAATCTCGCTATATTGAGTTTGGTGCGGTATTAAAACAATTGATTGGATATGAAGGTGCACTAAAACTGTATGAAAAAGAAGAACAGATGGCTCAAAAATTTGAGTCTTATTTTCCAGAACAAACTTCTGAACAAGAGCGCATCATTACTTTTTTGAATCAAGATGCAACCGCAATTCGACAGGATTATATTCAGACTTTTTCTGCAGACGCAAATCTTCCAAAGAAAAAACAAAATAATCGGAAACGTAAATTCAAGTAGAAATTAGATTTTGATTATTTATGATTTGTGATTATACAAGGCAAGGGGAAAAGCCCCTTGCTTTTTGTATGGAGTGAAAAATTAAAAATATGAGCTTGCTCACTTTGTTTTACGATTTGAAAGGAAAAAACAAAGACAATGGGGCGTTTGAGTTTGAAGCGGATTTCTTTTGTTTCTAGAAACTTTCTTGTAATATAAATAATCGCAGTCCTTGTTCAGTATATTCATCCAATGTGATTGATCGGATTGAACACAAATTTGGTTGTATTCTTTTTGATTGAATATGCAAAAAGAAATGAGACTCAATCCAAAATAGAATATGTACACATTCGAAATATAAACGCAATGTGATGTACACTCTTTTGTTTGAATGGGATGAATGAAGATTTTTTATTCATCAAAAATGATGAAGAAAAAATTACGACTTTTAATAGAAAAAAACAGGACTGGATCAAGACAAATTATTTTATTTGAACGAAACCAAACGCATTCAATTTAACCTTTAATCAGAATGGCAGTCTGAATTTCAATCCGAATCTCTAGAAGAGTTCACGAGATTCATGCTTGTTAAATATTGAATTTGTTCGCTTGAAAGCATATTGATATCCACGAACAAATTGAATCGTGATTTAAACTATTTTTCATTTGTACATAGATGATGTTGATCTAACGTTTTTCTATGGTCCTTTTTGAATGCTTTTTTACTTTGGAATCGTTTCTATGAGTTTTAGGAGAGAAAGATTCAGTGAACAACAATCGAAAAACATTTATGTTGATTGTCGATGGATCGTCCTTATTAGCAACGAGTTATTATGCTTCTTTGCCGCGGGCGATTCGAAAAGAAAAAGACGATGAAAAAAAAGAAGAACTCTATCCAACATTGTTAAAAAATGATGGCAATGGCCACTATTGTAATGCATTAGAGTTATTCTTCCATACATTATTTACCATTATGACGTTTCAACGTCCGAGTCATTTAGTCGTCTGTTGGGATGCGGGAAGAAATACATTCCGCAAAGAACTTTGGCAATTATATAAATCCAATCGCCAAAGTACGCCGACTCCTTTACGCCAACAATTTGAACTCGCTTATGAGATTTGCGACCAATTAGGCATTGCCCAAGTTCGCGATTCCCGGTATGAAGCGGACGATTTTGCGGGAACGATTGCTTCAAAGATGAGTTCGCAAATTCCCGTGCGCATTTATACACGAGATAAAGATTATTTCCAATTGATCAACGATCGCGTCAAAATTTGGTATGGAATGGCGGATTTGAAGAAAGTCAAAGAATGGCGCAAAGTGCACCATATGCCACCTTGCCTGCCTTCCCGTGTCGTGCTCATTGATCGCCATGTGCTAAAAAAAGAATTTGGCTATTATCCTGAATCCGTGCCGATGATTAAATGTTTATTCGGGGATGCTTCGGATAATATTCCAGGCGTTTCGGGAATGGGAGAAAGTCGTTCCATTAAACTTGCGGCGCATTATGCTTCTTTAGATGAACTGTATCAAGATGTTGAACACGCAAAATCGAAAAACGAACGAAAAAATCTCAATCGTTTATGGCGTTCTTGGGGAATTTACGTTTCTCCTTATACGGCATTAACCAAAAAAGCGACCCAAGATCGCAAGTCGGCTAAAGAGATGGCGCAGATTTGTTACACATTAGGGAAAATTCGTACGGATTTGGATTTGGAAGATTGTTTTGAACAAGGCTTAACGTTAGATCAGTTTGCTTGCTACTTTGATGCCGATCAAATTGATGCGACGCTTAAAAATTATGCGATTGATCTCAAGATTGCGCACAATAAAATGAAATCTTCTGAACGCCATGCCAAAGCACGTATGTATGATGAATATAAAGAAGCAAAATCGCCAAATAAAAAGAAATCAGCAAATACAAATGGCAAGGCTATTCCATCATCAAAAATAACGAACAATGCAGAAAAGCGAAAATCAAACGCTAAACAAAAAGAAGCGCCAAGTGCAGAGCAACCATCTAAACAAGCAAAAAGAAAACCAGCGAATACGAATACACTGGATATAAAGCAAGAATCTTTACCAACCAATGTTCGTAAGCCGCGTCAACAACAAATCGCAATTGATTTTGATCTCGAATTAGAGAAGATGTTTTCGATGACAATTGCCAATCGTGATCAAATTATGGAAGACAATTGGCGGATTCAAGAAGATAGACCAGATCAGAACAATCTGAATTCTCGTTCGTCTTATGCAAAACCAAAGCCAAAACGACAACACACTCAAAATGGAACAGGAAAACCAAAAACAAATCCTTATTCCAAACCAAAAGTCAATTCCATCAAACAACCCTATCGAGGTAAACGGACGCAAGCGCCAAAAGGAAATCAACAAAACGATGTATCCAAGCTTGATTCTACGTCAAACAACGCAACATCAAGTCCAGCTTCAAAAGCCAGTCGCAAAGATCATGGCCAGAACAGAGCAAATCAGACCCATCAGAAAAAAGGTCAAAACCCACGTTTAAAAGCGAATCGTCCCAATACAGATCGCCAAAATGCATCAAGAACGAATCGCAATGGCCAATCATCGCGTTCAAACCAAGCGCCAAAAAACAAACGAGCACAAACCAACCGCAAATATTCAAATCAAGCGAAAACAAAGCCAGTTTCCAATCAGGCACAAAAAGAAAATTAAGATCGATCCCTTTTCATCGACATACTCTATGAGATGTCGTTAAAAGGGATTTTTTTGTTCTTTACTCAGAAAAAAATCCAATCCGAATCTTTATAAAAGAAAAGATAGGGATTGGAGAAAAATCATGATTTATGTTTTAAAACAATTTATTGTGCGTTATTGGTTTTGAAGAAATGAGTATGCAGCCAAAGAGTACAGCTCGTTGCCAAAATTGCACCGAAAGTATCGAGACAAACGTCGAATAATTCACCACTTCGACCCGGCACAAATGTTTGATGCCATTCATCACCAGCCGCAAACAAAAAGCACATCAAGATCGAAATCCAAAAACAATGGCGTAAAGATAGATTGAGGGTGCAAAGGAAGTTAGTCCAACAAAGTCCCATACATGCGTAAATGGAAAAGTGAGCGAGCTTACGAATGATTTTTTGCGTGGTCAAACTATCTACGATTTGAAAATAATTTAAAACAAAACCACTTTGGCTTGCAGATTTTGCGCCGGGCTGACTGGAAAAATAAAAGATCAGCGCATCGATACTTAAAATTAAGACAAGCCAGAATAGCGATTGAAAGGAAAAGTTGGCTTTGATTTTTTCTGACATGTCTTAAGCTTATCAAATAAAAGAAAAAGGCGAAATACAGAGTGAATAGGCAAGAAGATAAAAGCACTTGAAGGTTAATATACAATTAAAATTGTATTTGAAGTAGAGAAACTGTATGCGTATCGGATACATTCGGAATATAAATGTTTAAAAATAAACCTTGAAACCGGATTCTTTAGGACATTTTTATGCTTGTGATGACTTTCTTTATTTGACCTATTGAAGATAAACGTAAAATGGCAAAAAATAGAGGACAAGCAAATCAGATATGAAGATTTCATGTCGGTTTGACTGAGAAAATAGAAATGAAAAGTAAATGGGATTGGTCTAATACAAGATCAATCGAACTAAGGAATGAATATGATTTCTAGACTTTTTAACCGCTGGTTTGTGAAAGCTGCACCAGCAAGACTCGTGACCACAGGCTTTATTAGCGTAATTTTAGCAGGTGCTTTTTTATTGTGGCTTCCAATTTCACAACTTCCTGGTGTACGGATTTCTTTTTTAGATGCTTTATTCGAATCAACAAGTGCTGTTTGCGTAACAGGCTTAACCGTCGTACCACCAGGAGATACGTTCAATTTGTTTGGCAAGATCGTATTGGCCATCTTGATTCAAATTGGGGGCATGGGGGTAATTTTGATGGGGATGTTCCTCATCATGATTACTGGTCGTAAAGTTGGTTTTAAAACGCGATCTTTATTTATTGCTGCCCAAAACTTATCAGCTGGATATACGCACTTAATCGATATTGCAAAAACGATTGTGATCATCACATTTAGTATTGAAGCGGTCGGAGCAATAATTTTAGGTCTTTGTTTATTGAAATACTTTGATCCATTACAAGCGTTTGGTCATGCGGTATTCTTAGCAGTCTCCGCATTTAATAACGCCGGATTCGATGTGTTCCATGGCAGTGCCTCATTAATCCCATATAGCGACAATGTCGTGTTCTGTTTAACGATTACGTTTTTAGTTATTATTGGGGGATTTGGCTTTTTGGCACTATGCGATATTTGTAGAAATCGGTTTAAATGGAAAAAATTCTGTTTATCCACAAAAGTCGTGGTCTTTATGACGAGCTTACTTTTGATTTCGGGAACGGTCTTATTTAAATTGATGACAAATCAAACGTGGCTTGAATCATGGTTTCAATCGACCATTGCGCGTACAGCCGGATTTGCCTCTTATCCATTAAGCTTATTTTCTCCGGGCGCTTTGTTGATCTTTATTGTCTTGATGTTTATCGGGGCAAGCCCAAACTCAACAGGTGGTGGGATTAAGACGACAACAATCTTTGCCTTGACGCTCAAAGCATTCTCCTCTTCAGCAGGACATGATCAAAATAGCTTTTTTCATCGTAGAATCCCAGAAATTATCTTTACTAAAGCAAGTACCGTGTTCTTCTTTGGACTTGGCGTTGTGGTGATTGGCACAATTTTGATTTCAGCATCTCAACCGGGTCTGACGCTTGATGCCATCTTAACGGAAGTTGTCAGTGCATTTGCGACAGTTGGCTCCTCGGTCGGGATTACCTCAACATTAAATACATTTTCGAGATGGGTGATCATCTTCTGTATGTTAATTGGTCGTGTCGGTACAGTGACGATTGCCAATGCTTTAGTTGTTGGCGACAGCAAGAGATCTGAATACACAGAAGAAACGATCTTGATTGGATAAGATGAATCGTGATTCAATAAAATAAATCGAAACGAAACACAAAGGTGGAAATGAGTATGAAGTTTACTACAAAAAAAGGGAAACCCCGTAAAACATATGCCGTAATTGGCCTAGGCCGTTTTGGTTCAGCGGTCGCAAGAACATTGGCAGAAAATGGTCAAGATTTAATTATTGTCGATCGTGATCCTGATCGCGTCAGAGAACTGAGATGTCTTACTGACTATGCTTATGTGATTAGCCACTTAGATCAAGCAGCATTAGAAGAAATTGGCGTTGGCGATTGCGAAGTAGCCGTTGTCGCAATTGGTAGTGCCATTGATGCCAATATCCTCGCTTCTTTGTATTGCTTAAATCTTCATGTCCCACGCGTTATTGCTAAAGCAAACTCGAAAGACCAAGGTCAAATTTTAGAAAAGATTGGTGCCGAAGTTATTTATCCAGAAAAAGATATGGGTATCCGCCTTGCGAACCAGCTTTCTAACCAAAAAGTAATTGATTACTTCTCTGTATCGGGAAATATCGATATTGCGCAAATTAGTATTCCTAAATTCTTTATTGGGAAAAGCTTGCAAGATCTTGCTTTACGCAATCAATATGGCATCTCCGTTGTTGCGATTCAAAAACAACGTCAAACGATCGAAGAAATCGATCCAAGCTATCGCTTTGAAGCGGATGATATCGTAATTGTGATTGGCTCTAACGAAAATATTCATAACTTTGAACGAATTGTCGCTAATGAAGACTAAACCATTTAATTCAGCGATATATCAACGACAATAAGCAATAATTGGCTTGTTGTCGTTTTCTTTTGGATTGATCAGTCAATCTTTTAATGTTGTTTTTAATTTTGTTTTTGACTTTATTTGTTATGTATATAAAACAGTAAAAACGAGGATCGAATCCGCAAGTTATGCAGGCTAGATCGATCGAGAGGAAATTGTGAAATTATCTTGATTTCAAGCGATTGGTCGTGTTCGTGGTAAAATAGGAAATTATTAGAGAGAAGTTTTGACAACTTCTCCAAAGCCAATGGAAAAGATTCAAAAATCGACCCCTTTAATGGAGAAAGGATGCGTTGTTATGGATAAACAGATTGTTTTAATTACCGGAATGTCAGGTGCAGGAAAGTCTTCAGCGATGAAAGCATTAGAAGATCTCGGTTTTAACTGCATCGACAATTATCCTAAAATTTTGTTGCCGGCATTAGAGGAACTATTAGCTTCTCAAGATCCTGCTTATGATCGTTTAGCATTGAGTGTTTCTAGTCATGACTATATCGATTTCGTCAATTTCTTTGATGCCAAAGATCATCCGTTGACGGTTGTGTTTATCGATGCAAGTGATGAAGAACTTTTATTACGCTATCGTTTTACTCGACGATTACATCCCCTCATTCTATCTGGGGTAGCTTCAACAGTGGAAGATGCGATCGAAATCGAACGTGATTCATTTAAATTGTTAGAAGAAACAATGAAAGATACGATTCATATCGATACAACAAGACTCACGCCGCAAGCTTTAGTCAATATGTTAAGACCATACTTCAAAAATCAAAGTGAACCGGAATTTGGGATCACTTTTCAATCGTTTGGTTTTAAACATGGATTACCTTTAGATGCGGATATTGTCATTGATGTGCGTTTCTTGGCCAATCCTTTCTATGAACCAGAACTCAAAAGATTGACGGGAAATGATGCGAGTGTATATCAATACGTCATGGAACGAGAAGAAACAAAACATTTTATGGAACGATTAGTTTCGTATCTTGATTTTGTGTTCCAATCCTATAGTGAACAAAATAAAAATCACATGACCGTTGCGATTGGCTGTACTGGCGGACAACATCGCTCGGTATCGGTCACAAACTACTTGTACGAACATTATAAAGATCAATATAAAGTGTTTAAGTCTCATCGTGATTTATCAAGAAGGAATGATGCGGTATGAAAAACGTTGTGTTAATCGGTGGCGGGACCGGTCTTTCCGCAATGGTCAAAGGATTTAAAAATATCGAAGATGTGAATTTGACTGCGATCATTACAGTTGCCGACGATGGGGGATCAACAGGACGAATTCGCGATGCCTATAATGTTCCGGCAATGGGCGATATTCGCCACGTTTTATGTGCCATGGCAAAAGAAGAAGAGGATTCGATTTTTACAGAATTGATGAATTATCGTTTTGTCGGAGATCAAGATGTCGGTGGC
This sequence comes from Allobaculum stercoricanis DSM 13633, assembly GCF_000384195.1. Taxonomy (GTDB): domain Bacteria; phylum Bacillota_I; class Bacilli_A; order Erysipelotrichales; family Erysipelotrichaceae; genus Allobaculum; species Allobaculum stercoricanis. The sequence goes on along the minus strand of NZ_KB913034.1, from coordinate 1,410,286 downwards.
CATCAACTTGGAAATTTGATCTTTTTAGCATTAATCAATATTACCGGCTCTTTTATGGGGGCAATTGCGTCAATTCGCAAACTACTAAATGTAGAAGGCACAATTTATCCTGCGACTTTAGATAATGCCGTTTTGTATGCGTTAATGGGCGATGGAACACTCGTTCGTGGGGAAAAGAATATTCCAAGTAAACAAAACCATATTTCCAAAGTGTTTTATCAAGATCAAATTCACGCTTATCCAGAGGCAATTGAAGCAATTCAACAAGCAGATTTAATTGCTTATGGGATTGGTTCCTTATATACTTCAATTTTACCTGCGGTCATTGTCAAAGATATTAGCGAGGCGATTGCACAATCCCTAGCCCCTAAAGTATACTTTTGTAACGCAATGACCCAACCGGGCGAAACAGAGGGCTATTCTTTAGAAGACCATGTTCGCGCGATTGAAGCACATACATATAAAAACCCTGTTTCGCTCGTGGTGTATAACGATGCCAAAATTGAACAAGACGTGTTAGATCGTTATGCCAAACTAGGCAGTACGCCAGTGCAAATGCAGGAAGAAGATCATATGTATCAAGTGGTATCAAAAGAATTAACAGTTGTGGATGAAACGGGTCGCATTCGTCACGATTCTGATAAACTTGCCCAGTGCTTAGTTGAAATATTAGAAAGTATAGAAAAGGAAAGTTACAATGTCATTTTCAAGTGATATTAAACAAGAGATTAGTCAACTTGAATTTACCGAAGGCAAAGCAAGAGCGCTTCTATCAGCGCTCTTTTTATCGCGCGCTTCTTTAAACTGGAGTAATGGCAGAACGTGGCTATCATTCCAAACCCAAAATGCCTCGATCGCAAAATTGGTGTTTCGCGTTTTAAAAACCGAATATGATGTGGATGTCCAAATCGCCACAATTAAACGAATGAATTTGAAAAAGAACAATACATATCGTTTAATTGTTCAATCGAAAGCCAATGACATCTTAGAAGATCTAGGAATCTTACGCCAAGGTGGATTATATAACACGCCGCCCTATACGATTGTGCGCTCAGAAAAAAATGCACGTGCCTTTATGCAAGGACTATTTTTGGCATCTGGATCGATCAATTCCCCAAAAACAACGAATTACCATATGGAACTCAATGTGCCAAGCCAAGATTTAGCAATTATGGCGGTTAAGATTCTCGATCGTTTTTATATTCCAGCCAAAATCACATTGCGCAAACAACAGTACATCGTCTACACCAAAGCTGGGGATAAAATTGCTGACTTTTTACGATTACTGGGCGCAAACCAATCTTTGTTTTTGTTTGAGGATGCCCGAATTCAGCGCGATTTCTATAACCAATTAACTCGTTTAGACAATTGCGAAGTGGCCAATGAAATGAAAACGCAAAAAGCCGCAAAAGACCAATTGTATTGGATTGCGGTAATCGAACAATCACATCAAAAAGTATCGGATAAAATCGCACATGTTATGGCAGCGCGTAAGAAAAATCCGGAAGCAAGCAATGTTGAACTTTGTGATGAAATCTATTTGATGTATGGGGAAACGATCACAAAATCAGGCATGAAACACCGCATGACCAAAATTAAAGAATTAGCACAAACATTTTTAGAAGCAAACCCGGATTTTGTTTTAGAACCAACAAACGTTGCCATGCAACAAGAAGCAAGCGACATCCAAGAAGATGTGGATCTTGATGGGGAATTAGAACTCGATTTAGAGACTGATTTTGATTCATCAATTTCTTTTACAGATGGAATTTCTCTGTCGCAAACGAATGGAAACCCGGATCTTTTAGGGGCATCGTTTGCGTCTGAAAGAGAAAAAGACGAAAAAAATAGCCAATAAAATTTGGCGTATTCAATAGAACATGATTTGATATAGGAAATAGATAGGAGGAACAGTATGAAAAAAGTGAAGAGAAAACATCAACACAACAAGTCAACAAGCAATCCTTCTATTCAATCCCAAACGCCAGATCGTCTTGTTCAACAAGATGATCTTCAAAAAGTGAAACCGAAAGACAATGTTGAACTTGTCCAACAAGAGCAAGACATCTTGTCTTTTTATGATTCTAAAGAAGATGATTCTATCCAATTACAAGGAGAAAACGCAGATTCTAAATCGCTTGAACAGACCATACTTGAATCACTTTTAGAACAAGATAATCAATATGAAATCAAATCTGAACAAAATTTAGAAGATGATCAAACGGATAATGAAACGTCTTTAGAAACAGAAGAGCCAGTCAAATTGCAGCGATCTTTGCGCCGACAAGCGCTACAAGTGCAAAAACAAAAACGTTCGCTCCAAGAATGGATCGACATCCTACACGATACGATTATTTCTTGGTCACAATATCCGATCTTTACGACGTTTGCGGGCCGATTTACGATCATTTCACTCCTTGCTTGTAGTGGATTCGCTTTGCTTTTAACCGTGCTTTTAGCAGGTTGTCATCAAGATTTTGAACTGACCAATCAAACATTTGTGATGGAACTAGGAACGGATGTTTACGCCAATCCTGCTTTATATATTAATGATCCGGATCAGATCGATGTATCCAAGCTTAGTGTAGAACCGCAAACCCCAGGGATTACCATTTTAGAAAATCGTTTCGTTTCAGTTTCGTTAGATTATTTAGGTGTCGGAACTTATGATTTTGTGATGAAAGAAGGTCGTGAAGAAACGCCTTTTGTAATCAAAGTCAAAGATACGCAACCGCCAACGCTACAATCCACACCAAGCGAAGTTACTGTGGATTGGGGCCAGCAACCCGATTGGCAAGCGTTTTATGGGGGAACAGATTTATCGGGCGTTTACTATGAAATGAACCAAAATATATGGACTGAAGCTGGCGAACACGATATCGAAGTTAAAATTCGCGATCGTTTTGGCAACGCGCTGACACGTTCTTTGAAAGTGACGGTAAAACCATGACGCGAGCAGACAAAATATTAATTACATTATGTTTGATCTTATCGATTGTCTTATTGATTCCACTCTTTTTTGTCTCATCTCAAGGCGCTTATGCGGTCGTGAAAGTTCGAAATGAAGAAAAGATGCGATTAGATTTAGCACAAGATGGTGAATATGAAGTGCAAGGAACACTTGGACCAGTACATATTATTGTGAAAGATCATCAAGTGAAAGTGAGCCAAGAAAACTCACCGAAGCACTATTGTTCAAAACAAGGCTTTGTGGATAGTGGCGTCGTACCGATTGTTTGTTTACCGAATGAAACAGTCATCACAATCGAAGATGCCAACGGCAAGCCAATGGAAGATACGGTGATTCAATAATGAGAAATCAAGGTCGAAAACTTACTACGCTCTCGCTTTTAGTAGCGGTCGGAATTTTGATGCAGCTCATTGAATCGTTCTTTCCGATCTTCGTCATGATCCCGGGTTATAAAATTGGTTTGGCCAATATTGCGGGATTATTTGCGCTTTATGCCTATGGCAATAAAGAAATGGTGATTGTGACAGCACTTCGCGTCTTTATTTCTGCTTTAGCAACAGGAACCTTATTTTCTGTGTCGTTTGTTTTATCGTTCACAGGATGTTTCTTTTCTTGTATTGCGATGATTTTGACAAAAAACACCAAACGCTTCTCCATTTATGGCGTTTCAACAGCGGGCGCTGTATGCCATACGTTTGGTCAAATTATCGCCATCACATTCATTTATGCCCAATTTTTCATGGCAACGCTTGCTCCAATTCTAAGTGCGCTTTCAGTAGTTTCGGGATTATGTATCGCTTATTTATCCGCAATTTTATTACGGCGATTGCGCAAACAAGAATGGCATCAAGCTAACCAGGAAATTGGCTTAGAGTAAGACAAAATAGATTTTATAAATTCTGAGTATGAGCACCTGCATAGATCTAAAAGATCAAACAGGTGCTTTTTTCTGTAACCAAATCGAACGTTTTAGAAAAAAGCGCACAAAATCCCTGACGTTTTTGAAAAAATAAAATAGTAAAATTCTAGAAGGCTACTTGTGCCAGTTGTTCTGGCATGAGAGTTATTCCAAAATTTTCAAGCCTCTTTAAAGTTGATACTAACTTATTTTTGTGATTTTTCTTTTCAAAGTAATCTGAGCCTAAATCTTCATATCTCTCATTCTTTTTGAGTAGTTGCCAAATGATTTGTAATATTGCGTGTGCAACTGCAACAATAGCTCTTTTCCTTCCTCTATGTGAGGCAATCCGTTTATACATTTCTCCAAAGTAAGAATCTTTTTTCAACACAGCTGAGTGAGCACAGACAACTAAAGTACTTCTTAAGAGTTTATTTCCCTTGTTTGTTCTTCCATTCTTTCGTTTCCCAGCGCTTTCATGATTTCCAGGACATAGTCCACCCCATGAACACAAAGCTCCGCTTGTTGGAAAGCGCGACATATCTGTTCCAATGATTGAAACGATCGTTTGTGCACTCGTATCTGAAATACCAGGGATGTCTTTGATTAATTCAACTGCGTTTTCTTCTTCTTCGTTTAGATGATTTGAAATGTCGTCATTCAGTTCTTTGATGTGCGCTTCAAGTTCTGAAATATGAGTTCGAATCACTTTGATCATCTTTGCCTGAATTGGGCTGATACAACCTTGCATATCTTTGATCAATTGTTTTTTAGGTGCTTTTAATCGTTTGGAAATCAACTTTTCTGCAAGAAGTCGTTCATAAGCTTCGTCGTCAAAAATTTCGCCAGAAACAATATAGTCAAGAAGAGCTTTTCCACTCTTACCATTAATATCGGATATTGTCCCAGATAGTTTGATATTCGCTCCTTCTAACATTTTCTGAAGTCGATTCTTTTCAGCACCTAAATCAACGATCAATGATTTTCTGTATCTACATAGTTCAAGTTCGCGAAGTTCTCTTTGACGTCTATTTGGAATAAAACTCGGTTTAAGAAGTCCATTCATTAACAGATCAGAAATCCATTCAGCATCTTTTACATCTGTTTTTCGTCCAGGAACTTGTTTCATGTGTTGAGCATTGACAACCATTGGGTTTAAATCATAGCCTTCAAGAATATTAAAAACAGGCTTCCAATATGAAGCTGTACTTTCCATCGCTACAGCTTCGCATTGATTGGCTGTTAACCAATCCACAAGATCAAGAAGATCTTGAGTTGATGCACCAAAAGAACGAATTTCAGTAGATTGTTTCGTTCTCAAACAAGCAACCAAAATCTTTTTGTGAACATCGATACCACAACAAACCGCATATAGTCTTTCCATAATTACCTCCAAAAATAGAAAAGCGGCCGATCTTCTGCGAATTAATATTTTTTTCTACGTTCTCGAGCAGGGCGAATTATTCGTTCTGTTTCGAAACAGTCAGTGGTGCATACAGAAGATCTTCTATCAATTTTTTTTGCGAGATCAAATCTCAAAAAAGCAACGATCTCTTCCGCTAATTTCAGTATAGCAAGAGAAAAAAGACCGAGTGATCAAATTCACTCGGTTACATCAGGAGTGGTAGAGCCCGACTGTATGGTTATTTTTTTTGTTCATATACAACTAGAACATATAGATTGAACCTTCAAATTTCAAAAACTGTATTTGAAATTTGAAGGTTTTTTGGGCAATTTGTTTTGTCGTATTCTTTAGATTTTAATTGCTTAAGAATTTGAATTAAAAAAATAAGAAAGTGCTTGCAATAATAGCTTGCGAATTGTATGATTCAATTGTCGATAAACTTTAAACGTTTAAAGTTCTTAAAACATTGATATATAAAGTGTATAAAGGTTTTATATATAAACGTTTAAAAATAAGGAGAAAAGAAAGTATGCCTATTGTTTTAGCTAGAGTTGATGAGAGATTAGTTCATGGTGTGACCGTCAATCAATGGAATCGTGCATTGAATCCAAAGCGTTACATGGTCGTGGATGATGAAATTAGTGAAAATGAAATGATTAAGTCCACGATGAGAATGAGCAAACCATCCGGGACAGGAATGTCGATTATTAACACGCAAACAGCAATTGCCAATTTCAATGCAGGAAAATATGACTCACATACTGTATTTGTTTTGGTCAAACAACCAGAAACGCTTTTGAATATGCTCAAGGGTGGTGTTGAAATACCAGCAGTTGATTTAGGAGCGATGTTTGAAAGAGATCAACGTAAACCATTTTCATCCCGTATTGCATTAGATGAAAAAGAAATTGCAGATTTAGAAGAAATTAAAAAACTAGGTGTTTCTGTTTATGCCCAATACACACCTGAAGAAGAAAAAGTTGAACTAGATGATTTATTGACTAAAGGAGGGAAATAAAGATGAATTTTATCCAAGATATCTTAGTGATTTTGATTGCAGCCTACATGGCTTGGGATAACGGGACCGGAAACCAAATCACAGGGAACTGGCCTGTTACGATTGGATTATTAGTTGGATTGGTCATGGGAGATGTAACGACAGGACTAGTAATTGGTGGAACACTTCAATTGATGTCGCTTGGTGTTGCGGGAATTGGAGGATCCTCTGTTCCTGAATACGGGGTAGCCACAATCGTAAGTATTTTCCTTGCTGTTCGCACTGGGGCAGACACAGGAACAGCAATTGCAGTAGGTCTACCTGTTGGGATGTTGACTTTACAATTAGATGTTGTTTTGAAAATGATCAATAACGTGTACGCTCATTGGTCGCTCAAACTGTTACAGAATAAACAATTTAACAAAATGGATGGTGTTTTCTATTTAACCGTTGTCACTTGGATGATGAAGTACGTAATTCCAGTTACATTAGTTGTTTTATTTGGAACACCAATCGTTGATTTGGTATTACAAGTTATTCCTGTTTGGTTTACAAACGGACTACAGATTGCCGGCGGTATGCTTCCAGTTGTGGGGATTGGCTTATTATTACGCTATATGCCTGTTAAAAAATATATGTCGTTCTTAATTATTGGTTATGTTGTTTCCGCATATTTAAATGTACCTGTACTGGGAATCGCATTACTTGGTGCAGCAGCTGCATACATCATTTATTCGAATAATGTTCAAAAGAGTGAAGAATTATTTGTAGAAACAGAAGGAAATGCAAGTGAAGGAGATGATTTTGATGAGTAAATTAACAGAAAAAGATCGCAAAAGCATGTTTAGAAGATGGATCTTTGGTGCTGGTCTTGGTTATAACTATGAGAGCCAACAGGCTCCTGCAGTCGTGTTTGCGATGCGCAAAGCTTTACGTAAGATTTATCCTAATGATGAAGAATATATTGAAGCAATGGAAAATCATTACAAATATTTTAATGCTACCCCACAAATGGCCAATATCATTTTGGGTGCAACATTGGCAATGGAAGAAAAAGATGGCTTGAAAGCAAAAGAAGCAGTTCAATCTTTAAAAACATCTTTAATGGGACCACTCTCCGGTGTTGGTGACTCTGTATTTTGGATTTTAATTCCGACTATCATGGGTTCAATTGCAGGTTACATGGCATTACAAGGCAATGCGATGGGCGCTATTTTATGGATGGTAATGTATATTGCATTCTATTGGTTAAAAATGTGGCTTTGTAAAGTTGGATACGAATCTGGTACAAAGTTGATTACATCTTTAGGAAAACAAATTAGCAGCTTTACTGATGCTGTTTCTGTAATGGGCTTAATGGTCGTTGGATCTTTGATTCCTACAGTAGTGAAAATGATTACCCCTCTTGAATTTTCGACAGGTGATGTCGTATTGTCCGTACAAACAGAAATTTTCGATAAAATCATGCCTGCTCTATTGCCTGTAGGATTAACGCTACTCGTTTACTACTTACTTGGTAAGAAAAACTGGACTCCAACAAAAATCATCTTACTCATCATTGTAATTTCATTAGTCGGTGCGGCTACAGGAATCTTAGGAATCGCTTAATTAATGAGGAATAATATGAAAAGAAGAATTATTATTGCTAGTCATTCTATGCTCTCAGATGGTATTGCAAAAACGTTACAGTTTTTTCAAGGTGAACAGGAGCAGTTTACAGTCATCACTGCCTATGTAGACAACAAACCAATTGATGAGCAAATCGAACAAATCTTTAATGAAATTTCTGTAGAAGACGAAGTTGTGATATTAACGGATTTATTGGCTGGATCCGTGAACCAAAAGTTTGTACCGTATAGTTCTCGTCCTCATACTCATTTAGTTGCAGGGATGAACTTGCCACTTGCTATGGCTTTTAGCATGGAACCTTGTCACGAATATATGAGTAGTGATCGTATTCAAGAGATCGTCAAAGAAGCACAAGATCAAGTGAAATACGTCAATCTTCTTTTAACTGCAACGAACGAGGATGATGAAGATGAATAGAGAAAAGAAAACGGGCGTAGTTTACGAGGTTTATGTTCAAAGTTTTAATGACTCCAATAACGACGGGATTGGCGATTTACAAGGGTTGATTGAAAAATTAGATTACTTGAAAGATCTAGGCGTAAACATTTTATGGCTCACTCCGATTTTTGAATCACCAATGGTCGACAATGGTTATGATATTGCTGATTATAAAAAGATTGCGGATGTTTATGGAACAATGGCTGATATGGATGAATTGCTCGAAAAAGCCCACGAAAAGGGAATCAAGATTGTCCTGGATTTAGTCGTTAACCATACTTCCGATAAACATGCATGGTTTGAAGCCTCAAAACAAAGCAGAGATAATGAATTTTCAGATTACTATATTTGGAAAGATCCGAAAGCCGATGGCTCAGAACCATCCAATCATGGATCTGTATTTGGCGGCTCAGCTTGGGAATATTGTCCAGAACGCAATCAATACTACTTACACTTATTCGCAAAAGAGCAGCCAGATTTGAACTGGAAAAGTAAAGCGCTCCGAGAAGCAGTGTATGAAACGATGGAATTTTGGGCCAAAAAAGGTGTTGATGGCTTTCGGATGGATTCCATTAGTTTGATTTCAAAGCCTGATGAATTTGAAGATGCACCTCTTTTGGATAATAAAAAATACGGTGCTTATTACCAAGGAATCACAAATGGGGAGCATCTTCATGAATATTTACATGAAATGTATGAGAGAGTTTTAAAACCATATAACCTTTTTACAATTGGTGAAACACCGCATACTGATGTTGAGCAAGGTCAATTATATGTTGATCCAAAACGTGAAGAACTCGATATGATCTTTCAATTTGAACATATGCATGTTGACTATGGAGAATATGGTCGTTATTCCGATATTGCATTTAAATTGAGTGATTTGCGTCGAGATCTTGACCATTGGCAAAAAGGACTTTCTTGGAATTCAAATTATCTTGGAAACCATGATCAACCTCGTATTGTTTCTCGTTTCGGCGATGAAGGAAAATATCGTGTAAAGTCAGCGCAAATGTTAGCTATGCTGACAATCATGCAAAGAGGGACCCCATTTGTTTATCAAGGTGAAGAAATTGGTATGACGAATGTCGATTTCAAATCGATGTCAGAGATGCGTGATTTAGAAGCGTACAACACTTATGAATTGCTTAAAAGTTTAGGAGTAGAGGATGATCAAGCTTTTGCAATGGTGAAATGGAAAACACGCGATAATGCTAGAACACCAATGCAATGGAACAATCAGAAAAATGCAGGGTTTTGCCAATCAGAGCCATGGATTGCTCTAAACTCGAATTATGATAAAATCAATGTAGAAAAAGATCTTGCAAGTGAAGACTCGATTTATCGATTCTACCAAAAGTTAATTGAACTGAGAAAAACAAATGATGTACTGATTGATGGTGATTATCAAATCGTAGAAACCAATGATTCTGATGTCATCAGCTTTATGCGCGAAAAGGATAACAAGAAGATTTTAATTGTTCTTTCTTTTGCGAATAAACGGATCAAATATAATCTCCCCATTCAATTCGAAAATGGAGAATTATTGATCGGCAACTATTCATTAGATTCGAATGAATTAAATCATACGCTTTACTTGCAGCCTTATGAAGGGCGGGCGTATTTGATTGGCTAACATGAAAGATGTCGCTAAAGATGCAAATGTATCTGTTGCGACAGTCTCAAATTATCTTAATGGAAAAAAGGTTCGTCCTGACATTGAAGAAAAAGTAAAAAAATCAATTGCTAAATTACATTTTGTTAGAAATGATGCGGCTCGAGCATTAAAGATGAATGAGTCAAAATGTGTAGCGTTTGTTTTGCCAACGGTCTGGTCACCGTTCTTTTCTGAACTAACGTACTGGATTCAGCGATATTTAAACGAAAAAGATTACAAGATGATCTTAGGTATTTCGGAAAATAACTATGAACGTGAAAAATCGTATGTCAAAATGTCGATTGAACAACGTGTGGCGGGGATTATATCAATTTCTTACTCAGATTTGAATAGTCATGTTCCAGTGAATATCCCGCTCGTGTCGATTGAAAAAGAGGATACAGGATTATTTCCTTTAGTCAGCTCAGATAACTATGGCGGAGGAAAACTTGCAGCTCAGGAATTGTTGAAACGTAGTTGTAAACACTTAGTTTATGTGGGTACGGAAAATAATCGCTATTCTCCGATGTTAGCTCGACAAGCTGGCTTTGTTGATCAGTGTAACGATTCTGGAGTTGAATACGATATTTATACAGTTCCTTCTTCACGCAAGAGAGCATTGTTTGAAAGTGAAGTAACAAAAATTACAAAGGATATTGTCGAGATTCATCAACGTGCTGGTCATCTAGGTGTATTTACTTATTCAGACGAGACAGCAATTCACTTTAAAAGAGAATTACGTGCCAATGGCATTCGTATTCCTCAAGATGTAGAACTTATTGGGTTTGATGGAGGTAAACCTTACATCAATACTGAGTTTGAAAACTCCTCGATTCGTCAAGATGTCCAAACAATTGCAATGAATGCGGTCGAAATATTAGATGAACAAATTGTGGGAACAATGCAAAACAATTCTATACGACGGATGATTCCGGTAACCTTTTTCCAAGGTGCAACAACAACAAAACTCAATCAAGAATAAGCATTTGGCAATTTGCTGAATGCTTTTGTTTATTTAGATAAACACGAGAAAATTTATATTTCCATTATGATGGATGACGAATTAATCTTCAAAATAAGGTAAAATATTAAAATTAAATCTCAAGAACATAGGGATTTTTAAAAGACATGGAGTAAGAAGAAAGGAGAAAATTTCATGAGAAAAGATCGCGATTATATTGCACTATGTCAAATTGAACGTGGGATGCAAAATGAGATTTCTACTTTTTCTTTAGCCAATACTCGTTTGATTGAATACATTCAATCGATGTCTTCTTCTTCAACACAAATTAATGGCACGCTCAAGGCAATGAAATGTTTAGCGCGTATCGATCAAAAACGGAAAAATCAACGTAGCGCCGATTGTGTCTTTGCTTGGATGAATGCACTCATCCAAGCAAAACAAAAGCCACTCCTTGCCATGTTGTTTCGTTCAGTCGATTTTACTATGCCAATTCAAGAAGAATTTAAGCCGATCGAAAATCGCCTAACGATGCGGATCGCCAAAGAAAGAAGTCGCATTGCTTGGTTTGTGATTTTAGGTTTAGCGCTTTTATTAGGGGCGTGGATGGCCATTTCTGTTTTTATCTTGCATGCAAATTTCTTTTGGATGTTAATCCTTTGTTTGATTCTCTATGCGCTTTTTTTAGCGTATTACTTTTGGTGGTGGGATCGTAAGCATTATATTTATCGTCTTAAACAACTTACGGATGACATGTCGCTAGACTCCAAGTGCTTTGTTCGCAGCTTAGATGTTCAAAACTTATATTGGCGACCGGATGGACATTCGATTCGACAAATGTTTAAAGTGTCGATCGATCTAGAACGATTAGAACGTTATAAAAAACAAGCTAATGTTGACATGCCACAAACTGCTTTTACAAATGAAGTGATCTTAAAGGCAAAACAGAATCAAGAAAAGAGCAAACTTAAAACAAAGAGTGTCGAAAACACGCAAGAATTTAATCCGATTGTAAAAGAAAATATCGATTTTGAAGCTGTTCCTTCTGTGCCACAAAAAGTGAAAAGCGAGCGCAAAGCCGCACCGAATCGCAAAAAAACTGGATATGCGGCAAGACCGATCATTCGTCTGTCTGATCAAGATTCGATTCATTTTTCTGATTTAGATCGTGATGATACTTACTAAGTTCGTCATGCAACTAGAAATATAAATAAAGAATATTCAAGATTAGGTGAATCGCAAGAAGATCACTATTAAAATTCATAAATCTGAAAATCTTCAAATTCTTATTACGTAAATATGAAATTGAAGATTTTTTTGTGAAAAATAGACATTTTTGAATAGATTAGAGAGTAATATCAGTGTATATTTGTGAAAAGAGTAAGAAATTGCACGAAATTTTTGATAATAAATTCACAACTTGAAAAAACGATGATAAAATAATGCCGGTGATAAATCATGAAAAATCAAAATCCAGTACCTAAAGCAACGCTTCAGCGCTATCCAGTCTATTTAAAAGCGTTGCGCAAACTTCAAAAAAATGGAGTTTCGAAAATTATGTCTCGTGAACTAAGTAGTTTTGTAGACATTGAACCAACAACAATTCGACGCGATTTTTCCTTTTTAGGATCGCTTGGTAAACAAGGTTATGGTTATGATGTAGATAAATTAATTGAAATTTTCAACTCTGAGCTTGGCGTTGATTTTGATGAAAAAATCATCTTAGTTGGGGCCGGGAACTTAGGTCGCGCTTTGTTAAACTACAACAAATGGGATTATGTCGTGGGTGAAATTACATGTGCATTTGATGCGGATCCAGCTAAAGCAGGAAACGTATTTGGCATTGATGTTTACACATTAGATGAACTTGAAGAAAAAATCCCTAATGGATGTCGAATTGCAATTTTAACAATTTCAGATGATGTTCAAAATACAGTCGATCGTTTGATTCGAAATGGAATTACAGGAATCGTTGATTTTACGCATCAACACTTCCAAGTACCACATGGGGTTGCTGTTAAAGCCGTAGATGTGGTATCTTCTATCCAAGAACTCGTATTCACAACGAATTCGATGAATTCAACAACAGCTATGAAACAGTAGAAAGCTGATCATTCTGGCAAAGAGAGACGGGATATAGGTGAAACCCGGAGCAGAACTCAGTAATGAACAACTGTTGAGCTGAACTGGAGAAGTTGATCAAATCAATTTGATCAATGGTAGACTGTTCCGTTCGCCGCGTTAAGGCTAATGAAGTGCCCCGATGTGGGAATGCAGGATGGTACCGCGGTCAATTATCGCTCCTCATTATCAATTTGATAGTGAGGAGCTTTTTTTTGAATGAATGGATCAGACTGAACACGAATTCTAAATGTAAAAAAACAAACGCTTGAATATGCAAAAAAGAGAAAGGAAATTAAGATGCTCGTTAAAAAATTAAAAGAACAAGTAGAACAATACGATGGCCAAATCGTAACACTCCAAGGATGGGTGCGTACAAATCGTAATTCTAAAAACGTAAGTTTTATCGAATTAAACGACGGAAGCTGCTTTTCTAACTTACAGATCGTATATACGCCAGAAATGGAAGGCTATGCTGAAGCGAGTAAAATTACAACTGGATCAGCAATCGAAGTGGAAGGACTTGTTAAAGCAACTCCAAACGGTAAACAACCTTTGGAAATTGAAGCAAAACGTGTTTCTGTATTAGGTATGGCGGATCATGATTATCCTTTACAGAAAAAACGTCACAGCTTCGAATTCTTACGTGAGATTCCTCATGTAAGACCTCGTGCAAACACTTACTATGCAATTTTTAGAGTTCGCTCTGTATTATCCATGGCGATCCATACATTCTTCCAAGATCGTGGATACGTTTATGTTCACACACCAGAAATCACAGGAAACGATGCTGAAGGTGCTGGTGAATGCTTCACAGTAACGACAATCAAAAACCAAGATTACGAAAAAGACTTCTTTGCCAAACATGCGCAATTAACAGTATCTGGTCAGTTACACGTTGAACCATTTGCGTTAACTTATCGTAACGTTTATACATTTGGTCCAACATTCCGTGCGGAAAACTCCAATACAACACGCCATGCTTCTGAATTCTGGATGATCGAACCAGAATTGGCTTTTGCGGATTTATCCGACAACATGGATGTCATTGAAGAAATGATCAAATATTGCATTAATTACGTATTAGAACATGCACCAGAAGAAATGGATTTCTTCCAACGCGTTATTGATAAAAATTGCATCGATCGCATCACACGCGTGGCAAATTCCGACTTCAAACGCATGACTTATACAGAAGCAATTGCAGAACTCGAAAAAGCGAAAGGTTCTTTTGAAAATAACGAAATTTATTGGGGTATGGATTTACAATCCGAACACGAACGTTATATTTGCGAAAAAGTCGTTCAAGGCCCTGTATTCTTAACAGACTATCCAAAAGATATTAAAGCGTTCTATATGCGCGAAAATGCAGATGGAAAAACAGTTGCAGCTTGCGACTTATTAGTTCCTTATGTTGGTGAACTTGTTGGTGGAAGCCAAAGGGAAGAACGTTATGATGTCTTAAAAGACAAAATGGAAAAAATGGGCATGGATGAATCCACATTACAATGGTATATGGATTTACGTCGTTTTGGTGGATGCGTTCACTCTGGATTTGGTTTAGGTTTTGACCGTATGTTGATGTACTTATCCGGCATTCAAAATATCCGTGATGTACAACCATATCCACGTACGCCAAGAAACTTAATCTTCTAATTCGAAGCTTAAAATTCAATATTAATATAGATTTAAAAAGGCATTTGATTGGGTATAATCAGGTGCCTTTTTTCGATTGTTGGACAGGGAAAATAACCAAAATAGCGTTCTTTTGTTCATAATTTCTTAATATTTAACAAGGCCTAGAAAGAGTGGGATTGTTCATCTAATGAGCGCAGAATAAATGAAAAAGCGAGCAAAAAATGTGAGAAAACGAGTGAAAATGCCTTAAATATGGGAAGAAAACAATTTGAAATTGTATTCGAATTTCAAGGAAAAACAGAAAAATGTTCACAATAGACAAACAAACAAAAAATAATGAAATTTCATGAAGAAACACATAATTTCCCTTAAAAATTGAAGAAGTGCTTTATATAAAGCTTTTTTATATTTTTGATCAACAAAATTCTTAAGAAATTATTAAGGAAAATGAACGAAGAGCTTTGATTTCAAAAAAGAGGATTGGTAAGGTATTTTTCGTCGACAAGGAGGACACCAAATGAAAGCAAAATTTACTCAATCTCTTCTTTCAGTTAGTACAGCTCTCTTGCTTGCAACAGGAGTGATCAATCCAAACGTGCTTGCCGCTCAAGTGAATCAAAATAAAATCGTGAACAAAAGCTTAAAAGCAACAATTTCTGGATTGGATGGCACTTCTTCAAAATATAAAACAAATTCAGTACAAGATGCAGTGAAAAAAACTGGTTTTACTGAAATCAATGACAAAACGTATTACTTAGATAATAAAGGAAGTAAACATACTGGTTTATTGAATACTAATGCAGGTACATATTACTTCAATGAATCGGGAGAAATGATTGAAAACGAAATCGTAAAAATCAACGATGCCCAATATAGCTTTGACGAAAATGGTTTAATGGAAACTGACGTAACCAGAGGAAACTATTACTTCGACCAAACAGGCAAAGGGCAAGCAGATCCAAAAGCATATGACAAAATTGCCCAAGCAGCTTTAAGCCAAATCGGTGTAAATCAAGATTGCACGATGTTAGTAACGAACTCTTTAAAAGCAGTTGGTATTGACTTCCATAGCGCACCTGCTGGTTACTTATCTTTAGGTGAAGTTACAAATACCCCTGTTCCAGGTGACATTATTGTGTACCAAGGACATGTCGCAATTTATATTGGCGATGGACAAGCTGTACACGGCGGATGGAATGGTTTTACAACAGCAATCTTTAGCGTGAATTGTTCCACTCCATTTGTGGCTT
Organism: Allobaculum stercoricanis DSM 13633; assembly: GCF_000384195.1. Lineage (GTDB taxonomy): Bacteria > Bacillota_I > Bacilli_A > Erysipelotrichales > Erysipelotrichaceae > Allobaculum > Allobaculum stercoricanis. The sequence continues at coordinate 1,394,321 of NZ_KB913034.1, read as the reverse complement.
ATGTACATCCTACATTACCTTTAAACTAGAATTAGATTGTATAGATCTGTATTGCGTGAACGATTAGGTTCATGCTTTTTTTATTTGCGCAAAGAAGGCAAAATAAAAACTCTCGTTGGTGAGGCGAGAGTTTCTATCGAAAGTTTATATTATAAAGAGAAAAAAGAAAGGAAATTATTGGAAATCTGCTGCTTTGATTTCCATGATTGTATATTAGCAACCGTCGATGGGAATCTTATGCGATTGCCATGGCTTAGTATCAAAAACAAACGTGAAAAATAGGTGGTAAAAAAGTGGATTTTGGCAAAATTGTGGGTGTGTCCATTTGGCCTTGGAGATGTCTAAACAGAGCTGAGTTTCTTTTAAAAAGATGTTGAAATTTGATCAAGATCAATCTATTCAGAGCACAAGACAAAATAAAAACTCTCGTTGGTGAGGCGAGAGTTCCCATTGTATGATTATGTTTTAAGAGAAAAAAGAAAGGAAATTTAGGAAATCTGCTGCTTTGATTTCCTTGACTGTATATTAGCAATTCCTCATGGGAATCTTGTGCGATAGTCGTGGTTTAGTATCAAAAATAATCGTGAAAAATGGGGAAGAAAAGAGTGGATTTTGGCAGAATTATGGGTTAAACGCTTTCGCTTGTTTTGTCGAACGGCAAGGTGATAATTTAATCTTTTTTATAAGATTTCATTCCAAATAGGTAGACTATGATTTGGCTTAAAAATCAATTTACTGATATATGGATCGAAAAGTTTATTCCTTTAAATCGCCAAAACAAATAAAAACTCTCGAGGGCGAATCGAGAGTCTCTATTGTATGTTTATGATATTAAGAGAAAAAAGAAAGGAAATTATTGGAAATCACTGCTTTGATTTCCTTGACTGTATATTAGCAATTCCTCATGGGAATCTTATGCGATTGTCGTGGTTTAGTATCGAAAACAAACGTTAAAATTAGGTAAGAAAAAAGTGGATTTCGGCAAAATTGTGGGTAAGAAAAATCTTGATGATTTCGATAGAGAAAATGATTCCAGTTCCTTATTTGAAGATAAGAAAAGAAGATCTCTGTTTTTAATTCGTACAGGCTGATGAATTAGAGTTTTGTTCAATAGCTATTTTTGAATTTGAATGAAAGAGTGATATGAAGTTGCAATATATATCGATTTCTTTGATAAAACAAATAAAAACTCTCGAGGGCGAGTCGAGAGTTTCCATAGTATGATTATGTTTTAAGAGAAAAAAGAAAGGAAATTATTGGAAATCTGCTGCTTTGATTTCCTTGACTGTATATTAGCAACCGTCAATGGGAATCTTATGCGATAGCCGTGGTTTAGTGTCGAAAATAAACGTGAAAATCGCACCTAGAAAAAGTGGATTTTGGCAAAAATATGGGAAAGAAGATTAATGCCAAAATCGGGCTGAAATATGATTCGCTATTTGTAGAAGAGATCGATAACTTTTGTTAAGTGTTCTTACTTGGTATATCAATTAAGCATTTTTTTGAATTAGCAATTGTCCAATATAGAAATCAAATATTTGGGCGTTTCAAAAGGCTTATGCTTTTAAATTTTGTATAGTGGTAAAGGAAGAAATAATTGCTTAAAGCAATGTTCTGTTTTCCTTTTTCTCTATTCCTTATAACTTATATTTCAGAAAAGAAGAGTTCGATCTCCATTTCAATAACAAATTGGAGGGTAAGAATTCTTCTTTTTCTTTTTACGTTTCAACAAAATAAAAGGTCAGAACATAAAGAATAGACCGGGTTTGCGATGGATAATGATCAAATGGAAACGGAAAAGAATACAGTTTTGAAATAATTCTGATTTTTTGGTCATTTCGCGCTTTTTTTTGTTAGTCTTTGAACATGATGTTCAAAAAGAAAGATCCGTCGCAAAATTCAAGCGAACGGAAAGACAATAAGAAAAGAAAAAAAATAAAGAAAAAATCAATCGCAATTCTTTGTGCGATTGCCGTGGCCATTGTGGCAACAGGATTTGGAATTTGGTATTTTGCGATTCGTGAGCCAGAAAATCAAACAGGGACAGCACTCGATCAAATAGGACCTGGGGATTTAATGACATTACCGCAAGCAGAATTTGCCAAAGATGAACAAATTGAAGTCAAAGACTATACAGTTTATGGCACTTCATTAGTGTTCTACGATCGTACGTTTGAACCAATGGAAACGGATGGCTTTTTTGGTCGAAATTGTTCGTTGCGCAATATTGCAACAGATGAAACCGTTACAGCGACATTTAGTGGAGGAGCAGATTCGGGAATTGATTTACAGCTTTTAGACGAAGGGGTGTATGAAGTCTATTTGGCTGATGGATATAAACCAAAACGAGCATATATGCCATCGTACTTCTTGTCTGATCCTTTTTATACGATGAGTGACCATGGTAAAGCGAATGAAATTCGTATCATCGCCAATCCAACATTTTTGCGTAAATATAATGTAGTGTATGATCAAGCTTATCTATATTTAACGGTGACAAAAGTAGATGAGATGTTACCAACAGTTTACGATGTTGCGATCAATCCATCGGGAACAAGCGGGGTGAATGAATATGGAATCACACCTGCGCCATTAGAGGATGGATTTAATGAATCTCAACAAAGTTGGCAACTTGCTTTATTAGTTAAAATGCGTTTAGAACAAGCGGGACTTCGCGTGATGTTAACACGGGATGAAGATACGTATACGACAACTTTAGGCGGCGATTCTTCAATGGCAAAAGCATATGAAGCCAACGCAAAAGTCTTTTTAACTTTAGCGATGAATTCAAACCCTAATTATGGACAACCTTACATCGTGTCCTCACCTTTTACAAATGCGAAATTAGGGGACCTAATTTCGTCAACTTGTCAAAACTTGGGAGCACCTTTGCAGGTCGTTAGTCATACTTCGGAATTGAAACAAGGAAATATCTATGACGATTTCGTCAAAGATCAAGCTTATCAATATACTCGTTTTTCGATGACGGATGAAATTCGCGAAGCGGGTGGAAAAGTCACGAGTGCCGGGATGATGAGCCATTGGCAAGGAAATGCGGCATTCTCGGATCAATATGGTATGAATAGCGTTGTCTTCTATTATGCTTCAACGGCGAATATTGAATCTCACGCTTATTATGCCGAACATGTCGATGCAATTGCGGATGGAATTGCGCAAGGAATTTTAGATTATGCATCCATTCACAATTCGATCAAACTCGATTAAAATCATCTTTGTTGACTTTCAACATCAACATATTCAATAGAAAATTACGGAAAGTATCGATTGTGGTACTTTCTTCTTTTATGACAGAAAGGATGTGAACCGATGAAACTTCAGGTTTCCAATCTGTATAAATCGTATGGGGCACACGATATCTTGCAAGGTGCAAGCTTACAAGTTAAAGGGAATGAGAAAATCGGCTTAGTTGGTCGTAATGGTTGTGGTAAAACAACATTACTCAATATCATTGCGAAAAACGAAGATTTTGATCGTGGCGAAATGATTATTCCTAACGCGACAAAAATCGGATCGATTTCCCAAACGCTTTTTGATGATAAAACAATGACAGTATTAGAGGCTTTAGAAGAAGTCTTTATTCCTTTGAAAGAACTGGAAAAACAAGTGAATGAACAAGCAGAATTGCTTGCCTTAGATCATAGTGAAAAAGCACTCGAAAAGTATGATCGCTTACTCAATCGCTTTGAAACAATGGGCGGTTATGATTATGAACATGAACTAAGAAGCGTGTTCTATCACTTTGGATTTGAAGAAAGTGATTTATCAAAACGGATCAATGAGTTCTCTAGTGGACAACAAACTCGAATTGCGCTCGCTCGTCTGTTATTAGAAAAACCAGATGTCTTATTGCTAGACGAACCGACTAACCATCTTGATTTGGATTCAATCGAATGGTTAGAAGGATATATCGCTCGTTATCCAAGTGCAGTCATTATTGTCAGCCATGACCGTATGTTCTTAGATCATGTTTGCGATGAAATTATAGAAATTGAATTTGGAAGAACGACACGCTATCCGGGCAACTATACCCATTATGTTCAAGCGAAAGAAGACTGGCTTGAAAAAAATCATGAGGCTTATATTCGCCAACAAGAAGAAATTAAACGCTTGGAAGACGTCATTGAAAAATTCCGTTACAAGGGAACGAAAGCAGCTTTTGCACAATCGAAGATAAAATATTTAGATCGCATGGAGCGCATTGAAGATGTCAAAACAGATACGTCTAAATTGAAAGCTTCATTTTCGAGTGCACGTAAAGGAGGCAATCAAGTCTTAGAGGTTGATCATCTTTGTTTTGGATATGATCATCCACTTTCTTGTGTCTCTTTTGAAATGCATCGTCAAAATCGAATTGGGATTGTTGGACCAAATGGAATTGGAAAATCCACTTTGTTAAAAACATTAACGGGGCAATTACAGCCTTTGTCCGGATCATTCCATTTTGGGCATCAAATCGATATTGGTTATTTTGATCAAGAAACAGCTGCAATGCGATCGAATAAAACGGTTCTCGATACGTTATGGGATGACAATCCTGATAGTACGCAAACTCAAATCCGCAGTACGTTAGCAGCCTTCTTATTTACGCAAGATGAGGTGTTTAAAGAAGTCAATGACTTATCTGGGGGCGAAAAAGTTTGTCTTTCTTTAGCAAGATTGATGATGGCACACGATAACTTGTTGATTCTTGACGAACCGACTAACCACCTTGATATTCCAGCAAAAGAAGCGTTAGAAAAAGCACTCAAAGATTATGACGGAACATTACTGTTTGTTAGCCACGACCGTATGTTCTTATCGAAAATGGCGGATCAAGTTTTAGAAATCGGCGAGGATAGTCAGTTGTTTGATTTTACATATGATCAGTATGCGGAACGCAAAAAAGCAGGAACGCTTTCTTCAGCTGCTGTTGTTGCTAAAACAAGCCAAAAACTTAAATCGGCATCACCGGAAAAAACAGCAGCGCAAATGCGTCAAGAAAAAAATGCACTCACTAACCGCGTGGCAAAACTAGAAGAATTACTTGAAAAAGCGCAAGAAGAGTTAGAAGCGTTAAGAGAGCTGCGATATGAGCCTGAATATTATCAAGACTACCGCAAGATGGAAGAACTCGATGCCACAATTGATGAAAAGCATAATGAGATTGCCCATTATACCAACGAGTGGGAAGAGAAAATGATGGCGCTAGAAGAAATGAAATAAAAATTGAACATAAGGAGATCGTAAAAGGTCTCCTTTTATTTTTGCCATAATGAGGACTGCAAAGAAGAATCAATCAAACAGAAACAATGATTTTTGATCAGTTCGAGCTTTTGCAGACGAGTGAGCTGTTTGATTTTATATTCTCGTTTTAACGCTTCTGATTTAGAAAGATAAACTTCATGATAAGTTAAATACACTGGCGTGCGATACTTTGTATATTTTGCTCCTTTTCCGCAATTATGCATTTGAAGACGGCGAATTAGATTAGAGGTATAGCCGGTATAGAGTGTTCCATCATGGCAAGATAAAATATAGACATAATGCAAAGAAAGAAAAAACGGTTCTTGATGGAGCATTTGCATGATATCTTTCTGGGCATTGCTTGTTTGATTCATATTTTTATTGTACCAACAACGATCTTTGATTTGGGGGTAGGGGAAGGATTAGATAACAAAAATCGTCTTGACCAAATAACTTTTTTTCATTTCGTTGTTGCATTTGCCATCGAAGTGGGCTAATATAACTAGGCACATTGGGGTATAGCCAAGCGGTAAGGCAGCAGACTCTGAATCTGCCATTTCCTTGGTTCGAATCCAAGTACCCCAGCCATGTGAAAGTTACGTCATTCGCAAGAATGGCGTTTTTTTATTCTCTATGTAAAATCCGATCTTTTCACACGCTGTGAGCAAGAAGGGGCTGTAGCGGCTCTTTAGGTATAATTATGTGAACAGTTCAGTATATAACGTGTCATAATTGAATCATAATCGTGTCAGCTTTAACGGCACGATTTGATAGGATAGACGCACAAATTTGAAATAAAGGAGATGGCACTATGCTTTTTCGGGAAAGTGAAACCATAGAACTGAAAGAAGTGTGGTAGACGATATAAAAAGAAGGCTCTATGGAAAATCGAGTGGGGTCATCCATAGATCAAGTTATGTGATAGCAACTGACATCGATAATTACAAGACGAGACTCATCATTTCAAAAGTCATTCTTTGAACAATTTTGATTCTGCAAACTAAGGTTACGAATTCTCCATTTATATGTTGATAAAAATTTAATAAAAAATCTGCGAAAGTTGTTAGCTCTTCTGGCTAACTTTCGCAGATGAATTGATGTTATCGATAACTATATTAAATTATTCTTCGCATACTAATGAAGATAAATAGATTGGTATGCATTGAATATCTTTGTCTTTCGAAATGTCTTTGGTATGAATGATATAGCGTTTTAAAATTCGATTGGAGAATTTTTCATAAAACTTATCGATGGAGATATGTTTTCTATAGTTTGATGATTTCACTTCAATAGGACAGATTTTGTTCTTTTTAGACAAGATAAAGTCGATTTCATAATTCTTTTTAATTTCATCATTGGTAAATGTGTAATAGAACAATTGATTACCCGAAGAAACGATAGCTTGTGCTACAGCATTTTCATAAAGATATCCGAGATTGGCTGATAACTTATCGCTCAACAATTTTTCATAAATGATGTTGTCTGTAAAATCTTTATCTTTAAATTGCATCGTCACAAACAACCCGGTATCAGCCATATACAATTTGTAAAGATCTAAATCTTTGCTGGCAGATAAACCAACATCTGGGTTGTTGCAATGATAGGCAATATTGACAACTTTTGAATCTTTCAGCTCTGATATCAAACTTAAAATTACATCTTCTTTGACTTTGTAAGATTTTATAACTTTTTTTGTTTGGAATCCCTTGGCTTTTTTATTCAACTGGGATGGGATAGCTTCAAAGATCATAGCCAATCGACCGGTAGAATCAATCTTTCGAAAATCATCTTCATAGAGGGAGATGATATTTCTTTTAACTTCGTCAACTTTTTTAAAATTATTTGTTTGGATGTATTCATACACTGCCTGGGGCATTCCACCAACTAGCATATAAAGTCTGAACTGTTGCATCATTTTACGATTTAAATCGTCTCCAAGTCTCTTTCTTGATTCGAATACAGTTCGTAAAAGATTCATTGTCGAAAAATCTCCAAGAGCCCAAAGGAATTCTTCGTAATCCATTGGATTCATTTGTATCTTTTGCTCTTCACTTGGAATCAAAATATCCTTGACGTTCTTTTTGATGGAGATAAGTGATCCTGTTTCAATATAATCATATCGGCCATCTTTTACTAAAGATTTAATTGCTTGTCTGGCTTTTGGGCATAACTGCACTTCATCAAAAATAATTACAGAGTTTCGTTCTTTTAATTCCACTCGAAAATACAATTGTAGTGAAGTAAAGAAATAATTTAGATTGGACATATCATCAAAAAGGATCTTTATATCATTTCCGACAACAGAAAAATCAATCAAAATATATGAGGCATATTCGTTTTTCGCAAATGACTCTACGATGGTAGATTTTCCTACACGACGAGCACCTTCTATCAATAAAGCTGTTCTACCATTCGATTCTTCTTTCCATTTTTTAATCTCATTATATATTTTTCTTTTGAACATTTTGAACCACTCTTTCATGATTCTATTTTAGCTTTATTTAAGGACAAAATCAAATGCACATCCAATTTCCGCAAAACTTTATATGCCAAAACCTCCAATTTCCGCAAAACTTTATATGCCAAAACCTCCAATTTCCGCAAAACTTTATATGCCAAAACCTCCAATTTCCGCAAAACTTTGAGGTGAGGCAGGTTTAAAATATAGAGCTTTACGATTAAGATTTCATACTGTTTTCTTTTGTTATGAAGTTTGATCGAGGAAAGATCATTTTTTTTGATGTGTAGTAATTTTGTGGAAATTTATATTGTATAAAGGAAAGTCAGAGTAAAGATGATTTGTTTTTTTGCAAAAAACGATGGAATCAACTAAACTTTCAATGAGAAAAGGAGACTTCTTTCATGACTAAAAAAATCAGAACGCGGTTTGCACCATCCCCAACTGGGTATATGCATATTGGTAACTTGCGAACAGCGCTCTTCGAATACCTCATCGCAAAACATGAAGGTGGAGACTTTCTGTTAAGAATTGAAGATACTGACCAAGGCAGAAAGGTTGAAGGAGCTGTCGATATTATTTATGACACATTGAAACAAGTCGGCTTGAACTGGGATGAAGGACCAGATATCGGTGGTGATTTTGGACCTTATGTTCAATCTGAGCGTTTAGGAATGTATAAAGGCTATGCCGAAGAATTAGTAAAAACAGGACATGCTCACTATTGCTTCTGTTCCGAAGAAGATATCGAAGAACAAAGAAAAGAAGCTGAATCTTTAGGAATTTCTTTTAAATTCCAAGATCCATGCAAACACTTATCACAAGAAGAAATTCAATCACGTCTTGATGCAGGTGAACCTTATGTTATTCGCCAAACAATCGAAAACGTGGGAGATACTTATTTTGATGACGAAGTTTATGGACGCATCGAATTTGATGGTGATTTATTAGATGAACAAATCTTATTAAAATCTGATGGATTCCCAACATACAACTTTGCCAACATTATCGATGACCACACAATGAACATCACACATGTTGTTCGTGGTAACGAATACTTATCTTCTACACCAAAATACAACTTAATTTATGACGCATATGGATGGCAACGTCCAACTTATGTACACGTACCACCAGTAATGAAGGATGAATTCCATAAATTATCTAAACGAAATGGAGACGCATCTTTCCAAGATTTAGTTGCTAAAGGTTATTTACCACAGGCAGTAATCAACTATATCGCTCTTTTAGGATGGGCACCACCTACTGAACAAGAAATTTACTCTTTAGAAGAACTTATCGAAGTCTTCGACGTGAAACGTATTTCTCGTTCTGGTGCGATCTTTGATATCGATAAACTCACTTGGATGAACGGTATGTATCTGCGCAATATGAGTGAAGACGAATATTACGAAACCGTTGCATCATATTTAGAAAAAGCTGTACAAGGACCATATGATCGTCGTGAAATTGCGAAGATTATTCAGCCTCGTATCGATGTGCTCAATCAAATCGAAGAATCTGTAGATTTCTTTGATCAACCAGGTGAATACGATCTTGAAATGTATCGCCATAAGAAAATGAAATCCACTCCAGAAACAGCTTTAGTTGCTTTACAAGCTGTTCGCGGGGTATTAGAACAGATGGATACTTGGACTGCTGAGTCCGTACATGAAACACTTTTGGCTTTACCAAAAGAATTAGAAATGAAAAACGGACAAGTTTTATGGCCAGTTCGTACTGCTCTTTCTGGAAAACAATTCACTCCAGGTGGAGCAATTGAAATTGCATTCATCTTAGGTAAAGAAGAAGCACTCAAACGTATCGATGTTGCTATCGAACGTTTACAAGCAGCTCAAGCTGAATGCTAAAAAATAAAAAAATATGAATAGAAAGGTTGTCTTTGATCAATGACCAGATCGAGATAACCTTTTTTTCGTCTAAAGCAAGCGATGTCTGATAAAATTAAAGTTCCTAAATCACTGAACAAGAAAATGAAATCGAGGGATGAACAATGTGGGAAGAACTCATTAAAAATAGCTTTTGGATCGATCTTGCAGCGGCAATGGCAGAGATTGCTGTTGGGTTTTTCTTTGGCTCTTTTGTCAAAAATATCATATTAAAATTTCAAAATGCGAGAGGAACACTTGTTGATCAAGGTGTTTTAACGTTTACCGGATCGGCAGTCAATATTTCGATTCGAATCATCGCAATTGTCATTGCCTTAGCGCAAATTGGCGTGAATATGTCAGTTGTAGTCGGTGCTGTTTCTGCTTTAGGTTTAGGTGTTTCTTTAGCTTTGCGAGAAAATATGGCCAATGTGGCGAGTGGAATTCAAATTTTGATGACAAAACCGTTTCGTATTGGGGACTACATCCAAAATGAAGAGTTTGAAGGAACAGTCAAAACAATTGAAATTATGTTTACAACATTAGAAACATTTGATTTACAAGAAGTCGTCATTCCTAATGCCCAATTGATCTCTACGCCGATTGTGAATTACTCTGTTTCACCAAGTCGTCGTGTGGCTTTTATTGTGCCGGTTTCACGAACATGTTCTTATGATCAAATCCAAAATGAGATCCAAACGATGCTCGAAAATGAAACGGGCGTATTAAAAGATCCGAAGCCGATGACTGTCGTAGCAGACTACAGTACAAATGGAAAATCACTCATGATTCGCATCATTTGTTTTGCGAAACAAGAAGATTATTGGACTGTGTTAGCCAGTGTTCGTAACCGTGTTGAACAAATTGTGCAAAACCACGAAGATGCACTACCAAAAGAAAATATAAAGGTACTTTCATGAATCTCTATACGTATTTAAATGCTAAACGCTTTGATGTCGATCAAATTCCGAGTTGTGTATTTGCGCCCACAAAGCGCTTGATCAATCAAATTCGCTCGTTGCCAATCCCATTTGTTCAACAAGAACAAATGATTTTTAAACTTTTAGAAAAGTTGAATCAAAATCAAGAAGATGCACAAACTGCATTAGATTGTTTTCAAGAACAGTTTGCAAACGAAAAAGAAAAACTGATCCAAACAAAAAACAAATGGACAGTTGATTTTTGGGATGCTTTGCTAGCAATCAGTGCTTGGATTGTTTTATTTGATGTGCTGTTTGATCAAATTATCGACCATCAAAATTTAATGGGGATGATGAACTTTGGATTATCACAAATCGTTAGTGCACTGGGACTCTATCTAGTTTGTCGGGCATTGATTGAAGTGATTATACGCTTTGATCATGGAATTTGGCGTTGGCTTTCTTTAGCCGGATTATTTGTTTTGTTTTTAGCCATCCGTTATGTTTCAAAGCTGGCAAGTCTAGATCTGCAAGTTTCCGTAGTTGCTGTTGCAGCCCTTTTTTGCTTCATTTTTGGATTGAGTTTATGGAAATTGAATTGCTTTTATGGGACAAAGCGTGAAGAAAAACGGATTCAATGATACGATAAAAAACGGTGATTGAAAAATATAAGAAATAGCCCTCTCGAATCGGGAACTATTTTTAAACAAAATAAAGGAAAAAAGAAGAGAAAATATGAATGGAATTTTGAGTAACGTTTACCTTCAACTCGGAATTGGAATATTCATTGCGGTCCTGATCGCTTGCTTGCCATTTAAAATGATCGCATTATGTACGACACCTTTTTCGATGAAGACGTTTGGAATCCGTAAAATCAAACGCTGGCATTCTAGAACGGATACATTAGCCAACTTCATGATCTGGATTTCAATTATTTTATGTGTGAGCGCACCATGGATCCCATATTCCCCTTGGATATATGGAGTGTGGCTGACTTTCACTTATCTTTGTACATTGTCGCGTGTTGTTCGTTTAACACAAGCCAACAATGATGCCAATAAGCGAATCGTGATTTTCTTTGTCAGTGCTATTTATGCGATTAGCTTAATGTGTGCTTTAGGCATGATGAATGGTTATATGTTATGGAAATATTTCTTTGACTATGCCAACACGATCGAATCCAAAGAAGCATTCAATATTATGCTTTATCTCAACAACATTACTCCAATGGGATATTTAGCTCAATTGATTGTATTGCTTGTTCCTGTAGTCAATCTATGGGGACAGTTTAAATATATGCGTTTAGAAAATACATTTAAAGGCGTCCATATTGTCTCTTATGTAATTAAAACGCTCTTGATGTTGTCAATCTTGTTTGGTTTAGGTGCTTATTCTACAAATGTGCTCTCCATGATCTATAACCAAGATCAAACTCTCACAAAGCTTGTTCGTCTACCGCATAATAAAAATGAAGTGGATCAGATTACTTCAGAATCAATGCCACCGGAAGAAGCGCAACCAAGTGCTCCAGTAGATCCAAATGCCCCAGCACTAGTTGATCCAAATGTGCCAGTAGATCCAAATGCCTCAGCACCAGTTGATCCAAATGTACCAGCGGGCGTTTAAATTAAATTTATTGAATTTATTGATTCAATAAAACCCTTTTTGACAAAGCTCAAACGCAATAATTTGAGTTTGTATGAGAAGGGTTTTTATTTTTGTTTGACTAGGAAAGACAAATTCTTACCCAACATTGTGAAAAATGGTCTACAATGAATAGAGATGCTTGCTTACAGACTTTAAATAGCCTTGTGCACGCCAACGAAAGAAAGGAATACTTATGGAATCCAATCAAATGAAATTATTACGTGAAAAGATGAGGGAACATGATGTCCATGCTCTGATCATTCCAACTTCTGACTTCCATGATACTGAGTATGTTTGTGACTATTTCAGTGCTCGTCGCCACTTCTCAGGATTTACAGGAAGTGCTGGTGTCCTTGTTGTTTTAGATGACCAGGCAGGAGTTTGGACAGATGGACGCTACTTCATTCAAGCCGCAAAAGAATTAGAAGGCAGTGGCATTGATTTAATGAAAATGGGCGAAAAAGATACGCCAACGATTAAAGATTATATTTTAGATCATCTTGCTCAACACCAACGCGTTGCTTTCGACGGTCGTTGCGTATCGATGACTGATTTTGAAATGTATCAAAATGCATTCAAAACAAAAGATCTGGAAATTGTTACAGATTTAGATTTAGCAGGAGAAGCATGGCCAGATCGTCCAGCTTTACCAAACTCTAAAACATTCCACTACGATGAAAAATATACTGGCATGTCAATTGCCGATAAACTCGTTGCAGTTCGTGAAGCAATGAAAAAAGAAGGCGCTAAATATCATGTCCTCTCTAAAATTGACGAAGTTGCTTGGCTCTACAACTTACGCGCTCACGATATTCCAAGCTTTCCAGTCGCTTTAGCATACTCCATTTTAGATGATCAAGATTATGGCGTTTTATATATCGATGGTTCTCGATTAGATGATCAAAGTAGAGAATTATTGACACAAAATGGAATTGAAATTAAAGGATATCGCGACATTTACGCAGATGTTGAAACACTCGATGGTTCAGTTTTAATGGATAAAAGCTTTATCAACTCTCGCATCGGTCGTGCAATTCAACAACCAATTTGGTCAGTCGATCCAGTTCAACTTTTAAAAGCGAAGAAAAACCCAGTTGAAGTTGAAGGTTTCTATGAAACACACAGACGTGATGCAGTTGCAATGATTCAATTCTGGAAATGGTTAGAAGAAGAAATGAATGCTGGCCATACTGTAACGGAAATTGATGCAAGAAACCACCTGCACCATTTACGTTCTTTACAACCAGAATTCGTAGAAGACTCTTTCACAACAATTTCTGCATATGGTGCAAATGCGTCTATGCCTCACTACCACCCAGATGAAGCTCATCCTGTTGTCATTGAACCAAGAGGTTTATACCTTCTCGATTCTGGTGGACATTATTTAACAGGAACAACAGATATTACTCGTACATTTGTTGTTGGGGAATTAACAGATGAAGAACGTGAAGCGTTCACTCTTGTTTTACAAGGACACATCCATCTGTCTCGTGCCGTATTCCCTAAAGGCGCATGTGGATTAAACTTAGATATTGAAGCACGTCAACCATTATGGAAAAAAGGATTAGATTTTAATCACGGAACAGGCCATGGTGTTGGATGCTTACTTAGCGTTCATGAAGGTCCTAACGGCATTAGATGGAGAATTGTACCAGAACGTCGCGATTCTGCACCATTAGAAGTCGGTATGGTCACAAGTAATGAACCAGGTGTTTATGTAGAAGGTAAATTTGGTATTCGTCACGAAAACTTAATCGTCACAAAACCTTATTGCTCAACTGAAAGTCATGATTTCTTATGCCATGATCCACTAACATTAGTTCCATTTGATGTTCGTGGATTAGATTTAAACATCATGACTGATGATGAAATCGAATGGTTAAATGCTTATCATAAACGTGTATATGACACAATTTCTCCACGTTTAACTCAAGAAGAAGCAGAATGGCTGAAAAATAAAACAGCACCTATTTCAAAAGCTTAAATTTTGATTTGCTAAAAAGTATGATCGGTAATGATTCGTCCTTGTATACATAGAAATCAATAAGCATCTTACATGGTTTTACATAGAATCAAGAAGGCTCTAAATATGTAAAAAGTGTTGAATGGTATGATGAAGGTATATCTTTCATGGCTGAAGAAGAAAACTGGCCAAGCCCTTTATCTTGTCTACAATCCAAATAGTGGATTACACCATCACAATATTGATGAAAGAATAAATTGATGTGTAATGATCGAATTTTTCTTTCTTATTTAAGAACAAAATAAGTCTGAACAAGGTGTCAGTAAGCTCGAACAAAAAGATTTGAGCGAATCTGGCACCTTGTTTTGCGTTGGTTCAAGACGATAGTCTGAACATGCTGTTTTGGGATTATGGAAGAGTCATGGTGTATTGGATATCTAACTGCCCTCGATAAGTACTGAAAAAAAACAATTGAGGTTTATAGGATCTTAATTCTGTTATCCTTGTCCTTTCCCTATTTTAATTCAAGTCGTGTAATTCTTATTGGTGTAAGGGGGATAAGAATTATGACAAATTCATTAAAATCTATTCATCAAATTTTACATAAAATGGATGCTCGGGCAGAACATTTGGCTTTTAGACATCCATTATATGGGTTGCTGTTTATGTTTATTGGATTACCAATTTTAACTTTGTTTGCGCTTTTTTTATTCACTTTAATGGTTGCATTCCCAATTGCATGGGGATTAGGTTTGCTATAGAAGTATCCTGATCTCATACTCATGTTTTGATTATGACTAATGTAATTGATTCTAAGTAAAGTTGAGTGGGATTGATCTTCTGGATCTAAAAATCTAATTCAGGAGAATTGTAATCTTCTGGAACAATCTGGATAAGAATGGTTTAAAGCTGTAGCACCGTACATGAGAACTGTACGTACGGTGTAGTGAGAGGGTGAAATTTGAATTAATCCTATTTGACTCTATTCCTTCTTTACGGAGTTACCCTTACTCATTGGGCGGCAAAGAACTCAAATTAATCGGCTTTTTATTGGACCATTTTGAGAATACGAAAAGTTTATTTTAGTTTCTATTTTTCCAAATTCGATAATCATAAGAATCATTTGGCGAACAAGAAATCATGTTAACTAAATGACGTTGATATTTATTGATTATCCTCTTTTTCATTTCATCTAGTTATTTTTTAAATGTTATTTGTCTAAATTGTTTTTCGATAATTGTTTTTATTTCTTTATACAGTTTTAATCTCGTGGCGTTTGAGGTTAATCCATTTTTAATTTGGCACGAACTATAATCTGTATCACATGTAAGGAGGAAAAAGTATGAATGTCATTGTTGGAGCAATTGGTCTTTGTGCCACAGCTCTTTTGATCTTCTATTTTTATATTTTGATGAAAGGGGATGAACAGTAATGTTTGCGACAGTGATGCAATATGTCCTGTATCTTGCATTTTTGATTGTGCTGGCCATTCCACTAGGTGCTTATATCAAAAAAGTAATGAATGGGGAAAAGACATTTTTATCTAAAATTCTCACACCCTGTGAGACTGCTGTTTATAAGGTGATGGGTGTGGATAGTGAAGAGCAGATGAATTGGAAGAAATATGCAATTTCAGTGCTGATCTTTTCTGGGATTGGATTTGTCTTTCTTTTTGTCTTACAGCTTTTACAAGGTGTTCTTCCCGGAAATCCGCAACACTTAAAGGGTGTGAATTGGGATTTAGCTTTGAATACCGCAATTAGCTTTATTACTAACACAAACTGGCAGGCCTATGCCGGAGAGTCAACATTGAGTTATTTAACTCAGGCGGTAGGCTTGACGGTTCAAAACTTTCTTTCAGCTGCAACTGGAATTGCGGTATTGTTCGCATTGATTCGTGGCTTTATCAAAGTGAAAGCAGATGGGCTGGGAAGTTTCTGGGTCGATGTGACGCGAATTATTATTCATATTCTTCTGCCATTGAATGTTGTAGTTTCCTTACTTCTCGTTGGTGGAGGTGTAATTCAAAATTTTGATGGAGCAAACAGTGTTGCTTTAGTTGAGCCTATAGCAGTGAGTCAAGATGGTGAAATTCTTGAAGATGCTGATATTAATGTATCTTCCAATACCGTTAAAGTTGATGGTCAAGTTATTGAAGATGCAAAAATTGTGACTGAGCAATTTGTTCCAATGGGACCGGCGGCTAGTCAGGTTGCGATTAAGATGACTGGAACGAATGGTGGCGGCTTTATGGGCGTAAACTCGGCACATCCTTTAGAAAATCCAAGTGCATTTACCAATCTGATTGAAATGACTTCGATCTTGTTGATCCCAGCTGCTTTATGTTTTACCTTTGGCAGCGCGCTTAAAAACAAAAAACAAGGGGTCGCAATTTTTACGGCGATGTTTATTTGCTTAGTTGTTGCGATTGCCTGCATTGGGGTCAGTGAACAAGCAGGAACTCAGCAACTTGCCCAAAATGGGGCAGTGAATATTTCACTAGTGGACCAGGCTGGTGGAAATATGGAAGGAAAAGAAGCACGCTTTGGAATTGCTTCTTCCTCAACTTGGGCGGCTTATACAACTGCGGCTTCCAATGGTAGTGTTAATGCGATGCATGATAGTTTTACGCCACTTGGCGGTATGGTCACCATGCTTTTAATGCAAGTCGGTGAAGTGATCTTTGGTGGTGTAGGTTGCGGACTGTATGGAATGCTTGCATTTGCGATTTTGACCGTCTTTATTGCGGGATTAATGGTTGGTCGTACACCGGAATTTTTAGGAAAAAAGATTGAACCTTATGAAATGAAATGGGCAGTTCTAGTTTGCCTGACAACACCGATTGTGATCTTAGTGGGTAGTGGAATTGCAGCAATGATTCCTGAAGTGAGCGAGAGTTTAACGAATCATGGCGCTCATGGCTTTAGTGAGTTGTTATATGCCTTTTCTTCTTGTGGAGGCAATAACGGATCGGCTTTTGCTGGTTTCAACAGCAATACAGTATTTTTAAATGTCTCATTAGGTCTGGCGATGCTCATTGCTCGTTTTGTACCCATTGTGGGTACTTTGGCGATTGCGGGAAATTTAGCCAAAAAGAAAAAAATTGCAACAACGGCAGGAACTCTGTCGACAACAAATGGAATGTTTATCTTCTTATTAATTGTTGTCGTTTTGATTGTAGGCGCATTGAGTTTCTTTCCGGCTTTGGCTTTAGGTCCATTAGCTGAGTTTTTCAGCAACCTGATGTAAGGAGGCATGACTGTTATGAAAACAAAAAATGCTTTTGTGGATAAGAAAATGCTGACGAGAGCGATTCGAGATTCATTTGTAAAACTCAATCCCAAAACACAACTGGATAATCCTGTGATGTTTTTAGTTTATGTTTCAGCAATTTTGACTACAGGACTTTGGATCTTTTCTTTATTTGGCCTAAAAGATGCGCCAAGTAGTTATACATTAGCGATTGCAATTATCCTTTGGTTTACCTGTCTGTTTGCTAACTTTGCAGAAGCAATTGCTGAAGGACGGGGAAAAGCACAAGCCGATTCACTTCGGGCAGCAAAAAAAGATGTAGAAGCATATCGCATTGCTTCAATTGATCGTAAAGATCAAATCACTACTGTATCTTCTAGTATTTTAAAAAAAGGAGATTTAGTTCTCGTTAAAGCCGGTCAACAAATCCCAGGGGATGGGGAAGTCATTGAAGGAGCGGCATCAGTGGATGAAAGTGCGATTACAGGGGAATCGGCTCCTGTTATCCGTGAAGCGGGTGGAGATCGCAGCGCAGTAACCGGAGGAACAATGGTTCTTTCGGACTGGATTGTCGTTCAAATTACGAGTGAAGCGGGTCAAAGTTTTTTAGATAAGATGATTGCGATGGTAGAAGGGGCAGCGAGAAAGAAAACCCCAAATGAAATCGCCTTGCAGATCTTTTTGATCGCATTATCGATTATCTTCATTTTAGTTACGATGTCTTTGTATACCTATTCAATCTTTAGTGCAAAACAAGCAGGTATCGATAATCCAACTTCTGTGACCACACTAGTTGCCTTACTTGTTTGCCTTGCTCCAACAACAATTGGCGCCTTGCTTTCTGCAATTGGAATTGCAGGGATGAGTCGACTGAATCAGGCCAATGTTTTGGCCATGAGTGGTCGTGCTATTGAAGCGGCCGGCGATGTCGATATTTTAATGCTCGATAAAACAGGAACGATTACGTTAGGAAACCGTCAGGCAACTGCTTTTATTCCAGTTGATGGGGTTAGTGAACAAGAACTTGCCGATGCGGCACAACTTTCTTCTTTAGCTGATGAAACACCAGAAGGAAGAAGCGTAGTCATTCTTGCAAAAGAAAAATTCAATATTCGAGAAAGAAATTTAACCGATCAAAAAATGAATTTTATTCCGTTCACTGCCAAAACAAGAATGAGTGGTGTGGATTATGCGGGAAACGAAATTCGAAAGGGCGCTGCCCAAGCAATTCGGGAATATATTGAAAATGCAGGTGGAGTATATTCTGAACAATGTGATCAAATCGTTCAGGAAATTGCTCGTGTCGGTGGAACTCCCCTTGTTGTAGCTAAAAATCATCAAGTATTAGGGGTTATTCATTTAAAAGATATTATCAAACAAGGGGTCCAAGAAAAATTTGCGGATCTACGGAAAATGGGGATCAAGACCATTATGATTACTGGCGATAACCCGATGACCGCTGCGGCAATTGCAGCCGAAGCGGGGGTGGATGATTTCCTTGCCGAAGCAACCCCTGAAGGTAAATTATCGATGATTCGTGATTTCCAGGCAAAAGGCCATTTAGTTGCTATGACAGGAGATGGGACCAACGATGCTCCCGCACTTGCACAGGCCGACGTTGCTGTTGCTATGAATACAGGAACGCAGGCCGCAAAAGAAGCGGGAAATATGGTTGATTTAGACTCTTCACCAACTAAATTAATCGATATTGTTCGAATCGGAAAACAGTTATTGATGACAAGAGGAAGTTTGACGACTTTCTCGATTGCGAATGATGTAGCTAAATATTTTGCAATTATTCCAGCATTATTTACTGGATTATATCCCGGACTTGCGGCAATGAATATTATGGGATTGCATTCCCCACAAAGTGCTGTTCTTTCCGCTATTATTTATAATGCTCTAATTATTGTTGCCTTGATCCCCCTGGCACTTAAAGGAGTTAAATATCGTGAGGTCCCAGCAGGAAAGCTGCTTTCATCTAATTTATTTGTTTACGGATTAGGAGGATTTATTGCACCGTTTATCTTCGTCAAACTGATTGATATGTTACTTGTCGCATTTGGATTGGCTTAAGGATTAATAAGGAGTGAATAGCGATATCATGAAAGAAATTAAACAAATAACTAAAAAAGCATTGAGTATGTTAATTGTCTTTACTGTGCTTTGTGGCATTGCTTATACAGGAGTTATTACCGGAGCTGCTCAATTGATTTTTCCACATCAATCCAACGGCAGCATCATTGAAGTGAATGGAGTTCGATATGGAAGTGAGTTATTAGGTCAACAATATAATGATGAACGTCATATGTGGGGCAGAATTATGAATCTTGATGTTTCAACTTATCAAGATGAAAATGGAGAACCATTGATGTACGCAACACCAAGTAATCTCAGTCCAGCTAGTGAAGAATATCAACAACTTGTTGCCCAACGCGTTGATATGATTCGTCAGGCTAATCCAGACATGAAAGAAACGGCAATTCCGGTGGATTTAGTGACTTGTTCTGGAAGTGGATTAGATCCTCATATTTCTAAAGCAGCGGCAAATTATCAAGTTGCAAGGATTGCTAAAGAGAATCAAATGAATGAACAAGAAGTGCAAGAGATAATCGACAAATGCACTCAAGGTAAATTTCTAGGCGTGTTCGGTGAAGAGACGGTCAATGTTTTAAAAGTGAATTTAATGTTGGATGGCATATTAGAATAGAAAAATTTTAAAGAGCGTGAATACGCTCTTTTTTTGTAATTTTTTATTGTGATAGTTGAGATGTGAAGTGTAAATTTTACTATATGATTTGCATGACCCCTGAGTTTGGATAAGACTTAAAATTATTCTTTAGATTTTCTTAATACGATTAGAGAAATACTTTTTTAGAATTTATTTACTTTAGATTAGAATACATGAATATATTGATGGAGGCGATGCTATGAGTGATGGTAGACAAAATCCCGATGAACTGCTCAAAATCATCAATCAGGAAGACAAACAACGAAATAGAGGACGTTTGAAAATATTTTTTGGCTATGCAGCAGGGGTGGGAAAAACATATGCAATGTTAGAAGCTGCTCATGAAGCAAAAGAAAACGGTATAGATGTGGTTGCCGGTTATATTGAACCACATGCTAGACCCAAAACAATGGCTTTACTGCAAGGATTAGAAACGATACCAACATTGAAAATTGAATACAACGGTATCACACTTAATGAATTTGATTTAGATCAGGCAATGGCGAGAAAACCACAACTGATTCTTGTGGATGAGCTCGCGCATACGAATGCAAAAGGATGCCGTCATACAAAACGTTATCAGGATATCGAAGAATTATTAAAAGCAGGCATTGATGTGTATACGACAGTTAATGTCCAGCATATTGAAAGTTTAAATGATATGGTGGCTTCCATTACACAAGTATTAGTTCGTGAACGAATTCCTGATTCGATCTTTGATCAGGCTGATCAGGTAGAACTTGTTGATATTGAACCCCAGGATTTAATTGATCGTTTAAATGAGGGAGATGTATATAGTGAAGAGCAAGCAAACAGAGCAATTCAGAATTTCTTTACGGTCGAAAATTTAACGGCACTTAGAGAAATTGCCCTGCGCCGTTGTGCTGATCGGGTTAATCGGCTAACGGGAAATGAACGGATAAAAAGTCGAGGAGATTATCATACCGATGAGCATATTCTAGTCTGTCTTTCTTCTTCACCCTCGAATGCCAAAATAATCCGAACCGCAGCGCGGATGGCATCGGCTTTTAGAGGTGCATTTACAGCTTTGTTTGTTGAAACACCCGACTTTCCAGAAATGGATGAACAAGACCGCAATCGTTTGCGTACCAATATGCGCCTGGCTGAACAACTTGGCGCTAAAATCGAAATCGTATATGGAGATGATGTTCCATTTCAGATTGCAGAATTTGCCCGTCTTTCTGGTGTGTCCAAAATTGTGATTGGACGTAGTTTGGCTACAAAAAAGAATGTGTTTGCTAAACCGACTTTAACCGAAAAAGTGATTTCACTTGCACCGAATCTAGATGTCCATGTTATTCCCGATTCCAATCAAAATATCACAGGCTACCATCCCAAAAAAGCTAAACAGAATCGCTTTTTCGTGTTTTCTTTACCAGATATTTTGAAATGTTTCGCAATATTAGGAATATCGAGTTTAATTGGCTATTTATTCAAAAGTTTAGGTTTCGATGAAGCCAACATCATCGCAGTTTATGTATTAGGCGTTTTAGTCACTTCTGTTATGACAACTCATCAAATTTATAGTTTGATTTCGTCGATTGTCAGTGTTTTGGTGTTTAACTTTTTGTTTACAGATCCGAAGTTTACGTTTCAGGCTTATGATCAAGGATATCCAGTTACTTTCGTAATTATGTTTATTGCAGCATTTATTACGGGTTCTTTAGCGAACCGTTTAAAAAATCATGCTAAGCAATCAGCACAAGCTGCATATCGCACTAAGATTTTGTTTGATACCAACCAACTCTTGCAGTTTGCTAAAGGTCAAAATGAAATCATCTCTGCTTCCTGCATACAACTGAATAAATTATTAGGAAAAGATATTATTTTTTATCCGGCGCAAAATGATACGCTCAAAGATCCGATGACATTTTTTATTCATCAAAATTCTTTTGATCCAAGTTATATTAATGAAAATGAGCAAGCAGTTGCAAAATGGGTGTTTAAAAACAATAAACATGCCGGGGCGACTACAGAAACGTTATCTAATTCAAAATGTTTATATTTGGCTGTGCGGGTAACCGATCAAGTCTATGGTGTTGTAGGCATTGTGATGCATGATGAGCCGCTTGAAGCATTTGAAAAAAGTATTTTACTCTCCATACTGGGGGAATTTGCATTAGCGATGGAAAATGAGAAAAACGCAAGAGAAAAAGAAGAGGCGGCGGTGCGTGCTAAAAATGAAGAACTACGCGCAAACTTACTCAGAGCAATTTCTCATGATTTACGAACGCCATTAACGTCTATTTCTGGTAATGCGAATAACTTGATCGTCAATGGTGAATATTTTGATGAACAGACCAAACTACAGCTGTATACTGATATTTATGATGATTCGATGTGGCTAATTAATTTAGTAGAAAATTTGCTTGCTGTGACCCGCATCGAACAAGGACGACTGAATATTCAAATGAGCGAAGATTTGATCGATGATGCAATTGATGAAGCTTTACGTCATGTAAATCGAAAACGGGTTGAGCATAAGATTTCTGTCAAACGAAGTGATGAATATCTTCTAGCAAAAATGGATGCCAAATTGATCGTACAAGTGCTGATTAATATTATCGATAATGCGATTAAATATACTCCGAAAGGATCATCAATTGTGATCGAATCAAAAAAACAAGGGAACAACGCGATCGTTTCTATAAGCGATGATGGTCCCGGTATATCCGATGAAGTTAAAGCACATGTTTTTGATATGTTCTATTGTGGATCAAATAAAATCGCAGATAGTAGACGAAGCCTTGGTCTAGGCTTATCTTTATGCAAATCGATTATTAATGCCCATGGAGGAACGATATCGGTATTGGATAATCAGCCTCATGGCACAATCTTTAGATTTACATTACCGATAGGAGAGGTGAAAATTCATGAATAAACCACTTATACTTATTGTCGAAGACGACCCGTCAGTTCGCAACTTGATGGTTACTACACTTAAGACGCACGATTATCGTTATTTAACTGCCGAAAATGGGGAAAATGCGATACTAGAAGCTTCTTCTCATAATCCGGATATCGTTTTACTTGATTTAGGTTTACCGGATATCGATGGAGTGGAAATTATCGAAACAATCCGATCCTGGTCTAGCATGCCGATTATTGTTATCAGTGCACGAAGTGAAGATCACGATAAAATTGGAGCATTAGATGCCGGCGCGGATGATTATTTAACAAAGCCTTTTTCAGTTGAAGAGCTTTTAGCAAGGCTACGTGTTGCCCAAAGACGTTTGCCATTAATGCAAAAAGATCTCGATAATCAATCCTCTGTTTTTAAAAATGGGGATCTGATCATCGACTATGCTGCCGGTTGTGTCTATTTGAAGGGCGAAGAATTACATTTAACTCCGATTGAATATAAATTGCTTTGTATATTGGCGCAAAATGTTGGCAAAGTTTTGACTCACACTTTTATTACTCAGAAAATATGGGGAAGTAGTTGGGATAATGACATCGCTTCTTTGCGTGTCTTTATGGCGACATTGCGTCGGAAAATCGAAGAGGATGCAAACAATCCGCAATATATTCAAACCCATATCGGTGTGGGTTATCGCATGTTAAAAGACGAATAACAGGAAGAATTTATAGAGTAGAAAAAAGCCTCGATGGAAAATTGTGTGGAATCATCTAAAAACAAGGAGGCTTACTATGCAAATTACCGATCGTATGAATTTTATTCAAAACTCTGTATTTACCGATTTATGTAAAGACAAAGAACAATATGAACAACACATCACCACACAAAATTTGTGTTTTTTAAAACTCTAAAATATACAGAGGAGTTCAAAGAAGAAGGTATGAAAGGATTTTTCCAAGAATTTAAAGATTTTATTTCACGAGGAAATGTCGTCGATATGGCTGTCGGGATCATTGTTGGTTCGGCATTTACCGCAATCGTGACTTCGTTAGTCAACGATATTATTACGCCAATTGTCGGTATGTTTTGTGCTGGCGTTGATCTAGCGCAACTCTCTATTCAAGTAGGAACGGTGCAAGTGAAATATGGTGCGTTTTTACAAGCTATCGTTAATTTTTTGATCATCGCATTTGTTGTATTTATGATGATTAAAGCGATGAATGCCGCTTCTAAACGGGCTGCTGCTTTAGTGAAAAAAGAAGCAGAACAAGAAGAAAAACCAGAGCCTAAACCAGATCCGCAAATTGTATTATTAGAAGAAATTCGTGATCTTTTAAAAGAAGAACGTGAAGTACACAAATCATAAAAAACGAAAAAGCAGAAGAACCCTTCAAAAGAAGAAGTTCTTCTGCTTTTTTTGAATCATTTTAGTCTGAAGTTGTTAAAGAATGGAAAAATTGCGTTTGTTCAAATCGTTTAGCAGCTTGGCAAATCGTTTCATTTTCCGTCACTAACGCAAGACGGACATAGCGTTTGCCTTCTTGTCCAAAGGCAAGTCCTGGCGTCACTAACACGCCCGTTTTAAACAGTAAATCTTTGGTGAAAACATAAGAATCTTCATATTCATCGGGAATCTGAGCCCAAATAAACATAGTCGCCTTAGTTAGTTCAATTGCCCAACCGGCTTTGGAAAATTCTTGTTGTAGCAGTTGGCGTCGCTCAATATAAGTTTGTCTAGTTTGTTCAACAATTTTCGATCCTGTTTGTAAAGCTTCAATACCAGCATATTGAACAGGTAAGAATACTCCATAATCAAGATTCGATTTTAGTTTGCGATATTGAGCAATGACTGTTTCGTTCCCCACCATTACCCCAAGTCTAGCTCCAGCCATGCCATAAGATTTGGAAAAGGAATTGAGTTCAATGCCGACTTCTTTTGCGCCATCGAAGGATAAAAAGCTTTTTCCTTTCGAGCCATCAAAAATAAGATCAGAATAAGCATTATCATAGATCACTAGAATGTCGTTTTCTTTGGCAAAACGGATGAGCTTTTCAATAAACCAATCAGGGGCAGTCGCTCCTGTTGGATTGTTTGGGTAACAAACGATCATCATTTTGGCTTTTTGCCGTTGGATCGGGCTAATCGCGTCAAAGTCGATTAAATAATCATGTTCTTCTTTTAAAGGCATAAAGAGAATATCGGCTTGAGCAATATGAGGTGCATCGACATAAGCGGGATAATAAGGGTTTTGAACGAGAATGCCATCGCCAGGATTACAATAAAGAAGCGGTAAATTGACGAGTGCTTCTTGTGAGCCTTGTAAAAGACAAATCTCATCGGCAGTTAAACGAACTTGATAGCGATTGAAATACCATTCGCTAATCGTATCGATCAATTCATTTAAAGGATCCACAGCATAGCGATAATTACGCGCAATTTGAGCTTGGTTAGAGAGTGTTTGAATCACGTTCGGTGCCGGGGGAATATTGGGTGAACCTAAAGTAAAATCTAATACTTGTTGGTGATGTTGTTGTTCATATTGTTCTTTGTCTTTGCGTAAATTGGCAAATACAGAGTTTTGAATAAAATTCATACGATCGGCAATTTGCATAGTAAGTCTCCTTAAATTCAAATCCATTAAAATATTTGAACAATCAAACATAATGGTGATGTAGAATTTCTGTTTCTTTATTTTAACAAATTAGATTTACACAAAGAAAAAAGAATAGAGGAAAGGATGCGATAAAAAATAGAATTGAAATAATCGAGAGAATGAGAAAACGACAGGCATAATCAATGAAGAAAATGAGTTTAAAAACGGCTCTATGGAAAATCGTGTGGGATCATCTATGAATTAAGCTGATCGATAACGACTCATGTCAATTAACTTCAAGAAGAAATATTCGTCATCTCGAAAACCATAAGACATTCTTCGAACCGTTTTGATTCTATTATTGATCCCTTCTATTTTGCCATTAGACAAGCGTAGAATCGCATGACTAATCAATCCATTCCAGTGTTTGAGGATTAAGTTAGAGAACCATTTAAAATGTTCATTCTTTGTCGCATTGCAGATTTCTACAATATGCGTAAGATGATTTGCCATTGTATTTTCGTCACTTGTCGCATAGGCCTCTTTTAGTTCTTCTTTAATGAGATCTATGGCGAAAAACAGTTCGTTCTCTTTAAATAGCTGTTTATATTTCTTCATTAACCCGCCTTTGCGAATTTTGGGTTCTTTTCGAAATAGGACATGACCAGAATCAAGAAAAGTTCCTTGACTCGCTAACGCATCCTTCCTTTCAAGTGTTTCTGGAGAGGATAGAAGAATATATCGGGTTTGTTTTAATGAACGAGCTTTCCCAATATTACCTTCTTCGATTAAGCGGCGCTGCTCGTCTTTTCTGACCATAGAAATGACCTTGTCATTAAAGTTTTTGATCAAATGAAAACGATCATACACAACCTGGATCCATGGACACTTTTCATGGAATGCCGAGTAGAAATAAGCATTCATATCGCAGCTCACCGCTTTAACGTGACGCATCCAGTTGTATCCTACATGGTTGATAAAATCATATACAATCTGTTTTTTCTTTCCAAAAGCGATCCATAGGATATGTCCTGTATCCAGATCGATAATATGAGTGGCATATTGATGATGGTTATGAAGTTTAAATTCATCAATGCCTAGATAACGAGAATACTCCATAGGTTTCTTGAGTTTGCGATGAGATCCATCTTCTGTCGTGTAGAGCTTTGAGAGACGATCTTTATCAATCGCTTTTACAGTATGAGGATCTACTCCACAGATCTGTGCGATCTTTTTAAGCGATAAATCGTGTCGTTCAAGATGATATACGATCTGTTTATAAAGATCAGTGGTCATTCTGTGATTGGGGCATTCATAAGGGATCTGTTGCACATGGGTTTTATGGCATTTTGGACATTTGAATCGAGTAACCTTCACAAAAATTCTGCAAGTTGAATTTCCCTTGGATTCATGCTTGAGTACTCGAGTGATTTGACCATGAACATGCATCGTCGTTTTACAACAAGGGCAAACAGAATCTTCTGGAGTAATGAATTGTTCACCATAGATATGATAAAAAAGTTGTCCGGAATCGCTGACGATTAGATCAGTTGTTTGATTGATGAATCCAGTCAGTGATTCAGGATAAACAATAGCTCCAGGAATAGTTTGACTGATGGTCACAGAACAGTTAGTATGCATATGAGATCTCCTTAAGTTGTTTTGTGGTTATTACAATTTTAAAGAGATCTCTTTTCTTTTGTGAAAAAAGAGATTTAAATTTTTAATCCAAAAGACAAATCCCACGCAGTTTTACTTAGAACCTTAAAAACTATACTTATAAGATTGTTTGAAATGTTGTTGACACATGTAAGCGCTTTGTGTTATTTTGTGAGTGCATCAACAGGATAGTGATTGTATCAGGATACAAGCTAAACCTACAGATAAAAACGGGATTTATAAGGGATATTTATAAGTCGTTTTTATGTGTAGGTTTTTTTATACGAAAATAGATTTTAAAGATGAGGAAAAGAGTAGATTAAGATGCGAATAAAAAAAGTCTATAACAACAACTTGGCTTCGATTTTAAGTGAAGAAGGACGCGAAGTGATCATCATGGGAAAAGGAATTGCTTTTGGCAAACGCTGTGGTGATGAAGTGGATGAATCAAAAATTGATAAACGATTCTATCAAGACGATGACAAATGGAATGATCGTTTTATCCAACTGTTAAATGATATTCCATCTGATTGTGTTGAATTTGTATCTAAAGAAATTGAATTTGCGAAAACCTCACTCAATAAAGAATTTCGCGAATCGGTTTATGTTTCATTGATGGATCATATTTACTCTTCGATTTCTCGTTATAAAGAAGGCGTGACTTTAAAAAATCCAATGTTGTGGGAAATATCGCGCTTCTATGAACCCGAATTTGAAGTAGGTCTACAAATTTTGGACATGATCAACGACAAATATGATCTACAACTTCCCCAAGATGAAGCTGGCTTTATTGCGATGCATTTAGTGGATGCGGAAATGGATGATGATTCATTAAACAATGCTTATGTAACAGTCAAGATTATCCAGGATATTACGAATATCGTTCGTCATTTCTTCCATATTGAATATGATACGAAATCTGTTTATTACTATCGATTTATTACGCATATTCGTTTTTTCGCTCAACGACTTGTTTTAAATAAGTTAAATGGCGATGCCGAAGAAAATGATTTGTTCGAGATTATTCGTCTGAAATATCCCAATGCATATGAATGTGTCAAAAAAATTGATCAATATGTTCAACAAGAATTTGGAATGCATCTTTCTCAAGATGAACAATTGTATTTGATGATTCATATTGAACGAATTGTTTATAAACAAAATAAATAGTCAAAACCTGCGAGATATCAACATACGATATTCGCTTTGTATAGATGTACTCAACTTATTTAGTCTTCAATTTGATCCGTGATGGTGACATTGAGTTGGCCAAACACAACATAATTGATGTTCATGATTGCAAAGGAGGAAAAAAAGATTATGGGCAAGTATGAACAACTCGCTAAAGACATTATCAAAAATGTCGGCGGCAAAGAAAACGTAGTCTCTTTAACACATTGTGTGACTCGACTTCGTTTCCAACTCAAGGACGAAAGTATCGCGAAAACTGACGTTCTAAAAAACATGGATGGTGTTGTGACTGTGATGCAAACAGCAGGACAATACCAAGTGGTGATTGGAAACCACGTACCGGATGTATTTAAAGACGTTTGCGAAGTTGCAGGAATTTCTGGCGGAGAAGCAACGGGCGTAAAGGTGAAAATGACTTTCGCACAAAGAGCATTAGATATCATTAGTGGAATCTTCATGCCATCAATTGGTATTTTGTGTGCTGCCGGTATTTTAAAAGGCTTTAACTCTGTCATGGATTTACTTGGCTGGATTCCAGCTGCTGGTGGCTTAGGTGTATTAATGGCTGCAGTTGCTGATGCCATGTTCTTCTTCTTCCCAGTTATTTTGGGATTTAACTCCTTTAAAAAACTAGGTGGTAACCCATTTTTAGGGATGACTTTAGGTGCTGCTTTATGTTATCCAACTTTACAAGGTGTGGATATCGACTTATTTGGTTATGTGGTGAATGCAACATATACAAGCACAATGTTGCCAATTGTATTACTAGCTTTCATTGCTGTACCACTGGAAAAATTCTTAAATAAAGTAATTCCAGATGTCATTAAAACATTCGTTGTTCCAGCGCTTGTTTTAGCAATCTGCTTCCCACTTGGCTTTGTTGTGATTGGTCCAGCTGCAAATGCACTTGGTGCAATGATCAGCCAATTCTTAACAAGTGTTTATGGCTTTAGTCCAATTGTTGCTGGCTTATTATTAGGTTTTGCTTGGCAATTATTAGTTATGGTTGGTTGCCACGTTGTTGTTATTCTACCAGTGATGATGGCATTAATGGCTGGTGAACCACAACCATTAATGTCAGTCGTTGCTTTCCCATCTTTTGTTCAAACCGGTGCAGTAATTGCAATTTGGCTTAAAACGAAAAATAAAAAACTCAAAGATATTGCCTTCCCAGCATGGATCTCCGGTATTTTTGGGGTAACCGAACCAGCAATTTATGGTGTTACTTTACCAGCAGGTAAACAATTTATCTTAACTTGTGTTGGTGCCGGAATTGTTGGTGGTCTTTCCGTTATGCTGGGTGTGACTTCGTATACAATGGCTGGTTTAGGTGTCTTCGCCATTCCCGGGGCAATTAATCCAAATGATCCAGGCAAAAGTTTAATGATGGCAGTAATCGTTGCTGTTGCAGCAGTCGTCATTGGTTTTGTGATTGCTTATCTCACTTATAAAGACACAAAAACTCCAGAATCCAAAGAAGCAGAAACAACTGCTGTAAAAGTAAAAAAAGAAACTTTAGTTTCTCCACTTTCAGGGAAAGTTATGGAACTTAAAGACGTTGAAGATGCGGCATTCTCTGGTGAACTTTTAGGTAAAGGTTTTGCAATTGATCCAACAGATGGTGAAGTAGTTGCTCCATGTGATGGAACAGTGATGACATTATTCCCAACTAAACATGCGATTGGTATCGTCTCTGATGATGGTGCAGAAATTCTCATTCATTTAGGTTTAAACACAGTTCAATTAGACGGAAAATATTTCACAGCACACGTTCAACAAGGTGATCATGTGAAAAAAGGTCAATCTTTAGTTAGCGTAGACATTGATAAAGTGAAAAAAGAAGGATATTCCATGGTCACACCAGTGATCATTACGAATACAAAAGATTATCTTGATATCGTGACAATGAAAAATGGGGAAATCACGAAAAAAGAAGATGCATTAACTGTTTTAGCTTAATGAACTTAAACATTTATATTATTTAAGTCATCTAACCAGATCTGTTTTCCAACAACTGTTTAACACGGTTTGGTTGGAAACAGATCTTTTTTATTCAATAAGGAGAATGACAATGGCAAAATTTCCAAAAGACTTTCTTTGGGGTGGGGCAACTGCTGCTAACCAATATGAAGGCGGATATAACGAAGGAAACAAAGCGCTCACGATTGCAGACGTAACGACGAGTGGATCTCATACTGAACCACGCCGGATTGGCTGGGTGATTCCGGAAACAGGCGAAACGGGTGTCTATAAAATGGAATTTGGCAAACCGGTACAATTTCCGCAAGGAGCGATTCCTTGTGTGATGGAGGGTGAATATTATCCAAGCCATCAAGCAACTGATTTCTATCATCACTATAAAGAAGATATTGCTCTAATGGCGGAAATGGGATTTAAAACATTCCGAATGTCGATTGCATGGCCAAGAATTTATCCTGATTTAGAAAGTGAACAACCTAATGAAGAAGGATTGCAGTTCTATGATGACGTATTTGATGAACTCAAAAAATACAATATTGAACCTCTTGTGACTATGGCGCACTTCGAAATCCCAATTGATTTAGTCATGAAATATGGTGGATGGGCAAATCGAAAAGTTGTAGATTTATTCGTTAAATTCTCAACGACAATCATGAATCGCTATAAAGGGAAAGTAAAATATTGGCTAACCTTTAACGAAATTAACATGATGGAACATATGCAAATTTCCACAATCGGCTTAATGCAGGTGAATGATCAATTAAAAGCAGAAGCTGCATATCATCAATTTCTAGCCAGTGCTTTGACTGTCAAAGCAGCGCGAGAAATCGATCCGGAAATGCAAGTGGGAATGATGTTAGCGTATCAACCAATTTATGGAGAAACTTGCGATCCTTATGATCAATTATTGGCACTCAAAATCGCTCAAGAACAATTTTTATGGTATGCCGATGTGCAAGTTGGAGGTCAATACCCAAACTACAAACTTAAAGAATATGAACGAAATGGTGTCCAATTAGATATTCGTGATGGCGAATTGGAATTATTAAAACAATATGCGTGTGACTTCTTATCGTTCTCTTGTTATGGAAGTGGTGTTCAAGGAACCCATGAAAATGGGGGAAAAGCTAGTGGAAATGGCTTGAGTGGACGCGTCAATCCTTATCTGGAAAGTAATGCTTGGGGATGGGCAACTGATCCGGAATGCTTACGGATCGCTTTAAATCAACTCTATGATCGCTACCACAAACCGTTATGGATTGTCGAAAACGGAATTGGTTGGGCTGATGTATTAGAAGAAGATGGTTCGGTTCATGATGACTATCGCATTTCCTATTTACAGAAAAATATCAAATCAATGCGTGATGCGATTAATCTCGATGGTATTCCTTTAATGGGTTATACGATGTGGGGATGCATTGACTTAGTTTCGGCTGGAACAGGTGAAATGAAAAAACGCTATGGATTTGTTTATGTCGATATGGATGATGAAGGAAAAGGAACGCTCAAACGGTATAAAAAAGATTCGTTTTACTGGTATAAAAAATGCATTGAAAGCGATGGCGAAGATTTAGACTAGAACGCAATGGCAATTCAAGATCGATTGTTAGTTTTATATAAAGCGGATCTTGGCGTTGTTTTATAAAAACAAAAATAGATTGCAGTCAATAGGAGGCAAAATTTATGAGTTTTCCAAAAGGTTTTTATTGGGGTGGCGCAACAGCGGCTAACCAATGTGAAGGGGCATGGAATGTTGATGGCAGAGGACCAGCTTTAACCGATGTAACGACAGGTGGATCAGTTAAAGAACCACGCTATGTGACTTATATCGATAAAGATGGTAATCCCCAAAAAATGCCATCCATGGGCGCGAAATTGCCAGAAGGTGCAAAATATGCGGTGCTTGACGATTGTTACTATCCAAACCAAGATGGTATCGACTTCTATCATCGCTATAAAGAAGATATTGCATTATTTGCGGAAATGGGATTCAACATGTTTCGAATGTCCATCTCTTGGAGCCGTTTATATCCGCAGGGCGATGAATTAGAGCCAAACCCTAAAGGCATTGAATTCTATCGCAATGTCTTTAAAGAATGCAAAAAATATAATATTGAACCATTAGTGACGATCCATCACTTCGATACACCATTGTATCTAGAAGAACATTATGGTGGATGGAAAAACCGCAAACTGATCGAATTCTATGATCGTTTTGCGAAAACTTGTTTTACTGAATATAAAGGCTTAGTGAAATATTGGCTGACCTTTAACGAAATCAACAATACGGTGATGTTCTTAGATATGTTTGGCAACAAAGCAACGGATCAAATGTATCAAGAAGCATACCAACATCTGCATTATCAGTTTGTCGCAAGTGCGCATGCTGTAAAAATGGCACATGAAATTGACCCAGATTATGTTGTGGGTTGTATGATTTGCGGAATTACATTCTATCCAGCAACTTGCGATCCGGCTGATATTTTATTGAACCGTCACACTTGGGAAAAAGGTATTTACTATTGTGGTGACGTGCAATGTAAAGGGAAATATCCAACATTCGCAAAACGTTTATGGGCTGAACACGATGTTCATTTAGATATTACTGAACAAGATTTAATCGACCTGAAAGAAGGAACCGTGGATCTGTATACATTCTCTTACTACATGTCCACTGTTGTCACAACGCATGAAGTCACTGATAAAGTATCCGGTAACTTCTCTGCTGGGGCAAGAAATCCTTATCTTGAATATTCTGATTGGGGTTGGGCACTGGATCCAAAAGGACTACGATACTATCTTGAAAAAATCTACGATCGTTATGAATTGCCAATGATGGTCGTTGAAAATGGACTTGGCGCATATGACACACTTGAAGAAGATGGCACAATCCATGACCCATATCGAATCGATTACATGAGAAAACATATCCAAGATATGGAATTGGCGATTGAAGATGGTGTTGATTTAATTGCATATACACCATGGGGTTGCATCGACTTAGTGTCTGCTGGAACGGGTGAAATGAGAAAACGATATGGCTTTATTTATGTCGATAAAGACGATGCCGGAAATGGAACATTTGATCGCTATCGCAAAGATAGTTTCTATTGGTATAAAAAAGTGATCGCATCTAATGGTGCAGACTTAGATTAATCAGGAGGAAAATATGGGCTTTCCAAAAAACTTTTTATGGGGTGGCGCCGTTGCAGCCAACCAATGTGAAGGAGCTTATTTAGAAGATGGTAAAGGATTATGTGTACCAGATATGTTATTAGGGGGAGATGTGAATACCCCTCGTACATTCTTACCCAAAAATGATCCAACTGCTTTCTATCCAAGCCATGAAGCGATTGATTTCTATCATCACTACAAAGAAGATATCGCGCTATTTGCAGAAATGGGCTTTACAGTATTCCGTTTGTCCATTAACTGGGGACGTATTTTCCCAAATGGTGATGATGAAACACCAAATGAAGCGGGATTGGCATTCTATGATTCCGTCTTTGATGAATGCAAAAAATACGGAATCGAACCACTTGTTACGCTTTGCCACTATGAAATTCCATGGAATATCGTGACGAAATATGGTGGATTTAAAAATCGCAAAGTGATCGATTTATTCGTGAAATATGCGACGACTTGCTTTAAACGTTATAAAGATAAAGTTAAATATTGGCTGACATTCAACGAAATTAACATTGGCATGATGGGTTTTGGAATGGGCGATTTATACGGTTTGGGAATGATGGATGAAGAAGATATCCATTCTGATCATCGCATTCCTTTAAATCAGTTAAAAGCGAACAGACAACAAACAATGGAAGCTTTACATAACGAATTTGTGGCTAGTGCGTTAACGGTAAAAGCGGGTCATGAAATTAATCCAGACTTCATGATTGGAAACATGATTGCGCAATCTACAGTTTATCCATTATCGCCACGCCCTGAAGATATGTTGTTAGCACAAAAAGAAGAAAGAATCCGTAACTTCTATTGTGGTGACGTGCAAGTTCGTGGGGAATATCCAAGTTATGCTTATCGTTATTTCGAAGAAAACGGAATCGATCCTTCTTTCATTACAGAAGAAGATAAGAAAATCCTTAAAGAAGGAACAGTGGACATGTATACCTTCTCTTATTACATGACAAACTGTGTTTCGATCGATCCAACTGCTGAAAAAATTGGTGGCAACATGTCCATGGGCTTGAAAAACCCATACTTAAAAGCATCTGATTGGGGATGGACGATCGATCCAAAAGGTTTACGTTATACATTAAATGAACTGCATGATCGCTATCCGAATACACCGCTGATGGTTGTTGAAAACGGCTTTGGCGCATTTGATCAAGTCGAAGAAGATGGATCTGTGCACGATAGTTATCGTATTGATTACTTCCGTGATCACATCCAGGAAATGAAAGAAGCCATCGAAGATGGCGTACCACTGATCGGTTATACGACTTGGGGTCCAATTGACTTAGTATCTGCCGGTACAGGTCAATATGCAAAACGTTATGGCTTTATTTATGTCAATCGTCATGATGATGGAACAGGGGATTTCTCGCGTTCAAGAAAAGATTCTTTTGCTTGGTATAAAAAAGTGATCGCTTCTGATGGCGAAGATTTAGACTAATCGCAAAAATTGTTACGAATCAATCAAAATGATTTAAAAAGCACTGCTCAATCTCAAAAGGAAAGCGCAGTGCTTTTTCGTGTTGTGCAAAAGATGAGGATCGATCCGCAAACAAATCCGCTCATTTGATTTTTTACAATTTTTTTAAAATAATCGTTGCATACCCAGATATTCTTTGTTAGAATAATCAAGCACTTAGGGGTATAGTTCAATGGTAGAACAACGGTCTCCAAAACCGTTGATGTGGGTTCGACTCCTGCTACCCCTGCCATGAGATGATTCAAGCACACTGACAAATGTTGGTGTGCTTTTTTTGAGTTTTAAGAAAACTGCCTCGGCTGTGGCTTGTTATCTGCAATTTGTGATTAATGAACAATTGGGGGCGATTGCTCAAGGAATATTGAGTTTAAGTTGTTGTGTTTTGATTTCATTTCTTTCATCAGATTCTTTGGATAGATGAATATCCAAATTTGCATGTGGTCTTAGCTATGTTCCCTAACTCATCTTCATTGATTTAGAAAAATATTTAGGGCATTGAGAAGGTAACGAGTGACGATCATTCTCTAATAAAGAAAATATATACATTCGAAGAGAGGCTAAAAGAAAAGGTGATCCCTGGAACAGGGATCACCAAGAGAGAAATTAAACATTACATATATAGTATAGCGATTTTTTCATGTCTTGCCACAAGAAATCAATAAATAGTAAAAAATAAGTACAACTCGCAAAGTGTAAAAGTGCAAACTAGATTTTGTATAGGAAGTACGCATAATATTAAATAGGGTTGATTTATAAAACGATCAGTCTGAAACGGTAGAAAAATGGTCCATAGTGGCTATGAGATCGAAAACAGTTCTACAGAGAGTAGGTAAAACCAGAAGAGGAGAAATCTTTGTCCTGATCTCGATGTTTATGCATACTGACATATGTGAGTCTGTTTTCTTTTGAACAAACAAAAAGCAGAGATTGATCATCCGTTCAGTACGAATGATACAAGTCTCTGCTTTTTTGTATAAAGTTTCGAATAGGATACTTGCAGATCATTGATTTAAGCTTGAGCGGCTTGTTTTTGCGCTTGGCTTTTCTTTAGGTTTTCGGCAAGTAATTTTGGAAGTTTATTTTTTGCGTATTTTACAAATACAATTGCGGTAGTTGTTGCCGCAACGATATCAGAAATCGGTTCGGCCAAGAATACACCGAATACTTTGTTTTCAACGAACATCGGTAAGATATAGATCAAAGGGATTAACAGAATAATTTTTCTGAAAATCGCTAAGAAGAGAGAAGTTTTCGCATTGCCCAAAGCGACGAATGTTTGTTGGCAAGCAATCTGCATACCAAATATGGCAACACCAGCAATATAAATGCGTAAAGACCATTCGGTGTAATCCAATAATTGGGCATCAGAACTGAAGATCATGGCAACGCTTCGTGGTGCGATTTCACAAAATGCGCAAAGGGAAATAGAGTACACTAAACAACAAACTAATAACAATTTAAATGTTTGAATAATGCGTTCTTTATTTCCGGCTCCAAAGTTATACGACAAGATGGGTTGTGCACCTTGCGTCAGTCCTGTTAAAGGAAGTAAAGCAAATTGCATAACCGAGGATAAAATGGTCATTGATCCAACCGCTAAGTCTCCTCCATAGCGCAACAGGGAAGAGTTAAACGAAATGGTTAAAACACTTTCTGTGATCTGCATAATGAATGGCGATAATCCTAAAGCTAAGCAAGGCGCCACGATATGCCATGATATTTTGAAGAACTTCGGGTTAATATGTAAATAAGAGTGTTTTGAACATAAAAACCAAAAAACAAAAGCGGCTGATACACCTTGCGAAATAATCGTCGCCAGTGCGGCTCCACGGACACCCATATTTAAGGTGAAAATGAAGATAGGGTCGAGGATGATGTTTAAAATAGCTCCGATGCAGACGGTCAACATCCCCCATTGTGAATAGCCTTGTGAGTTAATAAAGGCGTTCATTCCAAGTGCGATTTGAACAAAGATCGTTCCTAAAGCATAGATTTGAATATAAGACCAGGCATAAGGAAGAGTTGCTTCACTTGCGCCAAAGGCACTTAATAGATTAGGGCCAAATATTAAAACGCCAGCAGTTAAAACAATTGCGACGATGATGAGTAAGACAAAAGATTGGTTCATAATGCGTTCGGCAACGTTTTTGTTGTTTTGGCCTAAAAAAATGGAAGAACGAGGGGCTGAACCCATACAAATTAAGCTCGCAAAAGCAGCAATTGCGGTAATTAGAGGCATCGTTACCCCAACGCCAGTTAAAGCATCGGATCCAATATGAGGAATGTGTCCAATATACATACGGTCAACGATGTTATATAAAACATTGATGATTTGTGCCGTAATACATGGAATGGCGAGTTTGAGTAATAGTTTTCCAATTGGGGCTGAACCTAAATCAACCTTGTTATTGGTTTGATTGGCAGATTTTGTTTTCATGAATAATGTCTCCTTTCTTTTTTGTGATTCAATTCTAGATTTGTCTTATTTAAAGAATCGGGTCCAAATATGCGAAATGATTGGGCAGTCATTCGTGTTGGACGAACGAGTATTTTAACACGCGTTTTTAATCATACACTAATTTTTTTACGGTATAGAGGTTTTAAAAATAGGATTGCATTGCTCATTCTATAGATCGCAGTTTGAATAAAATGCACAAAATAGTGGAGAATAGATTTCTTTTTGAATTCAAGAATGGCGAATACGAAAAAGATTTAATAATGATGTAGGAACAACGGTGCAATCCGTTACAATAGATAAAGATTCAAATTGAAAGATTTACTTGTGAAACAATCTAGAAAGGATAAGGACATGACAACATTTCAAAAGATCTTGGATAGGATTCAATTCGTCAGTCAATCTCTTTTAAAACCTTTCTTAAAGATCAAAAATCAACAATGGCGCTCCCTTGCCCTTGCAACTGTACTGGCTAGTATTGCTTGGCTTGTGGTGTTCATTGTTGTTCCTTTAGCCCCCTTTGGCGCACATTCACTTTGTACGAATGATGGCTTTGCTCAATATATGCCGTTTCTATCGGAACTTTGGTCCGTGGTCCATGAAGAAGGAAGCTTGTTCTATACCTTTAATGGCGGACTTGGCCAGAACTTCTTTTTGACGATGGCATATTACTTATTCAGTCCGATTACGTGGTTGGTGCTTTTGTTTTCAAAATCGCAAATTCCCGCAGCAGCGAACTTGATTATTGTTTTGAAAAACATATTGGTGATTGCGATCATGGCTTGGTACTTGCCCTCAAAAAGTAAAAAGTCCTCATGGACTTTGGCTGCTAGTTGTGCACTAGCATACGGCTTTGGATTTTATTTTTTAGGCTATGCGGTCAATTTTATGTGGATGGATTGTATTGCCCTTGTCCCGCTCATGTTATATGGAATAGAACGGTTAAATACAAGAAAAGGGCGTCTCATCTATATTGTCAGCTTAGCGCTTGGCGTATTAACGAATTTTTATATGGGCGCAATCGTTTGTATTTTTCTAGCATTCTATTACTTGTTTATTCGATTATATTTTTCCAAAAAAGGAATTGTGGATTTCGGTTGGTTTGTGGCTTGTTCACTTAGCGCGGTATTCATAGCGTCCGTTGTTTTAATTCCAGTTGTTCAGGGCATGTTAATGGCGAATGCTTCAAGAATGAGTCCTCCGGACTTTGAATGGTTCAATGATGCAAAATATATTGCATCGCGCCTTCTTCCGGATGCGGAAGTGATTCGCATCTCGCATAATCGCGGAACGATGAATCTCTATATGGGCACAGCGGCTTTGATTGGAACTTTATTATTTGTGGTGAGTGGCAAGGCTTCGAAACGCTATAAGCTTGGCATCGTGTTATTGGTGAGCTTGTATTTTGTTTCTTTGCAACAAAGCTGGCTGAACTACTTATTCCATGGATTTTATTTACAACGGCAAGTCCCCAATCGCTATGGATTTGTGATTGGACTATTAGTGACATTGATGATGTATCAAGGATTGTTGAATCTAAATCGCACTAAAATGAAGTGGATCGTTTTGGCAAGTGGCTTGAGTGCGATCATCTATGGTGTTCTTTTTGTCGTTTCCGGATCAAGCACAGAGTGGTTAGGTTTTGTTTTGCCAACACTTTGTATCCTCTATGGCTTGTTGGCGATCTTCAAACATAAAGCGATCATGACGGCATTGATCGTTATAGAAAGCTATTGTGGATTAATCATGTGCGCTCCGGGAAAGTTATCGAGTAATTTTATAGAGATGGATCAATATATCAAGATGGCACATATCGGTGAAAATCTGGATGGATTTGGACGAACGGAAATCTTTTGTAGCGACATCGCGAATGCGCCAATGTTATATGGGATTCAAGGGATCTCCGCATTTAACTCGGTGATTAATCCGAAAACGGCTGGATTACTCGGAAAGTTGGGATTTGCTTCTGGGGAAAACTATTATCGAATGTATGGCTTAACGCCACTTTCGGGATTGTTTTTAGATGTGCAAAGCGTCATCACCAATACCAGTACGCATATGCCTTATCCTTATCAATTGACGCAAGTAATTGGAAATATGGCCGTGTGGCGATCGGCTTACGATATTCCGATTGGGCTTTGTTTAGAGAATAGCCAACAAACGATTGGATCGACCAATAAGTTTATGAATCTCAACCATCTTTTTGCCAATGTTTACCAAATGATTGATTTGAATGTGAGTGAAGTCACTGGACATGAATGGGTTGATCGTCAAGATGATACGTATCAAATTCAAGATTTAAAGGAAAACGAAGAGTTCTCTTTTACGCTAGACCGCTTTGAAGCGCAAAATGCTTTTGTCTATGCCAAAATGAGTGGCGCAAAGCGATTTATCGTACATAAAAATGGAACGATTTTGATCGATAATAAATATGAAGGAAATATCATCTATCTAGGTGATGTCACAATGGATGATTTGATTACAATCACAATTCAAGTGGATGAGGATCAACAAGAAGGTAAAGTTCTCGTCCAAGGAGCAACTTCTTCAAATGAATCAATTGATGCGGCGGCAAATTACTTTATTGAACATGGATTAAAAGAAGAATCCATTCGAGGCAATACAATTACAGGAACGTATTCAAGTGCTCAAGATGAAACTATGATTTTTACCATTCCTTATGATGAAGGATGGAGTGCTTATGTTGATGGTCAACAAGTCGATATTCAACCTTGGCAAAATGCTTTAGTCAGCGTGGACTTAAAAGCCGGAGATCATTCACTTCGTTTAGTCTATACCCCAGCGGGCTTGAAGACGGGCTGCTTATTGAGCGAGTTAGGGATTCTTTGTTCAATATTTGTGATTCGTGGATTTAAAAAGAAGAATAAAGTTGAACACGAAAAAGAATCACAAAATCTATAAATTATAATAATCTGACAAATCCGAGTCGTGTATATAATCATGACATTTATGATGTCATTGAGATTGAGATACTATCTATGTTTATTTTGGGCTTTTGTGCGCTTTTCTTTTGGAAGATGCAGATGATGAAATAGAGCAGATGAGTATTTTTGGTTGGTATGAACAAATCAGAAAGAATATGGAGCAAATAAAAAAAGCCAAATAATGAAGAGGTATCCAAATATGAGTAAAAAAGCGATTTAAAGTATGAAATCATTTAATGGAGTGAGAACAGATCAGTTTCATCTATGAGGAATGAGGAGAACGAGTAATGATTACAGGTGAATTAAAAAATAAAATTGATAGTTTATGGGATGTGTTTGCCGCTGGTGGCCTACCACCCCTCTAGAAGTCATCGAACAAATTAAAATTTGCGGTTAAACATGGTCATGCTGGAATAGGATACTATGATTCGGATAGTGTCATTGAAGCTAATCCAGATGTTGGAGTGAAGTTATATGCAAATAGAATAAGCACTTACTGGATGAATTGTGCAGACGGAGGCATTTATAGTATTCATGGAGCAATCAATCATGAGTATGTTATCGCTACGGATTATGTATATAATCACATCGGATATGATTATGGATTTTTACCAATCGTTTCTGATTTTTACTGTAGTGAACTTGTTAATTATGCTTGGAAAGAAGCGGGATATGATTTGCGAGGAGGAGCATTGCCTTGAACAGTAATATTGCCGATTCATTTAATGAAAGATGCCGATACATATTTGAAAGTTGCAGCAGGATGAAAAAAATATTTGTATTAGCTTTTATATTGTCGGGATGCGGAATGGATCATTCTCATTTGACGCAAACAGAAATAAAGCAATTCATTGAGTATGTCACGATCGAAAATGATTATAGTTTCTCTGATAACACAACAAAGATTAAATTTTGGAATTCAGA
Source organism: Allobaculum stercoricanis DSM 13633 (assembly GCF_000384195.1). GTDB lineage: Bacteria > Bacillota_I > Bacilli_A > Erysipelotrichales > Erysipelotrichaceae > Allobaculum > Allobaculum stercoricanis. Next base: position 1,352,913 of record NZ_KB913034.1, on the reverse strand, counting down.
TAAAAATTGTGTTTCTCAAGAACAATTCAATTCCAAAGGCGATCTTTCTTATGCTTATTTAGATGAACAAAATGAAAATTATTATGTTTTTGGTCCAGGCGGATTATTAAAAATCAGTATTGAAGAGTTCTCAATGAGTGAACTTTCAACAAAAGATATCAATGATATTTCTGTAGAAGATCAAGAATTATATTTTTATGAAAACATAGGTATGGCGAATGCTGATTCCCCATATGAGAGTAAAATATGTTCTCTGCAAAATGAAATGCAAATTTCATTAGATTTTCCGGTAAATGATTTTATAGCCTATAAAGACAATATATATATTTCGAATGCTAGATTGCGTCCGAATGATAAAACGAAAATAATGATATATTCACAAGGAAAATTGGTAAAGGAAATACCTGTCGAGACTGCGGGGACATTTTATGAGATCGACGATAAGATTTATTTTGCGACAACAGATTATTTGTTAGATGTAGAGAATAATAAAACATATGAGTTTTCCAACGAGAATAACGAAAAAATTATTTTCAATACTTCATATAATATGGTCTTGAATTTATTCGATGAATTGTATTTGATTAATCATGAACCAGAAGAAGACATCATATACTATGTTTCTCAGTTTGAAGAAAATTTGATTCTACAAAGACTGGATTCTCGAGAGTCTATTCGAAATGCAATCGCATATCATGATGCTTTATATTGTGTCAATGACAAGAATCAACTGTTAAAATTACACGTTAGTGGAAATGTCATATTGAACAAAGAAGTAATCGATCTAAATATGGATTCAAAAGTTAACTATGTTGGATTTGAAATAAGATAGGAGTATCAGTAAAGGATGAAGATCAAAATCGCAAATCATTGATTAGTTCTTTAGGATATTTTTAAATATTTGTGTGTTTTGTATGGATGAGTAATCGGGTGAATGATCCATCCGTCAAGTTTATGGATAAAGATCTATATTTACCCATGAATCTATTCAATTGAAGTGAAGCTATAATTTCGATTCTAATCGATAAAAGCTGCAGAATGAATATGAATTTCTGTGGCTTTTTATATGGTCAAGTGATATGATCCTTCTTTCTTGTTTGTTTGACTTCAAGTCCAACTTTATGAAGTGAAAATTTCCAATAAGGATATGCATTTTTATTGCGGTTTATGATTAAAAAGTTGAGAAGAAAAACAAACTTGCTATACTGAATTGTGGGTTTGAAAGAATCATGAAATTTAATTCATGAAGAAAGAAACTTTCAAGTTTTCAAACCATAAAGGAGAATATTATGAGCGCTCAAGTCGTAGTTGGAACCCAATGGGGTGACGAAGGGAAAGGTAAAATCGTCGACGTCCTTGCAGAACAGGCTGATATGGTCGTTCGCTTTCAGGGAGGAGACAATGCTGGTCATACAGTAGTTGTAAATGGAGTGAAACACGTTCTGCATTTACTTCCAAGTGGAGTTCTTCGTAAAGAAGCACAATGCATTATTGGACCAGGTGTCGTATGTAACCCATTTGTTTTATTAAAAGAAATGGAAACATTAAGACAAAGTGGTTTAAGCACAGATCATATTAAGATTTCTGACCGTGCACAGATTTTGATGCCTTATCACTGCTACCAGGATGAACTGGAAGAAGCAGCTGCTCAAAATAAAATTGGTACAACAAAACGAGGAATCGGGCCTTGCTACCAAGATAAATATGCTCGTCGTGGAATTCGTTTCCATGAATTTAAAAATTTTGAAACATTTGAAAAACGTTTAAGATACAGCGTTGAACAAAAGAACAAATTGTTCACAAGTGTTTATGGCGCTAAACCAATGGATGTTGAAGAAATGGTTGCGCAATTTAAAGAGATTCATGATCAAATCGTACCGATGATTATCGAAAGTACGCATGTTGTCAATCAAGCAATTAAAGAAAACAAACGAGTTCTTTTCGAAGGTGCACAAGCAGCGATGTTAGATATTAACTATGGAACTTATCCATACGTAACATCTTCTTCTCCAACTGCTGCCGGTGTAACAGTAGGTGCAGGCATTGCTCCAAGCAAGATCGATCAAGTGATCGGTGTAGTGAAAGCATATTCTACTCGTGTTGGTGAAGGACCATTCGTCACTGAACTTTTAAATGAACAAGGTGAACTGTTACGTCAACAAGGTTTCGAATATGGGGCAACAACAGGTCGTCCTAGACGTTGTGGTTGGTTAGATTTACTCGTTGTTAAACATGCTGATATGATCAACGGATTAACAGACATCGTTTTAACGAAAGTAGACGTATTAGGCGGACTGGATGAAATCAAAGTTTGCATTGGATACGAAATCGATGGCGAAGTTTATGACTATGTTCCAAGTGATCAATCCGACGTTGCGAAGGCAAAACCAGTTTATAAAGTTTTACAAGGCTGGAAAGAAGATATTTCAAAATGCAGAACTTGGGATGAATTACCAGAAGCTTGCAAATCCTATGTTGAATTTATCGAACAATTCTGCGAAATTCCTGTATCTATGATTTCTGTAGGTGCGGACCGCGAAAATAATATTTATCGTAACGATCGCGTAAGACCTTAATCAAATTAGATTTATAAAAAATGCTAGCTCAACAATTGGGCTAGCATTTTTAAATAGTGGGATGAATAAACTCAATTAGGATTTGCTTGGAAATTGGAAAGCATACATCAAAATACTGCCCGCAATTGAGGCATTGAGGGATTCGAAGCTTTGCATCTCGATATGCACAAGATCGCTACAAAGATCGAGAACCTCTTGGCGAATGCCTTGTCCTTCGTTACCGATGATGATCGCAAACTCTTCGGGAATCTTTAAATCATGAAGTTCAATGGAATCATGATGTAAAGCGGCGCCAAATACAGGCAATCGTTTCTTTAAAGTCGGAATGACTTCTAAAAGATCGGCTTCAAGTAAAGAAACATGGAACAAAGCGCCTTGTGTCGATTGAATCGTTTTTGGTCCATAAGGATCGGCACAATCTTTTGAATAAATGATTTGATCGATCCCAAAAGAGCAAGCGGAGCGAATGAGTGTTCCCATATTGCCAGGAATTTGAAGGTGATCCAAAATTAAAATTCGTTTGCCCAAGGAAAGGGAGCCATTTGTTTCTGCTTTATGCTTCATCATTTTGCATAAGCCGATATATTTTGCATCACTTTTTTGTGTAGATAATTTATTGAGGACAGCTTGAGAACAAAGCGTGACATCATCAAAATCAAAACGATCAAGATCGCTACGTTGAAAGACACGCAATAAAACACCAGCTTGTTTTGCTTCTTGTAATAAGTGTTCTCCTTCAACTAAAAACATATTTTTGGCATCACGATCTTTTTTATGGGCCAGTTTTGCGAGCTCTTTAATAGTGGAATTAGAAGTAGATTCGATGATCATATTGTTCTCCTTTCAAGATAAACATCACTATTCTATACGAAAATATAGCAAAATGCTGAGAATCTCATCACGAATGTATCGTATTCCATAGGGCAAGGAAACAAAGAGCGAAAGAAAGGCGGATCATTGGAATGTTTTTCAACATTCTCTTGAAAAATCGTCTTTTTTTCACTTTTCAAAAAGGAAAATTTGATTTGATTATTTCCTTTGTTAGAATAGCAATGTGCAATGAAGGAAACATGGCAGAAAGGCAGTTGTGTTTAGAGAGTTATTCGCATGGTGAAAGAATAACCACAACAATTCTGTGAATTCACTCCGGAGCATGGAGAAAAACTCCCCGTTTCATACGGTTATCATGATTTGAGTGTGTCTAATCAGGACGAAGCGAAATGGTACCGCGGGCGATCCCCGTTTTCGCATTCGTCCTTTTTTTTATTTTGAAAAGACATTGCCTTGAAATAGTTCAATGCTCTAAGACATAGACGAAAGGAGTTATTATGGTGAACTTTGATGAACTCAGAGCGCAGATTGCGCAAGAATTTAAAGAAGTAGAAACATTAGATGTTTTAAACGAATTACGTATTCAATATCTGGGTAAAAAAGGGAAGATCGCAGATTTGATGAAACAAATGAAAGATGTGGCCAAAGAGGAAAAACGTGAATTTGGTCAAGCGGTCAACCAATTAAAAGCAGAAACTTCTGCATTATTAGAAGAAAAGAAAAAAGAACTTGAAGCAAAAGCTTTAGAAGAAAAACTAGCAAGTGAAACAATCGATTTAACTTTGCCAGGAAGAAAACCATCTCATGGTAACCTCAACCCATTACATTTGATCGAACAAGAATTAGAAGATCTCTTTATTGGTTTGGGTTATCAAGTGATTGAAGGGGATGAAGTAGTCGATGATTTATATTGCTTCGAACGAGCAAATATTCCAAAAGATCACCCTGCCCGTGACATGCAAGATTCTTTATATTTAGATCCTGCTCATTTATTACGCACGCATACGACCGCAATTCAGATGAAGGTGTTAGAAGAACAAGCACCAAATCCAATTAAAGTTGTATGCCCAGGTAAGGTATACCGTCGTGATGATGACGATGCGACGCATTCTCATCAATTCATGCAGATGGAAGGATTAGTCATTGGACCACATGTTCCTCTGTCTGATTTAAAAGGAACTTTGGAATTCTTTGCCCGCAAAATGTTTGGACAAGAACGAGAAATCCGTTTCCGTCCATCCTTCTTCCCATTTACAGAACCAAGTGTTGAAGTTGACGTATCTTGCCACATGTGTGGTGGTAAAGGATGCTCAACTTGTAAAGGAACTGGCTGGATTGAAATTTTAGGTGCTGGTGAAGTCAATCCAAAAGTATTAGAAATGGCCGGATATGATCCAAACAAAGTGAATGGTTTCGCATTTGGAATTGGAATCGAACGCGTTGCCATGCTGAAATACGGAATCGACGACATTCGTCATTTCTATACAAATGACAAACGTTTTAATGAAACGTTTGATCGTATGGACTAAGGAGGTATCGTGTCATGAAAATTTCAAAAAAATGGCTTGAACGTTACATGGATTTAGGTCAGCGTTCCATGGATGAAATTGCGACAACTGTAACGAATGCTGGATTTGAAGTCGAAGATATCGTTCCTCTTTCTCAAGGAACAAATTTAGTGATTGGAGAAGTCTTGACTTGTAAAGATCATCCAGATTCCGATCACTTACATATCACAACAGTAAATACAGGCGATCAAGTTCGTCCAATCGTATGTGGTGCACCAAACGTTGCTGCCGGACAAAAAGTTATCGTCGCTTTACCAGGGGCAAAATTACCAGGTGGAGAAATTAAATCTGGAAAAATTCGTGGTGAAGTATCCGACGGTATGATTTGTTCTTTAGCAGAACTTGGTGTAGATAAACATACATTAAGTGAAGCACAACTGTCGGGAATTGAAGTTTTAGATCAAGATGCGCCAGTAGGACATACGGATCCACTTGGTTATTTAGGTTATGACGATACTGTATTAGATATTGGATTAACACCAAACCGTGCGGATTGCCAAGCCGCTTGGAATATGGCAAGCGAAACAGCAGCGATCTTAAATATTCCTTGCCAATTACCAGAAGTTGCAGGTGCGGCTGATATTGCAAGCGATGTGCCAACTCAATTAAAAATCGTATCCGAAACTGAAAAATGTCCTCATTTCTATGGCAAAGTCGTGAACAGTGTCACAATTAAACCATCTCCAAAATGGATGCAAGAATTATTACGTGCTTCTGGCATGAACTCGATTAATAACGTTGTCGATATTTCCAATATCGTGATGTTAGAAACAGGCCAGCCAATGCATTTCTATGACAAAAATGCATTACCACACCAAGAAATCACGGTTAAAGATAACTTAGATACAGATTACACAACTTTAGATGGAGAAACTTATCACTTACAATCTGGTGATGTGGTCATCACCAGCAATGGTCAACCAATCGGTATTGGTGGTGTAATGGGTGGCAATGACTCTAAAGTTGAAGACAATACGCAAGGGATTATTATTGAATGTGCAAGCTTCGATCACGTTTCCATTCGAAATACAGCACGTCGTTTAAACTTAAATACAGAGTCTTCGATTCGTTATCAAAAAGGAATTGAACCTTTAGCTGCGAAAAAAGCGATCGATCGCGCTGTGGATTTATTAATCCAATATGCAGATGCCAAAGACTTCGAACAAACTGTTGAATTTGGTTGTGATCATTACGAAGAAAAAACAATTACTTGCACAGTAGAACAGATAAACCATCGTTTAGGAACTGACTTTGCGAAAGAAGAAATCGTTGATGTATTTGCACGTTTAAATCTTGAACCAACTGTAGAAGGTACAACCATTACCGTTAAAGTTCCATCTACTCGCCTAGATTTAGAAGGAATGGCGGATCTTTCTGAAGAAGTGATCCGAATGATTGGTTATGATCGCTTACCTTCTACACTTCCTGTTATGGAAATGACAGAAGGAAAATTGAATCCACAACAACGTCAACGTCGTTTCATCCAGACTTTCCTTTGTGAAAATGGTCTGCAAGATGCAATTACGTATACCCTTGTTTCTTCTACTAAAAAAGAGAATGCAATTTTCTCGACTGGAGATGCATTAGAATTACCAACTCCACTTTCTGAAGAACGTCGTTATTTACGAACTTCCATTCTGCCTTCTTTATTAGAAAGTGCTGCTTATAACCATTCTCGTGGCAATAAAGGTGTGAACATGTTCGAAATCTCCGAACTGACTTCAACTCAAGGTGTCATTGAACATTTAGCAATCGTGTTAACTGGCGCAATGAACGAAACCCGTTGGTTAAAAACATCTACTCCAGCTGATTTCTATACCTTGAAAGGTTTAGTCGAAACGATTTTAGAACGATCCGGAATTAGCGAAAATCGTTTATTCTTTAAACCAAACCAAAAAGATACAACTCACTTCCACCCAGGACGTTCGGCAGAAGTATATATTGGAAAAGATCTCATCGGTTTAATGGGTGAAATTCATCCACTCTATGCTAATGAAGTCGGATTAAAACATGCAGTGATGGCGGAATTAGATCTCGATCAAATTTTAGAGACGAAAAAATCAAAAATCCGCTTTACTCCAGTTTCAAAATATCCAGCAGTTTATCGTGACTTAGCTTTCGTTGTCGAAAAAGATTTACCAGCAAGTAAAATTGTTGAAGTGATCAAACGCTCTGGAAAACTCGGTAAAGAATCGATCGTTAAAAATGTCGATGTCTTTGATGTGTACCAAGGAGAACACGTTGGAGAACATGAAAAATCAATCGCTTTAACGATGACATTCCAATCTGATGTCCAAACGTTAGACGATAAGACAATTACAACGATTTTCAACTCGATTATCGATGCGATTGTTAACCAATGCAAAGCGACATTACGTTCGGCATAAACAATCAACCAAAAAGAAAAAGGTTTTGAAGATCCTTGAATAGGAGCATTCAAAACCTTTTTTTATTGGAAAAATTTATTTTGTTTGAGAACGACGATCTTTAATGGAAAAGAATACGCCAAAGACCAAAAGTACTAAAGAAAGCGGACAAATATAGGATAGTAATGTTCCTGACCAACTTAAAATCGAATCTAAACCAGTGCAAGCCGTAATCGCTCCGGCAATGGTGAATAACATCAGCCATTGGAAATAGGAGAGAACAGGGAAGTGTTCATGGAAATATTCACTACAACAAGCTAACAATCCTGAACAAACATTCAAACAAGCGATCAAGAAGATGAGTCCACATAAAATTTGGCCAAAACTTCCATACGTCATGGAAGCGGCTAAAGAAAGAATTTGGGCTCCATTAGACAGAGGTTGGAATATGCCACTGTTTTGTGAGGCAGTAAAGGCTAATAAAATGTAGAGACTTGCCAAAAGCGTTCCGGCAATGATTGCGGAAAGTGCTAAGGTTTGTTTCTCTTTTTTAATCTCTAATTTTTTGATATTCATCACGATGATGATGCCAAAGCAGAAGGCCGCCAAAATATCCATCGTTTGATATCCTTCATTGAGTCCTGTGAAAAATGGATTCGATGCATAAATTCCTCCGGCTGCAACCACTTGGGGTTCATTGAATAATAAAGGAATACAAACGAGCAAGATCAGCACAATTAAGATCGGCCCCATCACTTTACCTAAAATATCTTTTAGTTTGCCTGGGCGAATAGCCATAATTAATGCCACGCTAAAGAAAAGGACAATCCAAAGAATTGTCGCCCATTGTCCTTGAACAAGCCAAGTCCACATTTCTAAAGCGGTCGAAGCAGTTCGCGGAATGGCGATACAAGGTCCAATGAGTAAGTAGACAAGGGTCATGAAGATTGGGCCAAGTGGTTTCCAAATTCGGCTAATCATGTTATTCGCAGTTTGATAAGGAGCGATAATCACGATCGCTAAAACAGGCATTAAAACAGAAGTAGTGAGCATGCCTGCAAGAGCTAACCAAGCATCACTCGCAGATTGGGCACCAAGATAAGGCGCAAAGATTAAATTTCCGGCACCAAAGAACATTGAGAACAATGTGATGCCCAGTAAAAGTGTTTTTTTCGTCATAAACGAATACTAACACAACCAGGGTTGATTGTTTAAGAAAAATCTTAACCATATTGCCCCCCAGTTTTACACACTTTGCTTGAATTGAAACGATAAATCCGTTCCTCTTTCTATATTAAAGAAGATCAAGACAAGAAAAAAGAAGAGTGACTGCTTTGCGTATAAATAGGAATACAGAATAGAGTGAGCAAATAGGTGTCAACGATCGATATTTTAGTGTAAAAAAAAGATTTGAAATTAAATTGTGTATGAATTCGGCTTCATCTGTATCTTTAGTTTTCGTCAAATTAGCGTACTGTGCATTGTTTAATGTATAACTTTGCGATTTAAATTCTGAAAAAGGAGCATTTTGACTGCTCAAAAAGAATTGAATGTGAAAAATTGGCTTGTAGTGTATAAAAAATCGGTTTTTGCGCTTACAAACCTCATTTTGTTGACAGAACACTTCTACCTATAATGAGGCTGTAACAAAAAACAAAAGGAGGTAGGCAAATGAATACAGAAATGATCGCAATGACTTTGATTGCTCATTCAGGAGATGCAAGATCTTTGGCATTCCAAGCATTACAGGCGGCAAAACAAAATAATTTTGAAGAAGCAGACCGTTTAATGAAAGAAAGCCAAGAAGCTTCTACAAAAGCACACCAAGGTCAAACAGATTTATTGGTAGCAGAAGCAAATGGTGAAAAACCAGAAATCAACGTATTGTTGATTCACTCTCAAGACCATTTAATGACAAGTATGTTAGCTCAAGAAATGGTTGCAGAAATGATCGAATTATACAAAAGATTAGAAAAGTAATTTTCAAAGGAGAACAAAATGAGAATTTTATTAGCATGTGGCGCAGGTTTATCCACAAGTATCTTAATGAAAAAAATTGAAAAATATTGCGAAAGCCAAGGCGAAGAATTAAAAATCAACGCTGTACCAGTTGGCGATATCGTAGGTAACGTTGAAGGTTATCAAAACGATTACGATTGCGTATTAATTGGCCCACAGGTTTCTTACCGTTTAGATGAACTGAAAAAAGTATTATCCATTCCAGCTGCATCTATTCCATCTTTAGACTACGCTGTTGGAAATGCAGATAAAGTAATGGAATTAGCCCACAAAATCACGGGAAAATAAAAACAAGATTGAAGGGGGAAAGAGTAAGTGAATAGCAAGTTAGAACAATTCGCGAATAGCGGATTTATGCGAAAAGTTCAGGGTTTTAGTGCGAAGTTATCACAAAGCCCTGCATTTGGAACAATTAGCCAAGGTATGGGAGGAACAATGGGCCTCATCATGATCGGTGCGGTTGTTCAAATTATTTGTGCCGTTGGTGGTATGTTATTTGGCTGGAAAGCGGGAACTCCAATTTATGACCTTCTTTACATGCCATATGAATTAACAATGGGACTGTTAGGGTTGTTCATGTCCTTTACATTAGCTTATAGCTATGCAAAACGTTTAGGTGTTAAAGCACAACTTCAATCTGGATTCACATCCATGGTATGCTTCATTTTAGTTTGTTCACCATTGATTTCAGCAACAACTGAATCAGGTCAAACAGTTCGTGCTTTAAATGTTGGATCTTTAGGGGCAAACGGAATCTTCGTTGCTATATTGATCGGATTGATCTCTGTTCGTATCACAAAATTCTCTGTTGATCACAACTGGATCATTCGTATGCCAGATGTTGTACCAGAAGGGATCTTAAACAGCTTTAACTCCATTATTCCATCCGGAATCAATATTTTAATTTGGTATGGTTTAGCAATCTTAATTTCTAACCTGACAAACGGTGCAATGACTTTAGGTACATTGATCACAACAATTATTGCCACTCCATTATCCTACCTCGTTTCACCACTTGGAATGATCGTAATTGTTATTTTATTCTGCTTGAGCTGGTTCTTTGGTATCCACGGTGGAAGTGTTGTCTTCACAGCAATTATGCCTATCTACATCGCTGCTTATACAACAAACGCTGAATTAGCTGCAGCAGGTCAACCTTTAGTATTTAACCCAGTATTCTTATATGGATGTTTAACAATTCTTGGTGGTTCTGGTAACACATTGCCACTTTGCATTATGGGATTGAAATCCAAATCTAAACAAATCAGTGCTGTTGCTAAAGCATCATTTGTACCAGGTTTATTCAACATTAACGAACCTGCAATCTTTGGATTCCCAATCTTATATAACCCAGTATTATTAATCCCATTCATTTTGAACTCTTTAGTTGTTATGGGATTCATGTATGTTGGCTTCAAATTTAATTTGATGTCCGTACCACAAATCTTGATCATGACTACATTGCCAGTCGGAATTCAACAGTTCATGTCTACATTAGACTGGAGAAACGTTGTCTTTGTATTCTTAATGTTCCCAATTGTATTCTTGATCTACTACCCATTCTTCAAAATTTACGAAAAACAATGCATCGCTAAAGAAGAAGCTGAAGCACAAGAATAAGAATTTTGAACCATTAAGTCCCTTTTATCATGAGGATAGAAGGGACTTAAAATTATTCGTAGTCATGCAAAGGACATGATTAGAATAGGGATGAAGCATGAAAGCGATAAGGAGATGATTACGATGAAACATGAATTAGGAATTTCCGTATATCCAGATTTAAAATCACTAGAAGAAATTGAAGCTTATTTTGAACTTGCCGGACGCTATGGCGTATCCAGAGTATTCTCAAGTATGTTCTCTGTTGAAGGAACAAAAGAAGAAGTATTGGAATACTTTAGAAAACTCATCGTCGCTGCCCATAAAAATAATTTAAAAGTGTCTTTAGACGTTAACCCAATGTGCTTTGAAAAAATGGGGGCAACACCTCAAGATTTAAGCGTCTTTAAGAGCATTGATGTCGACATCCTTCGTATGGACCTCAGCTATGGACCACAAGGGGATGCAGATTTAGTTCGAAATCCATATGGAATTGTCATTGAGTTCAATAACTCTCCAGTCATTGTCAAAGGATTAATGGAAGTAGGAATCTGCCCTAAAGATTTCTTAGTTTGCCATAACTTCTATCCACAAAGATATACGGCAATGAAATGGAATAAATTTGTTGCCAAAAATAAAGAATTAAAAGCTTGTTCAAGAGATTTAAGAATTGGAGCTTTTATTTCTTCAACTGCCGAAAATACACATGGTGTTTGGGATGCGACTGAAGGTCTTCCAACTGTTGAAAGATTGCGCAAACTGCCAATCGATTTACAAGCAAGAATGTTACTTGCGACAGGGGATGTGGATGATATCTTAATTGGAAACGCATTTGCAACGGAAGAAGAATTCAAAAAGCTTCAAGAAGTGCTCCAAGAAAGTGATAAACTGTCCGGCGAATTGGATCCAACATTAAAAATGTTAGTCGATCATGGAATTATCAGCTTAGATAAACCAATCAAAAGACTCCGTGTGACATTAGATGAAAACATCACAGAGAAAGAAAAAGAAGTCTTATTCGATTTCTTCCCTCACTTAGAAATGGGCGACAGCTCAGAATGGATCTGGCGTACACGTATTGCTCGCTTTAAATATAGCCAGCCAAATGAAGTATTAGCACCAAGAAAAGTGGATCAAGACATGTTTGAAGTCGGCGATGTCGTTCTCGTGAATGACAACTACAAACACTATGCTGGAGAAATCCAGATTGTTCGGATCCCAATCGTCAATGATGGAACAAGAAATTTAATCGGTCATTTAGATGAAGATGAATATCAAATGATGGAACTGATCAATGACGGTGATTTAGTTGAATTCTTAGAAAAATAAGTTGAATCAGGAGGACAAAAAACTTATGGCTTTTCCTAAAGATTTTATGTGGGGTGGAGCTACGGCTGCAAACCAATGTGAAGGTGCTTGGAATGTTGGCGGAAAAGGAATGACCGTCACTGATGCAAGTACAGCAGGAACTTTAACAGAACCTCGTTATACAACTTACGTAACAAAAGAGGGCGAAAAGAAAAAAGCGGTTATGTTTGAAGAACTTCCAAAAGGAGCTCATCGTGCCGTATTTGATGGATACTATTATCCATGCCATGAAGGTATTGATTTCTATCATCATTACAAAGAAGATATTGCGCTCTTTGCAGAAATGGGATTTAAGATTTTCAGAATGTCCATTTCCTGGGCAAGAATTTTCCCAAAAGGAATTGAAGACGAACCAAACCAAGAAGGTATCGAATTCTATCGCAATGTTTTTAAAGAACTGAAAAAATACGATATCGAACCTTTAGTTACGATTTACCATTATGATCTTCCAGTTTATCTTGAAGAAGATTTAGGCGGATGGGGAAACAGAGAATTAATCGATCTCTATGAAAAATACGCTCGTGTTCTCTTTAATGAATACAAAGGATTAGTGAAATACTGGCTGACTTTCAACGAAATCAATAGCCCATTATTGATTCGCAGCTTTGTGCCAAACTATCCAAAAGAAAAAGTAAAAGACGATTTACAATTATTACACCACCAATTCGTTGCTAGTGCGCGTGTTGTTCGTGCTGCTCATGAAATTGATCCAGACATGAAAGTCGGAACAATGGTTGCCGGTGTAACTTCATATCCATTACGTTGTCATCCAGATGATGTTATTGCAAACCAAAAACGTCAACAAGATGATTTCTACTACTGCTGCGATATAATGGCTCGTGGTGAATATCCATATTTTGCACAACGTTTATGGAATGAATTTGATGCAAAACTCGACATTACAGATCAAGATTTAGTGGATTTAAAAGAAGGAAAAGTTGATATGGTTACTTTCTCTTATTACTCCACTGGATGTACAACAGTTGATCCAAATGCCGAAAAAGCAAAAGGAAATTTCTCTACAGGTGCTAAAAACCCTTACTTGAAATACAGTGAATGGGGATGGAGCATTGATGGACAAGGTCTTCGTTATTTATTAAACGAACTTTATGGCCGTTACCAACTCCCATTAATGGTTGTTGAAAATGGCTTAGGTGCAGTGGATCAATTAGAAGAAGACGGTTCAATCCATGACCCATACCGTATTGCTTATACAAAAGAACATGTCTTAGCAATGAAAGATGCCGTAAACGATGGCGTAAATCTGCTGGCTTATACATACTGGGGATGCATCGATTTAGTGAGTGCTTCTACAGGAGAAATGAAAAAACGTTATGGATTCATCTATGTGGATAAAAACAATGATGGTTCTGGAACCCTGAAACGTTATAAAAAAGACTCCTTCTACTGGTACAAAAAAGTCATTGAATCAAACGGAGAGGATGTGGATTAAAAGCGAAAGTTTCTTTCGCTTTTTCTTTAGTATGAAAAAAGAAACAATAAATAGTTATTTTACAATCTTAGCGGGTTCCTTTTTGTTTTGTGCTGGATTAAACTGGTTTATTGTTCCCCTTGGTTTGTATAACGGAGGAACGGTCGGAATTTCTCAGATTATCCGTACTTTACTTGATTTAAATGTTGGTTTTGACATTGCCGGGATTTTGAACTTTCTTTTAAATATCCCACTTTTGATGTTGGCCTTCTTCTCCTTTGGACGAACATTGTTTTTTAAAACACTATTTTCTTTAGTGACACAAACAATTATCTTTACCTATTTACCGATTCCACAAACGCCAATTCTCAATGAATATGCAATTTCTTGTTTGATGGGGGGAATCCTTGCCGGAACGGGTGTAGGCATTACCTTAAAAGCGGGAGGTTCTGGTGGCGGACTCGATATTTTAGGGTTGTACTTCACGAAGAAAAAGAAAGATTTTAGCGTGGGTAAATTCACATTGATCATCAATGCGATGATTTATACGATGTGTGCAATTTTATTCGAGCTTCCTGTAGCGATTTATTCGATTGTATATTCTATGATTTATTCGTTCTCAATCGATAAAACCCATCTCCAAAACATCAATACAAGCGTCTTGATCTTTACGAAAAATAAAGATGTTTGCGAAATGATTCTTCATGAATTACATCGTGGAGTGACGTATTGGAATGGTGTCGGGGGATATACAGAGAACGATACTTATGTCATGTATAGTGTTTTATCAAAATATGAAGTACGAATTTTCCAAGAAAAACTCAAAGAAAAAGATCCCGATGCATTTGTGACGATCACAAAACAAGATCAAGTGCTCGGAAATTATGAAGTTCGACTATAAGGAGACATTCATGAAAAAACTATATTTTAATGGAACGATTTATACGATGGATGAAAACCATCCAACTGCACAAGCAGTAGCCATTGAAGATGACAAAATCATTGAAGTGTATCAAGAAGTACCAACCGATTGGCAAGGGGAAAAAGTGGATTTAAACCAAAACGTGATGTTCCCTGGCTTTATTGATGGCCATTCTCACTTTGTTGGTTGTGCCAATGCATTATCCCAATGTGATCTTTCGCAATGTTATTCATTTGCTGAAATTGAAGAAGCGATCAAAGCGTTTATTCAAGAGCACGATGTAAAAGCGGGAGAATGGGTTGTGGCTAACAACTATGACCATAACTTCTTAGCGGAAAAAGCGCATCCAGATCGTATTGTGTTAGATCGCATTAGCACGGATATTCCGATCTTGTTAGTCCATGTTTCAAATCACATGGGTGTAGTCAATTCCGCAGGATTGAAAAAACAAAATATTCACGATGATGTTGCGGATCCACAAGGTGGAAAATATGGCAGATTTGCAGATCATTCTTTAAGCGGATATATGGAAGAAAATGCGTTTATCGATTTCCAAAAATCGATTTCTTCTTTTGATCTCGATGTTTTAAAAGCCAATGTAGCCAAAGCGCAAGATCTATACGCTAAATATGGAATTACAACGATCCAAGATGGAATGGTGACAAAAGAACTTTATCCACTCTATCA
The DNA here is from genome assembly GCF_000384195.1 of Allobaculum stercoricanis DSM 13633. Taxonomy (GTDB): domain Bacteria; phylum Bacillota_I; class Bacilli_A; order Erysipelotrichales; family Erysipelotrichaceae; genus Allobaculum; species Allobaculum stercoricanis. The sequence continues at coordinate 1,337,545 of NZ_KB913034.1, read as the reverse complement.
ATTATTAGCACATGAAAAAGCGCTTAAAATGGATGTAGTTGGTTATATCGATTTAGAAAACAGCCGTGAGCTCTATGTGAATGACCCACAAAAACACCAATATTACAATCACTTCCGTTTAGGAGGCTATAAAATTTTCTTAGATGGTTCTCCACAAGGAAGAACAGCATGGATGAAAGAACCATACACAAACTCTAATGATTGTGCTTATCCAGTTCATAGTGATGAACATTTATATGAATTAGTTCATCGTGCTTTAGAAGATCAAGCGCAACTGTTAGCGCATTGTAATGGGGATGCTGCAGCAAAACAATATGTGGATACATTTGAAAAAGTGCGTCATGATGACCATGTCGAACAAACTTATCGTCCAGTCATGATTCATGCGCAATTTGTTGGCAATGAAGAGTTAAAAAGAATGAATGCGATTGACATGATTCCAAGTTTCTTTGTGGCGCACACTTATTATTGGGGCGATATCCATATCGAAAATTTAGGGTATCCAAGAGCAAGCCGTATGTCACCAGTAAAAGATGCCATTAACGCTCATCTTGTTTACACATTCCACCAAGATACACCAGTTCTTGCACCCGATATGATGAAGACAATCGCATGCGCCGTTAAGCGTGTGACTAAAAATGGGGTTGCACTGTCTCAAGAACAAAGCGTTTCTGTTTTAGAAGCATTTAAGGCGATTACGATCAATGCGGCTTATCAATATCATGAAGAAGATCGAAAAGGTAGCATTGAAAAAGGAAAACAAGCCAATTTTACAATTTTAGAAAAAGACCCATTTAAAGTTGATGTAGACGAACTCGAAACCATTCAAGTCACAGAAACAATCGTCGATGGAAACACGATTTATTCTCGCTAAAGCGAAATGGAAATCAATTGGGTTAAGAAAGGGGGCAAGGGAATATGAAATTATCTAAAGATGTTGTTTTGGAATACATGCAAAAACAAGTTTTAGCTACGCAAGAAGAAGTTCATTTTACGACGCAACAATTGTCGGAAGCCTTGCAAATGCAGCGTTCGAATTTGAGTAAATTATTAAATGAATTGGCAAAAGAAAATCGTGTGAAGAAAACGAATGGAAGACCAGTGTATTACTCATTGGTGAAGGAAAAAGACCAATCTTGTTTTCAGACAATGATTGGAAGCGATGGTAGCTTAAAACAAACTGTTCAGTTAATTAAAGCAGCTTTGATGTATCCCGGACATTCACTTCCCCTTTTGATCACTGGACCAGATGGTTCCGGAAAAAGTTTATTGGCCAAGTTGATTTATGAATATGCGAAAGAAAACCATGTGATTGACGATGAAGCCCCATTTGTCAAAATCAATTGCAAATATTTAGCGGAAGAATCGAACGAAAAAATACGTGACATTTTTCTGTCTGAAGAATTTGGCGCTATGAAACGAGCCCAAGGTGGCGTGTTATTTATCGATCACATTAATCGGCTATACCACGACATTCAAAATTTATTGCTCAATTATGTGGAAATGGCACAAAATTCTTCGAGCAATATGATTTTAGTGTATTCCATTGATGATTCGATTAATCCTTCTTATTTGAGCTTGTATCGATCGAAGTTTTCTGTCGTGATCGATTTGCCATCTTTAGCCAATCGAACCTTTGAAGAACGACTCGATTTGATTCAATTGTTTTTCCAAAAAGAAGTTGAATGTATTCATAAAAACATCAAGATCAACTCGGAAGTTTTGCGCTGCTTAATGTTGTATCCATGTCAGCTCAATATCAAACAATTGAGAATGGATATTCAATTAGGTTGTGCCAATGGTTATGCCCGAAATTTTGATAAAGAAGATAGCCAAATTGAATTAAACATTCATGATTTTCCAAATTACGTTCGCAAAGGCTTTTTGTCTTATCGAAAATATCGAACGCAAATTGAACAGATTATTCCCGACAATTATCTTTATAGTTTCTCTAGTCAAGAAATGAATGCAAGTCAGGATGAGAATGCTATCGCATCAGACGATAACTACTACAATATGATCGACCGTAAAGTAGAAGAATTGAAATCGCATGGTGTGGAAGATCAAGACATTATGACAATTCTTCACGCAGATTTGGATTACGGATTCCAAAAATTAAATTCGAATATTGAACAAAAAGAAATTGATAAAGATATTATTGCCAAAGTAGTAGATCCGAAAATCATTGGCTTAGTTGATCAATTTTTAAAAGACGCTTCGATTCGTTTTGATCGAATTTATTCCAACTCCGTCTTTTATGGAATGTGCTTGCATCTATCAGCAATGATTGAACGACAGGGAACATCCCAAAAAATGACGAACGAACAAATCGTTACTGCGATCAAAATGTACAATGAAGAATATATCTTTTGTTCAAAGTTTACTTCTTTATTGGAAAAAGAATTTGATATCAAAATTGCGATCGATGAAGTTGTCTTTTTATCGATGTTTATCTCGAGAGAACAGATTGAAGAAATCCAGGAGCCAAAACCTGTTGTCTTGGTTGCCATGCATGGTAACAGTACAGCAAGCAGTATTGTCGAAGTCGCAAATACGTTAGTCAATGAGGGAAATATTTTCTCTTTTGATTTATCGCTCGATAAAGACATGCAAAAAGTGTATGAAGAGTTAAGTGAAACAATTGTCGAAATCCATCAAGGTAAAGGGATTTTGATGCTCTATGACATGGGGTCTTTGAAAACGATGGCGGAAATGATTTCTAAGGAAACGGGAATCAATATCAAAACGTTCTGCATTCCGGCAACTTTAATTGCTCTGGATTGTTCACGAAAAGCAAGTTGCCATAACTCGTTAGATGATATTTATAACGATGTAATGAATTCGTATCAATCGATGTATCCAGAAATTGAACAGTCATACCAAAAACAAGAAAAACCACAAGTGATTATTTCTTTATGTATGACTGGGGATGGGGCCGCTGTCCAAATCAAAAACTACATTGAGCAACATGTGTATTTAGAAAATACGGAGATTATCCCGATGGCAATATCGGATCATGAGTATTTATTGAAGAAAGTGAATCAGATTCAAAAAAATCAAAAAGTGATTTGTGTCATTGGTGTTTATGATCCGAAATTATATGGAATTCCTTATATTCCGATTTCTAAGTTATTTGATACCTCGCCAGATAAATTAGAATTGTTGTTGTCTTCTAGTTCGGTTGAATCAGTGATGTCCGTCAATTACGATGCCATCTATGAATATCTAAAAGAAGAGTTGGTAGGATTTGACTTTGATTTATTAAAAGAAGTCTTACCAAAAACAATCATGAAAATTCGCAAAGTCACACATGGCCTTTCATCAGACCAAGAGGTTGGCTTGTTCATGCATTTAGCTTGTGCAACTTATCGCTTGCAAAATGATGAGAGATCAACGCGAAATGTTAACGCAAAAGAACTCATCAGCAAAAACAAGCGATTATACAATGATTTATGTGAAGTTTTAAGTCTCATCGAAGATGAGTTTTATATCAAATTTGATGATAATGAAATTGCATATATCATTCAAATCATTAAAAAGTGTTAGTGCTCTAGGCCTAAAACATGCAATAAAATACTCCCTTTTTAAAGACTTTTGTCGATACGATCGACAAGTTCTGGCAAAGGGAGTTTTTTTGCTTTTTATCTAAAAACGATTGGCATAGATATGTCCAAATCACCTGTTTTTAACACCGGTTTTGCACGAAATCTAATTGAGCTAAGATTGATGTGATCTAGAGGTTATATGAATATTCAGCCTTTTTAGATCGGGTTTTGGATTTTTGATCATTTCAAAAACAAGAGAAAAAGAAAAGACTGGCGACCAATTAAATCGTCAGTCTTGAATTTTGTTAGAGAAAAGGATTATTGAGCTGGATAAGTTTTTCGTGTCGCTGAAATGGCTAAAACAATGGCTAAAACAGCACTGAATATAGCGGCAAGGACAGGCATGAAACAAACCCCATTAAATCCAAAAGTCGGTGCTAATAGCGCTAAACCGACAAGTGGGAAAATCAAAGTTCCACAAATCGAGGTAATAAACGATTGGACAGCTTTTCCCAAAGCCGTAAGATAACTCGAAAGACAACGAGAAATCCAGTTTGCTAAATAAGAGAAGGCAAAGATGCTCATCGCTTGTTCCCCTAATTGGATTAGATCCAAATCTTGCGAATTTGCAAATAAAGGGATGATTTGATCGTTGTGATAACGTAAGAGCACAAATGCGATCAACGATAATAGAGCTGCAAAACCTAACACGCGTTTTTCAAAAGAAGCCACTCGTTTCTTGAGTCCGGCAGCATGGCAATAACTAATCGGTGGTTGCATGGAATCGCACATTCCAAAGATCATCGTCGCCATTAAACTATCGACATATAATACGATCGACATTGCGGCCACAGCTCTTGTCCCACCAAGATCCATCAATACAAGGTTCAAAATAAAGGCCATAATGGAGCCAGAAATATTACTGAAAAATTCTGAGGAACCATTCGCAAGTAAGGAAAGAAATTGTTTGGCACCAATCTTTCCGCGTGTAAAGCGAAGTTCTAACTTGCCTCGCGCAAAGGGTAGTAGGGAAAAGAAACTACCAATCGCCATACTGATGCAACTTGCAAAAGCAGCACCTAAAACACCACCATCAAACACAACGATCAAAAGAAAGTCGAGAACGATGTTTAATAACGCGGTGGAGATGTTTAAAATCATACTGTATTTTTGCCGGTTACAAATGCGTAAATAGTTGTCCGCTGCATAATAAATCATGGTTAGTGGTGAGAAAAACGCATAAATCAGCATGTATTGATATGCATATTCAAGCGCTTGTCCACTTGTTCCCATTAACATAAAGATGGGTTTAGTGAACAAGAGAAAGAGTAGGCCAATCACAACGGAAACAGCGAATGTCATTTTGACACAAACGCTAAACATGATATTGGCTTGTTTATGCTCTTTTTGCCCAAGCAGCATCGCAATTTCAACAGCAGAACCAACTGCAATCATATCGGCGATCGCAAAGGAAATATTCACTAGAGGCATTGCTAAGTTGACGGCCGCTAGCGCGTTTTCGCCAACGAATTGTCCAACAAAAATGCCATCGGCAATGACATATATAGCGCTAAATACCATACTGAACATTGCAGGAAGTGCACAATGAAGGAATACTTTTGTCGGTTTTTCTTGCGAAAAATAAGTCGATTGATCATTCATGTTCTTCATCTCCAAGTGATGTCGTGAATTGTTGAATCAATCGACAAGAAAAGTATTCAAGAGCCTCGATAAAATCAGGCGAATAATTTTTGATCGTTTGATCTAAAGCTTGATGTTCCGTTTCAAAAAGTGGGGCTAATATCGTTTGTGTATATTGTTTGCCCGTTTCGGTTAGTTCAAGCTTTTTTTCTTTCTTTTCTAGAGCCGAAACTTTCACATATCCTTTTTGAATACACTCTTTTACGACCGTATTGATCGTAGTTTTGGGGATTAACCATTCCTCGCTAATTTGTTTTTGACTATGAGGTTGGCCATCACTAAGGGCATAGAGAAGAAAAATCATATTTCCTTTTGTCCCCGCTTTTTTGGCAATGTAATAATAGATGCCATCGATTTGATTGAGTGCGATCATCAACCTTCGTATGTCCGCTCGATCATCTGTCATGTTCTCCCTCCCATACATTGTAGTGAATTGACACCATCATTATTAGTACGAATTCGTATTGATATCAAATTAGATGCCTATGAATAGATCTTGATCAGGAATGTGTAAGTATTGATTTTTGGATATAAAAAAGCCGAATCCGCAAAATGGGATTCGGCAATTTTTAGTATGGATTAATGATTGAATAAGACTATTCGCCTTTTTCAAGAGCTAATGTACGAGTTGTTAAATCGCAAACTTCAGCTGGTCCATAGTATTGGATTGCACCTGGATATGTGTAGCAAGTGTTTTTAGACCATTCATCACGATGAGCTTCGAAGAATTTGAAAGGTTTACCTTCAAGTTCAACTAATGCTTTACGGATAACTGGTTTGTCTTCACCATGACGACGTTCCATGTTCATCATTTTAGTGATTGGCATACCACCTGCAACCCATTCTTCAGCTGGTTTAGAAAGGTTAGATACTTTAGATAAGTAACCGTTGAAACCATTTTCGATTAACAGAGCAGCGTTATAACCTAAAGAGTAGCAGTAGTCAGCATCGAAGTTGGATGGGAATGCGCAACGTCCTTCATAACCGAAGAAGTGGTGAAGAGCATTGAATTTTCCTTTGTAAGTGCCAGCTTCTTTACGACGAGCAAGTTCGTCAGCAACTAAAGCGGAGAACAGTTTTTCAGATTCGATTAAAGAAACTTGGACGTTACCATGTGGGTCACGTTCTAAGAATAACTGTTGTTGGATTCCAACTGGAAGAATTTTGAATACATCCATAGATTCAGCAGTTAAGCCTTTTTCGATGAATGCATATTTTTCAGCCCAAGATGGAAGAGCGTTGAATGCATCAGCTTTAGAACCAGCGAGTAATTCGTTGATTTCAGAAATTAATGTAGAGAATTCTGGAACGAATTCAACAACACCTTCTGGGATAATTGCTACACCGAAGTTTTCGCCATGGTTAGAACGATATTCAACAGCATCAGCAATGTAGTTAGCGATTTGTGCTAAAGACATTTTCTTTTCTGCAACTTCTTCAGAAATTAAGCAGATGTTTGGTTGAGTTTCAAGAGCGCATTCTAATGCAACGTGAGAAGCGGAACGGCCCATAACTTTAATGAAGTGCCAGTATTTTTTAGCGGAGTTAGCATCACGTTCGATGTTTCCGATGACTTCAGAATAAGTTTTTGTTGCTGTGTCGAAACCGAAAGAAGTTTCGATATCGTCGTTTTTCAAGTCACCGTCGATTGTTTTTGGTGCACCAATGACTTGAACGCCAGTGTTGTGAGCAGCAAAGTATTCAGCTAAAACAGCAGCGTTAGTGTTGGAGTCATCACCACCAATGATTACGATTGCGTTCATACCGTGTTTTTTAGCAACTTCAGCAACAATTGCGAATTGTTCTTGAGTTTCTAATTTTGTACGGCCAGAACCGATGATGTCGAATCCACCTGTGTTACGGTATTCATCGATGAATTCATCTGTAAATTCTACATAAGAGTCTTCGATTAATCCGCTTGGTCCACCTTTGAAACCAAGTAGAGTGTTTTCAGGATTTAATGCTTTTAAAGCGTCATATAAACCGGAAATAACGTTGTGTCCACCTGGAGCTTGTCCACCAGAAAGGATTACACCAACTGTTTTTTTGGATGGAGTAACGTCTTTTGCATCACCTTTAACGAAAGTGATTTCAGGTTTTCCATAAGTGTTAGGGAATAACGCTTGGATTTTTTCTTGGTCAGCAACACTTTGTGTAGCTAAGCCTTCTTTAACGGAAATTTCTTGAATTCCATGTCTGAGCATGCCAGGAAGTTTTGGGGCGTACTCATAGCGTGCTTTTTGTAATGGTGAAATAGTCATGAATTTTCTCCTCTTTCAACGGTTAAATCATAGAATAGTGATTTAAAATTGTAAACTTGATTCCACATGTTCGACTAAAAACTTGTGATGAAATGATCAAATTGAGGGCCTACGCTGATCCAAAACGAAAAACAAAGCGTTCTCTTTCAATAAATAATAGGAAAGCAAAAATAAATAAATTGAAATGAAGAAGAGATTCGAGAAAAATATGTGTGACAAACACGCCTTGCAAATCATCATGAATTGGGTAAAACTGAATAGGATTGAAAAGTTGTAGGCCACAAGAAGAAGGATCAAAAATGAATACAAATCGAGAAAGAGAATATAGAGAATATGAATCATAGTTCAAGCCAACATCACATAGATGCCTTCTATTTTGTTTTAGGCGCTTTTGTTTTTTGGCAAGTCGTTTCAATTGTGGTGGCCAATCCTTTAATTATTCCTTCTCCTCTTGCTGTTGCCTGGCAAATGATTGTGCAAATTCAAACGATTGAGATGTGGCAGGCGTGTGCCTCTACAATGTTACGAGCGCTAATTGCTTTGTTTTTTTCTTTTATCCTCGCTTTGCCGCTCAGTTTTTTGGCTACATTTTATTCTAGGATCTTTCGTTATCCTTTAGATCGAATTTCGGCATTGATGCAAACAGTTCCAAATGTGTGTTACATCATCATGTTATTGTTTTGGACATCACGGAATATGACGGTGATTTTAACGGGCATCTTTCTTTTATGTCCAATGATTTATCGAATCTTTGTTGAGCAATTAGATGCGATTATTGAAACATGGCATCCGATCTGGAAACTATACCCACAACCTAAACAGGTATTGATGGTTTCGATTTGTATCCCGATGTTAAAATCGGCATTTGCTGCAGCGCTTAAGAGTGCTTCGTCGATGGCATTTAAAGTTTGTGTCACGTCGGAAATCTTGACTGGTCTAGCTAGTGGAATTGGTCGTCATATTCAAATGGCACGTTTGGATTTAAATGCAGCCGGGGTTTTGGCCTGGAGTATTTGGCTTGTTCTATTGGCATGGGGATTTGAAAAACTTTGGAGTTTTTGCATTCGTGGCTTCTTTACAAAAACAAGGAATGCGCATAATTGTGAAAAATGAAAATGAAATCTTGACAATCAAACAGAAGAGTAAGTTTAAATCCTTTATATTTAGCTAAAATAGTTCCAACTCTGAATTTTTGGGGTTGGTTTTTTATTTTGACTTTTTGATCTTATTTTATGAGACAAAAGCGTATCAATTAAACGAAGTGCTTGTCAGCGATGAGCGATTCGAGTAAATTGGTTCAGAATGCGTTTGGCAAGATCCACGATATTGATCCATCTTGCCTGGAGGTTTCATGTTGATTTCTGTACTTGTCCCTGTTTATAACACATCCAAATATCTTGATCGTTGTATGAAAAGTTTATTGAATCAAACATACAAAGATTTAGAAATTGTTGTCATCAATGATGGCAGCACGGATGATTCACTTTCAAAACTTGAACAGTATGCAAAAAAAGACTCACGTGTAAAAGTGTATTCCTACGAAAATGCTGGGATCTCGAAAACAAGAAATCGCGCTTTAGAACAAGCCCATGGCGAATATATTACGTTTGTCGATAGTGATGATTTTATTGATCACCACATGATTGAAAAATTGTATCAAGCGGCAATTAAGCGAGATTTGGATGTTGTCCAATGCAACTTTGTCATGGATTATGGTCCGATTCCATTTTATCGAAAACCGACTTTTCGCAAAGATTTCTCTACTTTAGAAGCGATGAAAATGCTCGCGAAAGAATTTTACTTAAATAATTATCCTTGGGGAAAACTCTATAAACGCGAATGTTTTGATGGTGTTCACTTTCCGGAAAATATGAAAGGTTTTGAAGATACGTGCACAATCTTTAAAGCCATTGCAAAAGCAAAAAGAGTCGGAACGATTCCAAATCGCTATTATCACTATGCCCAACGCTTTGGTTCTTTAACCAATTGCATGTCTTTAGAGACGGTTTATTTAATGCGTCGGGCTTATCAATATCAAGAACAAGAATTTAATAAACTGTTTAAAGGAGAAAAATTCTCTTTTGATCTTCAATACTATAATACGGACATGGTATTGATCTATACGCTGATTTTATTTGTTCATCGTAAAGATCATGCCAAATTTGTACCGGCAGACTTTAATTGGAAAAAAACACCCATTCCGCCATTTTGGTACATTGCATATTGGGCATGGTTGGGGATTGCGATGCTCAAACTATCCCCTAATATTTTGAAGATGCCTAAAGATGTCCATGATACCTTGCAAAAACCACCGGCTGATCTCAATTTAGATACGCTATTTGCGAGCGATCAAACCAAGACAGTAAAAAAACAATGACAATGATTCAAGATATGCCCGAATTCATGACGTGCTTTTTTTAGACGATGACATTTGCAGTGAATTCGGGCATAATTAACAGTTGTGATACGAACAAAAGAATTCACATCGATCGATCGGTAAAGTTGATTTTGTGATGAATGATGAATTCTGTCGATAAAAAGAAAATAGAATGGAGAATTTGAATTATGGCGTTTGAATCCTTATCGGATAAGCTCTCTAAGGCGCTGAAGAATATTTCAGGTAAAGGAAAATTAACTGAAGCAAACATGAACGAAATGCTCAAAGAAGTGCGCATGTCCCTTCTTGAAGCAGACGTGAACTACCAAGTCGTTAAAAATTTCGTGAATGATATTAAAGAAAAAGCGATGGGAACAGAAGTTCTGGAATCATTTGATCCAGGACAAATGGTCGTAAAAATCGTTCGTGATGAATTGGAATCTTTATTAGGTCCAGATCAAGCAAAACTTGTCATCAACGAACATGGAATGACCAACATCATGATGGTTGGTTTACAAGGTACAGGTAAAACAACTGCATCCGCAAAGATTGCTCGTTTTGTTAAAACTAAACTGAATAAAAAGGTTTTATTAGTTGCTTGCGACGTTGTTCGTCCAGCGGCAATTGAACAGTTAAAAACACTCGGTCAAACAATCGGTGTAGAAGTATTCTCTTTAGGTACGCAAACTTCTGCTGTAGATACAGCAATTGCAGCCCAAAAATATGCGAGAAGCAATGACTTTGAAGTTGTTATTTTCGATACGGCAGGTCGTTTACATATCGATGAACAATTGATGACTGAACTGACTGACATGAAAGCTGAAGTTCATCCAAATAACATCTTATTAACAGTCGATGCGATGACTGGGCAAGATATTGTTACTGTCGCAAAAGAATTCAACGATAAATTAACCGTTACCGGTTTAGTTGTGACTAAAATGGATGGTGACGCTCGTGGTGGGGGACTTTTATCTGTTCGTTCCATTACCAAAGTGCCTGTTGTATTCGTTTCATCCGGTGAAAAGCCAGAAGATTTAGATGAATTTCATCCAGACCGGATGGCGGAACGTATCTTGGGTATGGGGGATATGTTAACCCTGATTGAACAAGCGCAAGAACGTCTTGATGAAAAAGAAGCAATGAACACAATGCGCAGAATGCAGTCGGGTGTCTTTACATTTAACGATATGTTAGCGCAAATGGAACAAATGACGAAACTTGGTTCGTTCTCTTCTATGCTTGGCCACCTTCCAGGAATGGGAAAATTATCCAAACAAGTAGATGATGAACAAATTGAAGCACAAGTGAAAAAAATCCGTGCTTTAATTCAGTCCATGACTCCTTACGAACGTGAACATCCAAATATTTTAAAAGCAGGTCGTAAACAACGTATTGCCAAAGGGGCTGGCTTAAAAGTTCAAGATTTAAATAAACTCATCCAACAAACGGAACAAATGCAAACTCTCTCCAAAATGATGTCTGGTGGAGGTCTTGGCGGTATGCTTGGTGGCCTTAGCGGTATGATGGGTCGTGGCGGATTGAACCGCGGTGGCGGAATTCCAAACTCATCCAAACATTCTGGCAGTAAAAAACAAAAATCTTCTAAGAAGAAAAAGAAAAAATAAAATAGACTGCCTAATTCAATCACAATCTAAAAACAAAGGGGCTTATGCCCCTTTTTCATGATTGAGGAAAGGACATTTATGTCGAGCTTAAAGGGAAAATTTCTTTTTCGCGTCTTATTGGCAAAGCTCTTTGGCAAAAAGCCAAAGTTAGTCGATCTAGCCAATCTGTATGAAAGAGAACTCACGCAAAAAGTATTCCATTATACGTTTAGTCAAAAGGCTAGGCGCTCTTTTCGTGCCGATCTTGTGTTTGAAAAAGCAAATTTTTGTCACTTAATGTCAATTGCTTCGCTTGTTGATCATGTCACGAAAGATTTAGATGAATACTCAGGAATAAAAGGCTGGCGCAATATTCAAGAAGGAAAGATTACAATGCGTTTGTTAAAAGCCATCAACCCCAATGATTTTGCCTATTATCAAAAGGAATATGAGATGTTTGCGCAACTTGTCGAGATGCTCCATCATCCCCAAGCCGTTTTATTCGATCCTAAAAAAGTTAAAAACACGAAGTTAAAATCGAAAATCATCCTTTATGGTGTCTATGGTCAACACACAATTCATTTAGGAATTGATCAAGATCGCGATGGCGATTGGTTTGCGCGTAGCTATTTTGTGCGGGAAAATGACAAAAATGATCAATATCCTTCAAAATATGTCGCAAACATGACGCCACTTGCTGTAAAGGTGAAGGTGTCAAGTAAAAAAGCTTGACGGCCTACATTCGATTTTGTATAGTGTTTAAGCATTACAAAAAATGATAAATATCTTGAAAGGAATCTAAATACATTATGGTTAAATTACGTTTAAGAAGATTAGGTAAAAAAGGTCAGCCATTCTACAGAATCGTAGCTGCTGATTCTAGAAGCCCACGTGATGGACGTTTCATCGAAGAAATCGGAACTTACAACCCAGTTAAAGCTGATGCTCCAGTTGAATTAAACCACGAAGCAGCTTTAAAATGGCTTAAAGCAGGTGCACAACCTTCTGACACTGTTCGTTCTATTCTTTCTCGTGAAGGTGTTATGAAAGCTTTCCACGAATCTAAATACAGCAAGTAATTAACGAAAGTGAACATAAGCCTTTTGGCTTATTAACGAGGAACAAACGATGTTAGATCTCGAAAAAACGCTTTATGATCTTTGTTTGCCACTTGTCCAAAAAACAGATGCTTTATCTGTAAAAACAATGGCAAGCGCAAACGAAAAGGAAACTTTGCTGTACGTCTATGCAGATGATGCCGATATCGCTCGATTAATCGGACGTAAAGGAGTCATTGCTGGATCGATTCGCTCTATGATGAGTGCAGCAGCAAGATCATCCAAACAAAGAATTCTTGTTAAATTCGAAGCATATTAATGCTGGAAAGACAAGATTGAAACAACCAAAACAAGGCCACAGAAAGATATGCTCTGTGGCCTTCAATTCTATTTGGCACTTTATAAAATAAATTGTGTGCATTGAAGCACATGAACAACGAATAAAATTCGAAAACGAAAGCAGAAAAGCATGATTGTCGAACGATATGCAATTGACAAGGAGGGACTACGATGATTCGAATTGCCAAAATTATCAACACACGAGGGTTAAAAGGCGAATGTAAGCTTAATTTATATACCGATCAGCCAGAAGTCCGCTTTTCCAAAGGCAATACACTTTATCTTGAAGAAAAGACACCATTAACGGTGGTTAAATATTCTGAATACAAAGGCTTTGGCTATGTTTTATTTGAAGAAATTACCAGTATTGAACAAGCTGAAGTGCTTAAAAATCAAACCCTCTACTTACCAGAAGATCAACTCGGGGAATTAGAGGATGACGATGAATTTTACTATTCCCAACTCAATGGGTGCACGGTTTATAACCAAAACCACGAAAATATCGGACAAGTCATTGATATTTTAGAAACCGGCGCCAATCTTGTTTTACGTGTTCAAGAAAAAGACAAAACGTATTTATTACCCTTTGTCAAAGCGCACGTTAAAGCAGTAGATCCTGAAAAGAAAATCATCGAAATTGAAGAGATGGTAGGTTTACGATGAAAATTTCTATTTTAACTTTATTTCCGGAATACTTTTCGGGCATGCTCAACACATCGATTATTAAACGTGGTTTAGATAACAAGCTATTCGAAGTGGAGTGCATTAACTTTCGCGATTATACATTATCGAAACATGGACATGTCGATGATACCCCTTATGGTGGGGGAGCAGGGATGCTTTTAGCATGTCAACCCATTCTCGATTGCTTAAAAGCAATCCGCACAGAGAACTCTTTAGTGGTGTTGTTATCCCCACAAGGCGAAACATTTACCCATGCTAAAGCACTAGAATATGCCCAACTTGAACATTTGATTTTGATTTGTGGCCACTATGAAGGTTTTGATGAACGAATTCGTTTGGCTTGTGATGCGCAAATCTCCCTTGGCGATTTTGTGCTCACTGGAGGAGAACCGGCAGCAGCAGCGATTTGCGATGCTACTTTACGTTTAATTGATGGTGTGATTAAACATGATTCGAGTGCGGGCGATTCATTTGCGGATGGCTTGTTGGAGTATCCACAATATACAAAACCGGCTGAATATGATGGCTTAAAAGTTCCGGAAGTTTTATTAAGTGGTCATCATGCCAATATTCAAAAATGGCGTCGCGAACAATCGTTAATCAATACGCTTAACCATCGACCAGATCTTTTGGAAAAGGCCGATTTATCAAAAGCGGATCTCGATTTTTTAGATGCATATAAAAACAAACAATCAAACCAATAAGCGGGATCGATGCGCTAAAGTTAGGAAATAGAAAAGCGTTTCATACGCCAATTCCTTTTATTTATCCGCAAAACTCGCTAAGGTATATTTATGGCAAAACAAAAAAAGAAAACGAAAAAAAGACTGCGTTTAGGACGTTTAGTCATTTCTTTAACCCTAGCGGTCGCCCTTTTTGGGGGATTGATTTTTGGTGGGACTAAAGTATGGCGGATGTTAATGCCAGTCATTAGTCAAATTGGAAATGACGAAACGACGGCACCGATCAATACACTCTCTCATCAAAAAGAGGTTGAACAAATCAAAAAGAAAAATGCCCTGGATCAAGCAGATGTGACTGGTTTTTCTGATCGTGAATTACGAGATTGTTTTTTCAGTACTGATTTGGACGATAAGCTCAAACAACGTTTAGTCAACATGGGGTGGACAGAAGCGAATATTGCTCCTGAACAACTCGCCTATTTGCGCGTTTTATATCGCGACTTCGATAACAACACGGTAATTGGTGAAATTATGGTGAATAAAGAAATCGCAGCGGCTGTTCAAGAAGTCTTCTTCGATTTATATATTCACAAATATCAAATTGGCAAAATGATTTTAGCCGATGCTTATGGTACGCGTATTTCTGAATCTTATGCCGACAATAACACGGTCGGATTATGTTTTGGATTGACGGCGGATAACCAAGCTGATTTCCATGCTAGAGGATATGCGATTGATATAAACCCACTGTATAATCCTTTGATTAAAGATAACGGAAACTCGCTTTCTGTATTCCCGATGGAAGGACAGTTATATTTAGATCGAACGGTAAACTATAATCATTTCATTAATGAAAATGATTATGCAGTGACAGCCTTTAGAAATGCGGGATTTAACTGGCGCGGAGCGGTTGCGGGCTTGAATGACTATAAACACTTTGAATGGGGCGCAATTCCGGCAAATGTAGCACCAGTTGAACCAGAACCGGCATCAACACAAGAAAATACGCAACCAAGCGAAGAAACGCCAATGGAGCAAGCGCCAATTGTCGACGAACCTGTTTACAATGAGCCAATCGAGGATGGCACGCAAGTTGTCGATCCTTCTTATCCAATGGAAGATTCAAACTCGTATCCACTTGAAGAAGGAGTCAATCCTAATTATGGAGATGAACCGATCGTAGATGATCCACTCGCGAATGAACCAATTTATTAAGCAATTTGGATTTGATCGTTTCGTATAAAAAAAGATGCGATTTTTTGACTATTATTGCAGTCAAATCACTAAAAAAATTGCGCAGCACTACGGAATGTGCTAGTATCTATAAAGTTCTGCGGGTTCCGCTGGCATATTTGCGAATGAATCTTGAAAAGCAGAAAGCAAGAAAAGGAGAAAAGACAATGAATTTAAATCTTGTTAACGAAATTGGCAAAAGCCAGCTTCGTACAGACATCCCAGAATTCCGTTCTGGTTCTACTGTACGTGTTCACGTAAAAATCAAAGAAGGCGACAAAAGCCGTGTCCAGGTTTACGAAGGAATCGTAACTGAAAGAAAAGGTGGAGGAATCGGAGAAACTTTCACCGTTCGTAAAATTTCCAACGGTGTTGGTGTAGAACGTAAATTCCCACTTCACTCCCCAATCATCGACAAAATCGAAGTTGTACGCCACGGTAAAGTTCGTCGTAACAAATTACGTTACCTCAGAAACCGTTCTGGTAAATCTGCTCGTCTTAAAGAAATTCGTCATTAATCATAACGAAACGAACCTCCATGATACCGTTAGGAATCACGGAGGTTTTTCTTTTGATTTTGAATCTTATGGGTATTGAATATTAATCAAGCTAGAGAAATCGCATTTCTTTACATAAATATGGCATGTTTTTGAAAAAAGAAATCAATAACGCCTATAATAAAAACAGATCGATGTTCAATCGAAATACAATTCAGGAAAATATTTTAAGGAGGCTGCAGATGGCTTTTAATAAAGATAAAGAATTCAGTGCCAAACGAAAGGATCAAAAAACATTCATTGATGACATACTCGATTTTACCCGTGTTTTTGTCATCAGTGCGGTCGTGATTTTATTATTCACAAATTTCATCGCCCATCCGGTCAATATTGTCGGTCATTCGATGGATCCAACATTAAATAATGGTGAATTTGGTTTTACGAGTTTGATCTCGACAGCACTTTCTAAACCAGATCGCTTTGATGTTGTGGTCGTCAATGTCAATGATGGTGGTCAAGAGGAGCGTTGGGTTAAACGTGTGATCGGACTTCCAAACGAAAAAATTGAATGCCGTGATGGCGTTGTTTATGTAAATGATAAAGCGCTTGACGAAAGTGCTTATTTAAAAGAAGAATTTATGAATGAAATGCTCGCCCAATTCAAAGCAGAAAATGGTATTGACTATGGCCATTTCAATATGGACTTTGGACCTGTGCAACTAGGCGAGGATGAATACTTTGTGATGGGAGATAACCGCCCTTATTCCAAAGACTCTCGCTATGTCGGACCAGTAAATGGCGATAGCTTTTATGGAAAAGGCGTTTTAGTCTTATTCCCATTTGACAAGATTGGAGTGAAATAATGCCATCGAATGTAATTCAGTGGTTCCCAGGCCATATGGCTAAAGCAAAACGACAGATGGAAGAAAACTTAAAGAAAGTTGACTTCATTATCGAAATTCGTGATGCCAGAATGCCCTATAGTTCCAAAAATCCCCTTATTGATGAAATGGTTCATCAAAAACCGCGATTAGTGATTTTGTCTAAAAAAGATAAGGCTGATCCTAAACGTAGCGAACAATGGATTCAAGCGATGAATAACGAACAAACTCGCGCAATTGCGATCGATTTAATTCATGATAATTTCCGTTCGCGAATTATCCAGGAAAGCTTAGAACTTAACCGAGCTTTTATTGAAAAGCAAAAGAAAAGAGGAATTCGCCCTCGTGCATTGCGAGCAATGATCGTCGGCATTCCCAACGTTGGAAAATCAACTTTGATCAATTCACTTGCTAAGCGAAAAGCAGCGCAAACCGGAGATAAACCCGGGGTAACCAAATCACTACAATGGATTAAAGTAGGTCCAGAACTAGAAGTGTTGGATACACCAGGTGTGTTGTGGCCTAAATTCGAAAGCCAACAAAGTGGTTTGATTTTAGCTGCTTTAGGCTCTATTAAAGACGATGTCGTGCATATGGATGATCTAGCTTTATATTGTTGCCAATATTTAATGGATCACCAACCTGAGGCTTTATTGCAAACATATGGATTAAGCAAACTTGAAGAAACCCCTTGGCAAACGCTACAAGCTATTGCGCGTAAAAGAGGCTGGCTATTGAAAGGCGATATTGATGAAAACCGCACGATGCGCACATTCATCCAAGATATTCGCTCTTCCAAACTAGGTCGTATTACTTGGGAAATTCCAACAAGTGAACAAGAGGAAATAGGCGCTTAATACAGTCTATGGAACATCCTTTAGAAGAAAATTTATGGCCGGACCATGCTGATATTCTCGGTATGGACGAAGCGGGACGAGGACCGATTTGTGGTCCTTTAGTTGTAGCAGGTGTTATTTTTGAAGCCGGATATACCAACGACAATATCAATGATTCGAAAAAATTGAGTGAAAAGAAGCGCGAAGTTCTCTTTTGCCAAATTCAACAAGATGCCAAAGCATATTGGATTGAATTTGTATTCGAACGACAGATTGACAAAGAAAATATTTATCGCGCAACGCAAAATCGAATGGATTGGATTGCTCAACAAGCCCAAGCTCAATATGTCTTGACCGACGCAATGCCTTTAAATTCATGTTCGAATTTTGAGGCGGTAGTCAAAGGGGATCAAAAATCGATTTCCATTGCGGCGGCAAGCATTTTAGCAAAAGTGAGTCGGGATCGATATATGAAAGTACTCGATCATTTTTATCCCCAATATGGATTGGCGAAACACAAAGGCTATCCAACAAAGGCACATTTACAAGCCATTGGAGAATATGGAGTTCAAGACTTTTATAGACGCTCTTATGGCCCTGTCCAAAAAGTGATCGAACAACAAGAATTAGAAAAACAACAAGAAGAAATCAACGATTTTCAACAGCTCTCTCTTTTAGATTAGAGAAGCTGTTTTTTTGTGGTTGAAATGGTGAAAAAATGGACAAGTAGCTGACGATGAATGAATGAAAATGGTTGTAAGAGAAAAGTGTAAATAAAGTAATAAATTTTCAAAAGTGTATTGTATACATGACTTTTTCTAGTCAAAAATGGAGTTGCTTAAAAACAACATAGCTATTTCAGTTGCTAAGTTGAATGTTGCATGATAAAAGTAGATTCGTTTAACTCCTTAGACTTTTTTATGAAGTCTCACATATAAGGAAAGGGAGATTGATTTGAAAAAGAACCTCGTCATTGTTGAGTCGCCATCCAAAGCGATAACAATTGAAAAATATTTAGGAAAAGACTATAAAGTCGTTTCGTCAAAAGGCCACATTTGCGATTTAGCAACTTCCGGTAAAGGTGGCTTAGGGATTGATATCGAAAATGATTTCAAACCGACTTACCGTGTATCCAAAGAGAAAAAAGATGTGGTTAAAGAATTAAAATCTTTAGCCGCAAAATCCGATAAAGTCATTCTCGCAAGTGACCCGGACCGTGAAGGGGAAGCGATCGCTTGGCATTTAGCAAGAGAACTAGGCTTATCAACAGAAGACAATAACCGTGTCACATTCCACGAAATTACTAAACCAGTCGTTTTAGAAGCGATTCAAGACCCACATAAAATCGATATGGATTTAGTGAAATCGCAAGAAACTCGTCGTATGTTGGACCGTATTATTGGGTTTAAACTTTCAAAATTGTTGCAAAACAAAATTCAGTCCAAATCAGCCGGACGTGTTCAATCCGTTGCGTTACGTTTAATCGTGGAACGAGAAGAAGAAATCCGTAAATTTAAATCGGAAGAATATTGGACCATTGGCGCAGAAGTTAAAAAAGGCAATTCTACATTCCATGCAGAATTAACGAAAGTCGATGGCAAAAAACCAAAACTGGCGAACAAAGAACAAGCGGAAGAAATTTTAGCAAAAGTACAAGATCAACCTTTTGTTGTCTCCAGTATTACGAACCGCAAAAAATCAAAGGCGCCTAAACTGCCTTTTACAACGTCAACTTTGCAACAAGAATCTTCAACAAAGCTTGGCTATGGAGCGAGAAAAACGATGTCGATTGCCCAAAAACTGTATGAAGGGGTCGATTTAGGTGGGACAACGACCGGTTTGATTACGTACATGCGTACGGACTCGACGCGTTTATCTGACTTGTTTGTACAAGAAACAGAAAACTATATCGAATCAGAATATGGATCTGACTATAAAGGACAAGCGCATAAGAAAAACTCGGAGAATGCGCAAGATGCCCATGAAGCAATTCGTCCAACGAGCATCAATTACACACCAGAAACAGTTCGCCCATATTTAACAAACGAACAATTCCGTTTATATTCGATGATTTATGCCCGCACATTAGCTTCTTTAATGGCAGATGCTAAATTCAATGTGACAAGCGTAAAATTTCTCGATAATGGTTGTGAATTTAGTGCAAGTGGTCAAGTGCTCATCTTTGATGGTTACTCCAGAGTTTATTCAAAATATGAAAAACAAACAGACACATTACTCCCTGTTCTCAAAGAAGGCGAACAGATGAATCGTGTCGAAATCAAAGGAGATCAACACTTCACCGAACCACCAGCTCGTTATACAGAAGCAAAACTGATCAAAGAATTAGAAGAAAAGTCAATTGGTCGTCCATCCACTTATGCATCGATTATCGATACGCTACAAAAACGTGGCTATGTGACATTGGATAAAGTCTCAGAAACATCGAAGACAAAATATTTCCAGCCAACCGATCAAGGGGAATTGACCAACCAAAAATTGCAGGAATTTTTCAAAAAGATTATTAACGTTGAATATACTGCAGAAATGGAAAAAGACTTGGATAACATTGCCGATGGTGATGAAGATTACATCCAATTTTTAAAAACGTTCTATGCAGATTTCGAACCACTTGTCGAAAAAGCATATCAAGATATGCCGAAAAAAGAATTAGAACGTGTCGGCAGAACTTGTCCAGATTGTGGTGGCGAACTCGTTTATCGTAATGGCCGCTTTGGTAAGTTTATTTCTTGCATTAACTATCCAACATGTAAGTACACAGAAAATGCGGATGATTCTTTAAATGAATTAGAAAAAGAAGAAAAGATTTGTCCGGAATGTGGAAATCGTATGACCATTAAAAAAGGTCGCTTTGGACCATTCTGGGCTTGTACAGGATATCCAGAATGTAAACATATCGAACCATTAAAAGCGAAAGCAAAACCAGAACCAACTGGAGAAAAATGTCCAGAATGTGGTCATGATTTAGTGCGTCGTGTGTCTCGATATGGCAAATCCTTTGTTGGTTGCTCCAACTATCCAAAATGCCGTTATATTCAAAAGGCACCTAAAGCAAAAAAAGAAGAGGAAGCAAGCGAAACCTCTACACCAACTGAACAAACAACGCAAGAATCGTAAAATTTAAATGCCTATCTAGTCAGCATAGGTAGGATCATTTTGCACAAGACCCGGCACTTGCCGGGTTTGTTTGTTAAAAAAAGTGAAGTACTCTACAATAAATAAGAAAGAAAAAGGAATGATTTACTATGGAACCAGTCAAAATTATTGGCGCCGGACTTGCGGGCTGTGAAGCGGCTTGGCAACTAGCTTGTCGCAATATCCCTGTAATTCTCTATGAAATGCGCCCTAACGCTTATCCACCGGCTTTTCATACTGATCAATTTGCAGAACTCGTTTGTTCAAACTCATTGCGATCAGATTCTTTAAAAAATGCGGTCGGTGTGATGAAAGAAGAAATGCGTCAACTCAACTCTTTGATTATGTCAGCAGCAGATGCTTCGCGCGTTCCTGCGGGCAGTGCATTAGCGGTTGACCGCCAAAGCTTTTCTGCCAAAGTCACAGAAGCGATGGAAAAGCATCCTTTCATTCAAATCGTAAGAGAAGAAGTTAAAGAAATTCCACAAGGACCAACGATCATTGCCGCCGGGCCACTATGTGCAGATCCATTAGCAAAAGCAATTCAAGAATTTACCGGTCAAGAAGCGTTGCATTTCTTTGATGCCGCGGCTCCAATTATCGAAAAAGACTCAATTGATTTTGAAAAAGCTTACTACAAATCTCGTTATGACAAAGGTGAAGCGTCTTATATTAACTGTGCAATGGATGCCCAACAATATGAAGCGTTCTACAATGAATTGATCCATGCTCAATGTGCCAATCTGCACGAATTTGAGAAAGATCCAAAAGTGTTTGAAGGATGCATGCCAGTTGAAGAAATGGCTAAACGTGGCTATCAAACGCTACTATTTGGTCCTTTAAAACCAGTCGGATTAGAAAAAGAAGGTGAACGTCCAGTAGCGGTTGTGCAATTGCGTCAAGATAATGTCAGCGCCACAATGTACAACATCGTTGGCTTCCAAACCCATTTAACTTGGCCGGAACAAAAACGCGTCTTCTCTATGATCCCAGGCTTAGAAAATGCAAAATTTGTTCGCTATGGAGTCATGCATCGCAATTCCTTTATTTGTGCACCATTAGTGATCGATGAACAATATCGAACAAAAAAACGTCAAGATTTATTTTTTGCCGGACAGATCAGTGGTGTTGAAGGTTATGTAGAAAGTGCAGCGAGTGGCTTATCGGCAGCGGTTGCTTTAGCAAGACAACTCCAAGAAAAAGAACCGGTTTTATTTGGAACACAAACGGCAATGGGTTCACAAGCGTTTTACATTTCTCATGCCGAACCAAACCATTTCCAACCCATGAATGCCAATTTTGGTATTTTCTCGTTAAAAGAAAAAGTGCGTAAAAAAGATCGTAAAGATGTTTTGGCGAAAAATGCATTGGCGATCATGGAAGAAAAAGCACAACTAGTCAATGAAGACTTTACTTGGCTTGAAGCAAATGATTTTTCTTTACAACCAGCAGCGCCACTTGAACAAAGACTAGAACAACAATAAAACGCAATTCAGGAGGGGCAGTATGGAAGAGATTCATTTGAATACAAATGACATTCCTTCAAATATGGAGGATCAAATCGAATTATTCATTGCCCACCAATTTGCGACGAATTCGCGCTCGATGGATTCTGCCAATGCCCAACGCATTGATCTCGAACAATTTCGGCAATGGATTCAAAAACGCCATCTAGACTATCTGCAAGTGGACCGCTTAGTCGTACTGGAATATTGTTCAGCAATACGCTCCCAAAATGGCCAGAAGCAACTCAAAAACTCGACAATGTCTCGTAAGCTCTCCACGCTTCGGCAATTTTATAAGTTTTTAGCCGTGCAAGGACTTGTTGAAGGGATGCCTTTAAGCCAAATCCATTCCTTTAAAAAAGAAAAAAATCTCCCAGAATTTTTATTCCAAGATGAAGTAGGAGAATTTCTTTCGGGATTTGATTTGGACAATCCATTAGATCGCCGCGATCAAGTTTTGTTTTCGTTAATTTATGGTTGTGGCTTGCGCGTATCAGAAGCATGCAATCTAGATTGGCAAGACGTTTATTTTACGCAAAGAATCCTGCGTATCATGGGGAAGGGCAGCAAAGAGCGCATTGTGCCTATTCCTAAATGGCTACTTGAATTATTGCAAGCATGGCAAGTCGAAACCGGTGGCAAGGGGCGACTATTTTATAACAAGAATGGCAAACCGCTAACGAGTCGGGGAATTCAATATCGTATGCAATCGCATGCTGACAAAATTGGTATGGGCTTAAAGATTCATCCGCATATGTTACGCCATTCTTATGCGACCCATTTACTTGATGGTGGAGCAGATATTCGCACGGTACAAGAGTTACTCGGCCACTCTTCACTCTCGGCAACTCAAATTTATACGCATATTTCTAACGAAAAACTCACGAAAGCGTGTAAACAAGCGTTTGATGATTTTCATCCCAATTAATGCTTGTTTACGCCTTGCGTGTTTGTTATAATCACAGTTGCGTTTTTATAGCGCAAATACACACACCATGAATGGGGAATCCCGTGCACAATTGTGTTGATTCTCTTCGAAGTGGTGGAGGACTAACGGAAAGGGAAAATATATTATGTCTAACATTGTATCCATGAAAAAATTGCTGGAAAATGGTGTTCACTTCGGACATCAAACCCGCAAATGGAACCCAAAGATGAAACCTTATATTTACACAAGCAGAAATGGGGTTTACATCGTTGATTTAAACAAAACTCTTGCTCAAATCGAAGCAGCTTATGCTGAATTAAAAGCAATCTCCGAAAGAGGCGGAAAAGTTCTCTTCGTCGGAACTAAAAAACAAGCAACTGAAACAATCGAAGAACAAGCATTACGTTCTGGTTCTTTCTATGTAAACAAACGTTGGTTAGGTGGTCTTTTAACTAACTTCCGTACTATCCAGAAAAGAATCAAACGCCTGATCGAAATCGAAGAAATGGAAGCTTCTGGAAAATTAGAAGTTTACACTAAAAAAGAACAGGCTCAATTCTTAAAAGAAAAAGTTAAACTTGAAACTTCTCTTGGCGGTATCAAAGAAATGAAAAAACTGCCAGATGCAATCGTTATCGTTGATCCAAAAGAAGAACATAACGCAGTTGCAGAAGCTAAAAAATTAGGTATCCCTGTATTCGCAATGCTCGATACAAACTGCGATCCAGAAGATGCTGATTTCCCAATCGCTTCTAACGATGATGCTAACCGTTCCATCAAATTAGTAACAACAATCTTAGCTGACGCTATCGTTGATGCTAAAGGTGGACTTGTTGAAATCGCATACCTCGACAACCCAGAAACTGACGTTAACATGGAAGATGTTGTTCGTAACGTTGAAGCACAAATCGCTGAAAACGAAAGACGTCGTAGACAAAGAAACGAAGAACGTCGTAAAAGAAACATGGAACGCCGCAATGCTGGTCGTCGTCCATACAACAATAACCGTCCTAACCAAAATCGTGGACCACGCGATGGACAAGCACCAAGAGCTCCAAGAAACGACGCTCCAAAAGCAGATGCTCCTAAAGCTGAAGCTCCAAAAGCAGAAGAAGCACAAGCTTAAGTTTGCATAGGGAGGAAATCTACAATGGCAATCACTGCATCAATGGTAAAAGAACTGCGTGAAAAAACCGGCGCAGGTATGATGGACTGCAAAAAAGCCCTCAACGAAACAAACGGTGATATGGAAAAAGCCATCGACTGGCTTCGTGAAAACGGAATTGCAAAAAGCGCTAAAAAATCCGGACGCATTGCTGCTGAAGGTTTAACACGCGTTGCTGTATCTGGAAACACAGCTGTATTATTCGAAGTTAACTCCGAAACAGACTTCGTTTCCAAAAACGAACAGTTCCTTGAACTGCTCAACACTCTTCAAGAAGTATTCTTAGCGAACACTCCAGCTACTCTTGAAGATGCATTAAACTTAAACGTTGCAGAAGGTACAGTTAATGATGCAATCGTTTCTGCTACTGCTACAATCGGAGAAAAAATCACTCTTCGTCGTGTCGCTGTAGTTAACAAAACTGATGCACAAACATTCGGTGCTTACATGCACAACAAAGGTGCTATTTCCGCTTTAGTTCTTTTAGAAGGTGGAAATGAACAAGTAGCTAAAGACATCGCTATGCAAGTAGCTTCTATGCGTCCTGTATACGTTGACCAAAGCGAAATCCCAGCTGAAGTTCTTGCTCATGAAGAAGAAGTTCAAAGAAAAATCATGGCAGAAGATCCAAAAATGGCTGGTAAACCAGAAAAAATGATCGAAGGCATCTTAAAAGGTAAAGTATCTAAACACTTCCAAGAAGAATGCTTATTAGATCAAGAATTCTTCTTAGATTCCAAGAAAAAAGTTGCTGGATTCCTCAAAGAAAACAACGCAAAAGTTGTATCTTTCACTCGCTACCAAGTTGGTGAAGGTATTGAGAAAAAAGAAGAAGATTTCGCAGCTGAAGTTGCAGCTCAAATGGCAGCTGCTCAAAAATAGTCGTTTAACACAAACGATTTAAATCAGAAAAGCTAATCTTAAACGGTATGGTCAAATGACTGTGCCGTTTTTTATTATGTTGAAATTTTGATTGCATTGAATTTGAATCGCAAAAAAAGTCATGCACTGAAATGATTATGATCACTAGATGGATAGATTATTTTTGAAATGTAATGACAAAGCTTCAAGCGTTTAGGCATAATGAATATATACATGTAATGAGGAGGTAACGAAATGTTTGACTTATTTGATGTCCTATTTCCCATTCTCTTTCTATTGATTTTTGTTATGGTTATTTTGAGTTTTGCCAAAGGAATTTCAACATGGTTTAAAAATAACAATTCGCCACGTTTGACTGTATTTGCGACTGTAGTCGCAAAACGTCAAAATACGACTTATGCTCAACAAGCAGTTGCCGGTGATCCAACAGGTGCACATGGATTCCATACCACCTCACACACCACATACTATGTAACCTTTCAAGTCGAGAGTGGAGATCGAATGGAATTCACTGTTCCCGGATCAGAGTACGGCATGCTAGCAGAGAAAGATCAAGGACAACTGAACTTTCAAGGTACAAGATATTTATCATTTGAACGAAATAGATAAACTAAAAATGGAATAAACAATAATAATTAAACAATATTTAAGATAATTCTATCCCTTTTCGTGACAACAAAATCAATAAAAATCTGTTGTCACGAAAAGGGATTTTTAATGGTTCTAAGTAAAACTGTGTGATTTGTCTTTTGGATTCAAAAATTGAATCTCTTTTTTCGCAAAAGATAAGAGCTCTCTTTAAAATTGTAATAACCACAAAACAACATAAGGAGATCTCATATGCATACTTATTGTTCTGTAACCATCAGTCAAACTATTCCTGGGGCTGTCATTACTCCAGAAGATTCTGTTTGTCCTTGTTGTGGAACTGCTATTGAAAGAGAACGAACTATTTTTCGCCATAGATCTCATTAAAGAAGAACTAAAAGAGGCCTATGCGACAAGTGACGAAAATACAATGGCAAATCATCTTACGCATATTGTAGAAATCTGCAATGCGACAAAGAATGAACATTTTAAATGGTTCTCTCTAACTTAATCCTCAAACACTGGAATGGATTGATTAGTCATGCGATTCTACGCTTGTCTAATGGTAAAATAGAAGGGATCAATAGTAGAATCAAAACGATTCGAAGAATGTCTTATGGTTTTTGAGATGACGAATATTTCTTCTTGAAGTTAATTGATATGAGTCGTTATCGATCAGCTTGATTAATAGATGATCCCACACGATTTTCCATAGAGCCTTTTTTAATAGGAAAGAAGTGTGATGAACGTTTGTAAAGTCATAATGAGATTCGATTTGTACTTGTGATTGGGATAGAAAATTAGTAACGCGTATAGATGAAAAGCATTTTATGCTATAAGCATAATCGTGCCTTGAAAAGAGACTGGGATCATTAAATATTAATGGAATGGACTTACGTTGAATGGTATTCTAAGGATGACTTTTTAAACTGATTATTTCGTAAACATAAATCAAAATTGATAAGAGGAAAAAGAGTGAAAAACAAAAATGATGGATTTTGGACAATCCTATGTTGTGTGACCCTGTTTTGTGGCTGTATTTTATATGACTTCTATAATCGCCCGAATAATACGCAAGCAAGGGTAATAGGGGTTTCGTCTATGACTTTAAACAATCCCTTTTTTGAAGTGATCAATAATGAATTGAAAAAAGAAACTGAACAAAAAGGGGATCAATTGATGATCCTAGACCCAATGCTTTCTTCTAATCGACAAGAAGAACAAATCGAAACAATGATAGAAAATAAGGTGGATGCGATTATCCTTAACCCTGTAAATTCTGCAACTTTAGAAGATGCTTTGAAAAAGGCAAAAGATGCACGAATTCCAGTTGTAGTCGTTGACAGTTCGATTCAGCACGAAGAACTGATTGAAACAACGATCGTTTCGAAAAACTATGAAGCGGGGGCGATGTGTGCCCAAGCCATGATGGAAGATTTGGATCGTGGTGAGATTTTATTGTTGGAACATGCCCAAGCAGATTCAGGAAGAGAAAGAATTAAAGGCTTTTTAGATGCGATCAAAGATCATCCAGAATACAAAGTTGTCGCTCGAGAAGAGTGTGAAGGACAACTCGAACAAGCCATGCCAAAAGCAGCTGAAGTGTTATCGGATCATCCTGAAATTGATATTATTATGTGTTTAAATGATCCATCGGCACTAGGTGCAGCAGCAGCGGCGGAATCGTTAAACCGTAAAGATCTGTATATTTATGGTGTTGATGGTACACCAGATTTTAAATCGAGAATGACTAGTGATCCTAATTTAAAGGCAACAGTTGCTCAATCTCCTTATACGATGGCAAAAAATGCGATCAAGTCTGCATATGATTTAATTGCAGGAAAAGACGTTGACTCACTACAGTTGGTGGATGTCAAACTCATTCGCAAAGAAAATCTCGATGATTATTCACTGGAGGCATGGCAATGAAAAGGTCCTATTATAGCTGGATGATGCTTTTGCGAAATGCCTTAATGGCAGTCAATACATTTGTGGTGATGTATTCTGTTGCGATTCAAATGTTGGCTGTCAAACGAATCATTGATACGCAAAAAACGACTTCCTTTGTTATTCAAATGACGCACATTCCTAAAAATCCGCAAGTCGTCTTTATTGGATGTATTCTCTGCTTATTGGTTTTAGGCGCAACACTAATGCGACGACGGATTTCTTATATTGAAAACATTCAAGAAAATATTGCCGGAGCAGCGATTGAAACATTGATGGCTGTCGTAATCAGTATGTTGCTGAATTTTTCTTGCTCAGGGATCTTTTTGTTGGTGTTTTGTGATTGTATTTTTCACTTTCGCCGCTCAAAAAAAGGAAGAGAATTTATCTTTTTAAATGTCTTTCTTTATTTTTTCTGTAACTATGAATTGGTCAATCTCGTGTACCCGTTAATGGATACCAGCATATTTTTTTCTTCCTTTTCGAATGAAGCGGTTTTGGTATTGATTAAAAGCGTGGCTGAAGCATTAATCATTATCATGACGGTTACCTATATCGGTTTATTCTTGTCTTGGCAGATTCAAGAAAACGAAGACATTTCGCAAGAACTTTCAATGGTTTCGCAAGTCAATCAAGAATTGCGTAATTATGCATCGATCACTGAAAAAATTGGAGAAGATAAGGAACGTAAACGCCTCGCAAGGGAAATTCATGATACTTTAGGTCATGCATTAGTAGGTATTGCCTCAGGTGTGGATGCCTGCATTGCGATCATCGATAAAAATCCGGATGCCGCCAAAAATCAGCTACAATTAATTTCAAAAGTTGTTCGGCAAGGAATTACCGATGTGCGAAATTCACTTAAAAAATTACGCCCAGGAGCTTTAGAAGAACAAGGACTGAAAGGTGCTTTGATTAAGATGATTCAAGAGTTCCAAGGTGTTTCTGATGTTAAAATTAATTTTGTATTTGAAGCGGATAATGCAGATTTTGATGTCGCAAAAGAAAATGTGTTATTCCGTTTAATTCAAGAAAGTATGACGAATGCAATTCGCCATGGTAAAGCCAATGAAATCGATATTCACATTTTTGTTGAACAAGAGAATTTGATGGTTGATATTAGCGACAATGGGCAAGGTTGTGAAACGATTGTTTATGGATATGGATTACGTCAAATGGAAGAAAGAATTGTGACGGTCCATGGCCATATTGAATTTGATGGCTCAAATGGCTTTAAAACCCATGCCATTATTCCCTTACAGAAAGGAGAAAAATCATGAAGCTGATCATTGCTGATGACCAGGAATTATTACGTGAATCTTTAAAAATTGTTTTGTCAATGGACCCGGAAATTGAAATTATCGCAACTTGCCCAGATGGTAAAGCGGTATTAGATGTGATGGAACGAGAAGTTGCTGATGTGATTTTGATGGATATCCGGATGCCTGTTATGGATGGCGTATATTGTACGAAACTAGTAAAAACAGATTGGCCTCAAACAAAGGTGATTATTTTAACGACATTTGATGATGATGATTTTGTTTTTTCAGCCCTTAAATATGGGGCAAGTGGTTATTTGTTAAAAGGGGTCGGAATGGATGAACTTATTCATGCGATCAAAACAGTTCATTCCGGTGGTGCACTGATCAATCCCAATATAGCAAGTAAAGTGGTCTCGTTCTTTTCAGAAATGGGAACACCAGAAAGATTTATAACGGTTGATGAATCAGGAAAAAAGGAAATCACCGCAACTGAATGGAAAGTTGTTTCTCTAATTGGATTAGGACTTTCCAATAAAGAAATCGCCAGCAAGTTGTTTTTATCAGAGGGAACAGTCCGCAATTACTTATCGAGCATTCTAGCGAAGTTAATGTTGCGCGATCGCACTCAGCTAGCGATTTGGGCAGTTCAAAGTGGTGTTGTCCATCCTGAGGATATACAATGAAAAAAATTTTGAATTCATATAAAATGTTCATTTTCTTTCTTTGCGCATGTTTGTGTTTAGGTATTTGTTACGGGGGTATATCAAAACCATGTGTGCTCCGTTTAGGAATCTTTGCGGGGAGCAATTGGGATGTTCCAGGAAGCAATGTCTATGAAATCATCAATGATGCGATTGCTCGCTTTGAAAAAGAAAATCCGCAAATCGATGTCGTCTATGAATCTGGCATTCGCAAAGAAGATTATTCTAATTGGCTATGCGGTAAAGTATTAAAAGGGGAAATGCCCGATGTTTTTATGGTTTTGGATAATGAATTCCCAACGCTAGCGAATATTCAAGCGCTGCATCCTTTGGATCATTTTACTCAAGGTGCAAATGGAATTGATGTTAATCAGTTTTATCAGGCAACGTACAATGCTGGAAAATGGAATAATACTTTATATGCACTTCCTTATGAATCCAATTTACAGTTTATGTTTGTCAATTTAACGTTGTTAAAAAACGAGGGAATTGAAGTCCCAGATGAAAATTGGACATTGTCTGATTTGTATCGCATATGTGAACAAGTCACAAAAGATACAAATAGTGATGGTCGAAATGATCAGTTCGGGATTTATAATTATGATTGGCAAAACTCAATGTTAGCATTTCAAGAACGGTTATTTGAAGCGGATGGATCCAAGACTAGACTGCAGGAAAAATCTGTGAGTGAAGCAATTAAGTACGCGTTTCAATTAGATGAATTACGAGAAGATACGACGATTACTCAAAATGATTTTGATCAAGGTAGAGTTGCTTTTTCACCTATGAGTTATGCGGAATATAAAACTTATAAACCTTATCCTTGGAAAATAAAAAAGTTTTCCCGGTTTGATTGGACTATTATTCCAATGCCAGCTAAAAATGCCGGAGAGATCAGCAGTGCTACGGATTCATTACTGATGTCCATGTCATCTACAACCAATCATCCACAAGAATCATGGGAACTATTAAAAACGCTTTGTTATGATGTGCAAACACGAGAGATGCTCAAAGAGTATTCTCAAGGATTTCCTGCAACAAAACCTTTTGTAGATTCGACTATGGATAAAACTTTTGATGACCAACTTGACCCAAAACTTCTTGAAACAGTTTTAACAAGAAGTAAACCATTAGTCCGTTTTCCGAACTATGAAAATATGTTGACTTTAGCAGACAATCAAATTCGATCTGGTTATCAAAATGCAAAAGATAAAGATTTATTTATGATTGAACTACAAAAAACGATGGATGATGCTCTAAAGTCTAATCAATAACGCCTAATGTGACTTTAATTATGTTTATTGTGAATCAGACTAGGCAATGAGAATAAGACATCGTTATCAATATGAAATGATTCTAGGCAAGAAGATATAAAAAATGGATCAAAGCAATCGATACACAATATCGCTCAAGCTTTGGTCCATTTTTATTTTATCGATGCAAATAGAAGAGGGGAATTGGATAAGGGGATATTCAATTATTTTGTTTGATTGGCTTCTCGTTCTTTTTTGTTCAGTTCAAAAATATATTCAACAGCCTCTGCAACAGCATGATGATCGTAGTCATGAGTAGTAATATACTTGGCAGCTTCTTTGAGTTCATCAATCGCATTAGCAACGGCAATTCCAAGTCCAGCCGTTTTGATCATTTCAAGATCATTGGCATGATCGCCAATTGCAGCAGTTTGCGAAATGTCGATATCTAGGATTTTGGCAAGCTTCTTAAGTCCACTTCCTTTATTGACGCCTTTTTTATTAAATTCTAAATAGCGACTTGAAGAAAAAGAAACATCAAAATCACCCGATACAGTATTCATTTCTTCTAATATGTTTTGTAGATAGTTAATATTGGTGTTTCCGTATAACACTTTTACAAAGTGTTCATCTTGATGCGCGCTAAGATCAGGATTCTTGAGTTCAATGATCTCTAATCTTCCTTTTAAGAATTTTCGTTCATCATCGTTTAGGTTCCAACCATAGGCAGTATCAGTTGTATTGACATGAATGCAGAGGTTTTGATCAGACGATGCACGTTGAAACAACATATTCGTTGTTGGGTAATCCAGACCATCTAATTCTATGATTTTTCCATTTTCATTTTCGACGATTGCGCCACCATTTAAAGAAATCGAATATTCATCTTTTAAATGTCTTGTTCCAATTTCTTCTAAAGTCTCATGAAACGAAAACCAAGGTCGTCCAGTTGCGATCACAGTATGAATTCCATTTTCTCTAGCTTTTTTTAAAGCAGCAATATTTTCTTTGCTGACATGTTTATCGTTGGATAGAAGTGTCTCATCTAAGTCTAGCGCAAGTAGTTTTATCATTCTTATTTCTCCTTCTTTTTAAAACTTATCAATTTAAGGCGTAGTTATCGCTAATCCTATGCTCTTTCACAATAACGGAAAATCGATTTTTTACCATATTACAAATGTCATGTCTATTTCGTGCAATTTGTCACGATGGACAATGACATTTTTCAGATGGAATCCAAGAAGGAAAAAAGTAAGCTAAGGCTGTAAAAAAAAGGAGAGAAAAAGATGAAATATATCATTCTTGTAAGCCATGGTGAATTCGCAAATGGACTGAAAAACGCGTTATCCATGCTAGCAGGGGATCGTGAAAACTTGATTGCGTGTGGATTAAAAGATGGAAAGAGCGCAGATGAATTTGCACTAGAATTCGAAGCGGTTGTACAGAAAATTTCATTAGAAGATGAAGTTTTATTATTTGGAGATCTCATTGGTGGGAGTCCATTGACTACGGCATGCAATGTTTTGGTTGAAAAAGGTTTTGGCCAAAATTTACGCATTGTCGGCGGAATGAACTTACCTGCTATTCTTAGTGACTTACTTTCCATAGATTTCATGGATTTAGATATGTTAAAGGAAACAGCATTAAGTGAAGGAAAAAATGCTTTGGCAGAATTTGTTCTCGCATCAGTCACTGAAGAAGAGGACATCTAATAAAGGAAGAAGAGGGTTAAATCATGTCAGTATCATTCATTCGCGTTGATGACCGTATGATTCATGGTCAAACTTGCACACGTTGGGCAAAAGAGTATCCATGTGATGGATTAATTGCGGTTAACGATAAAGCAGCGGCTAATCCCGTTTTGAAAAATGCATATAAAGCAGCATCTGGGAAGAAAACATTTGTATGGACAGTGGAAGATTTCATTAAAAAAGCAGATAAAGTTCTGAATTCTGATACTCGTTATTTCTTGATCACAAAAAATCCAATCGATATGAAAAAAATCTTGGTTGATGCCGGGATTCAAACCGGAATCGATACAGTGATTATTGGACCTTGTAATGATCGTGAAGGATCAGTCAAATTAGGAAATAATCAATCGATTACCCAAGAAGAAGCAGATGCGTTAGAACAACTTACAAAAGCTCACTACAAAGTGAAATTTGCACTGTTACCTGATGTATCAATTGGTGCATGGGATGACTTCAAATCTAAGTTTGGCTATTAATCGCATTCGCGATTTGGCATATAGAAAAGAAAAGAGGAAACAATATGGAAATTAGTTGGATTCAAGCCGCAATTCTAGGGCTGTTTGCCTCCCTTGCCAGTATGCCTGGTATGGGTGGGACTAGTATCGGGAACTACACACTTGGTCGTCCATTAGTCGGTGGCTTAATTTGTGGATTAGTTTTAGGCGATATGTCGACTGGTATTTTAGTTGGTGTTGCGATGCAAATTGTTTACATTGCCTTAGTTACACCAGGAGGTACTGTATCAGCTGATGTTCGTGCAATCAGTTATATCGGGATTCCACTAGCAATGGTCGCTTTAAAATCTTATGGCCTTTCAGCAGATTCTGCAGATGGTCAAGCTCTTGCAACTTCCTTTGGAACAATGGTCGGAACGTTAGGTACTGTATTGTTCTACGGAACAGCAACAATGAACCTTGTTTGGCAACACATGGGTTGGAGAAGTATTGAAAAAGGTGATTTCGACAAACTTTATCTTGTTGATATGGTCTATCCTTGGGTCTCCCACTTATTATTCTCATTTTTACCAACAATGATCATGGTTAAAATGGGTGTTCCTATGGTTGATTTGATCAAAAACTACTTACCAATGGATGGTTTGGCAATGAAGACACTGTTCACAGTTGGATCAATTCTTCCTTGCGTTGGTATTGCTATTTTGCTTAAACAGATTGTCACAAAAGCATTAGACTTCATTCCATTCTTCTTTGGTTTTACATTAGCTGCTTCTTTAGGCATCAACTTAGTATCAGCAACGATTATTGCAAGCATGTTTGCTTATTTGAATTATCGTATTAAAATGCTTCAACTCACAAAAACGGCAAATGCGACAGCTGTAATCGTTGACGATGACGATGAGGAGGATATTTAAGATGGAAAAGAAACTATCTAAAAAGGCCCTCAATAAAAGTTTCCACAACTGGTACTATGGGCACTTAACTTGCTTCTCGCAAGAACACATGCAGACATTTGGTTATTTAGTCTCCATGTTGCCATTGATCAAAGAACTCTATCCTAATAAAGAAGATCAAATGAATGCACTGAGTACTTATAAAGCATTCTTTAATACAGAACCACAGTTAGGTACTGTGATTGTCGGAATTACGGCAGGTTTAGAAGAAGCTCGTGCCAATGGGGCAAGTGATGTAGACGATGAAACAATTAATGGTTTACGTGCAGGTTTAATGGGTCCTATTGCTGGTATTGGAGACTCTTTGGTAGTTGGAACATTTATTCCAATTCTGCTTGGTATTGCAATGGGAATGTCTGGTGGAGGTTCTCCTCTAGGAGCAATCTTCTATATTATCGTTTGGAACTTATGTGCTTACTTTGGAATGAAATTCTTGTATAAAACAGGTTATGAACTTGGTGGACGTGCTGTAGATTTTCTGATCGGATCACAAGGTACAGCCCTTCGCGAATCAGTTACAATGCTTGGCGGTATCGTTATCGGTGCAGTTGCGGCAAGCTGGGTTAAAGTCTCGACTTCATTTACCATGACTGCTGCAGGAGCAAAAGAACCATTCCTTATTTTAAATGACACACTCAACAGTGTTTATCCAGGATTCTTAACTGCTGCATTTATCATGCTTTGCTGGTGGTTGATGGCTAAAAAGAAAATGTCTCCATTAACAGTAATGTTATTGTTAGTTGTTATTTCCTTTGTCGGCGTTCTTGTTGGATTCTTCGATCCAGCTCTGACTTACTAAATTTAGAATTTTTAGGAGGTTTAAAAATGAATCAATCGATGTCTCGTTCCATTTTAAAACAACAAGCAGTTACTCAGTCCAAACTGTTTGGAAATCTAAAAGGTTGGCTTAAAGTGGCTTTGAATATTTCATCACTTTCTTTAGTTTTAGCATTATTTGGCAGTAATATTCACCCTGCCATCCAAATCATTGGAACGGTTTGTTTAGTCCTTTCCGCTATATCCGCTTACCTCATTGGCTATGCCTTAAAACAGGGAAGAGACAATCTGAATAAAATTTTTACACTTCTTGAAAAGGATAAAGAGTAGTTTTTCTTTAGAAAAACGAATAAACCCCGTCATCAAACTGGTGGCGGGGTTAACTGTTTTTGAAAATTTTAAAATCATCAATTGTATATTTACAAAATAACAGTGGTCTAAGTATGTGGCAGAATTCTAATTTTGAGTTAGATATTTTTCAGTCTTATATGATTCACATAACGTTTCATCCAAAGTAAAGTCACAGCAACGATCTATAAGATGATCCCAAGCTTTTTTGCTGACGATCAGGCGGTAAAGTTTTTCTGCTTGTTTTAAAATGACATCACGATTTGAGATGCACCACGATAGCTGATTAGAAAGCAAATTTTTGTAGGCAATATCTGCAGGGGAGTCTGTATCAAAAATCTTCATTTCTACTTTAGTTAAACTGCTAGGATGGACAGGGATCATATTATTAAAATTGATGGCTCCCCATTTGCCTCCATTGATTTTGAGGAAATCAATTTGGTTTTTCATTTGTAAATGTTTGTGTTTTGGAGAAGTTAAAGGTGCATAGTATTGAAAGTTGTTGATAGAAAAGACGATACCAACGAAGGGACGAGTCGTTTTATTCTCCATTGTATAAGGTACACATGGATCGCTCTTTCGCAGATAATCACAATAGTTGGCATCTACCATATAAAATGAAAATTTCATGTTGATCTCCTAAAATAAAGGGACTGGATCCTGCGATCCAGCCCTCTGCTTTTTTAGCTCCCACTTATGGTAGGGTTCACCGCTTTTTTAGCTCCCACTTATGGTAGGGTTCACCGCTTTTTTAGCTCCCACTTATGGTAGGGTTCACCGCTTTTTGAGTAATTCTACTCGTCATCTTTATTAAAAGTAAAATGAGAAAAGATGTCAAATCTTTTGAAAAAACTTTTGCTCTAATAGTAGTTGCAAATTTACAATGTGATTTTTGTGGGGAAGGATTCATTTTTTAAGATTCCCCACATCTTGTCAATATACGCTAATGTATAGAAATTTTCGTAATAATGATAATAGAATGCGCCTTTGAGCGTCATTTCATATAGATCATCTTGCTTTGTGATGAAGCCAAGTTTTTGAGCAAGCCA
The DNA here is from genome assembly GCF_000384195.1 of Allobaculum stercoricanis DSM 13633. GTDB lineage: Bacteria > Bacillota_I > Bacilli_A > Erysipelotrichales > Erysipelotrichaceae > Allobaculum > Allobaculum stercoricanis. The sequence goes on along the minus strand of NZ_KB913034.1, from coordinate 1,301,129 downwards.
CAGTTCAAGGCCATACATATTTTGAAGTGTCATATCAAAGAAGTGTTCAAAGTCGTTGGCATTGACTCTTGTACTATAGGCAGTCCAAAACAACCAATAAATCATGCGCTGTCGCAATGTAAAGCGGATTGTTAAAGAAGTAGGTAGTTTTCTTTCTTGGATTCTTTGGAAATATGATGCGATATCAAAGGTGTTGATTTTAAATTGGTCTTTTAAAAGAGTGGTTGCTGAACAACCAAATCCTAAAAAGTTATCTCGAGTCATGGAAGAATATTGAGCTTGTTCATGGCTGGAGAAAGTCCAAATCGAATTTCGATAAAAGCCCTGATCTAAACAATAATTTGTGATTTGATCAAGTAGTTTGCGTTTCTCTTTTTTGGACATAGCGCTAACTTGACTTGTGGTGAATGTAAAGTCGATGAAAGGATAGATGGCAACATGGTTAGCCCCAAGTTCAAATGCTTGATCAATATCAACTTTTAAATCTTCAAAAGTTTGATTGGGTAAAGCAAAAATAAAATCCATCGAGACAGTTTCGAATGAAACAGCATGAAGCGCTTGTTTGATCCCTTCTCGATCGATTTGATGGCGACCAAGAATTGTCTGGTATTTATGACTAAAGGATTGAATGCCAATGCTGATCTTTGTGATTCCGACTTCTTTGAGCATTTGAAGTGTAGGAATATTGACGTTATCAGGATGAAGTTCTAAACCAATGCCTTCAATAATTTCAAAATGTTCATTTAAAGCATCTATAATTTCCTTGATGCGATTGGCAACTAGAGCCGGTGTACCGCCACCAAAATATAGACTGGTCACTTTTTTACGATTACAAGATTGGCTGCCTACAAGATGGATTTCTTCAAGTAAAGCATCAATATATTGATCACATAAATCTTGTTGATAGCGCACTTTACAATATGGACAAAAGTTACACAAACTGCGACAAAAAGGAATATGGACATAAAGTCCTAAATTTTCGCAATCTTGATAATCTAAGACTTGATCATATTCATTTTGAAACGTAAAAGGTTGAAATGACCTCGTTAGCCATGCCCGAGTTAGGGTGGTGATTGGATTCATAGTTTAGTCTCCGTTCTTATTTTGATCTGAAAAAAGGCACGACGTTTTCGAAAGGTTTGATGGTTAACGATCGAAACGTTGTGCCTTAAATCATTTATATTAGTTGTATTTCATCGCTTCTAAAGCCGATACTTTTAAGCTTCGTCTAGCCGGGATAAAACCAGCAACTAAGCCGATAATAATGGAGAACAATAAGCCAAATAATGCTAGCCATAAAGGGATGACAGAGATTCGTCCACTACCACTTGTAAAGATAAATTGTATAAATTCAATGAAACCGCCTTTAGGCTGCCAAGCTAGGTAATTGATGCCCCAACTGATGAGATATGAGAACAAAATCCCGAAAGATCCGCCTAAAAATCCGATGGTTCCAGCTTCAGTTAAGAAGATCATTTGAATGTCTTTCGTTCGACATCCAAGTGCTTTCATGATGCCGATTTCGCGGGTTCTTTCTGTTAAAGACATAATCATCGTATTGGTAATGCCAATGGCAGCAACGAGCAAGGAAATTGCGCCAATTCCACCAAGAATCATTTGGATGGAGCGACTACTTTCTTGAATCGATTCGATTGTGTCGTGGGTCGAAAATGCTTCATAGCCCATGCCGGTAATTGTGTCTTGAATACTTTTGACATGTTCGATTGAGTCAGCATAAACGACAACAGAACTATATGTGAAGTTTTTACGAGGTAATCCCGCATCTCGTCTTGCTTGGTTGACGATGTTTTTAAAGCTATCGAGATCCATCATGATCCCTTCCGATGTTTCATAAGTTAAGTTGTAATCAGCCACGGTTTTCCCAACGGGACGAAGTTTAAAACTCGTTTCTTTTGGCGTTGAACTCGATTCAGTAAACGAGCTGAGTGTCAATTTAATTGTTTCGTCTAAAGGTTGGAAATAAGGCTCTTGTTTTTCTGGAAGTACTTCTTCTTGTCCCATTACGCCATAGTAACCCATGCCATCTTCATAAGGATAAATCATATTTTGTCCTTCCGGACGGCGGGTATCCTTAAAGAGATACGCAAAGTCAGCACCGACTAAAACGTCTGTTGTTTGTGTGGAAGTTGACGATTGAGGAAAGATCCCTTCTTCTAAACCTAAATATTCTTCATTGATTAAATCTTTCGACATTCCGACAATCGGACAATAATCTGCTTGATAGATGTCATTTTTGGCAGAGACTTTCACTTGTAAATCATCGAGTTGTAAAAGGGGAGAAACAACTTTGACGTGTTCAATCGCTTTAAACTCTAAAAGCTTTTCGTCATTAATCGCATTGGTTGTAGAGGAAGTTGTACCTGTTGTGATATTGCTTGTTGAACCGAAATTTTGGTTGTTGTAGATCGTGATTTTGGTGATGTCACCCATTCCTTCAATCATCGATTGTTGGGATTCTGATAAACCAAAGCCAATCGAGACCATGATCAAAATCGACATACAGCCAACAACTACTCCTAGTGAAGTGAGAATTGTTCTTGTTTTATGCCGTCTCAGATTTTGTAGAGCACTAAGTAGGCGATCTGTAAACTTCATGATTATTCCTCTACATTTTCATCGTGAGAAGAAGTTGGTGTTTCTTGTTTTGGAGTAGGTGCAGGTTGTGCTTCTTGTTTTGTTTCTTGTTGTTCGATTTCTAAATCTTCTTTTTTAAACCAATCGATCTCTTCGTTTTCTTTTTCGGCTTCGCTGACTTTATTTGTTTTCTTTTTGCGTTTTTTAAACCACCAGAAGCCACCGCCTAAAGCAACAATGAGAATTACACCAACAATCCACATCCAGTTATGACTTGGTTGTTCTACTAATTGTGGATCCATGGGATCCATCATTTCTGGGGGAAGTTCTGGTTCAGGCATAGCCATTACGGTTGGTTCATATTTGAATTCGCGTTTCTTTTCGTTTCCATCGGCATCTTCGTAAGTCACAATGATTTTAAATGGTGTTGGTCCCTCTTGGGTTGTTGTGAAAATGGCATCGATTGTTCCAGAGCGTCCGGATTCAAAGTTACCTAAGTTTTGCACAGGTTGTAGTGCATCGACATCGCCTTCGATTTTGACTGCTACATTGTAGAGCGTTCCTTTTCCTTTATTCACGTAAGGGAAGCTTAATACGCTTTCCATACCAACTTGCATTTCAGGAAGTGTCGGTTCGGTGATTTCAAAACGTTCAGGTTGGGTAACTGGAATTGCGATCGTTTCACTTCGCGTAATTTCCATACGTTGATTTTGATCAATATATTCATAACGGAAATTCACTCCAATTGTTGGCGAACTATTTTCGCCTTTACCTGTCGCTCGAAGAGTGATGTTTTGGGTGATGTTATGGCGTGGTTTAAGTGTTTCAAAGTAGAACGTATTACTGGAGTTCGCAATCGAAATACCTTCAGCTGTTTCTAAAGACATCACGATATTTTCGACCGCTAATGCTCTAGAGGTATTCATAAAGTTAATGGATAAATCAAAAGTTTTACCGGCTTGGACACTCGTTCCGCCATAGGAATAGTTATCGATAATTAAATTAGGTGCGGCAGCGGCTGGTTTTGGTGCTTCTGGCGCTGTATCGCCAGGATCTTCATTAGGATCGCCACTAAATTCATTCCATCCTTCTACCGAATCCGATTGTTGATCTCCACCTTCTTGCGGTGCTTCCGGCATTGGAGGTGTATCTGGCATTGGATTTGAATTATCTGTTGCGACAATGGGGATCGAACCATTGATGCCCGGTTTTTGGGCTGCAGGATAAGTAATAGCCCAAGATACGTTATTGCCAGGTCCGAGCCATTTCGCATTTTTAAATAAGACTTCAATTTGGAATGGATCATTGGCATTGGATAACAGTTTAACCGTCCCGGCATCAGCGCAAAAGTCAGATTTAAGGAGATCCGCTTGCACGCTTTTGATCACTTGTCCAACTTTTAATTCATCTTTTTGGACCGCTTCATGCGTAAGCCATCCTGTTGATTTGAAGACCATGCGAATGGTATACGGACTTGCCGGATCCCATTGATAAACGGGATTGTTTTGACTATCGAGAACATCGCAAACTAATAAGTTGAGAGATCCCGTTGTTGGGGCAAGTTTTGCGTGAACCGGGGTATTGATTGTAGGTTGAAGAATAGGGGTCAGTCCCAAAGCAAGGCTGACACTAAGTAATGAGGTCATGATTGGATGCTTCATAATTCTATTGCTTTCTAAATCCAATTAGGGATTGATAGATCAAACGAAATTCGTTTTGTGTGTTTATCTTTGAGGTTAGTTGTTGACGCTTAGATTTCAACGAGATTTAAAGGTTGATCTTTGCTTGGAAATTCTTCTTTGATGATGCGACCATCTTCAATGGTGACAATATGATCAGCATAACGAGCAGCCATAGCTGAGTGAGAAACCATCACAACGGTTTGATTAAATCGTCTTGAAAACGTCCGGATCATTTCGAGAGCTTCTAAAGAAGATTTTGAATCGAGGTTTCCTGTTGGTTCATCGGCAAAAATCACGTAAGGCTTTGTGACAAAGGCGCGGGCAATCCCGACACGCTGTTGTTGCCCCCCTGACATTTGGGAAGGGTAGTGATTCATTCTATTTTCGAGCCCGACCATTTTTAATAAACCTTTGGCAACATATTCTCGTTTTGATTTAGATACACCTTTAAACATCAATGGCATTGCGACGTTTTCTAATGCATTTAATGCGGGTAAAAGATTATAAGACTGAAAAATAAATCCCGTATTTTGTTGACGAAATAGGGCAAGCTCTGATTCGTTGAGTTGGTTGATTACAACGCCATGAATTCGAATGCCGCCTCGGGTTGGTTTTTCTAGTCCGGCGAGTAAGTTTAAAAGGGTACTTTTTCCCGAACCAGAAGGACCAAATATACAACAAATTTCACCTTGAGCGATATTGAGGTCAATATGATCTAAAGCGACAACAGGATCGTCTTCAACAGGGTATTCTTTGCGTAAACTGCGAACCTCAATCATAGGTGGATGAGAAGACATAATGTTCCTTTCGCTATTGTTTGGATAGATATGAAATCATCAAGAGAACATGATTATATCTATCGAAAGTCATACAAGTATGCATGTTTGAATATACATATTGTACATGAGAACAAATTAAATAGTTATTATTAAATTCTAAAGCGTGCAATGTAATGTTGAAAATGAATCTTGTGATTTGCAGTGCAAAAAAGATGATTTTGATGAGCTGGAATATCGAATCAAAAGAATAATGGCATGAAAAACTTGAAAAACAGAAAGATTGATTAGAGAATGAATCGATAGAATTAGGCTCTTAGGCCTGTTCTTTTTTTTCTTGAATGGCTCATGTATAATGAGGGCAATGAAAAGGACGAATTGACAAATGTATAAACGAGTTTTATTGAAATTGAGCGGAGAAGCTCTTTCATCAAAAGAAAACAATCTTGAACCAGCAGTATTAAAAGAGCTGGCTATTGAATTAAAAAGAGTGAAAGAAACAGGCGTTGAACTTGCGATTGTCGTTGGGGGTGGAAACTTCATTCGAGGAAAACAAATCCAAGATATGGGGATGGACCGTACCCAAGCAGATTACATGGGAATGCTCGGGACAGTGATTAATGCCCTTGCAGTTCAAAACGCACTAGAAAATGAAGGCGTTGTAACACGTGTACAAACTGCAATCGAAATGCAAAAAGTTGCTGAACCATTTATCTTACGCCGTGCAGTGCGTCACTTAGAAAAAGGACGCGTAGTGATTTTTGGAGCTGGAACAGGTTCTCCATATTTCTCTACAGACACAACAGCAGCACTTCGTGCAAGCGAAATTGGCGCAGATGTCATTTTAATGGCAAAAAATGGGGTTGATGGTGTTTATGATTCCGATCCAAAATTGAATCCTGAAGCGAAAAAATTCAATCGCCTCACTTATATGGACGTTTTAAACAAAGGTTTAAAAGTTATGGATTCAACTGCCATTTCTATGTGCATGGATAACGATGTCGATTTAATTGTCTTCAATATGAACGAAAAAGGAAATATTGAAAAAGCAGTTAGAGGCGAAGTTGAAGGAACAACAATCACTCAATAAAACAATAAAAAACAACAAGAAAAATTAAAAGGAGAAAACAACATGGCTGAATTTTTAGAAACTGCCGAACTCGAAATGGAAGAAACAATCGAGAACTTCGAAAATAACTTAAAAACAATCCGTACAGGACGTGCTTCTGCTGGGATGTTAGACCGCGTTCGTGTAGATTACTATGGTGAATTAACACCAATTAACCAAATGGCAAAAATCTCTGTTGTAGAAGGAACACAATTAGTGATCAAACCTTACGACAGAACAACAGTTAAAGATATTAACCATGCTATTTCTGCAGCTAACCTTGGCTTAATACCACAAGCTGAAGCTGACTGCATCCGTATTAACGTACCACCACTGACAACAGAACGTCGTAAACAACTCGCTAAAGAAGCTAAAAAATACGCAGATGAAGCAAAAGTAAACTTACGTAATATCCGTCGTAATGCGAATGACAAAATCAAAAAAGATAAAGAAATTTCTGAAGATACATCTAAAGAATGGTTAGATGAATGCCAGAAGTTAACTGATAAATTCGTGAAAAAAGTAGACACTTTGGCTGCTGCAAAAGAAAAAGATCTTCTCGAAGGATAAACGCAATAAAGCCCGAATAGGGCTTTTTTTTGAAAGGAAAGATTAGGATGTTAAACACACCGCAAACGGTCGCCATTATTATGGATGGCAATGGACGTTGGGCAAAAAAACAAAATTTGCCTCGTACTGCAGGACATAAAAAAGGTGCCGATCGCGTCCGCGATATTGCCTTAGAAGCAAAACGCTTAGGCATTCAAAAATTAATCCTCTATGCCTTTTCGACAGAAAACTGGAAACGTCCTGAAGATGAAGTTTCATACTTATGCAAACTTCCAGGATTGTTTTTTAATAAATTCATTCAAGAATTGATGGACAATAACATTCGCGTCACATTTGCGGGGGAATTAGAAAAATTCCCAGAAAATACCAAAGCAGTGATTCGAAAAGCAGTCAATCAAACAGCTGTCAATACGGGCATGGAATTATGTTTGGCAATCAACTACGGTAGCCAAAGAGAACTCGTTTTGGCGATGCAAAACTATGCCAACCAAGTGGCAAGTGGGCAAAGGGAAAACGATATTCAAGAACAAGAGGTCAATGAATTGCTTTTTGTTCAAGAAAATGTAGATTTGATGATCCGCACAAGTGGCGAATGTCGCATTTCCAATTTCTTGTTGTGGCAAATCGCTTATGCGGAATTGATTTTTACGCCGACACCATGGCCAGATTTTGATGAACAAGCATTGCAACAGTGCATTGCCGAATATCAAAATCGCGATCGTCGTTTTGGAGGTCTAAGTAATGAAGACTAGAATTATTACCGCTTTGTTTATTATTGCGGTTGTCTTTTTTCCAGTTGTATATGGTAGCTGGGCACTTGAGGCATTAGGTGTTTTTATTGTTTGTGCTGGGGCTTATGAATGGCTCCATGCATTGGATGGATTTAAAACATGGGGAATCGGTGTCACGATTTTAGAAATCGTTTTAGTCCTACTAACACCGGTCGTTAAAGCTTATTATCCACAATTGTTATTTGCGTGGATTGCCCTTGGCATCGTTTCAATTTGGGTATTACCAATTTTTATTGAAAGTTTTTCCCAAACGAATGCCTTTGCGGCATTAACGTTCTTTGCAATTTTTGGCATATGTTTTTTATGCATGCAAGAGTTGATTTTAAAAGAACATCGTTATTTATGGACACTTTGTTTTGCGACTTATGGATCCGATAGTGGTGCTTATTTTTGCGGACGCTTTTTTGGTAAGCATAAAATGAATGAACGAGTTTCTCCTAAGAAAACTTGGGAAGGATTTTTCGGGGGCTGGATCATAGGAATGGCACTATCTTGGGGATTGAGTTTATTCTATGTTCAAGAATTAAATTACACATTAAATCTTGCTATTTGCGTACTGGCACCTGTGTTTGCTGAACTTGGTGACTTATGCTTCTCCAGCTTTAAACGCGAATATAAACTTAAAGACTTCTCCAATCTATTACCTGGACATGGTGGAGTATTAGACCGCGTCGATTCATTATTGATGAACTTTATTTTATTTGGCATTCTTTCAGCAGTATTGTAGTAACAAATGGAATTGCTGGATTTTAATTGCCGTTTAAGTCTTAGGCTTGATTGTTAGATTGAAAATATTTTAGTATTTTTGCGTCAAACAAAGACAGAAACTCTTTTTAGACATAGAAAGGTTTGATGAAATGAATTTTCTGACAGGGATACTCGCATTCATTTTGATGTTGTTTGTCATTGTGATTATTCACGAAGCGGGACATTATTTCGCAGCTCGTGCTTGTGGTGTTTACGTCCATGAATTCTCATTTGGCGTAGGACCTAAACTTTGGCAAAAACAAGGGAAAAACACTCTCTTTTCTTTACGTGCCCTTCCTTTTGGCGGATCCGTTTCGATTGCGATGGATGTTGACGTAGATGAAGATGATGAAGATCAATGGTTGAATCAAGTTCCCGAAAACCAACGACTCAACAACAAGCCTGTTTGGCAACAAGTTTTTGTGATGAGTGCCGGTGTCATCATTAACGTCTTATTTGCCTGGTTGTTGATGAGTTCACTGATTATGGTTCAAGGAACTGTCGTCGATTCGCCAAAACCGATTGTTTATGAAGTCATCGATAATTCGCCAGCCGCTAAAGCAGGACTCGTTTCAGGTGATACAATTCTGCAAATTATGGCTGAAGATGGCAGTAGTGTTAAACCCAAAACACAAGATGATGTGGTTGAGTTTTTACAATACAATACAGGCGCAAACGAATATAAAATTTTACGTGGCGATGAAACATTTAGCGCGACAATGACTGCGCAATATGATGAAGAATCACAGCGTTACATGTTAGGGTTCACTTCCCAATCCACGATTCGTGAAGTTGGCTTTTTTGAATCATTTGTGGTTGGCGCAAAACAACTGTGGAATGATACGAAAATGATGGGTCGCTCATTATTACAGCTTTTCCAATTAAAAGGACTTGAGAATCTCTCGGGGCCAGTTGGGGTATATAAAGTGACAGAACAAGTGGTTTCCTATGGATTCTTATCGTATTTAAGCCTCTGTTCTTTGATTTCTTTGAATATTGGTTTATTCAATTTACTACCTATTCCATCATTAGATGGAGGACGTATTTTGATTACTTTATTTGAAGCAATCTTTAAACGAAAGATCCCACAACGCTTTTTAGAATATTTATTATTAGGAAGCTTTGCATTGTTGATTGGATTAATGATCTTTACAACTTATATGGATATTGTCCGCTTTTTCTAAATCTATGCATCTTTACTCAATTGAAGTAGAGATGCTTTTTTATTCTGATCGGTAATGAGTAAAGGGTATATGTGTAAAAACCATATAAATGGTTTAAGTATAGTATGAATTAGATAATTGACAAAATAGCGGGGGGGGGGTAACCTGAAATCGCAATGATTATATTTAATGACGATAATCGTTGGGAAAGAAGAGAAGAACATAATGAAAATGAAAAAATGGATGGGTGCCTGCTTAATGGCATCTATGGTTTTAACCCAATCACCAGTCAGCGTATTGGCAAATGAATTTGAAGTAGTTAATGAATCAGAAGTGAGTCAAACAACGAATTCCATTCAACAAGCCATCGACAATGCAAAAAATGGAGACACAATTCAAATTCAGGGAGAACAAACGGCAAGTATTTCTATTCCAGATAGTAAGAAATTAACTTTGCAATTTGCAAAAGGAGCTAGATTAACGAACGAAGCTAACAAAGATACGATTACAATTGGACAAAGAGCAACTGTAACAATTACTGGAGAGGGAACTATTCAAAATACATCTCATGCAAAAGCTGCTCTAATTAATAATGGGACTGCCGTTTTAGATGGCGGGATTAAACTTGATCGCCCAAATGATCATGATCAAAATGGATCAGTAGCACGTAACTCTTATTACACAGCTGTGAATCATGGTACATTGACAGTTTATCGAGCAACAATCAGCAATGTGGGTGATTTTTCATCTTGCGTTGAAAACGGTTGGTTTAGTTCAAAGGATATTCCAGATAGTGGAAAAGCTGTCGCAAAACTTACGATTAATGATGGTGCATATATTAGTGGTGGTATAAATTCCATTAAAAACGATGAAAATGGTGAGTTAACGATCAACGGTGGTACTATTACATCTAATCATCAATATGCCATTATGAACTGGAATAAAGCAGAGATTAAAGGCGGATATATTGAAAATAATAATCCAAATGCAGGAGCAAAAGCAGCCATTTATAACGGTAACGATTCCGCTACTTCGATTGGCAAACTAACAATTTCTGGTGATGCAGTGGTTAAAGGTGAAACTGCAGTTTTTACTAAGAGTGTTGCAAAAGATGGTGGCTTAACAATTAGTGGTGGTGAAATCAAAGGTAAACTGAATGTTGCTCAAAGTTCTTCAGTCACTGTAAACGGCGGTAATTTTACTGAAAAATTACCGGAAGGGATTAAACCAAGTGGCAATGTTCACGTACATACAGTCAAAAAAGTAAGCAAAGATCCAACTTGCACAGAACCTGGCGTTGAAGAACATTATGAATGTACTGTATGTCATAAAACTTATTTAGACGAAAAGGGATTAAACGATTTAGCAAAGCCAACGGAAATCCCTGCGACTGGACATACTTATACTTGGGTGATCGATAAAGAACCTACGAAAGATGAAGCAGGTGCTAAATATCAATATTGCGTAGTTTGTCATCACAAAACAGATCCTGTTTCCATTCCAGCCATTGGATATACAGAAAAAGTAGAAAATGCGGTTTATCGTGCATACAATCCAAATAATGGGGAACACCTCTATACAACTAACTATGATGAATTCATGCATATCACAAATATTGGTTGGCATGATGAAGGTGTTTCATTCATGACTGAAGCAAATAAAGAAGGAAATCCTGTCTATCGTGTTTATAATCCAAATAGTGGATTGCATCATTACACAACAGATGAAAATGAAAAGAATACTCTTGTTTCTCTAGGATGGCACGATGAAAAAGTTTCATGGTATGCATCTAATAAACCACAGAGTGCACCAGTGTTCCGTGTTTATAATCCAAATGGTGGTCAACATCATTACACGATGAATCAACAAGAAAAGAATGCATTAGTTTCTTATGGTTGGCATGATGAAGGTATCGCCTTCCGTACTTCATTAGTTCCAACAAAATAAGGTTGAATCATCATAAGCTAAAAAAGTTTTGTATTCAAACAATCAATTGAATCGCTTAAACGAAATTTGATTTCTATTTAAAAAGCTGAAAAGCCTGGCCACATTCGCATTTGCGATTAAGCCAGGCTTTTGTGCGCTTGAATGATCTTGAAGAATCAATCTTTCAAAATATAAAAGGACTGAGCGAGCAGGCCTAAAAATTTTATCAAAATCAGTTCAGACTAGTATTTGTTAAACGTAGAGTAAAATGCCCCAAAGGAAGATTAAGGAAGCAGCCGCAATCATTAAATGCCAAATGAAATGACAATAAGGTTTCTTTTTCGCATAGAAGATGGCGCCTATTGTGTAACATAAACCACCGGCTAAAAGATAGAAAACGAAATTCCATCCGGTTTGAGCAATGATAATCGGTAAGACAAGAACTGCTAACCAACCCATAGACATATATAGGATCATAGAGATAGCCGGATGAGCATATTTGGAAATACTTTTGAGAAGAATGCCGACGATCGCTAATAACCATTCAACAGCCAATACGATTTTTAACATGTAGTGATCGACAATTCCTAAACAAATTGGAGTGTATGTTCCGGCTATTGCCAATAAGATGGAGATATGATCGAGCTTACGGAAAACAAATTTCCATTTTGTGTCATAAGGCATGATGTGATAGAGACAACTACCACCAAACATGGCGATCATACAAATTCCATATATGCCCATGCCAACTACACCAATCCACCCGTCTTGTAAATAGGCATAGACGGAAAGAAAGGGTAGCGCAAAAAGATAGAGAAACATCATGACGCCATGACTGACGGCATTGCCGACTTCTTCACGGAACGTCAAATGATACGTATTTTTCATCAGCTGTGGTTGTTGTGATGAATGATGAATTGTCTTTTCCATACAAGTCCTTCTTTCTAGTGTTTATTATAATGAGATCTAGTATTAAAAACTAGATAAAAGCATAGAACGAACTTTTCATATGAAATATGAAAATATTATATTATCTTTATCATGCCACGATTATTCAGTGGTTGAAATAAAGATGCCAAACAAATCGTTACGGTTTATCAATATTGCTCAAAATCGAAAAGGATCAGGATTTTTTTGATGCAAAAACAGATCGAGTTGGATGAAAAACTTTGATGATTTAAAAAAGATCTAATCTTAGATCGCATGGATCTTATTGGAAATTTGAGAAATACGCGTTGACGTGAGAAAATAACAAAACGAGTCCAAAAAACACGAAGATCTTTTCATGTTCAATTCTATAAGAAGAGGAACAAGAAAAGAGATGTTTTTGGATTTGAAGATAGAACAGAAAGGAAGAGCCTGGATGTTTTTAAAACGAATTGAACTATCCGGATTTAAAAGTTTTGCGAATAAAACTGTGATTCAATTTGATCAGCCATTAACAGGGATTGTTGGTCCGAATGGCTGTGGAAAAAGTAATATCACCGATGCGATTCGCTGGGTTTTAGGGGAACAATCCGCTAAAGCGTTGCGATCCGGACAATCTCTAGGAGACATCATCTTTGCAGGATCAGAGTCTAAAAAAGCAGTCAATATGGCGCGGGCGACATTAGTCTTTGATAATACGCAAAAAATATTTGACTCACCATATGACGAAATTGAAATTACGAGACAGATTTCGCGTGGTGCTTCCGAAATCTCCAACTACATCAATAAAACGCCATGTCGTTTAAAGGATATCCAAGATTTGGTCATGGATACCGGTCTTGGTCGAGATTCATTATCGATTATTTCGCAAGGGAACATTTCTTCATTTGCGGATGCTAAGCCAGAAGAAAGACGTTTGTTGTTTGAAGAAGCAGCGGGTGTTGCCAAGTATAAAAAGCGCAAACGTGTATCGCTTGCCAAACTTGAAAATGTCAAAAATAACTTAGATCGAGTCCAAGATTTAATTGATACCCACAAAGATCAAGTTGATGTTTTAGAAGAACAAGCAAAAGATGCGATCAAATATATTGAAGCAAAAGAAGAACTTGCTTCGATTGAAATTTCTGTTCTTGCGATTCGCATTGGTGAATTAAAAGAACAAGAATTGGCAATTCGCCAAGATTTGGAACAGTTGAACTATCAGCTGATTCAACAAAATGCTGCAGGCCAAAGAGCGGATGATGAACTAGAAACATTGTCTAAACGAATTTTGGAATTAGATGGCCAATTAGCACGAATGCAACGTGAAAAATCGCAATGCATGGAAGAATCGATGCAACTGCAAAAACAAAAAGCAATTTTAGATGAACGGCGAAAGAACTTGTTGTCGAGTGAGGATGAACAAGCTAGACGCCAATCGTTAATTGAATTGTTTGGCGAAGCAAAGTTTGAATATGAAGACCGCCGCAATCGTTTAAACCAAGCGATCGTTTCTTTACAAGGAAAAGAACAACAGCTGTCACGTGCACGCAATGAATTACAAGGTTATGACAGCCGTCGGCAACTGCTACAAAATGAATTACATCATTTAGAAAATGAGTTGGCGGGAATTGAATCGCGAATTGCTCATCCACCGTATCGAAACCATGGCGTGCAAGCGGTGATGAAAAATCAAGATCGATTAGCCGGCATTCATGGTTTGGTGAGTGAACTTTTAGAATGCGATGACGAATATTTATCGGCCATCACAACGGCGCTATCTAGTGCTTCTGAACAAATTGTTGTCGATAACGAAGGTTGTGCAAGAGCGGCCATTAACTGGTTGAAACGTTCGCAAAGTGGACGAGCAACGTTTTTACCGCTGAGCGTTTGCAAGGCGAGAACACTTGCCGATTGGCAACAAGAAATTGCAAAACAATCAGCGGGAATTTTAGGGGTTGCGAGCGATTTTGTACGTTGTTTAGATGTGTATGAACCTTTAAAAATGCGCTTATTAGGTTCAATTTTAGTGGCTCGTGATTTGGAATGTGCCAACGATGCAGCAAGAAAACTCAAACAAAGTGTCAAAATTGTGACCCTTGGTGGCGATGTCGTTCATGCTGGTGGGGCAATGACGGGTGGTTCCATGCGTCAACAATCCAATCCGATTCCGGCATTGAAAAAAGAAAAAGCTCGTCTAGAAGAAGCGATCCAACAAAAACGATTTGATTTGCAAGATATGCAAGAAAAAATCGCAGGCATCACTCGTGAGGTTGAACAATTCACCAACGAAGTAATGCAAAGTCGAATTGAGAAAGAAAAACTCGATAACTTTGTGCAAGTTAAACGAGAAAAGTATCAAAGTTTACAACTGCAAATTTCGCAACTCGATCTTTCTGCAAAGGAAAATGAAGAAACGCGTAATCGGGCAAATGCGCAAAATGGTTTAATCGCCAGATTGTCCGAGTTACATCAACGTATGGATGAAATTGAAGGGGAACTCACTCGTTTGAGTGCCCAAAAACAAGAATGTTCCCAGCGCAGTAGTGAACTCAATGATTTATTGCGCACAAGTCGTCGTGAACAAAATGCACTTTCGAGTACAATCCAACAAAAAGAATTGGAGCTTGCCCGAATTGAAACCCGCTTAGAACAAAATCTTTCTCGTTTGTCTGCGGATTATGCCTTAACGTATGAAGCCGCATTAGAACAGAAAAAAGAAGTGGACGTTGACGCGGCAGATAGTCGGATT
The DNA here is from genome assembly GCF_000384195.1 of Allobaculum stercoricanis DSM 13633. Taxonomy (GTDB): domain Bacteria; phylum Bacillota_I; class Bacilli_A; order Erysipelotrichales; family Erysipelotrichaceae; genus Allobaculum; species Allobaculum stercoricanis. The sequence goes on along the minus strand of NZ_KB913034.1, from coordinate 1,286,113 downwards.
AAAACGTTACGCAAAACCCTCAGTTCTTTGGGCAATGTCAATTTAGCTGCGCCCGATCAATTAAAAGAAATTAAAGAAAAATACGAGTTTTTAGTAAGTCAAAAAGAAGAACTCGAACAAGCAAGTAAACAAATTTTAGAAGCAGTCGATGAAATGGATCAGACCATGACAGTTCAATTCGAAGAGATGTTTAATCGCATTAACGATTGCTTGGATGAAGTGTTTAAAGCAATGTTTGGGGGCGGTAAAGCGAAACTCGTTTTATGTGATCCTAACGATTTGTTGAATACAGGTGTGGATGTCGATGTTCAACCTCCGGGAAAAGCAGTTAAAAATATGTCTACTTTTTCTGGGGGAGAAAAAGCATTAATTGCGATATCTGTACTGTTTGCTATATTAAAAGCAAGAACAGTTCCTTTATGCATTTTTGACGAGGTAGAAGCAGCGCTTGACCAGGCGAACGTTGAACGCTTTGCTAAATATCTATCGAATTTTAAAGATCAATCGCAATTTATTACGGTTACTCATCGTCCGGGAACGATGGAACAATGCGATACGTTATATGGCGTGACGATGCAACAAGATGGGGTCAGCCAAGTTTTAAAAGTGATGCTCAAAGATGCAACAGAAATGAGTAAGTAGGTGAATAGATATGGCTTTTTTTGAAAAGATAAAATCGAAATTTATTCGTTCTCAAGATAAAGACAAATATTTGACTGGATTATCCAGAAGCCGCAAGAGTTTTGGGGATCGCATTCGTGCGCTCTCTAATTCATTCCATGGGGTAACGGATGAATTATTAGAAGAAATTATGATTATTCTTCTTGAAAGTGATATGGGCATCCATACCGCACAAAAAGTAGTTGAACTTTTTGAAGAACGATCGAAAGAAATCAAAAACTATGACTCAATGGAAGATTACTTAATCTCTATTCTTTATGATTTCTATAATCCTGAACAAGACGAAGATTGGTCTTTGCAAGAAGAAGGACCAACAGTCATTATGATGGTCGGCGTCAATGGTTCAGGGAAAACGACAACAACCGCAAAATTGATCCAATATTTCCAAGAACTTGGAAAAAAACCAGTAGTTGCTGCTGCCGATACATTCCGTGCGGGAGCTGTGGATCAAATTGAAATCTGGGCAGAACGTTTAAATGCTCCATGTGTTGCGGGAAAAGAAAAACAAGACCCAGCAAGTGTTATTGTTGATGGCTGCAAGTATGCCAAAGAACATAACATGGATGTCTTGATTTGTGATACAGCAGGACGTCTACAAAACAAGCTGAACTTGATGCGCGAATTAGAAAAAATGAGTCGCGTTGCGGGAAAACAAATCGAAGGAGCGCCACATGAAACATGGCTCGTCCTCGATGCAACAACTGGCCAGAACGGAATTAGTCAAGCTAAAGAATTTATGGAAGTCACTCCAGTATCGGGCATTATTTTGACAAAAATGGATGGAACCGCTAAGGGTGGTGTCGTGATGGCTATTCGCGATCAATTGGGATTACCAGTACGCTTTTTAGGTTTAGGTGAAAAACCAGCTGATTTACGCCCATTTGATTTATCGAGCTATTTAATTGGAATTACCAAAGGTTTGGAAGAAGAATAATGATTTCGCATATTCAAGCCAATTTGTTGTTGGATCAATACGAAGCGTTTTTATCTCCGCGCCAACAAGAAGTTTTAGAACTTTACTTTCAAGAAGATCTTTCTTTAAAAGAAATTCAAGAAAACTTGGATATTTCTAAAGCTGCAGTTTATGATGCACTAAAAAAAGGGGTGGCGATGATGGAGGATTTTGAGTCTAAGCTTCATTTGGTTGATAAACAAAACCAACTACGCCAATTTTTAAAAGAACATCCAGAATATACAGAACAACTCGGCAGTCTATTCGATTAGACTGCTTTTACTTTGCTCAAAAAGCGATTTGTGTATTTTGCGTATGAAGATTGATTCAAGCTGAACACTTTTCTAACGTAAGAAAATGAGATATGTTGTCTATACATAATCTCATGTATTTAATAAATCAACAGAAATAAGAATATTTTTGCGTCTATACAATATTGGTGATTGTTTGTGGAAAAAAGAATAAAGTACATTCAAAAAGGAATAATCGCGTTACAATATACAAAAAGGAGATAACAATGGAAAATTCATATCCACATTTATTTTCGCCAATTAAAATTGGCAACAAAGTAGCAAAAAATCGCATTTTTATGCCACCTTTATCCACGAATTTAGGAGACCATGGCTATGTCACAGATGAGTTGGTTGAGCACTATAAAGCACGTGCAAAAGGCGGCGTAGGTTTATTTGTGACCGAAGTTGTGACAGTAGAACCTACCTATGTTTATTTACCTGGCGATATGTCAATCTATGATGATTCATTCATCGAAGGTTGGAAAAAACTCGTTGATGGTGTTCATGAATATGGAGCACTTATTTTGCCACAGTTATTTCACCCGGCTTATATGGCATTTCCAATTCCGGGAACACCACGTTTAATCGCTCCTTCTTTTGTCGGACCATACTATGCAAAGGAAGCACCTCGTCCAGTGACGAAAGAAGAATTAAAAGTCATTATTCATCAGTTTGGTCAAGCCGCTTTACGTGTAAAAAAAGCAGGTGGGGATGGTGTAGAAATTCACGCTGCGCATGCCCATGGTTTATTGGGTGGCTTTTTATCACCACTTTACAATAAGCGAACAGATGAATACGGTGGCGATATTCATGGCAGATTAAGATTGACTTTAGAAGTCATTGAAGAAGTCCGCAAAGTTTGTGGAGAAGATTTTATTATCGATGTACGCATCTCTGGAGATGAATATACAGATGGCGGATTGAATATGAATGACATGATCTATGTCTCTAAAGAGCTGGAAAAAGCGGGCGTTGATATGCTCCATGTTTCTGGCGGAACAACAATTGCGCGTGGAAGTTCCATTCCTGCTCCAGGAACAAAAATGGGATCCCACTCGGCATTATCAGAAGAAATCAAAAAATATGTTCATATTCCTGTAGCAACAGTAGGTCGTATTGTTGAACCATGGCTTGCGGAAGAATTAATTGCGAATGGGAAAGCGGATGTTTGCATGATTGGACGTGCCAATCTTTGTGATCCAGAATTTGCGAATAAAGCAAGAGAAGGAAGAGAAGATGAAATTCGACCATGCATCGGTTGCTTGCGTTGCTTAAATGGAATTATGTTTGGTAACCGTGTTTCTTGTACGATCAATCCTTCATTCGAATTAGAAAATGAAGATACTTTACAAGAAGCACCAGTCAAGAAAAAGGTCTTAGTCATCGGTGGGGGCGTTGCCGGTATGGAAGCTGCTTATGTAGCCCATAAAAAAGGTCATCATGTTGTTTTATGTGAAAAAGAAGATGAACTTGGGGGATTAACTCGTTTGGCGGCTGTGCCAATTGGTAAGCAAGATTTAACGAGAGTCATCCAATTTATGCAACGTCGTCTTGAGCGTTATGGTGTTGAAGTTCGTTTGAATTGCCTAGTAACTTCAGAAATGCTCGCAAATGAATTTAAAGATTATGAAGTCATCGCATCAACAGGGGCAAAACCAGTTGTAATCAATGCGTTTACTTCATTTAAACAAACAATGACTGCAGATGATATTTTAGCGGGACGTGCTTTCCCAGGTAGAAATATCGTGATTTTAGGTGGCGGTAGCGTAGGTTGTGAAACAGCCGATTACCTTGCTCCAATTGTTAATGACCGATTCCCACGCAACCGCGTGATCACGGTTTTAGAAATGATGGATGAAGTCATGATGAAAGAAAGTGGACCGGGTCGATCCTTACTTGTACAACGCATGATGGCAAAAGGAATCAATATGCTTTGTAAAGCAAAAGTCGATCGCGTTGAAGAAGACAAAATCTACTACACGCAAAATAATGAACAACATGTTATTGAAGATGCTGATACATTAGTTTTTGCGACTGGATATCGTAGCGATCCAGCAATGGAAGAAATGCTCAAAGAAGCCGGAAATCCATATCATCTAATCGGAGATGCCAAACAAGCTCGATCCATTAAAGATGCGATTTTCGAAGGATACGACGTAGCGAAACAAATTTAAAGACGGAGAGTATATTTATAAAATGATTAGATGAAATCTTACGTTCAATCGAATACTTCGAAAACGTATGACCAAGTTTAGGTGTAAATGTGCAACTTAATCGCGAATGCACCAAAGAGATCATGAATGAAGCTGATGCCGTGATTTGTGCTATTGGTGCTCATGATTTTGCATGACCAATTCCAGGCGACGAATACTGCAACGAATGAAGATTTTACAATCGATTGCGATATGGTCGTTATGGCTGTTGGTTCCAAGAAAAATACATTAGCTGTTGAAGGTATGAACACGCCAATTTGGAATGTAGGGGATTGCTCGAAAGATAGAACCGCAAGCATTGCTGAAGCGGTACGTTCGGGCTATCATGCAGCAAATGAAATCTGATGCTTAAAAATTGTTTTTCTCTTTAAATTGAAAGATGTCTAGTTACAAGATCTTATTTGATCTCGTTAGACATCTTTTTGTTTTTGACGATGAAATGTTCAGAATAATAGTATCCAATTCGTGAATAAAATCACGAATTGGAGATTGTGAATGAATTATTTTCATGAGTAATGAAATTTTATTTTCTATAGTCTTTCAAAAAGAGATCACATGGACAGATTGTTTAAAAATCGAAAATATTTCACAAGAAAAAGAAGGAATATTTGGTCTATAGTTGAAATGGCGGTAAACTGTTTACGAAATATAAAGAAGAGGAGTATTTAAAGAGTTATGGCTATTGTTATGTCTGTTAATGCCGGAAGTTCATCCTTGAAATTCCAAGTTTATGAAATGCCGGAAGAAAAAGTTTTAGCAAAAGGTTTAGTAGAAAGAATTGGTCTAAATGACGGAATTTTCACAATTAAAATCAACGGTGAAAAATTTAGCGAAACTACGGATATCCCAAATCACGAAGTTGCTGTTCAAATGTTAATTGACAATTTATTAAAACACCACGTTGTAAACGAACTTACTGATATTAAAGCAGTTGGTCACCGTTTAGTTCACGGTGGTGAATTCTATGCTGATTCCGTTGTTGCTACTGCTGATGCTGTTGCAAAAGTTGAAGAATGCATCCCCCTTGCACCATTGCACAACCCAGCTGGATTAACTGGATATCGTACATTCGACAAAGCACTTCCAAATGCAGTGCACACATTCGTTTTCGATACAGCATTCCATCAAACGATGCCAGCAGTAAACTATATGTATCCAATTCCTTACGAATATTACGAAAAAGATCATATCCGTCGTTATGGTTTCCACGGAACAAGCCACAGATATTTAACATTACGTTTAGCTGAAATGTTAAATAAAAAACCAGAAGAAATGAATATGATTACTTGCCACTTAGGAAATGGAGCTTCAATCACCGCAATCAAAAACGGTAAATCCTTCAAAACATCTATGGGTTTAACTCCACTTGCAGGGGTTATGATGGGTACACGTTCTGGTGATATCGATCCAGCAATTCCAGGTGTGTTAATGGAAAAATACGGATACTCCGCTAAAGAAATGGATGATATTTTAAATAAAAAATCTGGTTTACTCGGTGTTTCTGGTATTTCTAGTGATAGCCGCGATATCGAAAACGCAGTTGAAGAAGGTAATGAACGTGCAATTTTAACTCGTGACCTCTTTGATGCCCGTGTAATTGAAACTGTAGCAGGTTACTATGGCTTAATGGGTGGTGCTGATGCGATCGTATTCGCTGGTGGTATTGGTGAAAATGCTCCTGATACTCGTGCTGCTATTATTGACGGCTTAAGTGTATTTGGCGTTGAATTAGATCGCGAAGCAAACAACTGCCGTGGAAAAGAAGTTAAAATTTCTACTCCAGAATCCAAAATTGCAGTTTATGTCATCCCAACAGATGAAGAAGTTATGTTAGCTCGTGACGCTTACCAAAATCTTAAAAATGCATAATTTTGAAGTTTTTAAACAATTGCTAGATGCAATTGAATCTGCACCAATCATCACGTTATTTCGTCATGTGAATCCCGATCCTGATGCTTATGGATCTCAACTCGCTTTAAAAGAATGGATTCGATACGCATATCCTGATAAGCAAGTTTATGCTTTAGGACAAGGAGAACGTAGTGATGAAATGGATGAAGTGGATGATCAAACAATCGCAAATTCTTTAGCTATTGTGACCGATACGGCAAATCGTGATCGTGTAGATGATCAACGTTTTCTGCTTGCTCACCAAATCGCGCGCATGGATCACCATCTTCAAATTGAAGATTTTGGTCCACTGGATTTAGTGGATATTCATGCATCAGCAACTTGCGAAATCCAGGCTTTAATGTTTAAACAAGCAGGCATGAACATTGGGCCAAAAGCGGCACAAGAGATGCTCCAAGGATTAATGGCGGATTCGCAGCGCTTTACGATTACAACAGTACGTCCACAATCATTTGAAGCTGCGGCATGGTTGATGGAACAACAAGCTAATCCACAACAAGCGGCTAAGTTTTTATTTAGCAGAGACTATTCTACATTTGAAATCTCGGCTTTTATCGCGAGTCGTGCAGTAAAAAAAGGTGCTTTCCTTTTTAGTGTTGTGAGTCAACAAGATTATTTATCTCGAGGGGTTTCTTTTGAGACAGCAAAAAGCCAAGTTAACGCTTTAAACAACATCAAAGGAATTATGATTTGGGCGTTGTTTACTCAGCAACCTGACGGTTTATATTCTGCTTCACTTCGTTCAGCAAAAGTAGCGATCAATGAGTTGGCTAATCAATATGGTGGCGGCGGTCATCAACAAGCATGCGGCATTAAAAATTTAGATGTTCGCAAGCTAACTTCGTTAATTGAACAGCTTGAACAACTTGCTCAAAACGAAAACTAAAATGATATCAAAACTCTCCGGGTCAATATAACTTGGAGAGTTTTTTATTGAGAGTATAGATCGGTGAAGGAAGACTTTAGAAAAAAGTGGCGATATTTTTGGTTATCTGATTTTATATAAAACAAGTTGAAAAACACCGTATATACTTATTTTTTGTATTATAATTAAATTAGATAGATTCTTTAGGGTGTGAAAAAGAATTTTATTGTATAAATCAAATCAATCATATTCAAAAGAAGCAATAGCTTAACGACAACAAGAAGACATTATCCTAGCGAATTAAATAGTAAATTCAAAGACTCTAGTCATTTCGTGATAGTTTGCGTTAAAATCATGATGACGATCTGATCTAGACTCAAAGGCAAAGATGCTTGTTGAGTTAGGTGAATTCACATAAATGGGACGTAAAAACAATTCTCATATATTTGAAGGGTTGCTTAAATAATTTATTACGTCATCATAATGTATTGATTGATTGATTGATTGATTGATTGATTGAAAATTAAAAAGGAGAGCATATGCATTTATCTAAAAAAGAACTAGAGATCATGGAAATTATTTGGAATTCTAAAGAACCAATCAGTTCTTCAGATATTTTAGAAAATCATCCAAATTTAAATCGAAACACTGTTTTAGTCAGTCTCAAAAAATTATTAAATAATGGCTATTTGAGCATTAACAAAGTAGAACTCAAAAGCAAAGTATTAATGCGTTACTACGTGCCTGAAATTAGCAAATATGATTATGATCGCTCGAATATCGGTGAAGATCGTGTGTTTAACTTCGTGGCAAAATTCGTCTCCAATGATATCACGGATAGTGAAATCGAAGAGTTAGAAAAATTAATTCAAGAGAAAAAGAAAAGCGCATAAAGCATGTCTTTTTCTTGGCTAGTCTGAGTTTTTTCTTGAGGGTTTACTGATTCCAAGTATCGTTGTGGTACAGACTGGCTTCCGGTTTAGTCGGAAAATTGAAAAAAATATCGTAAAGTTTGTCTATTTGTTTTTAGATGAATCTTTTATGATGAATCATCATTTGAAATCTACTCATTAAGGAAATCAAACGCCTTCATGGGTAGATTTTTTGTTTTTTAAAATATGAAAGAAGATGATGAATAGCCAGAATCATACTTTGATCTTATTTTGTGATCAATGTAGATCAAGGATCATGTAAGATCTGATTTTCTAGTAAGAGAAGAAGCTACTTTGATCTTGGATTTTTATGTGGACAAGAAAGTCGTTATAATAGAGCCATGATTCATTTACATGTCCGTTCTTGTTATTCATTACTTGAAAGTGGCTTGACGATTGAAGATATTATTCGTTTAGCCCAAGAACATCATCAAAAAACTGTTGTCTTAACTGACCATTGTACAATGTATGGAACGATGGAGTTTTTGCATGCTGCCAAGAAGGCAGGATTAAAACCCGTTATCGGTTTAGAATTTGAAATCGAAGAAAATGGAAATCTTTACTCGCTATTAGCGATCGCAAAAAATGGTCAAGGATTACAAAACTTATATCAAATTTCAACGTGGGTTATGTCCCATTCGCAACCGATGCCCATTGATGTTTTAAAAGCATTTGGAACAAATCTGATTTTGATGAATGCGGGTGGGGATGAAGTGTTGGAGAATATGGCCTATCAAAATATGGTTGTTGAAATTGCAACACTGTTCCAAACGCTCGAACAAATAGCTGATTCATTTTATGTCGCAATTTCTTTACAAGATTCGCCTCGGTTTGCTAAGTCTAATGCCACATTAGAACTCGCCGCAAATTCTTTGGATTTGCCTTGTGTAGCCCTCAGTCGCGTTGAATATGAGCACCCTCAAGACGAGCAAACTTTGCGTTTATTAAGGGCAATTGGTCAAACAAAATCAATGGATGATCCAACAATTCAAGCGCGAAAAGGTCGTTATTATCGAAGCGAAAAGGAAATGGCAAGTTTATATTCAGTTGAACAACTTGCCAATACCGATCAAATTATTGATCAAATCGAAGATTATGAAATTCCAAAAGCAAACTTACCGATCTTTCCTAATCGAGTTGGGGCGCAAAGTGATATTTATTTAAAAGAACTTTGTATTAAAGGATTAAAAAAGCGATTCAATCAAAATGTTCCGAGCAATTATTGGAACAGACTTCAAATGGAATTAGATGTCATTTTAAGCATGGGCTTTTCAGATTACTTTTTAATCGTTTGGGATTTTATTCGGGAAGCTCGTTCACGTTCAATTCTCGTTGGGCCAGGAAGAGGGAGTGCCGCAGGTTCTCTTGTAGCTTGGACTTTAGGAATTAGCCATGTCGATCCGGTTGCTAATTCGTTGCTTTTTGAACGTTTTTTAAATCCGAGTCGAATCTCAATGCCAGATATTGATACAGATTTTCCAGACAATCGACGCCAAGAGATTTTAGATTATGTTCAAGAAACGTATGGCAAATATCATGTTGCGCATATCGTGACTTTTTCACGAATGAAATCACGCTCTGCTTTACGAGATTGTGCAAGGGCGATGAATGTTTCGAATCGTGAAATTAGTCAACTGACGCAACTTGTTCCCAATAATTCTGAATGGAAATTAGCAGAACTTCCGCAACACAATTCAGCTTTTAAACATATGATCGAAAGTCGACCGCGTTTGCAAGCCGTGTATCAAGCGGCGTGTTCGATTGAAGGATTCCCTCGTCATGCCTCTTTGCATGCTGGAGGAATTGTTCTTGCTCGTGATTCGATTGTTCAGCAAGCTCCACTTGTAGATGTCGGTGAACATCTTCCTGTTGTTCAATTCACGATGGAATACTTAGAAGAAATTGGATTAATCAAATTCGACTTTTTATCGCTGAAAAACTTAACTTTAATTGCATCGATGTTAGAAGTGATTGAAAAACAAGAAGGAAAGAAAATTGATTTACTCAAGTTGCCGTTAGACGATCCAAAAGTTTATCTATTGCTTCAAAACGCACAAACGATGGGCGTTTTCCAATTAGAAAGTGCGGGGATCCGCGATTTACTCATTCGTTATAAACCAGAAAAGTTTGAAGATATTGCCGCAGTGCTCGCTTTGTATCGACCAGGACCGATGAAAAATATCGATACCTTTTTAAAAGCGCGCTTTAATCGTGCAAACCAAAAATCAATGCATCCGTTACTCGATCCGATTTTAAAAGAAACAGGTGGCATTTTTGTTTATCAAGAACAAATCATGGAAGCGGCGAAAGTTATTGGTGGATTTAGCTTAGCTCAAGCGGATATGCTTAGAAAAGCAATGTCGAAAAAAAAGCCGGAAGAAATGGCCAAGTGGCAAGATCAGTTTGTTGAGGGCGCAAAAGAAAAAAGCATCGATTCAACAAAAGCGCAAGAAATCTTTGGAGTGATGTTCGAGTTTGCTGAATATGGCTTCAATAAGTCACACTCATATGTTTATGGCTTAATTGTTTATCAAATGTGTTGGTTGAAAGTGAATTATCCACTTGCGTTCTATCAAGTACTTTTAGATTCATGTATCGGATCAGGCGCAAAGACGAATATTTTTATTCAAGAAGCAAGATCAAGAGGAATTTCATTTTTACCATTCTCTTTAAACCATTCGTTTGAAACGTATAGTCAACAAGTCAATGGATTAAGACTGCCATTTTCATTGATCCAATCGATAAATCGTCCAACGATTGAACGCATCATTCAAGAGCGTCACGAACATGGCTTATATCAAGATCCTTGTTTGAGTGTGATTCGCTTAATTCATATTGGTTTATCGAACCAACAAGTCGAAGCGCTCATTCAAGTAGGGACATTGGATGAACTCAAAGTGACGAGAGAAACTTTAATTGCTCAATTAGAACAAATCATTTCGTTTGCGGATTTGATTACTTTAGAAGGGGGAACGTGGCAATTTGCCGGTGTGACTCCACCTGTTTTGCACAAGATGCCCATCAACAACATGGAGCGGATTAAAAAAGAAAAAGAATTGTTAGGCTTTTATATTACGCGCCATCCGGCTACTTTATTACGTCAAAAAAATCGCCAAATTTTATCTTTGGAATTAGCCCTTAAACAAAATGGACATATGCAAATTGCGGGGATCATCCAATCAATTCGGCCACAAAAAACCAAAAAAGGTGATCAAATGGCATTTGCTACTTTAGCAGATGATACTGGAACTCTGGATATCGCCATTATGCCGATTCAGTGGCAACGTGTCCAAACGCAACTGGAAACGAATAAACTTGTCATTTTACAAGTGAATAAAAACCGACCAGATAGTGCGATTTTCAATGGCATGCAAATCATAGATGTTATTTAAAAAGCGAATCCATAAAAGCACATTTATTTATGCTCAATGGATTCACTTTTTTATGAGTTTTATAGGATAGTGGATATTTTACTGTTTTAAAGCAAATTTTTTTGCTTGTTTTCCTGTGATATGCTCGATTTCAAATTGGATCAATTCAACGCGATCAAAACTAGGCAAAATGGCTTCTTTACGCTCTTGCATATTGAGTTGAGGATTAAAACGAGCAATGAAATGGTCGAGGACAGAATATTTGGTTTCTAAATCTTCAATGATGGAAATTTTGCCAAAAGCAATCACACTTTTGTAGTAAGTTGTGAGTTCTTCAGGAACTACTTGGTCTTGATCAACGACACAAAAAGAAGCTTTGTTGTAATGATGGAGCGCATCTATTTTATGACCAACTTTTGCGACATGGAAATAAAGTTTGTCACCTTCTTTGACATAGTTTAAAGGTAGACCATAAGGGTATCCATCTTCAGAAAAAAGAGAAAGTACGCCATAGGTATGTTTTTCTAAAATTTCATCTACTTCTTGGTCTTGAAGTTGTTGTTGAATGCGGCGCATCGGTTTAAACATTTGGGTCCTCCATAGTGTGTATTGAAATGTACTTTCGAGATGGATTTATGACAATAAAACAAAATCCGGATCTGAATTTGGTCTAGAAAAAATTATAGAACAGTTTGGCAATAGTGAATATAGACATGAGGTTTTCACTTGACTTTTGAGCAAAAAAGCAGAGTTGTTTTAGTTTTGATCAAGAAAATGAGTACAATTATGAAAAGGTTTATTGCAAATACAAATAAATGGAGGACGCTATGATTAAAGCAGCATTTTTTGATATCGATGGAACAATCCTTTCTCATAGTCAACGAAAAATTCCGGATTCAACACTCAAGGCAATCCATATGATGCAAGAAAATGGCATCAAAGTTTATATTGCGACAGGAAGACATCTTCTTGAAATCAATGAGCTAGATTTTAGAGATCTTCATTTTGATGGATATGTTGTATTAAATGGATCTTTATTATTAGATCAAGATCGTAATGTAGAAATGTGCATTCCTTTTGAAAAAGAGGATAAAGAGATTATGGTGCGCTTGTTTCAAGAAGAGCAATATGCTGTGATGCTTGTGACGATGGATGATTTTTACATGAATATCGTTACGCCACAGACATTCATTGCTTGTAAGGCGCTGAATCTTGAAATTCCCGATCCGAAACCTTGGCACGATCAAGAACTTGTGGGCGCTGTGGCTTATTTTACAGTGGAAGAAGAAGAAGCATTTCAAGAAAATTTAACAGATCATGTCGTTGTAGCAAGATGGAATCCCTATGGTGTTGATATAGCACCAGTATGTAAGGAACAAAGAGAACTTCATTTAGAAGGTAAACCGTATGGTTTATATTTAATGGGCAAAAAACATGGCTTTACTCAAGAAGAGATTATCGCATTTGGCGATTCACAAAATGATGAAAGTATGTTGCGCTATGCAAAAATTGGAGTAGCCATGGGCAATGCGACATCAGGTGCAAAAGCGGCAGCGGATTATATTACAGATGACATTGATGAACATGGAGTATGGAATGCAGCGGTTCATTTTGGTTTAATCGATGGCAAAAAAATGTAAAGAGCACAAATGTGATTTTGATCACTGATCTTTGTCTATTGCTCAATTCAAATACTGAGATAGGCGGTAAATGAGCAGGGTCAAAAAAGAGTTTTTTAAGATTTAACTAATTTTTTGGTTGACGAAAACTAGACAAATCATTAATATACTAATGTTGCAGTCTTTTTACGACTTGCAACCGCACAGAAAAGGCTTATAAGAGACAAGTGTCCGCCTTTATGGCGAGTATCAAGAATCGGAAAGGAGACACTAAAATGTACGCAATCATTGAAACCGGTGGAAAACAGATTAAAGTTGAAAACGGTTGCTCTATCTGGGTTGAAAAATTAAACGCTCAGGAAGGTGAAACTGTAGAATTCGACAAAGTTCTGTTTGTAGACGGAAAAGTTGGCAAACCTTTCGTTGAAGGTGCAAAAGTCAGCGGTGTAGTAGAAAAACAAGGTAAAGGAAAGAAAATCACTATCGTGAAATATCGTCCTAAAAAATCTTCTACACGCAGAAAACAGGGTCACAGACAGCCTTATACACGTGTTAAAATCGAATCCATCACTGCTTAATTAGAGTATGATTCGAATCAAAGTTCAGACGAAAGAGTCTGAGATCAATACGATTGAGATCAGCGGACATGCGATGTCTGGTCCATATGGCCAAGATTTAGTGTGTGCTGGTGTTTCGGCAATCGCATTGTCATCGCTTAATGCGATAGATGAGCTTTATCCAGATTGTTGTGAAATGTCTGCAAGTCAGAATAAAATTCTGATTCGCGTGATTCAAAATTCACCATCGATCCAAAATGTGTTAAATTTTCTATATACGCAGTTGGATATGATGATGCGATCATATCCTGATCACATCCAATTGGATAAACAATAAAACATTAATCGAACAGAAGAGAAAGAGGTATAATCATGAGATTCACAATGGACCTTCAGTTCTTCGCTTCCAAAAAAGGGGTAGGTTCGACAAAAAACGGACGTGACTCCCACTCCAAACGTTTAGGTGCCAAACTGGCTGATGGACAGAAATGTCTTGCTGGTTCCATCATCTACCGTCAGCGTGGAACAAAAATTCATCCTGGTAAAAATGTAGGCAGAGGCGGAGACGACACTTTGTTTGCAACTGTTGATGGCGTAGTTAAGTTCGAAAGACTTGGCCGTGACAGAAAACAGGTTTCAGTATATCCTGCTGAATAATCCGAATGATAAATAAGTCTGATCTTCCTAGACCAGGCTTTTTTTCTTGCATATAATTTTGTAGCTGCTTACAATGCAAAAAAGTAGCGATATAGATAAAATCGTAGTAGAACCTACGACAAATGAAAGAGAGGTATTGGACATGTTTGTGGATCAGGTAAAAGTTCATGTCAAAGCCGGAAAAGGTGGAGATGGACTAGTCTCATTTAAACACGAAAAATACGTTGCTAATGGTGGACCATTCGGCGGAGATGGTGGAGATGGCGGAAGCGTCATTTTTGAAGCCGATCCAGGCATGGTCACACTTCTTGACTTACGCTATCACCGTATTATTCGTGCGCAACCTGGAGAAAAAGGGAAAAACAAGCGCATGCATGGAGCGAATGCAGGCCATCAAATCGTTAAAGTCCCACTTGGAACTGTTGTAAAACGAATCGATAACGGGATGGTTTTAGCCGATTTAACAGAACCTCACCAAAGACAAGTTGTTGCGAAAGGTGGACGTGGAGGACGCGGAAATGCGCGTTTTAAATCAAGCCGTAACGTTGCGCCACGTTATGCTGAACCAGGTAAAGAGGGCGAAGAATTCGATGTAATGGTTGAACTTCGTACTTTAGCTGACGTTGGTTTAGTTGGCTATCCATCAGTAGGAAAATCAACATTATTAGATGCTGTCAGCCGCGCAAAACCAGAAATCGGGGATTACCCATTTACAACGCTTGCGCCTAATGTTGGTGTTGTGCAAGTTCCAGATGGAAGAAGTTTCGTAATGGCCGACCTTCCTGGACTCATTGATGGAGCAAGTGAAGGAAAAGGACTTGGTTTACAGTTCTTAAAACATATCGAAAGATGCCGTGTCATTATCCATGTAATCGATATGGGGGCACAAGATGGACGTGATCCAGTACAAGATTACGCCAACATTAATTCTGAGTTGGAAAAATATCATCTGCGCTTATTAGAACGTCCACAAATCGTTGTGGCGAATAAAATGGATGAAGAACATGCACAAGAAAATCTAGAACGTTTTAAAGAAGCTTATCCAGATCTAGAAGTATTTGAAACGACAACGATTATTCATGAAGGTTTAGCCCCAGTTTTATACAAAGCGGCAGATCTTCTAGCAACGACTCCAATCTTCCCAATCTTAGATGAAAAAGAAGAAGCGGAAGGCGTTACTTATACATTCCAAGAAAAAGAAAAACCATACACGATTGAAGAAGTCGAACCAGGTCGCTTTAGCGTATATGGACCATTAATTCGTAAAAACTTCAATATCGACAAACTGAATACAGATGAAGATTTCTACAACTTCGCTAACCAGATGCGTTTCTTAGGAATCGACCAACACTTACGTGAGGCTGGATGTCAAGATGGCGACATCGTCGAATTAGAAGGATTTGAATTCGAATTTATCGAAAACTAAATTGAATCAAACAAGACAGAGTGGAAACAAAACCCTCTGTCTTTTTTTCTTTACTTTTGAAATTGAATCTTTTTAACAAAAGCAAAATGAATAGAGTTGACAAGTATACTTGGCAAGAGATATATTAAATGCGCCAATAAAACTTGGCAAAAGGAGGTTATATGAACAAAGAAGAGATCTTATCGGCGAGTCGAAAAGAGAATGGCGACAAAGATTTAGTAGAACTTGAAGTCGCTAAGCGTGCTGGACATTATGCGTTAAGAGTAGGCGCAACGGTTTGTTGTGTCCTCTCACTTCTTTCGCTTTGGATTGCAGATGCATTTATTTATAGTCCATGGGTCATTTATTTTAGTTTACTGGCAACGAATTGGTTTGTTCGTCATAGACAAATGAAAACAAGAAGTGATTATGTTTTATCCATTACATTTTTATCTTTAGCATTAGCTGCTTTGGCAGGATTTGTCGCACGTTTAATTGAGGTGGCGCCATGAATGAAGAATTAGTTTTAAAAAATCATTTAAAAGAAATCCGTATGAAGGCCAATCTTTCGCAAGCCCAACTTGCCAAAATGGTTGGGGTATCGAGAAATACGATTAGTTCTATTGAAACGGGACAATTTAATCCAACAGCTAAATTAGCTTTGGTGCTTTGCATCGCATTGGATAAGAAATTTGAAGACTTGTTTTATTTTTAGGAGGATTATATGGGAGATTTAGGATTACTCATTGTTGGCGTGTTCATCATCGTCATTGGCATCACAAATATGACAGGGAATATCAGTACAATTCACGGGTATAATCGCCGCAAAGTAACTGAAGAAGATCGTCCACGATATGGAAAAGTTATGGGGTTTGGAACAGTAGTGATTGGGCTAGGACTTGTATTGGCTTATTTCATGACGTTTTGGAATCAAGATTACGTGCAGTATGTTTTGATTTCATCTTGTGTGATTGGTTTATGCTTAATATTTTACGCGCAGATGAAATACAACAAAGGAATCTTTTAAAAAAGTTTTGCGTCTAATCACGCAAAATTTTTTTATGAGTAATAAGGGAACGAAGATTAGAAGTATAGTTCTAAACAAGATTTTTTCAGGTCAATCCCCTTTTTTTGAAATTATTCAATTGATGTAGAAAAAGGAAAATGGGTTTAGTTATGGCGAATATAAAAAGTAGCGAAAATCTAGAAAAGGGATTTTTCGCTACTTGCGTTGTATAAAAAATCGCTTGATAAAAGTTTATTCAATATTGGCTTCATTGTCTTTTGCGATTTTCCAGGTTGCAAAAATATCGACAATCAACTGGAGGATGATTACTGCAAATACCCATAAAAACAAATTTAATCCGTTAGTCATAAAACAAATCAGTAAAATGGCAATGCCGGTCACGATAAATGAATAGCCACCAAATATTTGACTTTTTAACCAAGTGGTTTCGTTTTTCATGCTCCATTGTGTTCGTAAACCGAGGGAATGATTCATCTTTACTTTAGGCATTTGTTGACCTAGAAAGATCAATCCAAACCCGAGTGTGCCGAAAATGAGTTGGTAGAGATCGATGGGGACAGAATTCAAATTAGCAATGGATTTGAAGTCTGTATAGAGAAAAAATAAAGTCATGACATTGAATATAAGCAATGCGACAATCCCTGCCAATAAGCAGACTTCTTCGTTTTGTTGGCCATTTTCCAGATCCTTTGAACTCAACTTGGCGATTCCAAGCAAAAATAATCCAACAAAAAGGGCTATACAAGGAAAAAACAAAGTTTCATATTTTGATCCCCAGCGCGTCACTTCATTGTTCAAATTATAATGCGCAGGAATTTGTTCGGGTAAAAACGGGAGTGTAAGGCAGACTACGATTAAAGGGAAAACCATCAAAATAAAATAGATCAACTTTTTCTTTTTCATAACGTGTTACCTTTCTGTTCATAATTATCATTATTATAAATCAATACAATAAAAGAATCGAATAGAATAGAAGTCATCAATGGGACACTAAGATTCAATTTTAGATTATGATCGTGGATGAATTCAAAAGAGAGTTAGAATTGATTCTCTTTTGAAAATGCATCTAGATCGAATCCTACAAGCAAAAGTTTATAAATCGTGATACCATCTTAAAGAATTATGGAATAAAGAATTCGTTGAGAAGATAAACTCAATGTGAATATTTGAGAAATTGGAGGGAAAGATGGCGAAAGTAAGTATTATTGTGCCTTGTCATAACGAACAAGAAATGATTCCCATCCTCTATGAGGCATTAGATCACGAATCTAAACAACTGAGTGATTATGAATTTGAATTTTTGCTTGTGGATGATGGATCTCGGGATCGGACAATGGAAGAAATTCGAAAAGTTGCCGAAAAAGATCCAAGAGTGCACTATATCTCTTTTTCAAGAAACTTTGGAAAAGAAGGGGCGATGTATGCAGGATTAAAAAATGCGCAGGGCGATTATTGCGTCATTATGGATGCGGATTTACAAGATCCCCCGGCTCTTTTAAAACAGATGATTGATGCGATTGAAATTGAAGGGTATGACTCTTGTGCGACTAGACGAGTAACGAGAGCTGGAGAACCACCGATTCGTTCCTTTTTTGCTCGCCAATTTTATAAGTTGATGAATAAAGCATCAGATGTCGATATGGTGGATGGTGCTCGTGATTATCGAATGATGACCCGTCCATTTGTGAATGCCATTTTACAAATGGGCGAATATAACCGCTTTTCCAAAGGAATATTTGGATGGGTTGGTTTTAAGACAAAATGGCTTGAATATGAAAATGTTGAGCGAGTAGCCGGAGAAACGAAGTGGTCGTTTTGGAAATTGTTTAAATATGCGATTAGTGGAATCGTTTCTTTTTCAACTGTGCCTTTACAATTTGCCTCGGCATTTGGAATGCTGTTATCGGTTGTTTCTTTCTTCGCGATTATATTTATTGTCGTTCGCAAAATGATGTTTGGCGATCCGGTTGCAGGATGGCCAAGTACAATTTGCATCATTATGTTAATTGGTGGTATACAACTTCTTTCCATTGGTATTTTAGGTCAATATGTATCGCGAACGTACATGGAAGTGAAAGAACGTCCGATCTATTTATGTCGTGAAGCAAATTTTGATTTAAAAGATGAAAAACAAATGCCATTGATCGCAACAGCACCTAGCCAAAAAAGCAATTCAAAATCGCATGATGGAGGGATAGGATGAGACTTTTAACTTGGAATATTAATGGTTATCGTGCAATCCAAAAGAAAGGTCTAGAAGACATTTTAGGGATGCTTGATTTAAGTGTTGCTTGTTTTCAAGAAATCAAAGCTTTACCTGAACAAATTGAAATGGATCCTTATCTCTTTGATCAAGTGTTCATCAATTCCGCAAAACGAAAAGGTTATTCGGGAACGATGATCGCAAGTATCATCAAACCAAAACAAGTCACTTATGGTTTAGGTGTAGAAGAATTAGATCAAGAAGGACGCGTCATTACAGCAATCTTTGATGGCTTTGCATTAGTGACCGTGTATACGCCAAATGCCCAAGATGGTTTGAAGCGAATTGAATTTCGTCAACAATGGGATGAAGCTTTTGGTCAACATTTGCGTCGATTGGGTTGTCCAGTTTTGGTTTGCGGTGATTTTAACGTCGCTCGTACTGAGCTCGATATTTATAATGAAGCAGCCGGGAAGAATAGCCCTGGATATTCAATTCAAGAACGGCAGGGATTTGAAGCGCATTTAATGCCTTATTTTAAAGATGTATTTCGCGAACTGCATCCGCAAACTCGCCAATATACGTGGTGGTCTTATTACAGCCGGGCAAGAGAGCGCAATGATGGATGGCGCATCGATTATTGGCTAGCTTCTCCTGAACTCATGCCTTATATTCGCGAAATTACAATTTTAGACGATATTTATGGCAGTGATCATTGCCCGATTTTACTTGATTTCGATGAAGTCGCTTTTCGAAAAGCAAACCAACAATAAATATTGTTTTTGTTTTATAGGATAAAAAATAGCCCGATGGATTATACCGCAAAGTTTTCCATCGGGTTTTTTGATTAGTAAAGCGTCATTGAGAAAGTTACATGTCTAGCCAACTCATGTTGTGAGTTGTATTGAGTAAGTGAGTAGGGAAAATGATGAGTTTTGAGTGGAGGAGTATTTAGAATTTTTTTTGGGGGGACACTCTATTCGTGAGTATGCATATTCCCACAAAAAACTGTAGGCGTAATGTTTGTGGGAGTGTTTGTTTT
Organism: Allobaculum stercoricanis DSM 13633; assembly: GCF_000384195.1. Classification (GTDB taxonomy): domain Bacteria; phylum Bacillota_I; class Bacilli_A; order Erysipelotrichales; family Erysipelotrichaceae; genus Allobaculum; species Allobaculum stercoricanis. The sequence goes on along the minus strand of NZ_KB913034.1, from coordinate 1,266,385 downwards.
TGCGACGCTTAACTTATCTTATACGATTGAGCTTATGACTCATGCTTATTTTTTGAATAAGTTGATGCGCATGACTTGTTGCAGATGGGCAATCGCATCTAATGATTCTTGAGTAGGAGCAGTATCTAGATCCAAAATTGTATAGGCAATGTTGCCACGAGATTTATTCATTAAGTTTTCAATGTTGGCATCGTCTTTGGACAAAATGTCGGTAATTCGCGAAAGCATTTTTGGAGTGTTGGTGTGGATGACCCCAACGCGGTATGGAGAACGCATGTCCAAAGAAACATTAGGCAGATTCACAGAGTTGATGATGTTTCCTTCTTCTAAATAAGCACGAATTTCTTGTGCAGCAGCAACAGCACAATTTTCTTCAGATTCTTCAGAACTTGCGCCTAAATGTGGTAAAGCGATGACTTTTTCATGGCCAGCGAGTTTACCATCAGGAAAGTCTGTCACATATAAAGCAACTTTCCCTGAATCTAATGCTTCTAAAATAGCATCATCATCGACTAAACCACCACGGGCAAAGTTAAGAATTTTAACGCCGTCTTTCATGTGGGCGATTGCTTCTTTATTGATTAATCCTTTTGTGGAATCTAATAAAGGTAAGTGCAAAGAAATAAAATCAGAGTTGGCAAATAAATCGTTGAGATCAACTTTATGTTCAACCCAACGGCTAAGTTTCCATGCTGAATCGACAGAAAGATAAGGGTCATATCCCAAAACGTTCATATCTAAATGTAAAGCCGTATTGGCAACTTTGCTGCCAATTGCGCCTAAGCCAACAACGCCGAGTGTTTTGCCAGCAATTTCATGACCCGCATATTTCTTTTTTTGCTTCTCTACATCTTTTGTTAACGTTTCGCTTCCTTTTTGGGTGTTGACCCATTCAATTCCATGATAGAGATCGCGACTTGCCAGTAATAATCCGGCAATAACGAGTTCTTTTACGGCATTAGCATTTGCACCTGGGGTGTTAAAAACAACGATCCCTTTTTCTGTGCAAGCCTATAAATCGATATTGTTGACACCCGCACCAGCTCGCGCAATTGCTTTTAAGTTATCATTGTAAGGATAGTCGTGTAGATCAGCAGACCGAACGATAATCGCATCTGGGTTTTCTGCTTTTTCTTGGCATTGATAGTTTTGATCGAATACTGCCAAGCCTTTGGGGGCAATGACGTTCATTAAAGAAATTTTATTCATTATGCATTTTCCTCTTCAAATTTTTTCATAAAATCAACTAAAGCTTGGACACCTTCTAATGGCATTGCGTTATAAATAGAAGCACGCATACCACCAACAGAGCGGTGACCTTTAATGTTTACAAAGCCAGCTTCCTTTGCTTGGGCAATAAATTTTTTATCTAAATCAGCATTCCCTGTGACAAAAGGAATATTGACGTAAGAACGGTCTTCTTTTGCGACGGGGTTAGAGAATAATTGGGAGTGATCTAAATAGTCGTAGAGCAGAGAAGCTTTTTTATGGTTAATTTTTTCCATTTCAGCTAATCCACCGATTTCTTCTTCTAACCATTTGCAGACGAGTCCGACCATATAAATTCCATAAGTTGGTGGCGTGTTGTACATGGAGTCATTGTCTACATAAGTTTTATAGTCGAGCATTGCCGACGGGATATCATCGCGTTGTTCATCCAATAAATCTTTTTTAATAAAGACAACGGTGACACCAGCTGGACCAAGATTTTTTTGAGCACCCGCAAAGATGAGGTCGTATTGGGTCACATCAAGTGGTTCGGTAAAGATGCAGCTAGATAAATCGGCAATTAAACGTTTTCCTTCATGAGGAGGAAGTTGTTTATATTTCGTACCGTAAATCGTGTTGTTTTCACAAATATAAACATAATCCGTATCGGGATCGAGATCATCTTGAGTGATCTTTGGAATATAAGAGAATGTTGCATCACTGCTATCTCCAGCAATATGCACACGTCCTAATTTTTCCGTTTCTTTAATCGCTTTTTTTGTCCATTGACCCGTGTTGATGATGTCAGCACCATGTTGATTGAAGTTCATCGGGATCATGGAGAATTGTAAGTTTCCTCCACCTTGTAAAAACAGAATTTCATATTCTTCTGGGATATTGGCTAAACGACGCATCGTATCTTTTGTATCTTTAAGGATGGATTCAAAATCGTAAGATCGATGTGACATTTCCATAACGCTCATTCCTGAGCCATTTGCGTTTAGCATTTCTTCTGCTGCTTTTTTTAAAACAGATTCTGGCATACAGGCTGGTCCTGCAGAAAAGTTATAAATCTTACTCATTGTTGTATCTCCTATCTTATTTGAATTTGCATTACTGTTCATAAATTATCGACGATTGAACTCCAAACGTAGACAATTCCGAATGTAATACAAAAGTTATATCACTCAAATTTAAAAATTACGGAAGAATTAAGTTAGTTCGATAAAAAATGTACAAGAAGAGTTCGAAAAAATGAGAAAAACGGAAATTTGCTTACAGAAAATAATGAAAATACATGAAAGTTCATTGAAAATCACGCAGCAAACTCGTTGCGCTTTTATACGTTTCTTTTGTTATAATCAATATCGAATTGTTTTGTCGACAGATCAGACATTCGATCCTCATTTTGATCAGTACAAGAAGGCATGAACAAAATGAATTAAAAAAGGAGATTCAACCATGATCGCTTATTTATCAGGAACAGTACTGACCAAACGAAAAGATTGCATTGTTCTTTTAGTTGGCCAAGTTGGCTATGATGTCTATGTAAATCGGCCATCCAAATATCAACGAAATGAACAAGTGGAATTATTTACTTACCACCAATTCAAAGAAGATGGTCAATATTTATACGGCTTTGAAACAGAAGAGGAATATGAATTATTTACCTCATTGATCCAAGTTAAAGGATTAGGCTGCAAAAGTGTATTGAATATGCTTGGGGCAATGGATTGTCAAACGATCATCACGGCGATTGAAAAAGAAGATACAGGAACACTTAAAAAACTGCCGGGAATTGGCGCAAAAACAGCAGGACAAATGATCTTGGATTTAAAAGGAAAAATCATGATCGAAACAACGCTACCAAGTCAAAGCAAAGGAAAAACTGTCGACTTGCCAGTTTGGGATGAAGTCAGTGAAGCATTATTGACTCTTGGTTATAAGCAGGCCGAAATTAATACGATTGAATTGAGTGCAGATCAGATTGAAAAAGGTAATGTGAACGATCTGCTTCGTCATTGTTTGAAAATCCTTGCTAAAAATAAGCGTTTCTAAATGACAATAAATCATAAAAGATAAAGTAATCAAGAAAGGAAGACTTGCATGGCAGAAGAGCGGATCTTAGATGCACAAAAAAGCGAGTTTGAAGGGGAAGATAGCGAACAAGCAATTCGTCCTCAATCTCTGAAAGAATATATTGGTCAAGATGCATTAAAAGCCAATTTAAATGTATATATACAAGCGGCACGGTCACGCAATGAAGTACTGGATCATGTTTTATTATATGGACCTCCAGGACTAGGAAAAACGACATTGGCGATGATTATTGCCAATGAGATGAAAGGCAATTTAGTGACCGCAAGTGGTCCAGCAATCCAACGAAGTGGGGATTTAGCGGCAATTTTATCGACCTTAGAAGCAGGTGACGTCTTATTTATTGATGAAATTCACCGCATCCCTCGCCAAATTGAAGAAATTCTCTACCCCGCAATGGAAGATTTCTTTTTAGATATCGTTGTCGGTAAAGAAGGAACAACAGCGCATTCCATTCGCTTACCTTTACCGCCATTTACACTTGTTGGGGCAACAACACGTGCTGGAGATTTATCGGCGCCACTACGCGATCGCTTTGGGATTGTATCAGCCTTGGAGTTTTATACCACGCAAGAACTTGAAAAGATTGTTTCAAGAACAGCATCAATTTTAGGTTGTGAAATGGAAGATGAAGCGGTTCATGAAGTTGCATTGCGTTCTCGTGGTACACCACGAATTGCCAATCGCATGTTACGAAGAATTCGTGATTTTGCGCAAGTGTATAACGATGGGTTAGTGACCAAAGAAGTAGCTCAAGATTCTTTAAGACGATTGAGCATTGATGAACTTGGTTTAGATCAGGTGGACCGCAAATTTTTAGAGGGCATCATTTATCGTTTCAATGGAGGACCTGTTGGTCTTGAATCTTTAGCTAGTTCAATCGGGGAAGATGCGACTACTTTAGAAGATATGTATGAACCATATTTATTACAAATTGGTTTAATCAATAGAACACCACGAGGGCGAATGGTAACTGCCAAGGCTTATCAACATTTAAATATTCCCGTTCCAGAATCATATGCCCAATCGATTACGAATCAAGAAGAACAAAACTAAAACCAGCATGGATCTAAATTATAGTTGGGATGGTTTGGATACTTTGATTTTTAACAAACATGAAATCGGAAGAATCCTTTTAGTCAATACTCGAAAGAGTAAATTCGAGAAAAGACTAAAAGGATTTTTTTTTTGAGTTTTGATATATCCAGATGGAAAAGTGGTGCATGTCTGGAAAAACTACATTAAAAACGATTGCTTCTACAATCAGTCTATCTAAATATTCAGATTTGGTCTTAGATAAAAATGTAAAGAAGTTACTAGTATCTAAAATCATCCTATGAAAAACTCTGAAATATATAATGAAAGCGCTTTTTCTTTTAGTTGAATTTATTTACAATAGAAATGTAAATAAAACACAGAGCTTATTAAATAAATTTGATCTACATAATCATAATTAGATTTTAAATTGGTGATAATGAGTTTGCCAATCAACTTGTTATGAATATTAGAGCTCAATCCATCGAATATGTTGAGTTTGTTGGATCCATATTATCAAGGATTTACACCTCATTTCGTTGTCGGAGTGGGATATGATGCAAATGAAAATTTGCATTACAGCGACCCAAATAAAGATAGAGACTATCTAAGAACTGTTTCACAATCAACGATGATTCAAGCTTTGAATGGTAATGGAGGATATTACGTTTATTAAATCTAAAATGATGGGATTCTGTTTATTGGTTCGTAATGAGGTGTCGGTATGAAAAAAACTGAATCTATTATTCGCTATTGCTTTGCTATTCAGCGGTTGTGTGACAAATCAAGATATAAATGATCAGGCTGGTTCTACAGAAAGTGTCAATAGTGCCGCAACGGAACAAGATCATGAAGAGGTGGCACCAACAATTGATCACACTAGCATGAATTATGAAATTGAAGAATAGGCAATTCCCGAAGAATTTAAAGCAGAAAACTACAAATTTGAAATTGTATGGGAGCGATAAACAGATGGAAAATGTAAAGAATGAAAAATATGTTATTTGTCCATGTTGCAATCAAGAGGTTTACAAAGATGTGATAACATGCCCGTTTTGCAAGTTTGGTATTATGGCGTGGCTTGAGGGTTGAGGGAGCAATTGACGAAAATGGAGAACCCGTAAAAGATAAGTCGAAGTAAAATTCACTTTTATCTAATCCATTGGAAAAAATAAAGAGTTTGTCCCTGTAAACATGGGGAAGATTGATACGCATATAGATGGGAGGAATATTGACATAAATCAGCTAAATATCCTAAATAAATTTGTAAGCAAAATTAATTATTTAGTTGATTTAAATGTTTTAAAAGTGGATTCCGATTTGTCGTTTACCATACTCCATGCGCCAGAAGCTCCTTTTAGACCAATGCCTGCAGCAGAAACGATTGATTTAATGACTGAATGTAGAGCACATGCGGCAGAATTAAGATCTGTGTATGACAATGCAGTTTTTGGTACTGCAACAGTTGTAGCGGGGACATACTTTGCTCAGAGAGTAAAAGGTGGAGGTATTTGGGATTATAAAGCATATTTGGGATTAAATACTCAATATTTTGAAACAGAATTACGAGCAACAATGACGGGAGAAACTATAGGGAATTTCCATTATGGATATGTAGGAAGTGAGATATTTGGACCGAATACTTTGAAGGCAGCAGCTGGAATTGTTCAAATTACTTCTGGAACAACAAAACTAGAGTGGTTTTCATCATATTTTGATGATCCTAAAGATCAGGCTGATATTCAGTGGGGAATTAATGTCTATAATAGAAATAACTAACCTAAAGTGTGAATGGGTATGAAATATTTATATAGAACATTAATTTTTATTGTATTATACGTAATTTTTCTGTTTACGAAAATCGATGATTTTTGGCGGGTCTGCATATTTTTATTGCTATTGGTGATTCAAGCTATGAATACCGCTTTACAAATATCTCAACTACGAAAAGATAATGAAAATGTCTTAGTGAAAGTGATCACGACTATATTAAATATCATTGTCTTTGGTATATGCATGTTATTTGCTATTACAATGTATTTTGTATATTAAAATACAAGTTTTCCACCAGACTAAACTATACATGTGATACCTTATCTTAAGCTTTTTTTGAGCTTAACGTCGATATTGGACGCTAAGGGGTGAAAATGGCATTTGCCTCGCAAATACTATCTAAATAGGAACAAACGCGGAAGAACATTTGGATTTTATTTTTGATGTTAGATTAGGCGGCCGAATGGATTAAATATAAAATAGGTGAGAATTTGATTGGGTGCAATATTCTTTGTGAAGTTGAATTCACTTGGTTCTCGCCTTTATTAGTGTGTGTCTTTTACGAATTGAGGGATTTATCTTACACTCTATTATTTTCAAATATTTACAGATGCTTCAAGTACGTAGATATAGATGAACAAAAAGAATCTAAAATGAAATTTGAATGAAAAATAGAGTCCTTTATAATGAGATGTATGACAAATTTGAGCAAATTTATTCAAAAAGTCCTCTCTGCAATTTCTCCAGATGAAGACTTAATCGATGAAATTTTACATCCTCGTGATTTATATCCAGTATCGCAAAGCGAATGTATTCAATCGTTTAAACAGCGCATTCAACAAGCGTTAGATCAGAAAGAAAAAGTGTTGATTGCTGGTGACTACGATTGTGATGGCATTATGTCCACAACGATTTTACATGAAGGATTATCACAACTTGGTTTAGAGTGTGGCTATTATATCCCTGATCGTATTCAAGAAGGATATGGCTTATCCGAAAAAACAGTACAAATGGCTTATGATAAAGGTTATTCGCTGATTATTACTTGTGATAATGGCGTGAAAGCGAAAGATGCATTACAAAAAGCTAAAGAATTAAAAATGAGCGTCATTGTGACGGATCACCATATTCTTCCTGAAACAGTTGAATGTGAAGTTTTAGTGCATCCTGATTTATTAGAACCTTGCTTTTCGAGTTTGTGTGGAGCAGGTGTCGCTTTTGAGTGCATGAGAGCATTGAATGTGATCAGTGATGAGTTCGTTGAGTATGCTGCCATTGCCTCCATTGCCGATTGTATGCGAGTTGGTGGACAGACGCGAAGTATTATTCAAAAAGGATTGGCTTTAATGAATGAAAAAGGAAATATTCATTTTGATCCATTTATTACGCGCCATCCGATTAATGAACGTGATGCAGCGTTTCAAATTGCGCCCAAGATCAATGCTGTGGGTCGTTTGTCCAATATTGCCAATGTGAACACGTTTGTGCGTTATATGGAATGTCAGTCCGCGCCTCAAGTGGCTGCTTATGCGCAATCTGTAAATCAGATCAACAATAAGCGAAAAGAGTTATCCAATTTTGTTTATGGCAAAGCACAAGTGCTGATTAATCCGATGCATTCGGTTTTATTTGCGGCAGACGAACAATTTCCAGAAGGAATTATTGGTTTGGCAGCGGGGAATCTTTGTTCCCAATATGGAAAACCAGCAATTGTCGGGACAATCAATCCTGATGGGATTAAATGTTCTATGCGCGCCCCAAAAGGATTTAATTGCGTTGAGTTTTTAGCTGACTTTGATGGCTTTTTGCAGCATGGTGGACATGAACAAGCAGCAGGAATGACGGTTGATCCAACTCGCTATGAAGACTTTAAATCTTATTTAATTGAGAAAGGTCATCACTATAAGTGGCAAGCACAAGAAGAAACGTTAGTGGAAATCGAACCGGATGAAATTAATGTTGACAATGTGCGTTCATTAGATGCTTTTCGTCCATTTGGCCAAGGTTTTGAATTACCTCGTTTTATTTTGCGTGATCCCCTCGTTATTCGTAGTTTTGATCTCAGTCAAGGGGTACATCGTAAATTTGTTTTTGCGAATGGTGTTGAAGCGATTCACTTCAATCAAAGCCAACAAGATGCCCATACCCCTTTTGAACAAATCGAAGCGCTGATCGGTACCGTGAACTTATCGAGCTATCGACGCGAAAAAGCAGAATTCTTGATTGATGAAATTATCTATAAATAAGGAATAGAATGACCAAAAACGCGACAAAATTGATAGAGGTCGTTTTTCCAGAGCTAAAGTAGTATAGAATAGAGAATGCGTTTTTCGTTTTATAGATTTAAATTGAAAAGAACGTATTTATTGAAGGAGAAATCATTCATCATGGATTTAAAAACAATTATTGAAAGTATTCCTGGTTATCCAAAAGAAGGAATTATCTTTCGTGATATCACACCAGTCCTTGCTAATCCAGAAGCATTAGCGCAAACAGCTCAACAAATTGCCGACTTTGCTAAAGAAGTAGGAGCAACACATGTTTTAGCGCCTGAAGCACGTGGCTTTATGTTTGGTATTCCAGCAGCCATTGCAGCTCAATTACCTTTTGTTCCAGTACGTAAACCAGGTAAATTACCACGTGCAGTCATTGAAGAAACTTATGAATTAGAGTATGGTGTTGACCGTTTACAAATGCATGCAGATGCGTTAACAAAAGATAGCAAAGTTTTAATTGTTGATGATTTATTAGCAACAGGTGGAACGGTTAAAGCAATCTCAAACTTGGTAAAACGTTGTGATAGCCAAGTTGTTGGTTATGCGTTTGTTGTTGAGTTAGATGACTTGCATGGTCGTAACAAACTCGATGATGCACCAGTATTAAGCTTAGTTCATTACGAAGGTGAATAAGCCTATTTTTTATAGAAGAAAATTAATCGATTTTAATCCAATAATCCTGTTATACGAATGGATCTAATTTAGGGCATTCTAAATAACAGGATTTTTTGTCTTTTGTTTTAGATTGGTTTTGTTTTTTGTCAATAAACAAAAAGAACATGCATTATATGTTGTATTTTGGGATAGAAATGATTAAATTGTAAAAAAATACCTCGTTTTTTTGTGTGCTCAAAAACACAGTGTTTTTATTGTTGATCGAGTCATCACAATATAAAATATGAAAAAAACGAGAATTTTTTGTAGTTTAAAGTAAAGAAATCAATACATGTCATTTGCGTACTCAATGATTTGATGGACCGTAAAACAGAAAGGGGACCTCAATTATGCCGGACAAAAAAAGTGTAACGATGGATCAATGTATGGAAAATATCCGAACTTATATTAAAAAGCCGGAGAATCTTGAACTCATCGAAAAAGCATACCAATTTGCTCTGAAAGCACATGAAGGGCAATTCAGAAAATCAGGTGAACCTTATGTCATCCACGTCATTCAAGTGGCGAATATTTTAGCAGAACTGCATTGTTCACCAAAAACAATCACAGCGGGCTTACTCCACGATACGGTAGAAGACTGTGATGGAGTTTGTTACGACACGATCGTTAATGAATTTTCCAGTGAAATTGCAGATCTTGTCGAAGCAGTTACAAAAATTGGGAAAATTAATTCACAATTTAAAGACGAAAAAGAATATCAAGCAAGTAACCACCGCAAGATTTTTATTGCGATGGCCAAAGATATTCGCGTAATTTTGATTAAACTTGCCGACCGTTTACATAACATGCGAACGCTTGAATACCAATCTCCGGCAAAACAACAGAAAATTGCTAAAGAAACGCTTCAAGTTTATGCGCCAATTGCGCACCGTTTAGGGATTTCTAAAGTGAAAAATGAGCTAGAAGACCTTTCTTTTAAATACTTATATCCAACACAATACGAAATGATCAAAGGCATGGTTGCTGAACGTGTCAGTGAACGTAATGCTCAAGTTCGAGAAATGATCACGGATATTGAATATATTCTAGATGGATTCCATATCCCTTATCGCATCTTTGGTCGTTCTAAACATTTCTACTCCATCTATAAAAAAATGATGAGTAAACATAAACGATTCGAAGAAATCCTCGACATGCAGGCAATTCGTATCGTTACTGATTCGATTACCCATTGTTATGAAATTTTAGGTTACATCCATGCGACCTACAAACCAATTCCAGGTCGTTTTAAAGACTATATTGCGATGCCAAAATCCAATATGTATCAGTCTTTGCATACCACAGTCATTTCGAGTACAGATGGAAGTATCTTTGAAATCCAAATCCGAACAGAAGAAATGGATTCCATTGCGGAAAAAGGGGTTGCTGCCCATTGGTTGTATAAAGAAAATGGTAAAGGTAGCGATGAAAGCAATATTAAAGAAATGGAAGATAAACTCTCGTGGTTTAGAGATTTCTCGATCATCACGGATGAAGATAGTGAAGACCCATTAGAATACATGTCGACAGTTCAAAAAGATATTTTTGAAGCGAATGTATATTGCTTTACTCCGCGGGGAAAAGTGATCGCTCTGCCTTCTGGATCGACACCAATCGACTTTGCGTACCGCATTCATACTGAAGTAGGAAACCATACGACAGGAGCAGTAGTCAATAGCGCTATTGTGCCTTTAAATACACCTTTAAAAACCGGGGATGTTGTCAAAATTTTGACGAGTAAAACATCATCCGGCCCATCCCGTGACTGGATTAAAATTGTTAAATCTGCTCATGCGCGAAATAAGATTCGTTCTTATTTCCAAAAAATCGACTTAAAAGATCGTCGTGAGATGATTAAACAAGGCGAATTGATGCTTGAACATGCATTAAAAGAAAATTCGATGGACGAACTTGCAAAATACACCAAACGAATTGAAGGAATGCTGCCATCGTTTTCTTATCACAACACAGAAGATTTATATGCAGCAATTGGTTCAAAACGAATCCCAGTGCAAGTGATTATCGACCGTCTTGCAACAACGAAAGCAGCATCTGACGATAATGCGGAAATTATTAAGTTGTATTCAAAAAATGGAAATCGTGGTAAACCAAGCGCTTGTGGCGTCATTGTTACAGGTGTTGATACGATCCAAGTGTCTTTAGCACCATGTTGTAGCCCAATTCCAGGAGATGAGATTGTTGGTTATGTGTCCAAAGGACGTGGCGTTAAAGTGCATCGCAAAGATTGTCCAAATATTGCACGAGAACAAGAACGTTTAATTCCTGTTTCATGGGCAGAAGAAATTGAGGATAATAGTTATTTAGTTCATTTACAAATTGAATCGGAAGACCGCAACTATTTGTTGTCCGATTTGGTTACTGTTCTTCAACAAAATGCGATTGGAATCAAAGGAATTTCTTCTAACGTGAATAACGATTCTTTAACCGCGACAACCAAAATTGACATCACTGTGCGCAATGGACAAATGCTTGAAAAGCTGATCGCTAACTTGAAAAAAGTTCATTCCGTCAATGAAGTCATTCGCACGATTCAATAAAATAAAATTCATCAACAAGAAGAGAATGCTTGAAATTAGGCATTCTCTTTTTAAGTGCTGCGGCGAGCATGACACGCATCTAGTGGGTGAAAGTTCGAATACAGTCATTATCGTCAGAGGAAAGGGAATCGACCATACTTGATCAACTCTCTTTATTAACATTTAATAAGAACTAAAAAATTACTTGAACCATCACATATTCCTGTGTAGGTGTTGTGAGATGAAAAAACAGTACTAATCAGTCACTTCTTTACTCGATTGTTCTACTGAATAAAAAATTAACAGAGAAAAAAGTACACTCTCTTCCAAGGGTGTGCTTGGATGTTGATACATTATTTTTTACATACAATCGTTATGTTTAATGTTTATGATTGCTGAAAATGTCGATGATGTAGATCGTATTTTATTATTATAATATATTTTTGGTGATTGCATAAGACTAACATAAAAAAATAATATGTTTTACAATTAAAGTAGAAATAGGGAGATGTGATAACCATGGGAAAGTATACTGCGTATATGTGAAATTTAGTTTAGAAAGGAGATATACTTATGAAAAAACTAATTAACATAATTCTAATTTTTTCGATAACGTTTTTATGTATTCCTACATCCTCAATTAACGCTAACGAGTTTGAGGGAAATAAATACGACCATTTGAGCCAAAAAGAAATAGAACTATTATATGAGATTTACGAAATCGATCCTAATTTTTCTTACGAAGGGGAGCTTGTTGCGATTACAAAAACAGTTCAAGTTTTAGAAACTGAAGAAGAATATTTAAAAAATTATGATGGTGTATTAACAAAAGGTGCAATAGGTTCCAATGAAATGTCAATTTATGTTACTGCATCAAGAGTACCGGAGTCTGGAAAGGATACTTTCAATATAACCGCTACTGCTACATGGAAAATGGTTCCTGCATTTAGAATGCAAGATGCATTCGCTCTTGCATGGGCAGATAATTTTGCTCTTATTTCTTCAAGTGCTACAGCTTCATATAAAAGCATTGGGGTTGCCGCAGGAAAAACTAATTTAATCTCTCAATCCCCAAATCAAGGTGTAGGATATTCTGTGGAATGCAGTGATTATTATGGACAAGCGTTAGAATGGGTAAGAATTAATGCCAAAATTTCTAAAAATGACAGTAGTGGCATTGCTAATGTCAGTTCTTCATATTGTCATAGAAAGGCATCGGTGGGTGGAATCGGCGTAAGTTTTGGCCCTGGTGCAGGTATTTCTTTCAATGTTACTGGATTTGAAGATCAAATGGCGAATTACACTACTTTCAATTATTGAGAGGCAAGCTATGTTTGAATCTGTAAAAAAATTTATTATTACATGTACGATAATTTATATCATTTTGGCGATTGCTACAAGCTGGTTATTAGCAATCCCTGGTAATGATTTGATAGGTGGAACCTTGACTTATTTTGGGTTTGTTATTTTATCTTCCGTGATCTTGCATCTATCAAAATCAAAAAATAATGAAGAATAGTTAACTATAATTCAGGTGTAGCAATGGCAGGAACTTAAGGTAAACTCCTTGAGTTGCTGCCTTTTTTCAGTTCCATGAAAAACAGAGTGTTGTCCATGATTGAATCGTGCAATCGAATTCTTGTTATTTGATGAGATAGAGAAAAAACGGTCATGCCAACAGACATAACCGCTAAAGAAGTTAGCGTTTTTTATATTGCTTGTAGCGCTTACGAGTTATAATTAAAGTGTTTAAAGTAGTTTTAAGTGATTGGGATTATTCGATAATCTGGAAAGGAAAAGTATATGAAACACTTAAAAACAATTTCTGCTTTACTCATTGGAGCAGCTTTATTTGTTGGATGTTCAAATAATGCAACTGTACCTAGTGTCTCTAAAACAGTATCAAAAAGCTGTTCGACTGAATTGGGCGCAATGAAAATGAAATTTACAATTAGTGCGTCAAGCAAAGATGCCAAAATTGATCACGTTCAAACTGGAATTGAAATGCCGTTTTCAGTTATTAAGGAATTAGCGGGAATGACGGATGTTTCTGATGAGGAATTCAAAGCGACGGCTCAACAAGATGCCGAAATTTATAAACAATCAGTGGCATCTGAATTTGACGTTGATGTGGAATCTGTGGAAGCTGAATTTACCGAAGACAGCATAAAACTTTCAGTTGATATTGATGACATGGATCAATTCTATGAAATCGCAGATCTTCCAGAAGATACTGAATTAATCTTTAAAGATGTAGTTGAAAAGTTAGAAGCTCAAGAAGGACTAACTTGCGAATAAAAAACCAAATTAAATCTAAACACAATCAATAATTGATCAAAAACTTCTCAAATCAATCTTGACCAGCTTCCGATCTATTGAACACGTCAAATTCAAAAAATCGTGTTCATTCCGTCAATGAAATCATTCGTACGATTCAATAAAATATAATTCATCAATAAGAAAGGGATGCTAGTGAAAAGCATTCCTTTTATTTTTCGGTGAATAAAAAGAACAGGCTTAGAATTATTTGAAGGTGAAATGAAAAAAATATGTATTTTTTTGTGTATTTTTATTTCATTATGAGCGCTTACAAGTTATAGTGGATTTAAGAAAATCACGATAAGTGATCAGGATTACTCCATTTCCAAGAAAGGAAAAAACAATGAAAAATTTTAAATCAATCTCAGCTTTATTGATCGGAGCAACCCTATTGGTAGGATGTTCAAACAATGCCCCAGTATCCAAAACTGTATCGACAAGTTGCGCTACGGAATTAGACGGAATGAAAGTCGCATTTACAATTACTGCACCAAGTGAAGATGCCGAAATCGATAGCATGACATGTGAATTCGAAATGCCATATTCGACAATCCGTGATTTATCTGGAGTAGCAGGTGCTGAACTAACCGATGAAGATGTCAAATTAGCAGTCAAACAAAATGAATCAGTCTATAAAGAAGCTATTGGATCGATGTTAAATGTTGAAGCAGATTCGATTAAATCAGAAATGACAGAAGAAAGTTTAAAACTCTCGATTGAACTCGAGGATTTCTCCAAAATTTTAGAAGTTGCTGAACTTCCAGAAGATACAAAATTAGTTTATAAAGATTTAGTAGAAGGTTTTGAAACTCAAGAAGGCCTTACTTGCGAATAAAATCCAAATAATCAATTCCAATAAAATGATCATATTCAAAATAAAACTGCTCGAATCGATCGGATAGATTAGATCGTCGAGCAGTTTTTTAACGAGTGTTCTGTAATGATTTTTTTAGTTCGATAAAACAATAGAGCAAGCGTGAACGAGCTTCTAAAATTAGTTTTTTGAACGTGAAGTCAGGATAGCTCGCAACGCAATAATTCGGGAAGAAATTGGCGGCAATTGCACTGGCTCTTCTTGCATGCATCGAGCCAGTGATGATTTCAATAGGGGCATCTTTGATCATTTGTTGGACAAATTTTAAATTTTCCCACGTATTTTTGGCTTGCGTTTCTAAAAGTAAAGGAATATTGGGATTTTGTTCTTGGATCCATTTGGCCATGACTTCAGCTTCTACATATTCATTTTGGACAGCGGATCCGGATAAAATGAGCGTTTTAAAACGACCGCGATCATACTCCTTTAAAGCGAATTGGCAACGTCCAAGTTGGGAGTTGGACATGCTTCCATCATCATGAGCAGCACAACCAAGGACTAATCCATATTCATAAGGAGTGTCTTTTGGTTTTTTAATTGGGGGTAAGTAATGACGATAGATCATAACACATGTTCCAATTAGAGCAGCAAGGCCGATCCATCGTTTTGTTTTGTTGTGGGGATTTTGTTTCATCATCAATTCTCCTTTCGCACAAGAAGTATTTTGATTTTTGGTTGATCCACTCGATGAAATTGCGATTTTCTTATTCGTGTTCAACGACGACTTTCCAAGGTTTTGTCTTTGGCGAAATCAAAGAATATAAACGGTGTTCTTTGAGATGCCATTTTTGTAAGTGAGTGGGCAATTGGTTGAATTTGCTTGCCATGGGTGTTTCTTTTGGCAAAGACTTAATCCAATTGCGACCAATTGTATTCATGCCAAGGATTTGCATTTCAAAAAAAGAGGGGTGTTCTTTCACTTCTGTTTTAGAAATTTGTAGCAAAATCATAAAGCAAGTTCTTTGAATCCGCGCTTTAGAATAAGTTTTCGTTACTGCCGCATTTAAGAAGTCTTCCCAACGATCATGCAAAAGGGCACATTGAATTAAGCGATGTTCAATTCCTTCTTCGACTAAGAAAATTTGACTCAGCACTTTTGGATCATTCTCTAAAAGTTGATAACGCAAAAAAGGGTAATAGGAAGACCAATTTTGCTGAGGTTCGAATAAATGATCTTCAACTTGCTCTATTCCGGAAAAATAGTCTGCTCTGGTTTGAGTAGCGGATTTGAGCGATTGATCGCGTAAAATCGGATAGGGCTTGATATTAAAGTTTTCACACCAACGAATATATTGGATGGCGAGAATATCGTTTGGTTGTAAGTCGAGATCGAACTTGGCCGCATTTCGGGCGAGTGATGTAGAGGGATCAACGTTTAAGAGTTGAATTTGTTTGGCTTTTTGTTGAAGGGTATGCAAATTGGCACTTTCTGATCCAAAGCATAGAATATTGACTTGAGCGCTCGATAAAGCTTCGATCGCATAACGAGCAAAATAATCCGCACTTTGCATGGCATAAACGCTTGGTAAAGCGATCACTAGATCAGCACCAGCTTCGAGTGCCAGTTTTGTTTTTGTTTCGACATTTTCTAAGGAAGGAAGACCTCGAGAAGAAAAATAAGTAGATAGAACAACGATTAAAACATCGGGATGAAGTTGTTCTTTGATGGTTTGAAGTAAATAACGATGCCCATCATGCATCGGATTGAATTCAGCAATCACACCTGCAATAATCATGCTTTCAGTCTATCAAACAATCGAAGACTTCGATTCATTTTAAATCATAAATTCAAGATAAACCGAAAGTGAAGATGCTAATCGACAAGCTATTTAAGTGTAAAAGGAAAGGGAGAACTTTTTAAAATCACGAAGAGAATAGTGAATTCTTTGTGTTTTTGAAACGAAAACGGTGTAAAAGCGAAGTGGATAGTTTAATGTAATGAAGACAAACGCAACTAAAGCGGATTTTGTTCAATGACAAAATGAAAAAAGCAGATTCAAGCGAATACTGAGGCTTGAAGTATTTTTAGAAGGTGAAAAATTATGAATCAAATGAAAGTTAAAACAGGAGCAATCTTGCTTTTAAGTTCGATGTTGTTTGTTGCATGTTCTAACTCAACAAATGCAACATCATCTACACAAAGCAAAGCGGACTTGGAATCGACAACAACGCAAACAACTCAAGCAAAAGCAGATCATAGCGAACCGGGACAAACGCAATATGAAGCAGTGATCAAGATGAAAGACTATGATCAACCTATTGTCTTTACGATGGATGAAGGGATTGCGCCAGAAACTGTTGAAAACTTCGTAAAACTTGCCCAATCTGGTTTCTATGATGGATTGACGATGCATCGCATTATGGAAGGCTTCATGATTCAAGGTGGCGATCCAACTGGAACTGGAACGGGCGGAAGCTCTCATTTAATTACGGGAGAATTTGCCGCTAATGGATTTGATAACAGTCTAAAACATGTTCGTGGAACGGTTTCGATGGCAAGAAGCAATGATCCAGATTCAGCAAGCTCACAATTTTTTATTATGCAAGCGGATAATGAATCATTAGATGGAAATTATGCTGCATTTGGAACGGTAACTTCCGGTATGGAAGTCGTTGATCAAATTGCCCAAAAAGCAGAACCAACGGATAACAACGGAACGATTGAAGCGGACCAACAACCAGTAATTGAATCAATTACTGTGACTCAAAAATAGAACGAAAAAGACAAGAAACAAAATCCAAAGAAGGTTTCTTTGTGATTTTATTTATGAATATAGAAAAAGTTAGTTTTAAAATATGCATGGAAGGAAACGGACTCGATAAAAAATTTGCTATGATGGAGTTGATATTCAAATGAATATCAATTCTTAGATAAAGAGATCGAAAATTGTCATTTTGCAATTTGAATACAGGCGATATTTGTTGGCCGATTTTTAAGATTCTTTGCACATTTTGATGACATGATTTCTTTGTTTGACATTTGCAAACAGCATGCATATAATATCAAATGCTACATGAGGTGAATATCGTGAAATTTAAAAGAAGCGATTTTCTGGCTGCACCGAAGTCCAGTATTCCAGTTGACTTAGAATACTGTGATCCAACTGGAGAACGGTTTGTCAACACGCCTGTTCAAGCTTTGCCCCATTGTCATATTGAAGGAACACTTCATTTTGATGGCAAAAGCAAAGTGGTAAGCAGCCTTCATTATACAGGAACTATGACTGTCATTGACTCCATAACCGGAGAAGATCTGGATGTGGATTTCGAAACGGATTCGAGACAAGAATATTCTTTTGATCCTTTAATCGAGGATGATGATGAAGAAGAAATCATTCGGGTATTTAAAGATGTAATTGACCTGACGGATGAGGCAGAAGAAGCCATAGCATATGAAGCACCCATGAGCATTACTCATTTAGCCCGTGAAGAATACCCACAAGGTGAAGGTTGGACTCTGATTAGCGATCAGGATGTTATTCCTGAAACGAAAGAAGAGGATCCACGTTGGGCAAAACTCAAAGAATTTAAATTCGAGGATTAAGTAGGAGGTGCACTGATGGCTGTACAGCAGAGAAGAGGTTCTAAACACCGTAAGGCAAAAAGAAGAACTCATTACAAACTGACTAAACCTGCAATCGTAAAATGCCCAAACTGCGGAGAATACAAATTATCTCACAAAGTTTGCCCATCTTGCGGTCAATATAATGGCAGACAGGTACTCGAAGTCGGTGAATAAGCCTATTAGCAGAGCGTAATGCTCTGCTTTTTTTCTACCCTTTTCAGGGATTATGTTGATTAAAAAATCGAAAAGAGAAAAGAAATAACGTAAACGTTTTCAAAAAGTTACATCGAAATCACGCAAAAACATTCATTTCGAGACTATTGCAGGGTAGAACACATAGACAAACAAGTCGGATTTGTTATAATTGGATTGCTTTATTTCTCTGATAAACTCTACTAGTCAATTGAATTTGACTGGATATGAGATTCAAAATAAATGCAACAAAACTGCACCGTTCGACAGCGGGAACAGTCTAAACTAGCTTGTGGACACGGTTTACTCATCTTTTCCTTGCTTACAATAAAAAAATGAGATAAATGGTGGATGAAACAAGAATCTTCATGAATTTTATGGAGAATGTCAAGGAAGGACAGAGAATATATGACTCCATTATGGATCACTCTGGCCGGGATAGTCGGACTTGTTTTAGGCATATTGTTAATGGTTGCCTATTCTAAAGCAGGTCTAAATAAAAATCAGCAACAGGCACAACAAATTTTAGACAAAGCACAAAGTGATGCAGAAGCGCGTCTTAAACAGGCTGTACTTGATGGTAAAACACAAGCACATGATCTGAAAGTAGAAGCGGAAAAAGAAATCAAAGAGCGTCGTCAAGAAGTTATGGAAATGGAAAACAAACTTCTGCGCCGCGAGGATAGTTTGAATTTCAGAGACGAGTCTTTGAATCAAAAAGAAAAAGATCTCGCCAACCAGACAAAAAAAGTCAATGAAAAATTGATTGCTCTGGAAGAAAAAGATAAACAACTCCAAAAAGAAATTGATCGTCAGATCGAAGTTCTTGAAGGAGTCGCTCGCATGACGTCGCAAGAAGCTCGCACTGAACTCTTTGCATTGGTCGAAAAACAAATGGAACACGAAACCATGGCCTATATCAAAGAGCAAGAAGACAATGCGAAATCCACTGCTGCACGTAACGCACAAGAAATCATCGCTTTGAGCATCGAACGCATGGCTCAACAAGAAACAATGGACCGTACAATTTCGGTAGTCACCATCCCTGGTGAAGAAATGAAAGGTCGAATCATTGGACGTGAGGGCCGTAATATCCGGGCGTTTGAACAGGCTACAGGCGTCGAATTGAATATTGATGATACACCTGATTTAATCACAATCACATGTTTCAACCCAATTCGTCGTGAAGTGGCGCGTCTTGCTCTTGAATATTTAATTCGAGACGGACGAATTCAACCAGGACGTATCGAAGAAGTCGTGAAGAAATTCCAACACGAAGTCGAAGCCGAAATCATGAAAGCTGGAGAAGAAACAGTATTCAAGTTGGGTATCGGGCGTATTGATCGTGAAATCGTACGTTTAATCGGTACTTTGAAATATCGTTTCTCCTATGGTCAAAATGCGCTTCAACACTCAATTGAAGTGGCGTTGATTGCCGGCAGCATGGCTGCGGAGCTGGGATTGAACCAGCATATGGCAAAACGAGCTGGCTTATTGCACGATATCGGTAAAGCACTGAATATCGATCAACAAGAAGGAAGCCACGTCGATCTTGGTTATAAATTCTGTAAAAAACATGGCGAAAAAGACATCGTGCTGAATGCCATCGCCTCACACCACGGAGATGTTGAAGCTAAATACTTAACTTCCCACTTAGTTATTGCTGCTGACACCATTTCAGCTGCAAGACCAGGTGCTCGTAAAGAATCTGCTCAAGCTTATGTAGAACGATTGGAAAATTTGGAAAAAATTGCCAATGAATTTGAAGGTGTCAGCCAAGCATATGCAATTCAGGCTGGACGTGAAATTCGCATCATGGTTGTACCAGATGCCGTTAATGATACAGCTTGCGTTAAGATGGCAAGAGCAATCCGTGACAAAATTGAATCTGAACTCACTTATCCCGGACAGATCAAAGTGAACGTAATTCGCGAAGTCCGTGCACAGGAAATTGCGAAATAACTAAACAAATCAATCAAAACCGCCTTGAGCGGTTTTTTTTTTGGCATTTGCGCGGTTTAAAGTGCGATTTAATTTTGATCGAACACAAAAGTTTTGCTTTCGTGAGTGCTACTGTAAAATAGATAAGAGAAATTGTGCTAAAGTATCCACTTAGGACATTTTAAATGAATAGGAAAACAATTATTCAATTCAAACATGAAAAGGATTTGAATCGTCTACATATCAAACTAGAAAGGAATTCGATATGAAAATTAAAGAGAACTGGCATTTGCCAAATCGTGACCAAGCCGCAAAACGGAACCGCGATCAAGTGGAAACGATCTCCACATTCCAGATTACAGAATCACAAAAAACGATGGGCTTGAATCAGAAATACTATATTTCTACTTATGGATGCCAAGCAAATGAAAGAGACTCCGAAAATATTGCGGGGATTTTAGAAGCTTGTGGCTACAGCCCAGCCCAAAATGCACAAGATGCAGATATCATTTTAATGAACACTTGTGGTATTCGCGAAAATGCGGCCAATAACGTACTTGGCGAAGTCGGAAGTTATAAAAAGTTATTTAAAAATAAACCGGATCTCATTATTGGAGTTGGCGGATGTATGGCTCAAGAAGAAGGCTTTACACGCACTTTATTAGAAAAATATCCATGGTGTCATTTAGTATTTGGCACTCACAATTTTAACCAGTTGCCGGATTATATCGAACGTTGCAAAAATAACGAAAAAGTGGTTGAAGTTTATTCACGCCAAGGGGAAATTTATGAAAATTTACCTGAACATCGTGCGGGAAAATATAAAGCATGGGTCAACATTATGTATGGCTGCGATAAATTCTGTACATACTGCATCGTTCCTTATACAAGAGGGAAACAAAGAAGCCGTCAGCCAGAGGCAATTTTAGAAGAAGTGAAAGTCCTTAAAAAACTTGGCTATAAAGAGATTTCTTTATTAGGACAAAATGTCAATGCGTATGGCAAAGATTTACCAAATAGTTGGGACTTTGCGCGCTTACTTGAAGAATGTGCAAAACTTGGAATTGAACGAGTTCGCTTTATGACAAGCCATCCTTGGGACTTTAGCGATGAAATGATCGAAATTATCGCAAAATATGACAACATCATGCCTTACATCCACCTGCCTTTACAAAGTGGGGATGATGATATTTTACGTCGTATGGGAAGACGCTATACGAGTGCGGAATATAAAGAATTGTTCCATAAAATTCGCAATACCATTCCGGGCGTTACGATTTCTACAGACATTATCGTAGGTTTCCCACAAGAAAGTGATGAAGCGTTTGAACATACATTAGATGTGGTTCGGGAATGTCGTTTTGATAATGCGTATACCTTTATTTATTCACCGCGCCCTGGAACACCAGCTGCAAAAATGGAAGATGATATTGACCTGCAAACGAAAAAAGAACGTTTATATCGTTTGAATGAATTATGGAATCGTCAGGCGAATGAAAACCATCAACAATTGGTGGGAAAAATCGTTCCAGTATTAGTTGATGGACCATCTAAAAAAGATCCGAATGTATATTGTGGATATTCAGATACATCGATTCCAGTCAACTTTACAGGAGAAAATATTCAAGAAGGCGATATCGTCAATGTCAAAATTGAGCAAGCAAGAACATTTTCTCTTAACGGAATCAAGGTCGACTAGCAAGTCGATGTTATACTAAGAATAATAAATCTCACTTAATAGTCATGGAGGTCGAAATGGCTGGAACAGAATTTCTCAAGAAAGATGAAACCATCAGACTGTTCGCCCTTGGCGGATTGGATGAAGATGGTAAAAATATGCTCGTCATCGAAATTGATGGGGATATTTATATCGTAGAATCCGGATTAAAGTTCCCTGATTTTAAAGGGGCACTAGGAGTCGAGTGCATCGTGCCTGACTTCACTTATTTAAAGGAACATGAAGATCGCATTCAAGGAATTTTGATTACTCATGGACATGATGATGTCATGGGTGCTCTTCCTTATTTATTGAAGGAAATCAAAGCAGATGTTTATGTTTCTCCATTCACATTTGGCGTTGTAAACGAATTATTAAAGAAAAATCATATTACCGGAGCTCGTTTAAAAGTCGTACGTCAAAAAGAAACAAGAAGAATTGGTGGACGCCAAGTGATCTTCTTCCCAGTAACCCATTCCTATCCTCAAACGTATGGATTTGGAATTCAAACTGCACATGGATATATCGTTTATTCAGGAGAATTTATTGCGGATTATGATGATTTCTCTGATGCTTATCATGGCGATTATTCATTTGCGACAAGATTCAAAAATGATGGCGTATTTATCTTATTACAAGATTCAAAAAGCGCCGATCGCCCGTTGCATACAGCACCAAAACATAAAGTTAGCGATCATTTCGACAAACTTTTATCTGATTACGAAAAACGCCGTGTCTTTGTAGAAATCTATACACAATCCGTTTATCGCATTCAGGAGATGATTCAATGCTGCATCGAACATCATCGAAAAATTTGTTTCTATACGAAAGAGATTCAACATTTAGTCACACTTTTACAAAGTGTCATGGATCCAATTCCGGCTGAGTTAATCGTCACAGAAGATCAGATCGATCAGCTTGATGACGTTGTAGTTATTATTTCAGGGCAAGGTCGTCAATTATTCCAGTTGATGTCCAATATTGCTAACTCTGAAGTTGATAATATCGAAATTCGTGAAAGTGATGTATTTGTTGTCGCAACACCTTTAGTACCAGGTGTCGAAAACGACTTCAAAAACATGGAAAACGATATTTATAAAAAAGAAGGTACAATCATCAAAATTGACCGTGATGTCAAAGGCATGCATCCTTCCAAAGAAGATTTAAAAATGGTCATCTATATGACAGAGCCAAAATATTACATTCCGATTAAAGGAGCGTATCGTATGCTCTATGCCAATGCGATGACTGCCGAAGAGATGCATATTCCATCTGATCACATCATTATTATCGATAATGGTGAAATCATCACCTTCAAAAATGGCGAATTGCAACCAGGACGCGAAGTCTTAGAATTGCACGATTCATTAATTGATGGAAATGCGGATTGGGATGTTGCAGGTGTTGTTTTAAAAGATCGTGAAATCTTATCAACTGATGGTGTTATGGTTTTAGCTATTGGTTTAGACTTTAAAACAAAAGAAATTGTAAACGGACCGGATATCCAAACCCGTGGACTTGTTTATGTTCGTGATGCTGAATATTTAACAAGAGAAGTAACACGGATTATGGAAGAAACCATTAAAGAAATGGTCGACGCAAACCGTTATGAAAATATGGAATGCCGAAACCAAATTCGTGAACGTGTTTCCCGCTATGTCTTTAAACAAACCGCAAAACGACCAATGGTTTTACCAGTCATTCTAGAATTAGCTCAAAAATAAATTGGGTCACATCTCATTATTTCGATTTAAACAATAAATTTCCCCTTTGAATAGATACTTGTGTTTATAAACCAAGTTTGATTCAAAGGGGCTTTTTTGTAAAAAGGGGACGAATTATAGCTGAAAACAGTTATGAACAATAATTAAGGCTCTATGGAAAATCGTGTGGGATCATCTATGAATCAAGCTGATCGATAACGACTCATGTCGATTAATTTCAAGAAGAAATATTCGTCATCTCGAAAACCATAAGACATTCTTCGAACCGTTTTGATTCTATTATTGATCCCTTCTATTTTGCCATTAGACAAGCGTAGAATCGCATGACTAATCAATCCATTCCAGTGTTTGAGGATTAAGTTAGAGAACCATTTAAAATGTTCATTCTTTGTCGCATTACAGATTTCTACAATATGCGTAAGATGATTTGCCATTGTATTTTCGTCACTTGTCGCATATGCCTCTTTTAGTTCTTCTTTAATGAGATCTATGGCGAAAAACAGTTCGTTCTCTTTCAATAGTTGTTTATATTTCTTCATTAACCCGCCTTTGCGAATTTTTGGTTCTTTTCGAAATAGGACATGACCAGAATCAAGAAGAGTTCCTTGACTCGCTAACGCATCCTTCCTTTCAAGTGTTTCTGGAGAGGATAGAAGAATATATCGGGTTTGTTTTAATGAACGAGCCTTACAAAGATTACCTTCTTCTATTAAGCGGCGCTGCTCGTCTTTTCTAACCATAGAAATGACCTTGTCATTAAAGTTTTTGATCAAATGAAAACGATCATACACAACCTGGATCCAAGGACACTTTTCATGAAATGCCGAGTAGAAATAGGCATTCATATCACAGCTCACTGCTTTAACGTGACGCATCCAGTTGTATCCTACATGGTTGATAAAATCGTATACAATCTGTTTTTTCTTTCCAAAAGCGATCCATAGAATGTGTCCTGTATCCAGATCGATAATATGAGTGGCATATTGATGATGGTTATGAAGTTTAAATTCATCAATGCCTAGATAACGAGAATACTCCATAGGTTTCTTGAGTTTGCGATGAGATCCATCTTCTGTCGTGTAGAGCTTTGAAAGACGATCTTTATCAATCGCTTTTACAGTATGTGGATCCACTCCACAGATCTGTGCGATCTTTTTAAGCGATAAATCGTGTCGTTCAAGATGATAGGTGATCTGTTTATAAAGATCAGTGGTCATTCTATGATTGGGGCATTCATAAGGGATCTGCTGCACATGGGTTTTATGGCATTTTGGACATTTGAATCGAGTAACCTTCACAAAAATTCTGCAAGTTGAATTTCCCTTGGATTCATGCTTGAGTACTCGAGTGATTTGACCATGAACATGCATCGTCGTTTTACAACAAGGGCAAACAGAATCTTCTGGAGTAATGAATTGTTCACCATAAATATGATAAAAAAGTTGTCCGGAATCGCTGACGATTAGATCAGTTGTTTGATTGATGAATCCAGTCAGTGATTCAGGATAAACAATAGCCCCAGGAATAGTTTGACTGATCGTCACAGAACAGTTAGTATGCATATGAGATCTCCTTAAGTTGTTTTGTGGTTATTACAATTTTAAAGAGATCTCTTTTCTTTTGCGAAAAAAGAGATTTAAACTTTTAATCCAAAAGACAAATCCCACACAGTTTTACTTAGAACCATAATTAAGTTGTTCCTGTTGATGTCAGCTTTTTAGGCCGCGTTACTTGCTTCATACTGATTTCATAATCGTATTTATTGGTCTTAAACGTGCAGTTCACTTATTTTCTAATTCTTCTCAATGAACTGAAATAGGATCGAAAGAATAATGTGTATTTTGATTGGTTACATCCATTGCATAGATAGGTCCCCGATAAAAAGGGCGTCAAAGCAACAAGTTAAATGAGTGAATAGAATCATCAAAAAGTACACGACGAAACAATCAAAATTTACAAAAATATTATTTTATTTGAAACCGCTTATTAAGTATAATTATTAAAGAAGATCAAATTGATCGGTTTGATAATGATTTAGTTGTTATTTCTAGATAAAGTCATTAATTATGCTGATCATCTTTGATATAGCAAACTCCGAAGTTAAACATATCGAAATTTGTGAAAGTGATGTATTCATCGTATGACGTATGATTAGAAGTTTTTGTGAAAAAAACAGGAAGTTTCGGATCAATGGCTATCACGTAAGAAAATTTTAGAGTGCCAAATAAAAGATGTTCTTACATTTCTAGCTAGCTCTGAAACAAGAGCTACGTCATTTGTTAGTTTCTATTTTTTGTGGGGTAGAACGTTTAGAAACTAACCATGTCAGAAATCGATTTTAATGAAAAAATAGGGAGAAAAAAATGAATAGAAGACGTATTATTCAGCGCCTAAGCGCCAGTGCCTTAGCATTTACTCTTGCGATTCCACAAGGAGTAATGGCACAAGAATTTGTTGAAGCGCCTGTAGTAGAAAAAGAAGTAGAGTTTCAAAATGAATCGAAAGCACAGCTTTTGAATATGGAAGATTTTTTGAAGTGGATTCTTAATGATTCAAGTTATAACAGCGATATAAAGTCTCAAGCGAATAGAGCCTTAAATATTTTACGGGATAACACATTAAAAGATTATACCGATTTGTCAGATCCAGAAGATGCAACTGCGATGAAAAATGTCATTAAATCCATAGATGTTCTTGAAGAATGTAATCGTCTGCGGAAAAATCATGGAGTAGACGAACTGGAAGTAACCTTGGATTTAATGGTTATGGCTCAAAAACAGTTAAACTGGTCTGATACAGGAATGGGACATTCTAAAGCATATTCCGTAGGGGAGAATCTTAGCTGGGGAAGTATGAATCCATTTGATGGATGGTACACCAAAGAAAAAGCAGTTTACGACGGGTATATTAAACAAGGCCTAACAGAAAAACAGATTGAGAATGATCCTGCCAAGCGTAAACAAGTCGGACATTATTTAAATATCATTGATCCGTCTTATGGAAGAACAGGCGCTGCTTTTGAATTGAATGGAGATTCTTCGTATAGTGGAATTTGTGCAGGGCAGGTCTTTTATTTCGGACGAACAGTTAATTCGAAATCAACTTTGGAGGTTAGTGACTTCAAGGACATGGTCAATAAATTTTGTGAAGAAAAAGGGTATACGCCTCCAACTCAAGGTGGAATTGGCGATATTACGGATTTGCCTTCTGACCTGATCCCGATGCGTAGACTGTACAATCCTAATTCTGGAGAACATTTCTATACTGCAGATTTTTTCGAAACGTTAACGTTGTTGTATGCGGGATGGAAAGATGAAGGAATCGGTTGGATTGCGCCAATTCAATCCAATACTCCGGTATATCGTCTATATAACAAAAACGCAGGGGATCACCATTACACAATGGATCAACAAGAACGAGATGCCCTGATCTCTGCTGGCTGGAAAGATGAAGGAATTGGTTGGTATTCTGATGATTTTCGTGCTCGACCACTTTATCGCCAATATAATCGAAATGCGAAATCCGGAAGTCATAACTATACGACAGATATGAATGAACATCGTTTCTTAATCAAAAATGGTTGGAAAGATGAAGGAATTGCTTGGTACGCATCTTTGTAACCAATATGGCACTCTAAAATTTGTTGAAGGTTAGCTAAACCAATCGTTAACTTTACTTGAGGAGAATAGAAACCTCATCCATTTTATAGCGAAGAATCAATTCGAGATTCTTCGCCATTTTTTGTTTGTTTTCTTTCTAGTGACTTTACTTTATTGAAAATATAGAGCGTTCGATTTCTAAATCATTTCTATTTTGTATGCTCATTTGTTTTGTTTTTTCTGTTTTTATAATCTTCTTTTGTTTATCTGGATAATTTGGGTTGTTCTATTATAAAGAAGATCATTTTGAACGTTGTAGATAGTTTGTTCAATTAAGCAGATCTCGATTGATAGCGTCTAATCGGTTATAATAAACGTTCAATGTTTTTTACAAATTGAATGGTGTAAACAAAAAGGACATTCGGGAAATGGTTTGAATTTTATCAGAATGTTCCTTATATAATAAGAGATGAAAGAAGGGTTTTATGGCTGCATCAAAAAAAAGAACGACGAAAAAACGCACGACGTCTAATAAGAAAAAAACAACAACTAAATCTAAGGCTAGATCCAAAAAACAAACGAACCGGATGTTAGTGGGATCTTTGATCGTACTTTCTTGGGTTTTGGGAATCATCGTGTTGTTTTCTTTGGGAATTTTAGGTCGCTATTTAAACCATGCTTTGCGCGTTGTAATGGGAAATTTCCTTTATTTACTCATTCCGGTGAGCATCGTTTATGGTTTTGAATACATTTGGAATAATGGCAAAATTGATCTTCCACAACGGACATATTGGGGATTTGGCATCTTTGCATTATGTTGGATGCTAACTTTTGCGTTAATGAAGACGAAAGCGAATGATCCATGGATCGCAATGAATGTACTGAAAACTAGTTTAAGTCAATTTGGTCAAGCTGGCTTTACGTGTGCTTATGGGTTTATTGGCGCTTTTGTTGCGGGATTATTGACGAGTATGTTTTCCAAAATGGGGGCAATTGTCGTTGCGACAGGATTGGCGATCATTTCGTTTGCTTTGATGTTTTGGAATGTAATGCATCTAGAAAAACGCAAAGAAGATCTGCAATTAAGTCATCAAGAACATGTGGAAAAGCGCCGCCAACAAAAAGTTCAGGCACAACTTGACCAAGAGGCGCAACATGAACTTGATCAAGCGCCAAAATCTTCCATGCTCAATTGGTTATTTCAGCCAGAAAATGAAGTGGAAGAGCAAGAGGAAAGTGAATTACAACAATCAAATTCACCACAAATTTTCCAAAATGGGATTTTGGCAGATGATCCGATTTTAGATGAGTATCGGGATCCTGATTTTATGGAACAGCTTGAATTGCCAATTGAAGAACATAAGTCCACTTCAAAATTAAAACGAAATCATCATGAACAAGATGATTTCGACATCGATCTCGACTTGCCAAGTGCATATCAACCTTCTCAAGCTCCTATTCAAGAACCAACGCCTAAAGCAGTGGATATTGCTGCCATGCTTGGTTTAGATCAGCCAACAAAAAATGAGAGAGCAAATTCTTTACCAACAAATGAACCAACTATTCCAGTTCAAGAACAGAAAGAGGTACAAGAGCCGCAACAAACAGTTGTTGAGCTAGTTCCAGTGATGAATTCAGCGGCAAATGATGAAAATCAAGTTGAAGAAGAAGTAGAAGAAAAATTAAAAGATGTTTCGATTTATGGGCAGAATATGAATTCAAATCAATCTTCTTCCGTTGTTGGTAATGCGAATTTAGAAGAAAATGTTTCAACTTCTTTAGCCCACGCTTCCAAAGAGAACAAGCGACCAACATATGCGAAAAAAGAAGAAGAGGCGAATTATCGCTCTTACAATGCTAAAACGTATAAATTGCCACCATTACGCTTATTAGAAGATCCTGTTCAAAATGGCAATTCGAGTGTGAATGTCAAAAATGCGAAAGTGCAAGGGGCACGTTTAATTGAAATTCTTAAAGAATTCAATGTTGATGCAACACTTGGCGAAATTCATATTGGTCCTTCAGTTACGGAATTTGAAGTCATCCCAGGACAAGGTGTACGTGTGAATACGTTTGTGAATTTACAAAGTGACATCAAATTAGCGCTAGCCGCAAAAGATATTCGTGTTGAAGCACCGATTCCTGGTAAAAGTGCGGTTGGTATTGAAGTACCAAATGCTGAGAAGACAACGGTTATGATGAAAGAACTGATTCGCTCTGTTCCGCAATCTTTAGCCGATAAACCGTTGGTTTTTACCCTCGGTAAAGATTTAATGGGCAATAATGTTTATGGCCGATTGGATACTATGCCACACTTATTAATTGCAGGAGCGACTGGTTCGGGGAAATCTGTTTGTGTTAACTCGATCATCTGTTCGATCTTATTAAGAACAAGACCAGATGAAGTGAAGTTGTTATTGGTAGACCCTAAAAAAGTCGAATTCACACCTTATAATGGTGTGCCACACTTATTATCGCCAGTCATCACAGATGCTAATTTGGCGAATGGCGCATTAAAAGTCATTGTTGAAATGATGGATCAACGCTATTCGATGTTTGAAGAAGTATCTGTGCGTAATATTACGTCTTATAACAAGTTTGTGGCTAATCATCCCGAATTGAATAAAGAAAAACTGCCACGAATTGTCGTCATTATCGATGAGTTAGCAGACTTGATGCTAGCGGCAAGTAAAGAGGTTGAGCAAAGTATTCAACGAATTACGCAACTTGCTCGAGCAGCGGGAATTCATTTGATCGTTGCGACGCAACGACCATCTGTCAATGTCATTACAGGTGTAATTAAAGCCAATATTCCAAGCCGTATTGCGTTCATGGTTTCTTCACGACCAGACTCACGTACAATTCTCGACCAAATCGGGGCTGAAAAATTATTAGGTTATGGCGATATGTTGTTTATGGACAATAGTGATCCAGTTCGAATTCAAGGTGTCTTTATTCAAGACCATGAAGTCGAAGCGATCTGTAACTATGTCAAACAACAAGCTTCACCACAATATGAAGATGCCTTTGTTATGCTGAAAGAAATCAGTTCACAAGGACAAGAAGTGAGTGATTTTCAAGAAGAACTCGATCCACTTTATCCAGAAGTCAAAAACTTCGTGATCGTATCGCGCAAAGCAAGTACATCTTTAATTCAACGTCGTTTCCGTTTGGGTTATGGTCGAGCAGCAAGAATTTTGGATCAACTTGAGGCAAATGGGATTATTGGTCCAGCGAATGGAACAAGACCACGCGAGATTTTAGTAGAAGCTCCTGATGCTTATGCGGAGGATTTTTAATATGAACCTATTTTTAAAAACAGGGGAACGTCAAGAAGGATATGATTGCGTTTCAAGTATTGTCCAACTCGGTGATTTCTTTTATTTATCTGGACAACTTGGACAAGGAGAAACGTTTCATGAACAATGTATTGATGTTTGTTATCGCTTGAGCAATGCTTTAGCGCAATTCGATTTACGCTTTGATCATATTTTGAAGTTCACGGTTTATTTGACAGATATTGAAATGAAAGATGAATTTCTTTCTGTATTTGCCAATTTTGTGGATCAACCGTATCCGACAATGACAATTGTCGAAAGTCCTCATTTACCTGATCAAGCGATGATTTGCGTGGATGGATGTGGTGTGAATACACTTCGCCATGAGCGCAGTATGAACAAAGCTTATTGTGAAGATTGCGACGAATAAATTTTATGTAAATACCATTTCGCATTTAAATAATTCCGTTCTACTTGATTTGTTAGAAGGCCTTCTAGTTGAAAGTCATCGACAAATGACAAAGTAGAACGGTCTTTTTGTTGAGGAAGATAGGTTAAGCGAGAATAGTTGATATAGATCGTTAAACCGTTTTGTTTGAGTGGTAAAAAGAATAAAAGAGGAGTTTGACTTAATAAGATAGGGATCGATTTTTTTGCGTGCATGATTGTTTTATAGGCTTCTTTTTGTCCGCTTATAGAGTGACCAAAGTATTGAGCACAGCGATTTAAAAACAGGTTTAAACTCAATAAAGGGATTGCACAGTTGTGATCTTTGTTTTCTAAGATGACTTGTGATTGTAAAAAGTCATAGTAAATCACATCACAGTTTTGTAAATGAGAAATGAGAGAGGAATTGAAGAATAGTTTTGTCATCAAATGAAATTTAACAAAAGAAAGTGAAGAAAGAATGGGAAAAGAAAATGCAGATGAACATTCATTCATCTGCAAAGATGACTCAGATTATTGTTGGATAAAAGAAATAAAGTGCGATGCAAGTGTATCTAGATCGCTTTTGAGTTGTTCATCTACTTCAAATTCGCTTGAAGCAAGTTGTTCGCCGGTAAAACTTTTTTGAACATGTTCATCTAGAACAATTACACCTAATCGTGTTAGAAGTGTTTCAAGCTGTTGGCAGGAATTGATTGCACCAGAACGACCAGCAACACCACATATTGCAGCATGAAGATTAGACAAAGCACTTGTCCGCCCAGCGCTAGGATTTAAAGGACGACTCATCCAATCCAACATATTTTTTAAAGGGCCGGGAATCATGCCATTGTATTCAGGACAGAAAAACCAAACACCATCCGCCCACTGAAATGCATTTCGACAATTTTGGACGGACTCTAAAATTGGAAATTCTAAATCTTGATTAAACATGGGAACGTTGGACCAATCAAGAATTTGAATTTCGACATGATCATGCATTTCTAAAAATGATTGCGCTAATTTCATCATTTGTGTGTTCATGGATTGTTTTCTTAGCGAGCCACTAACGAGTAAAACTTTCATATCATCACCTCAGTTCATGTTTTCTTTCGTTTGATGGATCAGTATTTCTTTCTTTTATTATCCGCCAAAATCTTTATTTTGGAAATTTTAAAACACAAAAAAATAGACAATTTTTTGAATCAGAAGAGTAAAAAAGCAAACAGAGCGGATAAATGAAAGATAAAAACACACTAAATTATGCAACTTTGATGCACATGTGATACATTATGTTTCGATTTTTGCTCGTATAATATGGAAAAAATTTAACTGTAAAAATGTTGAGATTATTTAAATAGATTAAAATAAAATCTGAAACAGATAATTTAAAGTGTTGATTTTCGATAGTTATCCAATAAAAAAGAAAAAATAAAAATTGCGACAATCGAAAAAGGTTAAGTAATAATGATGCACCTTATAAATGCTCAAGAAAGTTAGTTATTTTTGCGCATTTAGTGGTACACTTTCGATACGACAAAAATGATCCATGCAGCAAGTGATGTTTGAACATGCAAGCTGCAGGATATCAGAAAGGACGAAAACATGCCGACTACGAATTATGATGAGAATTCAATTGTCATTTTGGAAGGGTTAGATGCGGTTCGCAAAAGACCAGGAATGTACATCGGTTCAACTGACCGACGCGGCCTTCATCATCTCGTTTGGGAAATCATGGATAACGCGATCGATGAAGCATTGAATGGTTATGGAAATCAAATCGATATCACTTTGAATGCAGATGGCTCTTGTACTATACGAGATTATGGACGAGGAATGCCAACGGGCATGCATAAATCAGGGAAATCTGCATTAGAAGTTATTTTTACCGTCCTTCATGCCGGAGGTAAATTTACAGATTCAACGTATAAAGCATCAGGAGGATTACATGGTGTTGGTGCGAGTGTAGTCAATGCGCTATCGAAACGCCTTGTTGTTAAAGTTTGGGATGGCAAAGTCATTCATGAACTAGAATTTTCTCAAGGTGGACGCCATACAGGCAAAATGAAAACACTCGGGAAAACGAACCAAACAGGATCTAGTGTTACATTCTGGCCTGATCCAGAAATTTTTAAAGATACAACTTTTTCATATTCGACAATTAAAGAGCGTGTCCAAGAAGATGCCTTTTTATTAAAAGGTTTGAAAATTTGCGTAGAGGATAAGCGTCAAAATCCTAAACGCGATGAATTCATGTATGAAGATGGACTCAAAGCCTTTGTCGAAGAATTAAATACCGATCACGATGCCTTAACGCCTGTCGTTTCATTTGAAGGTGAAAATCAAGGGATGAAAATCCAGGTTGCCTTCCAGTATTGTGATACCTATCAAGAAAATATTTTGTCGTTTGCAAATATGGTGCGAACACGGGATGGTGGAAGCCATGAAACCGGAGCTAAACAAGCAATCACCAAAATGATGAATGAATATGCGCGTAAAAATAACTTTCTTAAAGAAAAAGATAAATCAATGGATGGGGCCGATATTCGTGAAGGATTAACGATGGTTCTGCATGTCACAGTCCCAGAAAATTTACTTCAGTTTGAAGGACAAACGAAAGAAAAACTCGGAACTCCGCAAGCAAAAAATGCGGTCGATGCAATTGTATGCGAACACGTCCGCTACTTCTTAGAAGAAAATAAAGATTTATCGGAAAACTTGATCCGCAAAATGATTAAGGCTGGACAAGCCCGCCAAGCAGCTCGAGAAGCGCGCGAAAAAGCACGTAAAGGAAAAGGAAAAAATAAGTCTGAACGAATTATTTCCGGAAAACTTGTGCATGCGCAATCCAAAGATGCAACCAAAAAAGAATTGTATTTAGTCGAAGGGGATTCTGCCGGTGGATCGGCCAAACAAGGGCGTGATTCCAAATATCAAGCAATCTTGCCTTTAAGAGGAAAAGTGCTCAACACTGAACATTGCACCCTAGAACAAGTGGAGAAAAACGAAGAGTTAAATACGATTATTCATACATTGGATTGTGGAATTGGCCAAAGCATGGATCCCAAGGATTCTAACTATCATAAAGTCATTATCATGACCGACGCCGATGATGATGGTGCACACATCCAAAACTTATTATTGACCTTTTTCTATCGCTTCATGCGACCATTAATTGATGCGGGGATGTTATATATCGCAATGCCGCCTTTATTCAGAATCGAAAAAGGCAATCAAGAATACTATGTCTACAGCAATGATGAATTAACCCAACTCAAAGCACAGCTTAAATCAGGATATACGATTAGCCGTTATAAAGGGTTAGGGGAAATGAACGCAAACCAACTTTGGGAAACGACGATGAATCCTGAAACGAGAACACTTTTACGAGTGACTTTGGATGATGGTCGTTTAGCGGAAAAGAGAATCACCGAATTAATGGGTGAAAAAGCGGAATTGCGTCGAAATTGGATTGAAGAAAATGTCGTCTTTACTTTAGAAGATGATTTTATAAAGGAAGAAAGCCATGGCTAGAAGAAAGAAAGAAGAAGCGAAAGCCGTTATTGAACCAAAGATTATCGATTCGAATTTAGAAGAGATCGTTGCGGATCGATTTTCGCGCTATTCAAAATATATTATTCAAGAACGGGCGCTTCCTGATGCTCGTGATGGACTGAAACCCGTTCAGCGACGCATCATGTGGGCGATGCAAGAAGATGGCAATACATACAACAAACCGTATCGTAAATCAGCAAGAACGGTCGGGAATGTCATCGGGAACTACCATCCACATGGCGATACATCAGTTTATGATGCAATTGTGCGTCTTTCGCAAGACTGGAAGTCTAATTTACCGCTCATCGATATGCAGGGAAATAATGGTTCAATTGACGATGACCCGGCAGCAGCGATGCGTTATACCGAAGCTAGACTATCTAAAATTGCGAGCTATTTATTAGAAGATATCGATAAAGAAACAGTTGAATGGTCACCCAACTTCTCAGATGAAAAGTTAGAACCAACTGTTTTACCAACACGTTATCCAAACTTATTAATTAATGGCATTACCGGAATTGCGGCAGGTTATGCGACCAATATTCCGCCACATAACTTTAATGAAGTGATGGATGCAACGATGTATCGTATCGATCATCCAGATTGTTCAATTGATGAGATTTTAGAGATCGTCAAGGGTCCGGATTTTCCAACTGGAGGCATCATTGTTGGAACAGAAGGAATTCGCGAAGCTTTAACAACCGGAAAAGGACGAATTACAATTCGATCCAAAGCGGAAATTGTTGAAGGAAAAACAATTAATCAAATCGTTATTCATGAAATCCCTTATGAAGTTGTCAAAGGGGCATTAGTGCGCAAAATGGATGATATCCGTCTGAATGGTAAGGTGAGCGGCTTATTAGATGTTCGCGATGAATCTGACCGTAAAGGGATGCGCATTGTTTGTGATTTAAAAAAAGAAGCAAATGCCCAAGCAATTCTCAACTATCTCTATCGCAATACTGATCTGCAATCGTATTATCACTACAACGTAATTGCGATTGTAAATCGGACACCACGTCAGCTTTCCATTTTACAAATGTTAGATGCGTTTATCGCCCATCGTGACGAAGTCATTGTCAATCGATCCCAATACGATTTGAAACGTAAAAAAGATCGATTACATATCGTGGAAGGTTTGCAACAAGCAGTGTCGATTTTAGATGAAATCGTTGCTACGATCCGTAAATCGAACGGGAAAGCCGATTCGAAAGCAAAAATCATTGAAAAATATGGATTTAGTGAAGCGCAAGCCGAAGCGATTGTAACGATGCAGTTATATCGTTTATCGAATACAGATATCATCGCGTTAGAAAATGAAGAAACGACATTAAGAAAAGAGATTGAATATTTAGAAGGAATTATCAATCAGCCAACAAAACGAAAAAAACTCATGAAAAAAGAGCTCAAAGAGCTCAATGAGATGTTCGTTATGCCAAGACGTACGACAATTCAAGAAGAAGTTGAAGATATTGTCGTTAACGATCGAGATATGATTGTAGATGAACAAGTTGTTGTTACAGTTTCACATCATGGATATATTAAACGGGTATCGATGCGTTCTTTTGCGTCGAGTCAAAACGGAAAATCTGGACTAAAAGAAGGCGATGAATTTGTTTTGAATTCACCAGCTTCTACGTTAGACAATGTATTAATCTTTACCAATCAAGGTCGTTTTGGTTTGATTCCTGTCTATCAAATCGAAGAGAAGAAATGGAAAGAACTTGGAAACCATTTCTCAAGTTTAGTCAAAACAGAAACAGGCGAACAAATCGTCCAAGTCTTCCTCGAAAAAGAACAAACGAAAGACCTCGATTTGATCTTTATGACCAAAAAAGGTTTGATGCGCAGAATTCACCGTGAAGAGTTACAAATTAAGATTACTTCACGTTTGATTCAGTTGATGTCTTTAGTCGATGATGATGCATTAGCTTTTGTTTTACCTTCTTACCATGTCGAAGATGATTTGCTCATTATTTCGAAAAATGGTTTTGGATTTAAAATGCATGCCATTGAAATTCCGGTGTCCAAAGGAAAAGGAAAAGGCGTTAAAGGCATGAAGATTCAAGGGGATGATGAAGTCATTGCCTTATTCGGTTGTGATGAAGAATATCTCGTTTTAGAAAACGAATCAGGTCAGCTCAAAAAACTTGCCATTTCGGCAATTGATTATTTAAAACGAGGAGCAAAAGGGGCGCGCTTATTCAAACCGGTTAAATCTAAACCGACAGCGATCTTGTCTTGTACAACAGGATCGAACAAAGCAACACTGCCGTTTGTCGATAGTGAAATTGCTGCGGTCGATATTTCTGCCTTGAAAAAAATGGATCCGGCATCTACTTGGTCAAGCCATGTTATTGAACCGGCAACACCATTTGAACAAGTAGATATTCGCCTACATAATGGTACAAGAGATGAGCAAGCTCGCCAAATCGAAGAACAAAATTCAAAAGATTCATTAGGGAAGCAGCTCAGTTTGTTCGAATAAGTGTCTGAATCATAGAAATTGTGCACATGAATCATAAGATTGAGTGCGAATTTCATTGAGAGAATAAAGTAATCAGTGTAGAATACCTAAGTAAAGAATGGAGCGTTTAGTAATGGGACAATTATGGTCTTCAATCCTGTATGCAGTAGCCGGCGCTTTAGTTGGTGCAGCAATTACATTTTTTCTGACGAAGAGAAAATTTGAAAAAGATTTGCGTGAAAATCCACCAATCAATGAAAAGATGATTCGAGCGATGTTCTTACAGATGGGTCGTAAACCATCTGAAGCTCAAATTCGTCAGATCATGAAAACAGTAAACAGTCAGAAAAACAAAAAATAAAAACAGGTCTTCATTAGAGGTTGCGATCGATCGTAATATCTATGAAGACCTTTTTTTATTTGGCATGGTAAGGAAATTAACATGAAGAAAAAAGATACCATGCAGGGTGAGAAAAGGAGTGAAAAAAGCATTTGTGATATCTTTTACTTTGGTAAGAAAGAAGAAAGACAGATCACGAGGCTTTTAACGAGGATCATGATAAGCTTGAATTATCAATTAGAAATTAAAAACACAAGGTGATCAAAATATGAAAAAAATTTTAAAAGGACTGTTTGTTTTGATTCTCGTTGCATTCATCAGTGTGGGTGGTTGGTTTGTGTATGATGGAGTCTCGAATGCCAATCAATATGAAAGACATCAACCGTTAAGCACGCTTGTCGAAGAAGTGAAATCAAGAGAGAACTACGTTCCTTACGATCAAGTTCAACCTGCTTTGTATCAGGCAACACTAGCAATTGAAGATGCTCGTTACTACAATCATGGCGCAGTCGACTTTCGAGCGCTCGCACGAGCATTTGTAAGTCAATTTGTTCCATTTATCCCGAAATCAGGCGGATCGACGATTTCGATGCAAGTCGTGAAAAATCTTTATGGCCAATATGATGGGACGGCGGTCTGGAAAGCGGCTGAAATTGTTTTAGCCCATCGTTTGGAACAGATGTATTCCAAAGATGAAATTCTTTCTATCTATGTCAACATTATCAATTATGGTGACAACCATCATGGCATTTATGAAGCCTCGGTCGGTTATTTTGGCGTTCATCCTTTAGAACTGACTTTGCCACAAGCGACAATTCTTGCCGGTATTCCACAATCGCCGGGCTATTTCCAACTCTCCGATCATTATGATCAAGCAAAAGCTAAACAACAGCTCGTATTACAAGCAATGGTACGGAATGACTTGTTGACTCAACAAGATGCGGATCTTGTCTATGAACAATCGATTTACGATCCAACCGCTAAACTAGAACTATTTGCTAAACAAGAAAAATCTTTAGACTTTGATTTATGGACAACTCCACTAGAACTAGCAATATAAAGTTTGTCTGATCCATAATGTGATTGAAAAGAATAAACGAAAAACACCCTTTGAAGGTCGATCTTAATGTATAGATCATGGACTGCAAATGGGTGTTTTTTCTTTGTGGGCATATGAGAATCGATAGTTTGATTTTGAATATAAACTAAATTTGTAATTAAAAAAGTATGACCATTAGCTTCAATTAAAAGTTTGGCCAAGGCATTTTACCCAAAGATTTTTTGGATTGTATTGGTCGAAAAATTGTTGTGATCTCGAAATGAAAATGGGATACTTTTATTGTAAAGCGGTTTCGTAAAATGAGATCGCCACCATTGAAACATTTCAAAATATGAAGGAGGAATGAGTAAAATGGTTAATCGTTTTGTATTAAATGCCATCTCTTACCACGGTAAAGGTGCTATTTCTGAAATTCCGGGGATCATCCAAGCAAAAGGTTTCAAAAAAGCGTTCATTGCGACAGACCCAGATCTTGTAAAATTTGGCGTATCTAAAAAAGTCACAGATTTATTAGACGCCGCTGGTTTAGATTATGAAGTTTATTCTGATATCAAACCAAACCCAACAATCGCAAACGTAAAAAACGGTGTTGAAGCATACAAAAAATCCGGAGCTGATTACATGATCACAATCGGTGGTGGATCAAGTATGGACACTGGTAAAGCAATCGGTATTATCATTAACAACCCTGAATTTGAAGACGTTCGTTCTTTAGAAGGTGTTGCACCAACTAAAAACCCGACTGTATTCACTATTGCAGTTCCTACTACTGCAGGAACTGCTGCGGAAGCAACGATCAACTACGTGATTACAGATGAAGAAAAGAAACGTAAATTCGTTTGTGTAGACGTTAATGATATTCCTAATGTTGCTGTCGTTGACCCAGATATGATGTCCAGTATGCCAAAAGGCTTAACAGCTGCAACAGGTATGGATGCTTTAACGCATGCTATTGAAGGTTATACAACGGCAGCTGCTTGGGAACTTGCTGATTGCTTGAACCTTGAAGCAATTAAGTTAATTTCTAAAAACTTAAGAAAAGCAGTTGAAAATGATCCAGATGGTCGTGAAGGCATGGCTTTAGGTCAGTTCGTTACAGGTATGGCATTTTCTAACGTTGGTTTAGGTATTGCTCACTCTATGGCTCACACATTAGGTGCTGTTTATAACACACCACACGGTGTTGCTTGTGCAATGTTCTTACCAATCGTTATGGAATACAACCAAGAAGCTACAGGCGATAAATATAAATACATCGCTGAAGCAATGGACGTTGACACAACAGGTATGTCTCAAGAAGAATATCGTAAAGCAGCAATCGAAGCAGTTCGTAAACTGTCTAAAGACGTTGGAATTCCAGAAAAATTAGATGCACTTAAAGAAGAAGATCTCGATTTCTTAGCAGAATCTGCATATGCAGATGCTTGCCGTCCAGGTAACCCTAAAGAAACATCTGTTGAAGATATGAAAGAACTCTTCCGCAAACTGATGTAGATATATATTGATTTCAAAAAGTTCAAGGCTCGTAAGTGTAAAAGCTTACGGGCTTTTTTCTTTTTTATAAAAGAAGAAATCAAATGTGATTTTTCAAAAATTGGATTTTAAATTTATTGGCAAAATAAGGAAGAAAACTTGTTTTTAAGGTGATGAAATCACACGATATAAAATCAATTTAAAATATTATGATGAAAGAAACCGATTTCGTAATTCGTAAAAGAAAATCTTTTCATAACAGATCTTATGGTTTTGGCAGGAAAAGTTCTTTTGTGATGTAAACACCCTATACTAAACAAAAATGGAGGAAAAAAGGAAATGGAAAATGTTGCTGCCTTTTTTGCACGAAAGGATGTTCAAATTTCCGCTAAGCGTTACGGAATTGATGCCCTTTCAGCAATGGCTCAAGGATTGTTTGCATCATTATTGATGGGAACAATTTTGAATACATTAGGCACTTTATTGAATTTAGAAGTTTTAACACAGGTTGGAACATTTGCCTCTGCAGTCAAAGGACCGGCAATGGCTGCGGCAATTGGAATGTCACTTAATGCCCCGAATCTCGTTTTGTTCTCACTTTTAGCAGTTGGATATGCCGCTGATACACTAGGTGGTGCTGGTGGACCTTTAGCAGTTTATTTCATTGCTGTAGCTGCTTGTGAGTGTGGGAAACTTGTATCCAAAGAAACAAAAATTGATATTTTAGTGACTCCATTTGTAACAATTTGTGCGGGTGCCTTATTAAGTATCGCATTTGCGCCAGCGATTGGTGTAGGCGCAATTTGGATGGGAAATACCATTATGTGGGCTACAGAATTACAACCATTCT
Source organism: Allobaculum stercoricanis DSM 13633 (assembly GCF_000384195.1). Classification (GTDB taxonomy): domain Bacteria; phylum Bacillota_I; class Bacilli_A; order Erysipelotrichales; family Erysipelotrichaceae; genus Allobaculum; species Allobaculum stercoricanis. The sequence goes on along the minus strand of NZ_KB913034.1, from coordinate 1,225,424 downwards.
TAATGGGTGTGATTGTATCGGTATTAATGGGAATTTTCTTAACTTTACCAATTTCTTCAGCTGCGATTTGTGCTGCTCTATCCTTAACTGGCTTAGCAGGTGGTGCTGCTTTAGCTGGATGTTGCACACAAATGATTGGCTTTGCGGTGATGTCTTTTGCAGTGAACAAATGGTCAGGACTTGTTGCCCAAGGAATTGGAACATCGATGTTACAAATGGGTAATATTGTTAAAAAACCAATGATTTGGTTACCAACTATTATTGCATCAGCGATTATTGGCCCAATTGCGACTTGTTTATTCCATTTAGAAATGAATGGTGCTGCTATTTCAAGTGGTATGGGAACATGTGGTTTAGTTGGTCAAATTGGTGTGATCACTGGCTGGATGTCTCAATTTGGATCACTTGCACAAGTGGGTTGGATCCATTGGCTTGGTTTAATTTTGATCTCTTTTGTTTTACCGGCTGTTATAACTTATGTGATTCATATTTTGTGCTTAAAAGCTAATTTATATAAAAATGAAGATTTAAAACTCGATCTATAAGCAAAACGGAAAAAAGAATCTAAAATCTACATCAAATCGTTCTATAACGATCGGATGTAGATTTTTTTATACAAAATTTTGGTCAACGGATTAATTGTAAGCGCTATTTCTAGCTTAGAATAAAACTAAAAGATATTTACTATAAGACATCGGTGAACACGGGATGAAAAAGAAATAAGCAACAGAACAATAATCAAGACTTTGCATCCCTTTCTTTTTTACCCATGCACATCTTGAACGAAGAAAAGGAACAAGTATGAAAAACAAAAAATTTATTCTTGCCATTGATCATGGAACGACATCAACTCGTGCGATCTTATTTGATCATAATTGCAAAATCGTTTCGGTTGCCCAACAAGAAGGTGGCGTAGACTATCCGGCGCCTGGATGGGTCGAACAAGATGCTCATGATATTTGGTTAGATACATTGGCTGTATTAACGAAAGTGGTCAATCAATCCGGTATTGAACCAGAACAAATTGACGCAATTGGGATTTCGAATCAGCGTGAAACGAGTGTTCTTTGGGATAAAAATACAGGTCTTCCGATTTATAAAGCGATTGTTTGGCAATCCCGCCAAACAAGTGAAATTTGCGATCAGTGGAAAGAAGAAGGTTTAGAAGAGATCATTCGTCAAAAAACTGGACTAAGAATTGATCCATATTTTTCCGCATCGAAAATTGTCTGGATGCTAGACAATATTCCCGGAGCAAGAGAAAAGGCCGAACAAGGAGACTTGTTATTTGGAACGATGGACTCTTGGCTTGTTTGGAAACTTACCGGCGGCAAACAACATATTACGGATGCGACCAATGCAAGCCGAACAATGCTTTGTAATATCGAAAGCGTGCAATGGGATGATGAATTATTAGAATTGTTCAATATTCCTCGTTCAATTTTGCCTAAAATCGTTCCAACCAGTCAAAACTACGGCACGACATCGCCTTTTGCGTTCTTTGGACGAGAAGTTCCGATTTGCTCGATGGTTGGTGACCAACAAGCAGCATTATTTGGCCAGCTTTGCCTCGAAAAAGGAATGGCTAAAAATACATATGGTACCGGTGGATTTTTATTAATGAATACCGGTTCAACAATTGTTCGCTCACAAAGTGGTTTGTTATCCACGATCGCATGGCAAATTGGCGATGAAGTGACTTATGCCCTAGAAGGATCGATTTTCGTCTCCGGTTCGATTATGAAATGGATGCGTGATGAATTGCATTTATTTAAAGATGTCTCTACGACAGAACAAATGGCAATAGAGGCAGGAACAACTGCTGGTGTTTATGTGATTCCGGCATTTGTCGGGCTTGGTGCTCCTTATTGGGACGATAAAGCAAAAGCGAGCATTGTGGGGTTGTCTTTAGGAACGAACCGTAATCATTTAGTTCGCGCCGCGATTGAATCAATGGCCTATCAATCTAAAGAAGTACTTGATGCAATGGAAGCAGATTCGCATACGGCAATTACCAAACTCAAAGTAGATGGTGGAGCAGCAGCGAATAACTTTTTATTACAATTCCAAGCCGATTTATGCCAAATTCCGGTTGAACGTTTTAAAGTCAACGAACTGACCGCTTTAGGCGCGGCCTTTTTAGCGGGTCTTGCGATTGGGTTCTGGAATAAAGACGATTTAAAAATTGAAGTGGAACGCCAGTTTGAACCACAGCGCGATCGACAAGAAATGATGCGTCGTTATGATAACTGGAAACATGCTGTCCAAGCTTGTGTTGAATTTAAACCAGAAATTCTTTAAAGCAAAAAGAAGAGGTGAAACTATGGATGTTGATGTTTTAATCATCGGAGCCGGTGTAGTAGGAAGCGCAATTGCTTACTACTTAGCCAAAACAGATTTAAAAGTAGCTGTAATTGAAAAAGAAGAAGATGTTTGCACTGGAACATCAAAAGCTAATTCGGGAATTGTGCATGCGGGATTTGATGCAATACCCAATACATTAAAAGCTAAATTTAATGTTGAAGGGGCAAATTTGATTCCAAAACTCGCTAAGCTTTTAAATTTTGAATATAAACAAAATGGTGCCCTCGTTTTATGCTTTGACGAAAAGTTACGCGATCATGTCGAAGATTTATATCAAAGAGGAATTGCCAACGGCGTTAAAGATTTAAAAATCATTGAAAAAGACGAAATCTTAAAACGAGAACCAAATGTAAGTGAAGATGTCGTTTGTGCTTTATATGCTCCAACTTCCGGAATTGTTTGTCCATTTGGCATGACGATAGCTCTTGCCGAAAATGCCGCAGATAATGGCGTGCAATTTATATTCAATGAAGCAGTTGAAACCATTCAACGTGTTCAAGATGGATGGAAAGTGAACGATCGCTATCATGCTAAAGTTCTCGTAAATGCTGCCGGCTTGTATGCGGATGAAATTCATAACCAATTTGTTGATCAAAAAATGAATATTACGCCTAGACGTGGGGAATATTTACTTTTCGATCGCAGCGTTGGCAATTTATGTTCACATACGCTTTTTCAATTGCCGACAGAAAAAGGAAAAGGCGTTCTGATTACACCAACAGTTCATGGCAATATTTTAGTTGGACCGAATGCCCAAGCGGTTGAAACGAAAGAAAATGTGAACACAACGGCTCTTGGTCAAGAAGAAATCCGCTCGAAAGCGCAGATCACGATCAAACATTTGCCATTTAACCAAGTGATTAGAACTTTTTCTGGCTTAAGAGCTACACCAAATGGTTTTGATTTTGTTGTGGGGCAAACGGCGGATCATTTCTATGATGCTGCTGGCATTGAATCACCAGGATTATCGAGTGCACCGGCAATCGGAAAATGGATTGCCCAACAAATTTCTGAGCAATTGGACGCCAAAGACAATCCGCACTATATTGCAACACGCAAAGGTTTTATCGATGTCAAACAGCTAAGTGATGAAGAATGGAATGACCTTATTCAACAAGATCCTGCTTACGGAATCATCGTTTGTCGTTGTGAAACGATCACGGCAGGATCGATCCAAGACGCTCTCACTCGTTCTTTGCCTGCACGCTCACTGGATGGCATTAAACGGCGAGTTCGCGCGGGAATGGGACGTTGCCAAGCTGGTTTTTGCTTGCCACGTTCGATGGAAATTATGCAAGAACAATTGGGGATATCACTCGAAGACATTCAATTGACCAATTCTCATTCCAAATTGATCACATCTAAAGTAAAAGAGGGAATTCACGATGGAAAACAATAAACAACTTGTCATCATCGGTGGTGGACCGGCCGGTCTTGCAGCAGCAATTGGCGCAAAACAAGCAGGAATTGATGATTTACTGATTTTAGAGAGAGATCATTGTTTAGGTGGGATTTTAAACCAGTGTATTCATAATGGTTTTGGTTTACATACCTTTGGTGAAGAATTGACTGGACCTGAATATGCATGGCGCTATATTCAACAAGTCAAGGACTTAGAGATTCCATATCAGCTAGATTCCATGGTGTTGGATATTTCAGAAGATAAAACAATTCGTTATGTCAATGCGACACAAGGGGTTTGCCAAGTCCATGCCCAAGCGATCATTTTAGCGATGGGTTGTCGAGAACGCCCCTTTGGCTCGCTTTCTATTCCGGGATATCGACCAGCAGGAATTTATTCAGCGGGTACAGCCCAAAAACTCGTCAATATCGATGGATATATGCCGGGAAAAGAAGTTGTGATTTTAGGATCGGGCGATATTGGTTTAATTATGGCGCGACGAATGACATTTGAAGGCGCACATGTGCATACCGTTGCAGAACGCTTGCCTTACTCGGGTGGACTCAAACGAAATATTGTGCAGTGTTTAGATGACTTTAATATTCCTTTACAACTCAGCCATACGGTTGTAGATGTTCATGGTAAAGATCGAATTGAATCGGTTACGATCGCCCAAGTTAACGCAAACAATCTGCCAATTGCCGGAACGGAACAAGAATATCCTTGCGATACTTTATTATTGAGTTGTGGATTGATCCCGGAAAATGAATTATCCGCAAAAGCGGGCATTCAATTGTCCAAAATTACCAATGGACCAATCGTTAATGAATTATTAGAAACTAATAAAGAAGGTGTATTTGCGTGTGGAAATGTTTTACACGTTCATGATTTAGTCGATTTTGTCAGCCAAGAAGCAACAAAAGCAGGCCAAAATGCCGCACAATACATTTTGAATCATTTACCAGAAACCCAACATGAAATACCAATTGAAACTAGCGGACTCATTCGCTATACCGTTCCATTTTCCATTGATCCCTCACGAATGGATGACAAACAAGTGATTCGTTTCCGTTTGGGAAATGTATTAAAAAATGGCTATGTGAATGTTTATATTGATGACAAACGAATTATTCATCAAAAGAAAATGATACGCACGCCAGGTGAGATGGAAAGTATTGTTTTAAAACGTGAATGGTTAAGTGATGCAACACAATCGATTCGTATCGAAACAGAGGTGGCTTAAATGGAAATTCGTCATTTTACTTGCATTAATTGCCCGATGGGGTGTCCTTTAAGTGTCACGATTGATGATCAAGGACAAGTGGTTGAAGTGCAAGGCAATACGTGCCCCAAAGGGGATGCATATGGACAAAGTGAAGCCGTGCATCCTTTACGGATTGTGACAAGCGTTGTTCCCGTTTTACATGGAGATCTATTGATGGTTTCATGTAAAACGAGCCAACCAATTCCAAAAGAAAAAATGTTTGATGTGATCCAAGCGCTAAAATCCGTGCGTTTTGAAGCACCGATTCATATTGGTGATGTATTGATCGAAAATGTAGCGAATACATCTGCATCGATTATCGCCACAAAAGAAGTTCAAAGAATATAATCAAGAAAGATCGATGACAAACTGTTCTAAAACAAGAGTTTTGTAAATCGATCAGTGAGCGATACAAAACAAAATACGTTGACTTCATTTTTATTTATTGGTAAAAGTTGTTAAAATGGTGAGACTTAGGCTTTTTAAAATCTGTTTTCCTAAAGGAAAAAGGATCGAAAAAGAACAATAAACTTGAATGGACGATCGTCTTCTGTTTAAGTTTGCGATATCAAGATCAAAGATCTAGAAAGAGGACTTCTGTGAATTTAATAGACAGACTTCAAAAAAAGAAAAATGCAATTCTTGTAGCAATCATTATGCTTGTGATTTTGGTTGGTTTAGATCAATGGACAAAATGGGCCGTTGTGCGCTCTATTCCTTTAAATGGCGTGCATGTAGTGATTCCGGGATTTTTTGAATTAACTTACCTACAAAATTTCGGTGCGGCATTTTCAAGTATGTCGGGCGCAGGCATGTGGTATTTCATTATTTTAACGACGATTGCTCTAATCGCATTGTCCATCTGGTTTTTAAAAAATGATGACTCACGAATTGATATTGCTTTATCGCTCATTATCGCTGGGGCAATTGGAAATTTAATCGATCGCGTAATGCTCGGTTATGTACGCGACTTCTTCCAGTTTTATATTTTTGGGTATCCTTTTGCGGTATTCAATATTGCCGATGTCTGCATCACACTCGGATGCGTGTTGTTATTTGTGGTGATGTTTGCGGACGATTTTAAAGCATGGCGAATGGCACGAAAGGAGAAACAATAGAAATGGATCAAATCGAAACAATCGAAAACGAAATTGAAGAACAAGAAGATACTTTGATTACAGAAGGTGGCAAAGTAACTTTTGAAGCAAGCGAAGAAGAATGTCCGATTCGCTTGGATAAATATTTATGCCAAAAGCTCGATATTTCAAGAACTCGAGCTGCGGATTTTCTCGATCAAAAACGCGTAACAGTTAATGGGAAAATCATGAAGGCTTCTTATAAAATCCAGGTTCATGATCAAATTGATGTAGATGTTCCACCACTAGATAAAATGGAAGTTCTGCCAGAAAAAATGGATTTGGATATCGTATATGAAGACCATGATGTCATTGTCATTAATAAGCCAAAAGGAATGGTTGTTCATCCAGCACCAGGACATTATTCACAAACTTTAGTGAACGGCTTATTAGAACATTGCGATGATTTATCTGGTATTAATGGCGTAAAACGACCAGGAATTGTCCATCGTATCGATAAAGATACGTCTGGTTTACTCGTTGTTGCGAAAAATGATCAAGCTCATGAATCATTAGCTAAACAATTAGCCGATAAAACTTGCAAAAGAACATATCTTGCGATTGTTCATCATCCGTTCTCTCATAAAATTGGAACTGTGAATGCGCCAATTGGACGAGATGAAAAAAATCGCCAAAAAATGGCGGTAACGGCGAAAAACTCACGTGATGCCGTAACCCACTTTACAGTTTTACAAAACTTTAAAGACTATGCTTATGTGGAATGTCGTCTAGAAACAGGACGCACGCATCAAATTCGTGTGCATATGGCTTATATCGGCCATCCGGTTGCTGGAGATGAAAAGTATGGACCACGCAAAACGATTCCAGCTAATGGCCAACTTCTCCATGCTTATCAACTTGAATTTGAACATCCAACAACACATGAGCATATGGTTTTTAATGCAAAACTTGAACCAAAATTCCAAGAAGTTTTAGATGAATTAAAACAAGAAGAGGAATAAAAATATGAAACGAACAGAAGTATTGAGTTGGGATCAATATTTTATGGCTATGGCTCACTTAGCGGCTTTTCGTTCCAAAGATCCAAATACCCAAGTCGGCGCATGCATTGTTAACGATCAAAAACGTGTAGTTGGTCTTGGTTATAATGGCTTTCCGAAAGGGTGCAGTGATGATGAGTATTCATGGGAACGCCAAGGTGATTTTTTAGATACGAAATATCCTTTTGTTGTCCATGCTGAATTGAATGCGATTTTAAACTCGATTCAAAATTTAAATGGATGCACGCTATACGTTTCTTTATTCCCTTGTAATGAATGTGCCAAAGCGATCATTCAATCGGGAATTCGCAAAGTGTTTTATGAATCGGATAAATATTGTGGAGCAAAAGATAACCTTGCGAGCAAACGTATGTTTGATGATGCAGGAGTTGAATACATTCAGCTTCCTGGCCAAATGGAAATCAATATTACCATTCATCCAGATCAAGATGATCAACCTGAAGCAGTATATTGCGCCCACGAATAGTCGTTGATAAATTTCAAAATAAAAAGGCTGTCATGACCTTGCATTGATGAGTGAAAACTCATACGGGTAGAGGTCATGGCAGCTTTTTATTCATCTTGATCGTGTTTGAGGCGTTGTGTGTTGACGAAATGAAGTTTTGCGATTTCGTATAGCCGGTTGTAGCCATAATGGTCTACAAATTCTTGAGCACATTTTGTTGCTTGTGCACCGCCGCCTTTTGAAAATTTTATTTCATATTTTTCTTCCATCTTGTCCCAATATTGTAAAAAGTGATAGCGAGCAATGACTGAGGCACATGCTACTGAGATATATTTTGATTCCGCTTTGGTTTCGAAATGAATCGGTCGAACAATTTGTGAAATGTCATACAACAATTCGAAGTATCGTTTTGGACTGCAAAACTGGTCAACGATTTTCAATTGCGGAAGGGCATAGCCTTTTTGTTCAAGATTGAGATAGGCTTGGTTATGCATCATTGCTTTGATGTAATTGAGATGATGATACTTTGGATCATAAATCTTGTTGTAATGAATTGGAGTTAATACTTGAACAGAATAGGGAATAAGATCCATCAGTTCAGGTGCGACTTTTAAAATCATTTTGTCCGTCATCGCTTTAGAGTCAGTGACTTTCATTTCGATCAATTTCTTGGCCATCTCTTCATTTTCAATGATGACGCTAGCAACCACAAATGGACCGAGATAATCCCCATTTCCGACTTCATCGGATCCAGCTTGGGGGAAAGTATGAGCAAGGCTTGCAACTTGATTGTCTTGGAAAGAGATTGAAGTCATTTTTTTAGTGGGTTGTTTTGTCGGCTGGAATAAAGCAGATTGAGTGGCTAGAGCTTCTAAATCTTCTACTAACCAGTCGATATCTTGTCCCGAAATGACAACTTTTCCTGACTGATAAGCACATACATTGATGGAATCAGTCCGAATTTGCCAGAGCGTATATTGCGGTTGACTTTCTTTTTTGGCATGAGGTTGAAGTCTTTTATAGAGCGCTTCGATTTGATTGGCGCTAAGTTTTACTGATTTTGTTGGCATGCGCTTATTCTAACAAATTTAAAATCATTTTAAAAAACGGATTTGCGATCGCTAAAAGGAAGAGGATAAATTTGAAAATGTAAAAGAGAGATGAACGGTTGTATGCACATAAAAAACAAAATATAATATATTTAGATAACGCAATGTTGAATAATAGATAGCACAGTTGGGATATTCAATCGAGAAGATTAAATCATCATAATTTTATTTTTGAACTCTTTTTGAAATCTAGTGAGCCGATTCATTCTATTGTTCAAATTAGACATTTCGCTATTGAACCTAGATCTATTGATCCATGTTATTTTTAGAGGATGTGATGCCTATGACTGATTTTGAACTCTGAACAGATAGAATTAAATCATGAGTTAAGTAATTGAAAAGCTAGCATTGGTTTGGTAAAGGACAATGATTAAAAAAATTATAAGAACACTGTTGCTGATCTTTTGTACTGTGATGGTGACTTCTTGTGCTCAACCCCAAAAAGGAACCGAAGAGGTTTTGTTGGAATTTGAAGAACAGTATATCAAAGAGCACAATTATGATCCAAACAGTATTATTGCAACTTATACGGATCCAAAGATTCGAATCACTCTATTGCGAGATGGCGAAGAATTAAAAGCAATCATGACGGATCATCGATTTGGAGATTGTTTTACAAACGAAGTGGTGGCCAAAGATTTTTATGGGTCGTTTTGTGTAACATATTCCGATATAACTTGGGCGGTAGTATTTTTTGATAGTAATGAAGTGAATAGTTTTAGCTTTAATTTATTGAAAAATGCTCAATCCTGGATTCGAATTCACGAAACAGATTTACAAACACGCGGTCAGCAAATTTACTTTTATCAGTTCGATTCTGAATATCAACTTCTTCAGGATTTGAAATTTGAATAATGAAAGAACACATATGGTCTTCAAAGAAAAAGCACATCAAATTCTCGTTTTGATGCTTGTAACTTTCTTATGAAGACCATTTTTGTTTCTTAAATCGTGAGCAATTCAAACTAGATTTCTAAAAATTGGTAAAAATGTAGTAAAATGCATGGAGCTTATTGAAATCTAATCAGTTCGTTAGAATGAATTGATCAATTTTTTGGATATTGTATTGCCATCTCTATGAGATGCAGGAAGGGAGATATTATGGTTGAACACGAATTTGAAGCACTCGATTTTCCAGTAGTCCTTGAACAATTTGCCTCTTTTGCGGCAAGTTCCAAAACAGCACAAAAAATTAGAGAAGCAACGATCTTAGAAGATGTTTATCTCATGCGCCATGATCTTTCTCTTGCAGCAGAAGCTTTTGTGTATCTCCAAAAAGGAGGCATGCTATCTTTAGGTGGCTTACGGGATATTACTAAACATGTCTTAACTGCGCAAAAGAAAATCACATTGTTACCCTCTGAGCTATTGGATATTTCTTTCTTTTTATCTGCTTGCCAAGCGACAAGCCAAGCCTTTGATGCCCAACAATCCCCACTTCTTCATGAAATTGCCTCGACTTTGACGCCATGTAAATCACTTTCTCAACAAATCGATGCCTCAATTGATTTATCCGGCCAAGTGCGCATGGATGCAACGGCTAAGCTTCGTCATTTAAACAATGCTTTAATTCAAGCTCGTGCCGACCTTGCCAATGGAGCAAGACGATTTATTCGGACGCATGAAAGTTCTTTAGTTGACACAGTCACCGTTTCAAGTGGATCGAGAGTTTGCGTTCTCGTTAAAGCTACAGATAAGTATAAATTTGGTGGTATGGTGCATGGCATGTCGCAAAGTCAAGCGGCTTGTTATTTAGAACCTGATGCGCTTGTCGAACTCAACAACCGTGTTGCCGATACATTAATGGAAATCGAAAACGAAAAGAAACGAATTTGTCAGGAGTTGACAAGCATCGTTTCAAAAAATGGCCAAGCGTTATTGTCGAATGATGAAAGTATGGAAATCATCGATATGGCGATTGCTAAAGGGCATTGGATGAATGTCCATGATGGTTGCATTCCAACTTTACATACGAAAAACCATCAACTTCGCATTGAACATGCCGTTCACCCTTTACTCGATCCTAAAAAGGCAATCGCCAATCGTTATTCGATGTCGAATCAGACAAAGTGTTTAATGATTACAGGTTCGAACATGGGTGGAAAAACGGTTACGCTCAAAACGATTGGTTTATTTTTATTGTTAGCACATTGCGGTTATCCCGTTAGTGCGCATGAAGCATTGTTGCCTCTTTATTCTCAATTTTATTTTGATATTGGCGATGAACAATCAATTGAAAACAATTTATCGACGTTCTCGGCCCATGCAACAAAACTTGCGCATATCGTAACTCATTGCGATGCGAATACATTTGTTTTACTCGATGAAATCGGTAGTGGTACAGACCCCCAAGAAGGCGCCTCCTTAGCGCAAGCAGTATTAGAAACGTTAATGGACAAAGGGGCGACGATTTTAACGTCTACGCACTATTCCCAAGTTAAAACATTTGGTTCAACACATCCGCATATTCAAGTCGGTAGTGTTGAATTTGATCCCGAAACACTTAAACCGACTTATCGCTATTTAGAAGGAGTCAGTGGTTCGAGTTGTGCATTCCCGATTGCTCGCCAATTAGGAATGCCGCAAGAAGTTTTACAGCGAGCCAATGAAATTAAAGAAGAAAATGAATCAGAAACAACACGCCAATTAGAAGTGTTAGAACAACGCCAAGCGCAACTTCAAAAACAAAAAGATCGTTTTGACACCTTAATTGCAAATGCGCATGATTTACAACGCCAAGCAAAACACGATCAAGAGAAATGGCAAGAGATGAAAGAGCGCCTAGATCGTGAATATGCCAAAGAATTGGACGATATGTTGTATGAAAAGAAAGAGGAAGCTCGTCAAATTATTAAAGTTTTACGGGATCAAACGAACTCACAAAATCATGAACAAATCGAACAATTAGGAAAACTTGATGCCCTGAATCAACCGATTGAACAAGGAAAACAAGAACAGCCAAATAAAGTGGAAATTACCTTTAAAGAAGGCGATTATGTGCGGATTCCATCGTTGAATAACCATGGTGAAATCCAATCGATTAGACGAGGCAAAGCGAATGTGTTAGTGAATGGCCGTAGAGTTGTAGTCAGTGTCGATCAACTCTTACCGATGGAAAAACCAAAACCACCAAAACGGATTCGTAAACAACACATCGATCGCCAATTTAAAGCTTTTCCAATGGAATTGAACTTAATTGGGATGCGTGTAGAAGAAGGAATGAATGCCCTCGATCACTATTTAGATCAAGCTGTATATCATCGTGTCAAAAACGTGCGTATTATCCATGGTATGGGAACTGGTGCGTTACGAAATGCGGTTTGGGCAAACTTACGTAAACATCCGCAAGTTAAACAAATCACTTCTGCTGGACCAGGTGAAGGTGGGCTAGGTGCAACACTAGTAGAATTAAAATAACGATTACTAAATAAAATGCAGGGACTCATTGTGAATTCCTGCATTTCATTTTGTTCAAGATGCAACGAATCAAATTCGAATTGTCCGATCATTTATAATTAAAAATGAAGATTAGATGGAGAATAACATGCCATTAACAGATCATATTGCTCAAAAATTAGAATTGTTGCCCGATACACCGGGCTGCTACATCATGAAAGATGAAAATCAAGACATCTTATATGTGGGGAAGGCTAAGGTATTAAAAAATCGCGTGCGTTCCTATTTTCATGGTGTCCACAACAATAAAACGACCAAGCTAGTCAGTCGTATTCGTGATTTTGAATTTATCCAAACAGGAACGGAAAAAGAAGCTCTCTTACTCGAGATTAATTTAATTAAAAAATACCGTCCACCATTCAACATCATGTTTATGGATGACAAGATGTACCCCTATATTGAGGTCACAAAAGGAGCGGATTTTACTGTGCGCATCACTAGAAAACTAACGAAGCGAAATAGTGATGTTTTTGGTCCTTATCCTGTTTCAACTTATGCTTATGATATGGTCAAATTGATCAACCAACTTTTTCCGATTCGTAAATGCCGAACACTTCCTAAAAGTGCCTGTCTTTATTATCACATGCACCAATGTTTAGGTTTTTGTTTCCAAGAAGTAGATCAACACGAAGCATTGAAAAATCGCGAAAAGATTATTCGCTTTTTAAAAGGTTATACGGATGAAATTAAAGGGGAACTTACGAAAAAAATGCAGGAAGCTTCTGCCAATCTGCAGTTTGAACGTGCGCAGGAACTTTTAGAACAAATTCGCTCTATCGACTACATTCAAGAAAAACAAGTGATCGACTTTAGTGTTCGTGATTCATTTGACGTATTTGGATGGTATGAGGATAAAGGGTATTTATCGATTCAAGGCTTTTTCGTCCGTGAAGGAAAATTGTTGGAACGAAATATGTCAATTTCGCCGGTTTATGAAGAAAGCCAAGAAGCTTTTTTGGCTTACATTATGCAATACTATTCGACCAATAAAGTGCCAAAACAAATCTATGTACCGCAAGGAACGAATGTTGAGATTTTAGAAGAATCGCTGCAGACCAAAGTAATCATCCCACAACGAGGATCGCGAAAGAAACTCACCGATATGGTCCATGCCAATGCCAAAGAAGCACATGAACAAAAATTCCAATATGTTTATCGTAAAGATCGTGAACGGGAAACCGCTAATCTCAAATTGGCTTCTATTTTCCAGAAACCGATTCATACGATCGAAATGTTCGATAACTCCCACATTTCTGGTGCGTATAACGTATCGGGTTTAGTCGCATTTAAAGATGGAAAACCGGATAAATCGAATTATCGCAAGTATCAGCTTGGGGAATATCGTTCGGATACCGATTCGATGAAAGAAGTCATTGAACGCCGTTATGCGCGCTTGAAAAAAGAAAATAAGCCGATGCCTGATTTGTTAATCGTGGATGGTGGAGCAGGACAAATTCATGCTGCAATGGCAATTCGCGATGAACTGGGCATTGAACTAACGATCGCGGGGTTAGTTAAAGATGAAAAACATACCACAAAAGCATTGCTGAACGAATCGTTAGAAGAAATCGAACTGGATAAAACTCATCCTCTTTTCTTTATGCTGACGCGTTTACAAGATGAAGTACACCGTTTTGCGATTACGTATCATAAACAACTGCGCACAAAAGGCATGACGAAATCGATTTTGGATGATATTCCCGGAATTGGTCCGGCACGTAAAAAACAAATTCAGTTGGCTTATCCATCGATGAAAAAGATGAAAGCCGCTAGTCTAGAAGACTTTGAACAAATTATTCCGGAAAAAATTGCACAAATATTGTATCGGCGCCTTCATGAAGAAGATCTCGATGCTTTGATGGATGAAACGGAATTTGAACAAGAAGTTGATCTTGATGAACAACTAGAGGATACAAATTAAAAGTAAGAACAAAAAATGGACAAGAGAGATGAAACAAATAACTAAACAAAAAACGAGTCAAGTAACCAATAAAGTGAATTTTGTTTCGATTCGCGAACAAAAACAACACCAACAGTTAAGTAAACCAACAAAACAAGTAATGACAAACAATACCTCTAAACAACCGCGAGCACATAAACCTCTTGCAAGGCAAGACCAATCAACAAAGGAAGTTAAACGAGTTAGATTGCCTTTATATCATCCTTCGCGCTTTAGATAAGCACAAAATTTACATTGCCGTTTAGCTTATAAAAATATGAATAAAAAAATAGAAAAAAGGGGTTGGCAAAATGTTGTTTTTGAGATAATATCTCCAACGTGAACGATGTTCATGTTTGGAGGTTTCATTTTGAACAAGCCAGCAATCACTAATGACGAGATTTTGAATATAAGTAAAAAACATATTCTTGAAAATGGTTTTTCTTCTTTTAATGTCAGAGCAATCACAAAGGAATGTGGAATTTCCATTGGTACTTTGTATAACTATTTTTCTTCGAAAAATGATTTATTGATCGCTACAGTAGAAAGCATTTGGGAAGAGATTTTTCAACCCCTCTCTAATCTCAATGATTTTGATCGTTTCGTTGATGTGGTTGAGTGCATGTATCAAAATATCGAAGAAGGGAATCACAAATATTCCGGATTTTTTTCTCTACATAACTTAAACTTTGCAGCTGCAGGAAAAAAAGAAGGAGTGAACACGATGAACAATTATTTTTCGATTCTCAAATCTGATCTTTTGTTTGTATTAAAACGGGATCAACAAGTGAATCGAAATATGTTCAGTCCAGAATTTCCTGAAGAAACGTATGTCGATTATATTTTTGGACTTTTAATCTCCTCATTATTAAAAAAAGAAGATTCTTCAAAACTTCTTCACTTTATATCGAATTATCTTTATTCATCCCACTAATTAAAGTGGGATTTAAATTGAACCAACATGAACAATGTTCACATTAAAAGCATCCGCTTTTGAACGAGACAAATCAGTGATCGAATGATGTTGTTTAGATCCATACGACATACGATTTTCATCTTGTTAAAAAGCGTGAGTACAATCTTGATCACCGAATGAATCAATTGTTAGTTCGGTGCAAATCTTTGCGTGAATAAGAGAGGTGCTCTTATTCATCAGCCTATAAAGGAGGATATATATGCAAGCTGTTATTGAAACTGTATTTGACGTCTGCTATCTTGTTGGCGTTGTGACATTAGGGATCATCATGATCAAAAATAGCCGTGGAAATAAACAATATCGTTTATTTGGGTTCATGGCAGTTGTATTAGGATTAGGAGATGCGTTCCATTTAGTGCCTAGAGCAATCGCTTTATGTACAACAGGATTAGAAAATTTTACATTCGCTTTAGGAATGGGGAAATTCATCACATCTATTACAATGACTGTTTTCTATATTCTTTTATATTACGTTTGGCGAATTCGCTATAATGTTAAAGGAAAAAAAGGTTACACAATCGCTGTATATTTAACATCCGCAGCAAGAATTCTTTTATGCTTATTCCCACAAAACGCTTGGACAAGTGCTCAATCTCCATTATCCTGGGGCATCTATAGAAATATTCCTTTCACAATTTTAGGACTGATCGTGATCTACTTGTTCTATAAAAGTTCAAGAGAACACAACGACGTATTATTCAAAAATATGTGGCTGACGATTGTCATCAGTTTTGGATTCTATTTACCTGTCGTATTATTCGCAGATATTGTACCGATTATTGGCATGTTGATGATCCCGAAAACATTAGCTTATGTTTGGACTGTATGGATTGGCTACCATGCAATGAAAGTTGAAGGAAAATAAATGAAACGAAGAGTAGTTGGTTAAATGAATCGGCTACTTTTTTTGTCTTTTAGGGAATTTGTTCGTGTTAAATTAGAAATAGGAAAAGGTGTTTTTTGATCGAAAAACACTTCAAAATTGAAGGTGGTTTCTCTTGGTTAGAAATAGGAGATCAACTTGGATCACAAATAATAATTAAAAAATATGATTTTTAATGCAAGAAGTGTGTAGAATCGATACAATACATAAGATGTAAACACTGAATTTACTTTTGATCTTCAAAGATCAACGCAAAAAATATATGGAAAGGAGGAGCTATGGCCAAAGAAGAAGTTTCTAGACCAGTACGAAAAGCACGATGGTTGGTGATTATCGTGAATATGTTGTTCATTGGTGCTATTTTTGCGACTCTCGTCTATCGCTCCGATCCGTTAAGTCGTTATCCTTATGGTACAAGAGAACAACGTGAGGTGATGGCTGAACGTTTTACCCATCAGGATATTGATATCTTGATTAACTCACAAATTCGTCCGGAACAAATTTTGCCGTTTATGGATATGCCAGGGTTTGATATTAACAATACGATTTACTATGACCTAGTCGCAAAAACACAAACAGCAGATCCTGATTTTGTTGTTCAGTTTGTGAATCGCTATCGCAATCGTTTGAATGTCAATAATATTCAAGAGATTTTATCTTGGATGTCGTATCCTGATGTCGTGGCGTATTTCGATTCAAAAAACGAAACTCCATTATCCAAAAACCCAAAAGCTTACGACTTTTATTTAGATCCAAATACGACGCTTGGTACATGGCGTCCAAGTGATTTAGTGCAAGTTCAAGACTTATTGTCTTTGCGCGAAGAAGCAGCTCAACAATGGAATGCGATGAAAGAAGCAGCAGCCCAAGAAGGTATAGATTTACAAGCAATTTCTGGCTTTGTTGCTTATGAAAATCAAAGGCATATGACGGAATATAAGAGTATGCCACTCGCCCCATATGGCTCTAGAGAAGAACAACTTGGATTGACGTTATATTTAGATGGATATGATTTGTGGAATCAGACGTTATCGGCAATGGAGGATGAGCAATACGATTTTCTGCATGCGATTGGCACCCTTACAGATCAACAGCGCGCAGTGCGTGACTGGCTTGAACTCCATGCTGCAGAGTACGGATTTATTTTGCGTTATCCACAAGGTAAAGAAGAACAAACCCATGTTTTGTATCAACCATTTGTGATCCGTTATGTAACACAAGATCTCGCACAAAATTTAAAAGACAACAATCTTTGTTTAGAAGAATATCAAGAACAAGGAGAAGAACATGGCAACTGAAATCATCATCGCTAGTGATACGCATGGCCGTTCGGAATACTTAAGTCAACTAGAACAAGCATATCCACATGCGGATCTGTTCATCCATTGTGGAGATTTAGAAGACGATGCTTCTTATTTTAATCGTTGGATCTTTGTTCGTGGAAACAATGACTTTGATTTCAACTTGGACGACTATAAAATTTTGACCATCGAGGGAATGAGAACGTATATTTTTCATTCACAGCGGATGCCTTACTATAATCGGGAAAAAGCACTGGTTAAATTAGCATTAGAGAATGATTGCCAAATCGTTCTTTTTGGTCATACGCATATGGCAATGGCGGAAAAAATCCATGGAATTTGGTTAATTAATCCGGGAAGTATGACATTTCCACGAGATGGAAATTCACCATGTTATGCGCGAATGGTGATTGAAGATGCCAACCATGTTCAAGTGGAACTCATTCATCAAGAACAATGGCCTTTCGAATCACCACAACAAAAGAAGAAAAATCGATATTGGTTTTAAATGCATGCAATGCCGGAAACTGACAAGATTGATGTTGGTTTCCGCTTTTTTTACTGTAAAATGAAAATACTCTTACCAATTGAAGTTACGTTTTTTTACTGCGACGTGATTTGACTATAAATGAGGTGAATATTTTGACTAACATTCGCTATGTTCAAACCGAAGATGAAGCGTTTTGGTTTCGTTTTGATCGCCATCTTCCAAAACAAGAATTTGAACATAAAGTCCAAATGAAACAAGGATATGTATTGCTAGAAGAAAATAGACCCATTGGACTGTTACGTTATAACTTGTTTTGGGATCAAATTCCGTTTTGTACGTTGTTATATATCGATCCTAAAGAACAAAAAAAGGGCTATGGAAAGAAATTGATGGAACATTGGCAAGAAGATATGAAAAAACAAGGATATGGATTGCTTTTGATCTCCACACAAGTCGATGAACAAGCTCAACATTTTTATCGAAAAATCGGTTATCAAGATTGTGGAAGTTTGATTCTCTATGTTCCTGGCTTTCAACAGCCGATGGAAATGTTTATGAGTAAAGTAATCGAATAATAAAAAAAGCGGATCTTGTGATCCGCAATTTAAGTAAAAAAATGGCGTCCTGGAGATGATTCGAACACCCGACCGTGCGCTTAGAAGGCGCATGCTCTATCCAACTGAGCTACCAGGACAGCGATAAGAATATATCATTTATCGCAAATGAATTCAAGTTTTAAATTAAATTTTTTTGAAAAAAATCTTAGATAAGAAAGAAAGGAGTTTTGTATGCCAAATAATCATGATGGATATACATTTGAAGGCTGGTATGTGAATTCGGATTTAACGCAAAAGGTGAATCCGGGTGGCATCTTGCCTAATGAAATTCACCTTTATCCAAAATGGACGATAGATAAATATCCTGTTTATTACCAATTAGATGAAGGTGTGAACTCCCCTTATAATCCCCATGAACTAGATGCGAATACCCAACTTGTAAAACTGTATCCAGCAACGTGTAAAGATCGTCAGTTCGTCGGTTGGTATTTAAATGGTAAGCGTGTTGACTATCTAGATGGAACACAACGCAAAGCAATTCATTTAGTTGGCGTATTCCGTGATCCGGTTTTAATTCACTTTAATACTCTAGGTGGCGGACGGATTGGCGATGCCAAAGCAAATGCGAATGGTTTACTTGAAAAATGGCCAACTCCGATCAAAATGGGATGTCGTTTTTTAGGGTGGCATTTAGACGAAGCCGGAAAAGTCTTTTGTGAAGAAGACCATCGATTTGAACAGGAAACAATGCTCTATGCCAAATGGGAGTTTGTACGTTATAAAGTGTTCTATGATTTAGATGGTGGACAATTTGATGAACTGCCGATTGAATCATTTACGAGCCGATCAGCTACATTTTTGTTGCCTAAAGCGAGTAAAGAAGGTTACGACTTTGAAGGTTGGAAAGATCTAAAAGGACACTTACATTTAAGTGTTCGTCATGGAACGATCAACAATTGTTCATTTAAAGCATCATGGCGCAAACAAAATAGCGAAACGTTCAAGATTTTAAAGTCATAAATAAAAAGGTATAAATGGAAAAACAAATCACTCAATTGATTGATTTGTTTTTTTAAAACTGATCTTGAAGGATATGCAAAAAAAGAAAATAAAAAAGGCACTACCGATGTTTGATTTACATGGTAGTGCCTATTGATTTGATGTATTGAATGAATGGATTTGATCCACTCAATCATTGCTTAAATCGATTGGGTTGCTTATTTCTTATTGTTTTCTTTTAAGAAATCTAAAGTTTTACGTTGAACGATTTGAGCACTTACGGCATCAGCAGGAATCATCATTTTAAGCTGTTGAGCAGGGAAGTTATATACAGAAGAAAGAAGTTCATATTCTTTTTCAACATCTTCTTCTAAAGCGATGATTTTTTCTTTTAAAGCAATTGCATCAAGAACTAACGCGGAACGTAATTGTTCAGCTGCTTGTGGTGCAACGTTTGCTTTGAAGTCATCAAGAGATTGTTTAGATGCTTTTAAGAAGTCTTCTAAAGTCATACCAAATTGTTGTACTTGGCTTTCGTATTGTTGCATTGCTTGTTCGATTTGAGAATCGATCATTTCTTGTGGGATATCCATTTTTGCATCTTTAGCAATCAAAGTCAGAATATCGAATGCGAAGCGATCTTCAACTTCTTGTTGACGTGTAGCAAGTAAGTCAGCACGAGTGCGATTACGTAATTCTTCAATTGTATTAACACCTTCGATGTTCATTTTTGCAACGAATTCATCTGTTGGTTCAGGTTTAACCATTTCTTGAATAGCATGAACTGTACATTTGAAGACAGCAGGAGCACCAGCAAGTGTTGGTTCACCATAGTTTTCTGGGAATGTAACGTTAACGTCACGAACTTCACCGACTTTAACACCAACTAATTGGTCTTCAAAGCCAGGAATGAATTGACCACTACCTAATACTAATGGGAATTTTTCAGCAGTACCGCCATCGAATGCGACACCATCTTTTGTACCGACAAAGTCGATGATGACTTGATCACCAAGTTTTGCGGCTTGATCAGCTGGAACGTCGTTCCATAAACGAGTGGATTGGATATGGCTTGTGACTTGTTGTTCAACTTCTTCATCAGTAAGTTTAACTTCTGCTTTTTCAACACCAAGCCCTGTGTAACTTGGCAGTTCAACTGCAGGAACTAAAATCAATTTAACGTTAACTTCAACAGAACCATCTTCTTTTTCGTTTGTTGTAGTGATTGGGTTAGTACCAAGTTTTAAAGAGTGTTCAGCGATTACTTTGTTTACTGTTGTGAATGTTTCTTGGTTGATCACAAAGTTGCGGTTTGCAGCTGCATCGTCGCTACCTGTTGTTTTAGCAGCAGCTTCTAAATTTTTTTCAATCTCTTCTTTAGCAAGAGTAAATGAAATCACGACTGTATTGTTATCGAGTTGTTCAAAATTGTAATTCATTTTATCATCTTCCTTTACTGTGTTATTTTATCCTAGTTTATATTAAAACTGAAAAATAACGCACTTATTATCATTACAATTGTTTGAGTATTAAGCAAGGCAAAAAAATGACGAAATCGCCATTCATAAGAGTAAAATTACGATCTTCAAAGCGATCTTTGGTACAATAGATAAGGTCGATGTTTGTCGGCATGTTGTTTTCGATATTGACTTTGAGTATAATATCGAATGCTCGGAGGATCTAATGAATTCCTTTTATCAAAGCCTTTTTGACAACATTCACGCATTGTTAGTCGCAGGAAAAACTGCACTTGCGGCGGATCTGATTGAGCAGGAGCTCGCAATTCCATACGTTCCGATGGAAGTTGAAACGCAACTGCAAGATTTACTCATTCAATGTAAAGGTGAAATCGAAGTCGTTAGCGTTGACTATGGGGCAAAACTAGATACTTTAATTTCAGGCAACATCGCTAGCAAAGAAAAAGCAGTTAGTGTGTTGAAAGGATTAAATTTACGCAATCATCATGATCATGTTCAAGATCTTTTGAATGATCTAAGTTTATTAGATGAGTTTAAAGGAGAATTGATTTTAGAATTGATTCGCCAAAGGGTGGATGATGACTATACGATGATCAAAGATGGCTTGACGATTGAATTTAACCCATCTTTATTAACGAATGATTTTGATGATCCAACAATTTCGAAAACTCGACAGTTGTTTCAGGATTGGCTTTCTAATGGTCTGATCCTGACTGAGGATTTTGCAAATCAATTGTTGGACCAGGAAATTTTGGAAACATTGCCTTTTGATTTTGAGCATGTTGATCCAAAGAGCCTGGCCGCTGCTATCGTTCGTCTTGTTTATCTTTCCATGAAAGATGAAGCAGGATGGGATGCGTTCGCAAAAAATCATCAATTAGATGACTTGAAATCATATCCGTTAAGAATAGAAAGACGAGGAGAATAACGATGAACAAAAGTTTCGAACGAGACGGAAATCTGATCAAATTAACTCTGGTTTACGATGAACCAGAAACTTCTAAAGCAAAGAAAAAAGTAGTAAACAACTTTGCAAAAGGCGCTAATATGCCTGGTTTCCGTAAAGGGAAAACACCTGCTAGTGTAATCAAAAAAATGATCACTAAAGAACATATGGAATATATGTTATCTGAAACTTTCAAAGTTTATGATGCAATCGATGATTACATCAACGAAAACGATGAAACAGTAATCGATGTTAAAGATATTAAACTTGCATTGGCAGATAACGGTGAATTCACAGTTTGTGCAGATATCACATTACCAGAAGCAATCGAAATCAAAAAATGGGATAAACTTGCAACAAAAGAAGAATCTACAGTAGAAGAAGAAGCTGTTGATAAATTCATCAACAACTTATATGACGTAGAAGACAACTACGAATTCAATGATGAAGAAGGTGCTGAAGTAAACGGTGCTCACACTGTTACTTTACGTACAACTGAATTAGATGAAGACGGAAATGCCGTTCAAGATTCTACTAAAGTTACTCAATTCAAATTAAATGGTGAATCTGCTTACGAAGTTGCAGTTCGCGAAGCAACTGCTGATAAAAAAGTTGGTGAAACTGTAGAATTCAAAAACCCAGTTTCCGACAAACAAGAAAAAGCTGAAATTATCGAAGTTGCGTCTTTACCAGAACTCAACCTTGATGAATTCGCAAAAACTCAAAAATATTTTGAAGGATGCGAAAACGGCGAAGATTTCAAAAATAAAGTACGTGAATACTTACAAAGAAACTTAGACAACGAAAACAACAACAAATTCTTCAATGAATTAATCAATGCATTACATACAGAAAACCCATACGAAGTACCAGCAGCATTAGTAGAACGTGCTATGGAACGTAACTTAAGAGAAACAATCCGTATGCAATTTGGTCTTTCCGGTAAAAATGCAGACGAACTCGTTCATAACTTAATGTCTAGCGATGACTACAAAGCACAGGCACAAGAAGCTGCAACTCAAGAAGCATTCTTCGATTTATTCGTTGAACAATTCCGTAAAAACCAAAACATCGAATTAACAGAAGAAGAAGCACAAAAAGCTGTAGATGAATATAAAGCAATGTTACCAGAAGGTAGCGAAGTAGATGAAAGAACAGTAACTTTCATCAAAAAATCTGCTTTACACGACAAAGTTGTTGACGTAATCGTTGACGCACAAAACTAATTTGTCTGCTTCGATCGAGGCGTAATTTACACGTTTTGAAAGAAAAAATAATACAATAGATTAGTGGAAATTGAAAAGACGCCTAACCAGCGTCTTTTTTCCAATCAATAGAACGGGAGAAAATAAGTGATGAACTCAAATACGTATCCCATTATATGTACCCGCGGAGTTGTAGTTTTCCCGGGTCAGGAACTTGTGATTGATGTTGGCCGTACCAACAGCTTACAATCTATCGAAAACGCACAAGATAACTACAATGATCGCATCTGTCTGTTTTCTCAATCCAATCCGGAAATTGAAAATCCAGGACCAGATGATGTTCATGAAATCGGTATGCTTTGCGAAATTCGCCACGTTCGCCGTTTTGATAAATTTTTAAGAATTAAATTCAAAGGAATTGAACGTGCTCGTAAAATCGGTTTCGAATTTGGAGAACTGTCCGAACTTGTTGATATCGAATTGATGCCAAGTGTTCAACAGGACCAAGTTGATGAAGAAGTATTAATGAGAATGGCAAGTGCTGCACTTGAAAAAATGCGCCCTGGCGAAAAATTTATGTCCAAAGATTTAATGCTGGAAATTTCTAAAGGAATTACACCAGATGCTTTGACAGATAAAGCCGTTCAACTTTTCCCATTAACGATCGAACGAAAACAAGAATACTTGGAAACAGTAGGAATCAATGACCGTTTAGTCATGCTTCTTGAAGATATTGAACGTGAAAAACAGATTAATGAAGTTGAAAAACGGATTAACGAAACCGTTAAAGAGCGTATTGATCAAAATCAAAAAGATTTCTACTTGCGTGAAAAAATCAACGCCATGCAAGAACAATTATCGGATGGCTCTACACCAGGTAAAGAAGGCGATCAAATTCGTGAACGTCTTGCTAACAACCCTTACCCAGAATACATTAAGAAAAAAGTTTTAGAAGAACTTACTCGTTATGAAAACTTACCAATGGCTTCTGGGGAAACAGGAACGATCAAAACGTATATCGATTGGTTAATGGATTTACCTTGGTGGCAAACAACTCAAGATAACGAAGACTTAGAAAAAGTAAAAGAGATCCTCGAAGAAGATCATTTTGGCTTAGAAAAAGTGAAAGAACGTATTTTGGAATACTTAGCGGTTAAACAAAATACGAATTCGTTAAAAGCGCCAATCATTTGTTTAGCAGGTCCTCCAGGTGTCGGAAAAACTTCTTTAGCAAAATCAATTGCACGTGCTTTAGATCGCCACTTTGTGAAAATGTCTTTAGGTGGTGTCCGTGATGAAGCGGAAATTCGTGGTCATCGCCGAACTTATTTAGGGGCATTACCAGGTCGATTAATTCAAGGCTTGAAAAAAGCGCAAGTCACAAACCCGGTGTTCTTGATTGATGAAATTGATAAAATGGCTTCCGATTATAAAGGTGATCCAGCAAGTGCAATGTTAGAGGTCTTAGACCCTGAACAAAACTCCTTGTTCTCCGATCACTACATTGAAGAGCCTTATGATTTATCTAAAGTACTCTTTATTGCGACCGCAAACTATTTGGAAAACATTCCAGCCGCATTGAAGGACCGTTTAGAAATTATTGAACTGTCTTCTTATACGGATGTCGAAAAAATCCATATTGCGCAAGACCACTTAATTCCAAAACAATTAAAAGAAAATGGTCTAACGCCTGATCAATTGATCATTGATGAAGACATGATCTTATACTTGATTCGCTACTACACACGCGAAGCAGGTGTCCGTCAACTTGAACGAACAATCGCTTCTTTAGCGCGGAAAACGGTTTTAGCTGTCCTCAAAGATAAAAAAGAAAAAATCGTTGTGGATAAAGACTTGATTAAAGAGTGGTTAGGAAACGAAAAAGTTGATTACGGTAAAAAAGAAACAGTAGATCAAGTGGGAACAGTAACTGGATTAGCCTATACATCATTTGGCGGTGATATTCTGCAAATTGAAGCCAATCAGTTTGATGGAAAAGGCGCTCTGATTTTAACGGGTCAACTTGGCGATGTCATGAAAGAATCAGCATCAATTGCCTTAGACTACATCCATGCCAATGCCAATCGTTATGGCATTTCCAAAAAAGTATTCGCTCAAACGGATATCCATTTACATGTACCAGAAGGTGCGGTGCCAAAAGATGGACCATCAGCCGGAATTACGATGACAACTGCATTTGCTTCATTGTTGACACAAATCCCGGTGAAATCAAACTTAGCGATGACTGGTGAAGTTACTTTACGAGGCAATGTTTTACCGATCGGGGGATTAAAAGAAAAATCTCTTGCCGCATATCGTTCTGGAATTACAACAATTTTAATTCCAAAAGGAAATGTCAAAGACTTAGATGAAATCCCTCAAGAAGTCAAAGATGTCGTAAACTTCATTCCTGTTGCTACAGTTGATGAAGTACTTGAACATGCCTTGACCAAACCATTACAACCCATTCAAGAACCACCATTAGCTGAGTTGTTAAAAGAAGAAAATAAAAAAACAACTCGTAAACGCACGACCAAGAAAAAAGAGGAAGAGAAAGAATGAGTACGCATCAAGCCTCATTTATCTCTTCAGCTAGCTCCAAAGAGTCTTGGCCAGAATTAGATAAACCAGAAGTTGTTGTGGTTGGACGATCCAATGTCGGTAAAAGTTCATTTATTAATGCCCTTTGTAATCGCAAGAAGTTAGCCTTTGTTGGGAATACACCAGGTAAAACCCAACTGTTGAATTTCTTTGACATTGATGGCGAATGGACATTAGTGGACGTTCCTGGCTATGGCTATGCCAAGCTTTCTAAAAATCAGCTCCAAAAACTGGGAACGATGATGGATGAATATTTCGCAGATCGTGAAAATCTGCAAGCGGTGGTTTCTTTAATCGATGCAAGACATGCACCAACTCGTGATGATTTAGATATGATCGAGTATTTTAAAGAAACAAATCGAACAGTCCTTATAGGTGCAACAAAAATTGATAAAGTGCCAAAAACAAAACGTTTAGCACATCTCAAAATGTTGTCAAAAGCGCTACAGATTCCGCTAAAAAACATTTATCCGATCTCTTCTGTTGAAAAAACAGGATTAGATGAAATTGATTTAGCCATCCGAAAAACAATCGGTGTTGAAGTCGAACAATAAAATAAAATGAAACACTCTTCGGGATTTGAAGAGTGTTTTTTTTCGCCTAAAGAACTTGTACAAATTCTAGGATCTAGATCGAATAGACGTTTGATGATACGTTAAATGCAGGTAAATGAAAGAAGCGTTAGAAAATGATATTTCAATATGGTCTAAAAGAAATCGAGTATTTAAAGAATCAAGATCAACAACTTGGCAAAGTCATTGATCAAATTGGCTGGATCGAACGAGAAGTAGATGATGATATATTTTCAACACTAGTCCGTCAAATTATTGCGCAACAAATATCAACTAAAGCGCAAGCAACGATTTGGCAAAAATTACAAGATGCGTGCCAAACAATCGATGCGAAGACGATCAGTGCTTGTACAGTTGATGATTTACGATCCTTTGGAATTTCACAAAAGAAAGCAGATTCTATTTTAGAGTTTGCGAAAAAAGTAAATGATCAACAATTTGATTTAGAAGCATTATGGGATATGGATGATGAACAAGTGATTCTACAATTGACGAGTTTAAAAGGAGTAGGTGTTTGGACTGCTCAAATGATTCTTATTTTTTGTATGCAACGAAAAAATGTTTTGAGCAATCAAGATTATGGCATTCGAAAAGGTTTATGTATGATTTACCATCATCAAAAAATTGATCGGCAACTCTTTGAAAAATATAAAAGACTTTTTTCTCCTTATTGCAGTATTGCTAGTTTTTATTTATGGGCCATTGCCAATGGACAAATCTCAGACATGAATGATGAGTTTTTCAAAGAATAATAAACATTCCAAATTAAATACAAATATCATCTGTTTTCGTTTGTTTTATCTATATTAGTATATTTGTCGTAATTTAGAATAACTTTCGATTTGTCGATCTTGGCGTTACTGACAAATGTATTTAGTTTTTCTAAAATGAACTCAAGGAGGATTGAAATGAAAAATATAGTAATCTTTTGTGGAGCGGGAATGAGCTCGAGTTTATTAGTAACGAAAGTCCGTGAAGCAGCTAAAAAAGCGAATTTAGAATGCAATATCAATGCATATTCCTTAATGCTTGCCGAATCAAAAGCAAAAGATGCCGATTGTATCTTAGTCGGTCCACAAGTCCGTTTATCGGTACCTAAATTAAAAACACAATTTCCTGATAAACCAATTGAGGTGATCGATAGCGAAGCTTATGGCTTAATGAATGGGATGGCCGTTTTAAAACAAGCTGTTCGATTGATTAAGCAGGCTAAGAAGGCGGAATAAAATAAAAATAGATATTTCAATTCAAGTTGCACATGGAATATATGCTTTAAAATTCCTAGGCGTTAGGAAATTGTTTAGAAGAAGATTATGAGTAAGCGTTTTACAATAACGTAAAAGGAGACATCATATGAAAGTTTTTGTTGCAAAATTTAGTGCTGAATGTAATGAACATATCCATCACATTGTGACTCGTGATGATTTTCATATTACATTCGAACAAGAAAGCATTGATGGAATGCATGTAAGAGATATCTTTGAAAATGAAGGAATTGAAATTATTCCAAGCATCAGTGCTGTTGTTCATCCTAACGGGATGATTGGTTTGGAAACATTTAACTATATTAAACATCATATCTTAGACGCTTTAAGACAACATGTACACGAAATTGACGGCGTGTATTTACAATTCCATGGTGCAAGTGGGGTAAAAGGATTAGATTGTGTATCTGGTGAACACGATTTAATGAAAGAAATTCGGGCGATCACTGGAAAATATATGCCAATCGCGATGGTACTCGACCCTCATGGAAACTTAACGAATGAATTGGCTGGACAACTGAATATTGTAAGATGTTATCGTGAATCGCCACACTCTGATACGGTGGACACACAACGTAAAGTTGCGACTTTATTAGTCGATTTAATGAAAAATAAGCGCGTAATGCATCCAATCGTTAAAAAACTCCCAATTATGGTAGGTGGAGAGAGAAGTGTATCGGCTAAAGAACCTGTTTGTAGTATTAACCGTTTATTAGACGAAGCAGAACAAGATCCTCGCGTATTCTCAACAAGTTTCCATGTTGGATTTATTCGCCATGATGATGATAAATTAGGGGCTGCAATTACTGTCATTCCAAATACAGAAAAAGATCATATTCATTGTGAACACGTTGCCAATCAAATTAGTCAATATGTTTGGGATCATCGCCATGAATTTAAATTCTCTGGTCATTTCGATGAAGTGAAAGAATCTATCGAACAAGCGATTGCTTATCCAGAAAAAACAGTCGTAATTACAGATTCAGGAGATAACTGTGGTGCTGGCGGATATGGTCAAAATACGATCGTTCTTCGTGAATTTTTAAAACATAAAACAGATAAGAAAGTATTGTTTGCGGGAATCAATGATGCGCAAGCATTTGAACAACTGAAACAATATCAAATCGGTGACCATTTCAGTATTGATTTAGGCATTCATGAAGATGAGGGAAGTGCTCCTGTCACAATTCATTGTTCTTTAAAAACAATTGGAGAACAAGTTTATGGCAATCACCAAAATTTAGGTGAAGCTTACGTCTTGAATGTGGACGAAACAAATATTGATATTATTGTCATGAATCATAATGTTCAATATGGCCATATGGAACAATTTGATGGGGCTAAAACGCCATTCCATGACTATGACATCGTAATTGTAAAAATGGGATATTTGGATACTTATCTGATCCCAGAAACAAATCATCATATTATGGCTTTATCCGATGGACCAACGATTCAGAGAAGCGAACGGATTCCTTTCAAAAAGATTGCGCGTCCAATGTGGCCAATTGATGAATTTGATGAATTATATTATATTCACTAGTTTTATAAGAGCTGTAGCTAATTCAGTTACAGCTTTTTTTAATCTAATTAAGATGAATTGATCACTGAGTTAAAAGGAATTCAACTTTATAGTTGAGAAAATCGATTGAACTGCATATTTTGAAGGGAAAAATCTTAAAAATAAAGAAACTTTAAGTGCATTCCTCAAGCAAAATGATATGCCATATACTACAATGGAGATCCAGTAAACGAGCCGATTGCCGCAAAAGATGAAATGATAGATTTTTGAGGCAAAAAAACTGAGTATTCGATCAACTTTGAACCATGAAGTTAGAACGATTCAAAACAGATGACAGACCGTTCTGGAAAAAGCTTGTGTATTTCACCTATGTGGAAAGATCCTATAAACAAAATGAACAATTTCAAACAGAAAAGGGTTCATAATTTTGTAACACAGATCCCTACTTATACAAGTGAGTTCTAAAGACACTTTCAAAAAAGGCAAAATGCTTTTTGAGGATTTAGAAAATCATCTGCTATACTTCAAAACTTGAAAGTGTAATGTTTCATTTTAGACAAAGGGGAAGATATTATGAAAAA
This sequence comes from Allobaculum stercoricanis DSM 13633, assembly GCF_000384195.1. Classification (GTDB taxonomy): domain Bacteria; phylum Bacillota_I; class Bacilli_A; order Erysipelotrichales; family Erysipelotrichaceae; genus Allobaculum; species Allobaculum stercoricanis. The sequence continues at coordinate 1,195,911 of NZ_KB913034.1, read as the reverse complement.
ATCATATAAAATTGCAGTGGCTTATCTTGTCTTCGGACTCATTGCCGGAGTATTTGCCCGAGAAGTGACAAAATTTACGAACTTTACAGGACAAACTGTCATGTGGTTAGTACATACACATGCTTTAGTACTCGGAACAGCAGTATTTGTTCTGCTTCCATTATTTATGAAGAACTTCCATATTGAAGAACAAAAATCTTTTAAAAAATTCGAATGGACTTACAATATTGGTCTAATCTTAACTTTGGGATTTATGACTGTTCGAGGCGTTACTCAACTATTTGCTCTTCCAATTAGCAGTACTGTCAGCAGCATGATCTCGGGATTTGCAGGATTGGGTCACATCATTTTAACAATTGGGATTGTTTTCTTATTCCAAGCCCTCTTTAAATCGGCAGAAAATAACGAAATCTAGAGTCTAAACAGAAGATTATGCGGCAAGACACAGATTTAAACGACAGATGTTGCAAGCCCAAAAATCTTTTTACAATAGTCATTTTCAAATCGATATGAGAAAAAAACAGATACTAAAGTCGTATCTGTTTTTTTTAATTGTGTGTCGGGCATGGCGCACATCTTGTCGGTGAAAGTCCGATCACAGGTATTTGTCGCCAAGTGTAGCGAACCGCAAGCCGAAAGCCGTGAGGCTGGGGTGAAGGAAGCGGTGTAGCAAAGCTGTCGAGCCTACGAACAGAAACCTGATACAAGGCCAAATGGCGGGTAAGGTTGCAATACAAACCAAAGCCCAAAAGACAAACGTAACGCCAAGACGGTAAATCAGGAGGTTGTGCAGTGAAAGATGTGTGTCTTACCCCGAGAGATCTCGCGGACGATATTCCGAGAAGCTTTAAAATCAGCAATCGGTGGCCCAAAGAGAACGGGTTCGGTCGAAATAAGGTTTGTCGCGAGAAGTCAGCTGAGGGCATAGTAAGTCATCGACTGAAGGCCCTAATGGTTTTACAGAGCGTTCCGCTTTGAAATAACAAACCAGTAATCTGTAAATCTGGAAAAATCCAATACAGAAGAAACGTAATCTTCTGGGACACTCTGGACGAGGATGATCTGAATTTGTTTGTGAAAAGAAAGGAGACGCATCATGCGTTTAATTGAATCAATACTTCAATCAGAAAACATGAATCAAGCTATCCGAGCTGTCCAACGGAATAAAGGGTCAGCAGGAATAGATGGAGTCACAGTGGGTGATCTTGAATCCTACTGGGATAAGCATCAGGAAGAAATTACTGAGGCTATACTGAATATGAAATATAAGCCCCAACCGGTCAGACGGGTCTATATCCCTAAACCTAATGGAAAGAAACGCCCGTTAGGTATTCCAACTGTCATGGACAGAGCCATTCAACAGGCAGTTGCTCAGGTGCTCGATCTCATCTTTGACCCGTCGTTTAGTGATAGTAGTTTTGGTTTTCGTAAAGGCAGAAGTGCACATGATGCCATCATGCAGGCATTGAATTACCTGAACGAAGGTTACGACTGGGTCATCGATTTAGATATCGAGAAATTCTTTGACAAAGTGAATCACGATAAACTCATTTCACTGATCCGAAATCTCATCAATGAAAAAGAAGTTCTCCATCTGATCCGATCCTTCCTCAAAGCAGGCGTGCTTGAGGAGGGCAAGATCGTAAAAAGTGATCTCGGCACACCGCAAGGTGGGTGCATTTCGCCAGTACTAGCCAACATCTATCTAGATCTATTCGACAAAGAATTAGAGAGTAGAGGACTTAGATTCTGCAGATATGCCGATGACGTCGTAATCTTCGTCAAAAGTGAAATAGCTGCGAATAGAATCATGAAATCAGTTTCCAGTTGGTTAGAAAGGAAACTATTTCTCACTGTCAGTGCAACTAAAACCCATGTATGTCGACCACCAGAAAGTACCTTTCTAGGTTTTACCTTTTGGAAGGGTAAAGATGGATGGAAGGCAAAACCGACAAATGACCGTAAACAAAGACTCTATGACAAAATCAAAGAAGTTCTTTGTAGAAAAAGAGCGGTCGCATCACCATTAAAAGACGTATTTACAAAAGTAAACCAAATCGTCAGAGGTTGGATTAACTATTTTAGCATTGGTTCGATGAAAAAGTTCCTGACTAAGTTCGGTGAGTGGCTCAGGCATAAAATCCGAGTTGTCATATTGAAACAGTGGAAAAGACCACGAACAATTTTCGATAACCTGATGAAATTGAATCGCATATCTAAATGGCCTTTAGAATCTGAATTGATCAGACAAACAGCCAACTCCAGGCTAGGCCTATATAGGACAGCAGGAATGCGAACAGTGAACTTTCTGATCTCACCAAATATTTTGGCAATGAGAAAAGGAGATCGACCAGGATTGATCGATCCCCTTAATCTCTATTTATCATTTTATAACGCATGAAATAAAACTGTAAAGCTGTAGCGCCGTATACGAGAACCGTACGTACGGTGCAATGAGAGGGGCGAGACTCACAGATAGTCTCCCTCTACTCTATTGTTAAAATGAGAGAAGTATCATCTCGCTTTTTTAAGCGTGGTAAACGAGAACAATGAGAATCTTCTTCTTGAAATTGAAAAAGCTGATCAACAAGATCTTGAGCATGATGGCTAAATAGATATTCACCAAATTGCTGATTGTCTAAGGCAAGAAAACTTTGGAGTTGATCAAATCCATCAGAATATAAAGCGGCATGTTGGAGTTGATCCATCATGATCGAGCCCGTAATTTCTTGATGGAGCCAATCGTTGGAAAGATCAGCTATCGCATATCCATTCGGTTTGTTTTTCTGACTACGATTTTGAATCAAAATCGATTGTACAAAAGGTCGTTGGATAACCGGAGATTCATTTTTTTGCTTGGCTAGGCGCATCATTTCATCAATTGCAAGCTGATCGAAATCAGCGATACGATCATCTGTGATTTTTAAATAAGAAGGCATTGATGTTTGTGCATCTTTGATTTGAATAAAGAGAACACAATCGCCGAGTAATAAATAATCAAAGCATTGATGTGATTCGTTTTTTCGAAGGATTGCTATTGCACAAGAAGGTTGTTCAAGTTCTGGGCAATCTTCAAATTGTGATTTTGCGCAAAGGCACGCTTCCGAAAGTAATGTTGATAATGTTTTGGTCTGGTCGTTATGATCAGCTAAATAATGACATAAAAAATGAGAAAACCATGCAGCATCACTTGCAACGTGCATATGATCTGCTTGCGTAAGACCACTTGCACCATCAGCGACGATCCAAAGATTAGGATGCTCGTCCACTCGAATCGTGAATACGTCTTGGGCGTTTACGATTTGTTTTGAAATGGGTTGTTTAGGTGTATGAGCGATGATCAGCGCGTCTTCATTGCGCTTTTTTTCGCTTCGGCTTACAAAATTCAAAATTATTCTCCACTCTTAATGCGTTTAAGTTATATCCAATTCCATTTTGAGCTCCATTATATTTAGTGATCATATGACAACAATCACTCACATAACGAGGCGTTCCTTTAATTGCGATACCATAAGTATACAGCATTGCTAAACTATCTTTATCGGTTGCTCCATAATATAGAACTTTATCACTATCGAGTTTAAATTGTTCTAGTGCCGTTTGTAGACGCAGATAAACGCTAGAAGAAGGCGGCAAAATCGATAAAATATGATCTGAATTGTGAATGATGCGCAAAGGAAGTTGTTCACATTTATAGGCATAATTGCGATGTAACAAAGCTTGCAGTTCATTGCGCGATGTCGAAGAATTTCCATGTGACTGGATAAATTGTCGAATGATCGATTGTTGGCTGGCATTTTCATTGATAGCCGGTTCTTCACGATGTTCTTGATCTTCCATTTCTAAAGGCATGAGTTGCTCATCATTTATCGAAGGGGATTCAAAAAAGGTATTGAAAACGTGAAATGAGTGATCATCTAGATCAATACTATCATCTTCGAAATCATCCATTTCAGACTCTTCTAAACATAAACTATCTTCATTGGTGTTCTGTTGGATAAATTGATTTAAATCATAAGAAGGATAAGCTATGCCATGCTCTTTTTGGGCTTGAATAAAGTTACTTTCAAAGCGGGTCAATAATCCATGATTGCCGAAAATCAGGATTTGGGAAATCTTAGCGTTTTTCGGTAGGTCATTAAAACCTTTATAGTGGGCTTTAAGACGGTGGCGGAGGGCGTAAAGAAAACCAAATGGATCAAATTTAGAAAGATAAAGTTCGTTTTGATCAATGACACCCCATGTGAGTTGGAGCTTTCGACATAAGTTATACACCGAAACTAAATCATTCATCGTTAAATTTTGATCCACGAATTTCTGATGAGTTTTCATGTTGTAATACTCGGCCCCATTTGATCCAATCAAAAAGGAAAAGAGGTTGTCTAAGCGTTTGATCCGAAGATAACGTTGTAAAAAAGAGACTGGTTTTGCGGAAGTAAGACCTAAGACTAAGCCTTGTTTTTTCAAGTCCTGCAAAATGGAAAGTGTTGCAGTAGGAATATCTAAAGATTGATTCGTTAATGCATATTCTAAAGAGAGGACAAGTGTGTTGATTTCTTTCATGAATAATCCTTTCAATCTATATCGACGATTCTAATTGATCGTTTATTTTCTCAATGTGTTCATCTTATCAAGTCAATTGACAAAACGGGGAATTGACGATCGATCTTGTCAAAAAAATATGATTCTTGTCCATGAATTTCAAAATTGCAAAGGTATGGATGAAATTCGATAGAGGTCGTTTAAATTGAGATCGATCTTCTTTGATAAAAAGGCAAAGAAAAGGATGGTTTTAACCTTTTCTATTTTAATCTAAAAATGTTGATTCTAATCTGAATAGTTTTGTTAGATTTTTAAAATTTGTATTCCAATCTTTTTGATTATGCTAAAATACATCGTATTGTCCGTAGGGAAACGATGCGATCACCAAACACATGATGATCGCCAGGACAATATTGAGTAAAGAAAAACCCCCAATCACTTGTGGTGAGAATCTATTCTTACTGCTTGTGAATGTATCTATATTGAGAAGGGAATGACGAGATGAAAAACAAAAAACGAGTAATCGCGCGAATCTTCGGGCTTACCTTAAGTACGAGTTTAATGGTCTCAAATATGGGTTTATCTGTATTGGCGGACGATTTTGATGAAGTTGTTGAAGGTCAAACAACGTCAGAACTCGCGGATGAACAATTTGGAAATTTTGAAACAGATCAAACGAATCCGCAACCTTCTTCTATGTCAAATCATGATGTAAACAATTTTGGTTATGAACAAGGAGTAGAAACATTTGAGGACAGTTTGTATATTAACGAAAATTTTGAATTAGGAACAAACCACAATCCCCGTCCATCAACCACAACATTAGATGGAATTGATATTTCCAACTGGCAAAGTTCAATTGATCTTGACCGTATAGATGCCGACTTTGTGATTGTTAAAGCAACAGGTGGAGCTAGCTATATAGACCCAATGTTTAGACAATTTGCCAATAAAACGCTCAGTCAAGGACGCTTGTTGGGATTTTATCACTTTGGTAATGACATGAAAGATAACCCTTCTCCAGAAGCAGAAGCAACCTTCTTTTATGAACAAACAAAAGATTATATTGAAAAAGGAGTTCCTATTCTAGACTTTGAAGAATCACAATTACTTCATTATGATGGCGAAGATTCTTCTAAAGGTGGAACAGGATGGGCATTACGCTTTTTAGAAACGTATTACACGCTATCCGGTGTAAAACCACTTGTGTATACAAGTATTCACTATGCTCGCACTTTGGATTGGAGTAAAGTTGCCGAAAAAGGATATCACTTGTGGGTTGCTCAGTATTTAGAAAATAAACCACAAGAAGGATATCGGAAAACAGAAGATACCAATACAGACTGTTATGGAACAGGTGCATTCGAGAATTACTATATGCACCAATATACAAGCCGAGGACAATTAGAAGGCTATAATGGCAATCTAGATTTAAACAAATTCTATGGCAATGCCAATGACTGGCAAGCTTTAGCACAAATCGATCCTTATCGGGAAATGATGGATATGTATCGTTTATATAATCCACATTCTGGAGAACACTTCTATACTTCTAGTTCCCAAGAACGCGACAATTGTGTTGTGAATGGCTGGATCGAAGAAGGAAAAGGATGGCAAGCCCCAAAAGAAGGGAGAAACGTTTATCGTTTATTTAACCCGAATAGTGGAGATCACCATTACACATCCGATACAGTTGAACGAGATACTTTAGTTCGATTAGGTTGGGTTTATGAAGGGATTGGTTGGAAAAGTGCTTCTAATAAAAGCCAATATCCAGTCTATCGCTTATATAATCCAAATGCGCAAACAGGAACGCACCACTACACGCTCCAACGCGATGAGGTAAAAGCATTAGTGAATATGGGCTGGATTGAAGAGGGAATTGCCTGGTATGCATATGATGCAAGAGCAAACGAATCTTCTCTCGTCAGTGAAGCACAACAATTTCTTGTCGATGCCGCTGAAGTGATCGGAAATGTCGTAAAAGCCGATATTGAAAATAAGAAATATGAAAATAAATAAAGTAAAGAATTAGAAATAAAGCTTTCCAAATTTCTACAAATAAAGGCGCAGAAAAACGGAAAGCTTTTTTATTGAATGGAAATGTGTAAAATGGTGTCACCAATCCAATGTTATTCACCAGTGAAAAGCAGTTTTATCTCTTTTTTTTCTGTAACCAAATCGAACGTTTTAGAAAAAAGCGCACAAAATCCCTGACGTTTTTGAAAAAATAAAATAGTAAAATTCTAGAAGGCTACTTGTGCCAGTTGTTCTGGCATGAGAGTTATTCCAAAATTTTCAAGCCTCTTTAAAGTTGATACTAACTTATTTTTGTGATTTTTCTTTTCAAAGTAATCTGAGCCTAAATCTTCATATCTCTCATTCTTTTTGAGTAGTTGCCAAATGATTTGTAATATTGCGTGTGCAACTGCAACAATAGCTCTTTTCCTTCCTCTATGTGAGGCAATCCGTTTATACATTTCTCCAAAGTAAGAATCTTTTTTCAACACAGCTGAGTGAGCACAGACAACTAAAGTACTTCTTAAGAGTTTATTTCCCTTGTTTGTTCTTCCATTCTTTCGTTTCCCAGCGCTTTCATGATTTCCAGGACATAGTCCACCCCATGAACACAAAGCTCCGCTTGTTGGAAAGCGCGACATATCTGTTCCAATGATTGAAACGATCGTTTGTGCACTCGTATCTGAAATACCAGGGATGTCTTTGATTAATTCAACTGCGTTTTCTTCTTCTTCGTTTAGATGATTTGAAATGTCGTCATTCAGTTCTTTGATGTGCGCTTCAAGTTCTGAAATATGAGTTCGAATCACTTTGATCATCTTTGCCTGAATTGGGCTGATACAACCTTGCATATCTTTGATCAATTGTTTTTTAGGTGCTTTTAATCGTTTGGAAATCAACTTTTCTGCAAGAAGTCGTTCATAAGCTTCGTCGTCAAAAATTTCGCCAGAAACAATATAGTCAAGAAGAGCTTTTCCACTCTTACCATTAATATCGGATATTGTCCCAGATAGTTTGATATTCGCTCCTTCTAACATTTTCTGAAGTCGATTCTTTTCAGCACCTAAATCAACGATCAATGATTTTCTGTATCTACATAGTTCGCGAAGTTCTCTTTGACGTCTATTTGGAATAAAAACTCGGTTTAAGAAGTCCATTCATTAACAGATCAGAAACACCCAGCATCTTTTACATCTGTTTTTCTCAGGAGTGTTTGATTAGTATAATCAACCATTGGGTTTAAATCATAGCCTTCAAGAATATAAAAACAGGCTTCCAATATGAAGCTGTACTTTCCATCGCTACAGCTTCGCATTGATTGGCTGTTAACCAATCCACAAGATCAAGAAGATCTTGAGTTGATGCACCAAAAGAATTTCGAGCTGTTTGGTTCTCAAACAAGCATCTTTTTGTGAACATCGATACCACAACAAACCGCATATAGTCTTTCCATAATTACCTCCAAAAATAGAAAAGCGCCGCTTCTGCGAATTATATATTTTTTTCTTACGTTCTCGAGAACAGGGCCAATTATTGCGCGTCTGGGCACAATAGTCTTGCGGATCAGTAGGATCTTCTATCAATTTTTTTGAGATCAAATCTCAAAAAGAACGATCTTGCCTAATTTCAGTATAGGCGAGGAAAAAATGCCGACTGCTAGAATTAACTCGGACATCAGAGGGTGAGCCCCTATTGGTTATTTTTTTTGGTGTGTAACTCATTTTCAAATATGATTTGAACTTTACATGTAGGACAACGATAGACTTTGAATTTATTAAGAAGATAAAAGAACAATCACTTGATCTTTGATAGCTGTGATAAAGATTCCAAACTGATCGATATGCAGCATATAATCGCTCAAATGCCCTATTTCTGTATGAGAAATCGGTGAAGGTTCTATTTCACCTTAGAATTATGTTTTGTTCTTGAAGAACTGTCTCCATTGCGCAAGAACTCATAACATTTTCGCAGATAAGCTTTCCAAATTTCTACAAATAAAGGCGCAGAAAAACGGAAAGCTTTTTTATTGAATGGAAATGTGTAAAATGGTGTCACCAATCCAATGTTATTCACCAGTGAAAAGCAGTTTTATCTCTTTTTTTTCTGTAACCAAATCGAACGTTTTAGAAAAAAGCGCACAAAAACTTCCCGATGTTGAAAAAATAAAATAGATAAAATTTGAAAGCCTTGCGAGGAATGTTGTTCAATTGGTTCAAATTTTCAAGCTCTTTAAAGTTGATACTAACAGTTTTTGTTGTATTTTTCTTTTAAATATGCGTAAATCTCAAATCTCTCACTATTTCATGTCTTTGCTAAATGATTAAATATTCGCTGTGCAACTGCAACATTCAGTTCTTTTTCTCTAATGCAAGGCATTCCGTAACATTTCTCCAAAGTAAGAATCTTTTATCAACATTTCACTGAGGACACAAACCACTAAAAGGCCTTCCTAAGAGTTTATTTCCCTTGTTTGTTCTTCCATTTCTTTTTTTTCGCGCGTTTTCATGATATTCCAGGACAATAGTCCACCCCATGAACACAAAGCTCCGCTTGTTTGGAAAGCGCGACTTATCTGTCCAATGATGAAACGATCGTTTGTGCACTCGTATCTGAAAACACAGGGATGTCTTTGATTAATCAACTGCGTTTTCTTCTTCTTCGTTTAGATGATTTGAAATGTCGATTACGTTCTTTTTCTGTGCGCTTGTTACAAGTTCTCTAAATATGAGTTCGAATCACTTTGATCATTCTTGTGCCTGAATTGGGCTGATACAACCTTGCATATCTTTGATCAATTGTTTTTTAGGTGCTTTTAATCGTTTGGAAATCAACTTTTCTGCAAGAAGTCGTTCATAAGCTTCGTCGTCAAAAATTTCGCCAGAACAAATATAGTCAAGAAGAGCTTTTCCACTCTTACCATTAATATCGGATATTGTCCCAGATAGTTTGATATTCGCTCCTTCTAACATTTTCTGAAGTCGATTCTTTTCAGCACCTAAATCAACGATCAATGATTTTCTGTATCTACATAGTTCGCGAAGTTCTCTTTGACGTCTATTTGGAATAAAACTCGGTTTAAGAAGTCCATTCATTAACAGATCAGAAATCCATTCAGCATCTTTTACATCTGTTTTTCGTCCAGGAACTTGTTTCATGTGTTGAGCATTGACAACCATTGGGTTTAAATCATAGCCTTCAAGAATATTAAAAAAACAGGCTTCCAATATGAAGCTGTACTTTCCATCGCTACAGCTTCGCATTGATTGGCTGTTAACCAATCCACAAGATCAAGAAGATCTTGAGTTGATGCACCAAAAGAACGAATTTCAGTAGATTGTTTCGTTCTCAAACAAGCACCAAAATCTTTTTGTGAACATCGATACCACAACAAACCGCATATAGTCTTTCCATAATTACCTCCAAAAATAGAAAAGCGGCCGATCTTCTGCGAATTAATATTTTTTTCTACGTTCTCGAGCAGGGCGAATTATTCGTTCTATTTCGAAACAGTCAGTGGTGCATACAGAAGATCTTCTATCAATTTTTTTGCGAGATCAAATCTCAAAAAAGCAACGATCTCTTCCGCTAATTTCAGTATAGCAAGAGAAAAAAGACCGAGTGATCAAATTCACTCGGT